>JBLHME010000072.1:0-14826 GCA_047623225.1 Cryomorphaceae bacterium
TGCCCGAATTCGTGAACAATTAGATACACAGATGCAGAATCCTGAATCCATTGCCGAGAGCCTCCGGCTAAGCCGCCAAAGTCAAACGTATCTGATTCGGGCGTATCAATATCAGTGAAGTAAACCCCAATAATGTCGTAATTCGCTAAATCGATCCCGGTGTTCAGGCCATTAAAGGCTGCAATGGAGTCATTGTGGAGCGCGTTAGTACCGGTCATTGTGTACTGCAGAGATGTCTGGGGCGTTCGCACAACGGAAGCACTGACATCAGCCTCGATCCAAGTGCGCCCGCCAGACATATCTCTGATTTGATCAGTAACGCCATCATTCAAAATTGCGCTTAGCTCGGCCTGACTGGGAAGCGCATAAGCGCTATTGGAGGCAGGCTTATCGGAAAAATCAATGCGGATAAAAAATACATCTTTCTTGGTTGTGGTCCAAGGGTTATTCAAACCTGCGGCAGCCAGCAGTTGGTCTTGCAACGACGATGTGCTACTCGCTCCTTGTTTTAACAACAACGCTTCGCTATAGCCCGCCATCGCAAAGGATTTAAACAACATTGGCGAGCCATTGAATGGGCCAGGCCGTTGCTCGAGTTCGAGTAAGGCATTGTTCAGAGACTCAACGTTTTGCTGGCTCGCAAAGTAGAATATCTCACCACCAGCAATGGCAATCACAGCATCGCTGTCGATAGACTCATTAGTGTAGGCATCAGTTTGATTGTCACGTGAAACAAAGTTATCAAGCAGGTAAGCCGCCTCAACTCCATTGACCACTCGCAGTGGCAGCTCGTCTATCAACGCAATTCCATTTAGTGAGAAGCCTTGCGTTGCAAGCCCTTCTTTAGAATCAAGCACAAGCCGTCGGCCGTAGCGCAACACATCTAGCTTAGAAGACTGAGCATCACCAAGTGATAAAGAGACTAACTGGTCAGCCTTAGGCATTTGTCGTTGCGAACCATCTTTGATTGGCTCAACAGGCAGCACCAACAAATTACTAGCAGCGCTGAAAGGCTTCTCTACCCATTGCGCAACAGCGCTCGGCAGCGCGGCGTATTCAGAGAAAGATAATGATTTGATAAGGGCGGACTCGGGGTCATCTCGCATCAGGTCAGTGAGCTGCGCAGAACGCCTCTGAGCCAATTCAGTACCGCGCGTCAGCCATTCAGTCTCATCTTTGCCTTGCTCCGCCATCCATTGCGAGAACTCCTCATAAACGGCTGCTTCGGGGGGCAGCGGCTTTTGCTTAAGTTGTTTTACAAGCTCTACTGCAACGCCTAACTCAGGCGTTTGGACTACTTCAGCTTGCACATTGGATTGTATAAGCTCCGACTCAGTGCTCGCAAGTTTTGGACGACCATTCAAGGCCATCACCACAGCCAGCAAAATCAGAGACGCTGCACCGATAATTAAAGGGGGCTTTCTCATTAAGAGTTACACCTAGGCATCAACAAAAGAGTTATGCCACATTGGGATAGTTTGAATATGTAAAGCTTGGGTGTCCCTACAATGCCAAACGATAAGAAATAATTCAATAACTCATTGATTACATTAATGTAAGTAATCCGTTGGCCTGCACGTAAAACAACGCCTACGCGCATCAAACGACCTAGTTTTAGATGCTCCTAATCGAGATCGCATGTACATACCCGAGGGAGTTTATATCAATGAAATCGTCGACAGATAGTTTCTATTCTCTAATGTAAACAAAAGCATATGGGTCCCACCCTACTTAATAATTCTATGTTAAAGTTATAGAGGGTAGAGAAAGCAGGTATTGCAGTCAAAGCGTAATACTTCGTTATGGGATTTATAAAACGCACCCTCGGCGCGCTCGTGTAAGGCCGATGTTTATGTGACTATGAAAGCCCAATCGCCCTTTTATCACCTCAAAGCCATTCGGACTGCCCTACTAACTGGCCTATGCCTGTCTCTGGTCGTGAGCAGCGTCTTTGCTGCCGACGCATTTCGATTAAGCGCACTTATTCAGTATCTTCTCGACGACGACCAAACTGCCGTTCCAATTGCGCCTGAATCTTGTCCCGAATCTAAAATTGGCGTTTGTTACGACATAGTCTATGTACGCCAGATTCGCCTGGGTGATAGCCAAAACACAACTTGGCCTGAAGTATTCCATCCTGGCAGAATGGACCCTGGTGCTGACTTGGTATTATTAAAGACTGATGGCACTGAGGAAATCTTAGTTAACTGTGAGGTTTGTGGAGTAACAGATCCGTTTGTGTCCTTTGACGCTAAGTGGGTGTTCTACAGTTTGTTCCATGACCTAACCCAACTGAACTCACAGCGTGGCGACCTACCTACCCTAGGTGCGGATATTTTTCGAATCAATATCGCGACTCGCCAGATTGAACAACTTACCCACGGTGAATTTACACCAAATACCGGCAACGGCACCTGGGATGAAAGTAATCCACTCAATCCCAACTCGTCATTTAACCGCCTTGGCTATGGAATATTAAACCTTGGGCCAATGCCGCTGCCTGGGAACAAAATCGTGTTCAGTAGCAACCGCAATGGCTTTGTGCCAACCAAAGGGTTTACCAACCCAGCCATGCAACTATTTGTAATGGATGTCGACGGTTCCAACACACATGCGATCGCACCAATGACTATTGGCAGCGCTCTGCACCCGACCGTGTTGAATGATGGAAGGATTATGTTCTCCAGTTATGAGTCGCAAGGCATTAGAGATAGACGCTTGTGGGGCATTTGGACTATTGACCCAGATGGTCGCAATTGGGCTCCCTTGGTAAGCGCAATGACCTCGCCCAATGCCTACCACTTCTTTACGCAGTTATCCAATGGAGAAGTAGTAGTGGAGCAATATTATAATTTGAATAACAATGGGTTTGGCGCTCTATATGCTCTGCCCGCATCGCCACCCGACAATACCAAAGCCAGCTTTGGCAGCCCTATTCCAGCATTAAACCCTGATGTTTTGCAAACCAGCAGCGGCTCACTGGTGCAATCAACCTTCAGAGATTCATTTACGCCGCAGGGTTATTACGCAATCACACCAATGACCCATGCCGACGATAACGCCTCACCCAATGATCCATTGGGAGGCCCCAGGGTTGGAAAATTCTCTCAACCATCGGCGGCGCCCTTAAACGACCTATTAGTGGCTTGGACCTCTGGGCCAGCAAACGACCTGCCACGCCCGACCACTTTTCCATACTATGACTCAGGCCTATATGTTATCGACAAAGCCGTTCCAGTAAATCACCCCAATGAGCTACGGTTAATTAAAAACGACCCTAACTATAATGAAGCATGGCCACGCGCTTTAGTTCCTTGGAGCGCCATTCATGGCAACGCTGAGCCAGCCACTAAAGAGTGGTTGCCAAACGATGGCGCCACACATGCAGAATTACCTGCGGGTACTGCCTATGGGCTCGTAGGCTCCAGCAGTTTTTATAAGCGAGACTCATTCCCGGGCAGAGGTGACGCAGACTTCGACGGTTTAGACCCATTCAATACTTCACAAAATAATTCTAGCAGCAACTGGGGCTGGCAAGGAGCCGATGCAGGGAAATACGATAACAGCGATATTTGGGCAGTTAGAGTGCTGGCCATGGAGTCTATAACCGACAGGCGCTATGGCCCCGACCATTCGCCTTCTGGGTTAGCCGGAGATTTTTACAGTCACGCCAATGAAAAGCTGCGTATTTTGGGTGAAATCCCTCTGCGAAAATTTGATCAAGACGATGCACCAATCATGGATGCCGAAAGCAACCCTGACACTAGCTTTTTGGTAAAACTTCCGGCCGACACACCATTCACATTCCAAACCATTGATCGCAATGGAATGGTGTTAAACATGTCTCAAACGTGGCATCAAGTCAGGCCTGGTGAACAGCGCAGCGACTGTGGTGGTTGCCACGCACATTCGCAATTACCGTTGCCGTTTGCAAACACCGCAGCCAGCAGTCCAGCATACGAGGTTCTAAATCTGGCCGAAGTAACACCAATGATTACCCGCGATAACGGTGGCAATAACAACATTGAAAATGTGCCACAGCCGGTCGTTAACGTGGAGTTCTACACTGACATAAGGCCATTACTGCAGGACAAATGTATTAGCTGTCACAATGATACCCAGCAAGCTGGGCAATTGGTACTGGATGATACAGCCGCAGTTTCTGGCTCAGGCTTCCCTGGCGACTACATGCGTCTTGCTGACGATAGCAGTGCGGACTTTGGCTACCCACCGGTAATACCCAATGACAGCTGGAGGCAAACCAACGCTAGCCGCTACATCCGTAAATTTCAATCTAGAAGAAGCCTGCTGACTTGGAAGATATTTGGCCAACGCCTGGATGGTTGGACAAACGCAGACCACCCAACAGAAACAACTCCCGGGGACGCCAACAGTTTGCCCAATGGCGCAACTGCCAACCAAGCTGATTTGGATTTTATAGCCAGCGCTGCTCACCCTGCAGGCGGTATGACCAGCTTAAGCATGAAGCAAAAAATGACCTTTGCTCGTTGGATTGATTTGGGCGCTCCGCTAGATTTTTCAGTCGACAACGGTACCAACCTAGGCTGGTTTATTGATGACAACAAACCAACCCTGACCATTAGCCAACCACGACAAAATGTTAATGATTTGCCAGTAACTCAAATCGTGATTGCGGTTGCCGATGCTTATACCGGCATCGATTTAATCAGCCTTTCGATTAAGGCTGACTTTGTGGTCAACGGTCATGCCGCCAACACAGAGCTAAGTGGTTTTTTTCAGCGCCCAAGGCGAAGGCGTGTATCAACTAAGTTTAAACAGCGCCCTAGCCGCTAATACCCTTGAACGCCATATTTTGGCTGAGGTAAAAGATAATCAAGGCAATGTTAAGCGGGCAGACCTGCGCTTTTATACTTCTAATTAGTGGTCTTCAGATTAAAGGGCTATGAGCCCGCAAATCTGTTAGTTTAATTTGCTCCAAAAATACCTTCGCGGCGATTTACACCCTCAATTAGGATTCCTTATTAGCCACAAGGTCGGGCACGAACACTTTAAATCCGCATAAAGCAGCAACCGTTATAATACCCACGAGTAACCCCAACCAAGGTTCAAACACACTAAATGACATCGCAGTAATCAACATTGCGCCGCGTTCCGTTGCATCATCAACTAACGACAACGCGAGCGTAGCACAAGCAAAAGCAGTCAATATTAGGGTAACAGCCAAGGCCAACGGCAATAAAGGTTCCAGTAAGGTTACCAGCGGTAAGAAGATAAATAGGAATGGCAATCCAAACGCATAAAAACTACCGATACTGTCAAAAACGGAATCTACCTTTTCTCTGCCTTGAGACCATCGTTTCAGTAAAATCACTTGAATACCCGTCCACAACACGCCTTGCGTGCCGAAGAATGGCGCCATTATGCCCATTAATACATTACGTATGCCGGTTGCGATGTGCGCCCGACTGCTATTAAGCTCCAGCTTTTCGTCACTCCTTGTTTTCTGTGCTTGCTCAATCATTTCATTGCCTGTAATCACATCACCAAAAAATAAAATATAGGTGATTAGAGCTAGCGGAAAAGACGCCAAAAATGTCGATACAGGAGGCCAGCCAATGGCAAGAGGAGAAGCTTTAGCCCACAAGGAAGTAGAAGCACTTGCAACGTCCAAAAATTCCCAGCGAATATTGTACTCAAATTCACCAGTGAAAATACCAACGATACCTGCAATAACAAAACCGGGGAGTAATCCAAACCCCAGTATCTTAGCGAGCAATCCGTTTTTGGCCGCTAGAGCCTGAAGTGGTTTTGAAAAAGCAAACACCAAGCAAACAAACACGCCCAAGGTGCCGGCGATCGGTGCTGATTGGAAAACATTAGCGGCATCTCCGTCTTTAGTGACACGCAAAAATGCGGCAATAGCCGCGCCAAGAATAATCCCCCCTTTAAAGACATTGGGCACAACTTTAATCAGCCTTGCTCCCAACCCGGTCACTCCCAATACAATTAAAATCAGTGCAAAGTTTAAAGACAGAGCAGTCATTGCTTGAAACTGTGATGTATGGTCGTCTACATAGGCTGGCGCGGTAATAAAAGCCACCACAAACGGAATAGCGGGGGTGAGCCAACCGGGCGCATAGGGGTCGCCAAAAAACATCCAAGAAAAAGAGATAAGAATGCTATGAAACATTGCCATAACAACCGCTTCTTCGAAGTCCAAGCCAAGCAAAGCCATAAAATAGGGTACTAAGGCTAATCCGGTTGCTCCCGCAACTGCTAAGCCTTGCAACATATCCGCTAATGAAAAGCGCAAATGGATTAATGGGATGCGCATGGTAAATGGTCCCCATTTCACGCCTGGTTGTACTTCTCCTTCGGGTCTTTTTGAACGCATATTATTTTCTCGTTATGAACTGCATTAACTGATGGCTTAGGTTTAACTCTGACAAACCACTCTAATTTTGAGAATAGGAAGCATGCCCCTATTCCCTGACAAATCATCACTCGGGCACCTATCTATGAAGCAAAGCATAGCACTTTGATTGTAAGAAGTTTACACGCACTTTTCGCTACGAATGTGCGATGAATGTGCGATGATTAATTATCTACGGTTTTGTCGAAACCGCCTATAAACCATACGATACACCCCTGTTATTCCTATCTCGGCTATTGCTGATTGATTTTAAACTAATTGTTGACAAGACCAGTTCAAAAGATGGATGCGATAAGGAATCAGCAGAGTCATGGGTTTAAGCTGCTCGCTTTGATTTAATAACGCATACCTTGAGAAACACCGCAGCTGCCCCAATAAAACTAAAAACTAAAGAGGAATAAACATCATGCGAAGTATAAAATTGGCAACATCTTTGGCAACCATTATCACTATCCTGCTAACCCTCAGCGCTTGTGGTGATGGCAAAGGCAACGTCAATGGCGACTCGCTGACAACTATCGGTGACCCCACTCCCAAACTCAGCCAAAGTAACGAGCCACTAAATATATTGATCTTTGGGGGTAGCTCCGGCATCGGCTTGGAGACTACTCGTCTCGCCTTAGAAAGGGGCCATAATGTGACGTCAATCACACGTAGACCTGAACGCATGCCAATTGAGCATAAAAACCTGGCTAACCTCAAAGGCGACATCACCAAGCCAGAAACGTATTCGCAGCAATTTAACGGCCAGAACATAATAATCAGCAGCATTGGTCTGGGCAGCCGCGAGCCGACCACCGTATACTCCGGTGGCATGCAAAGCGTACTACAAGCAATGCAAGAGGCAGAGGTTCAACGCGTAATCAGTATTACCGGTATTGGTGCTGGCGACAGTAAAGGCCATGGCGGTTTTTTCTATGACCGCATTCTGAACCCGTTAATGTTGAAAGAAGACTATAAAGATAAAACAAGGCAGGAACAGATACTCAGAAACAGTTCGGCAAAGTGGACCATTGTGCGCCCTGGTTTTCTCACCAATGAACAGAGCGAACAAACTTATCGTGTAATCCAAGATATGCAGGGTTTTACATCCGGTGATGTTGCACGAGCCGATGTAGCACACTTTTTAACCGCCTTAGCTGAGCAAGGTAGCTACATTAACAAAACTGTGTTTTTGTCTAAGTAAAAGAAATCCAAAAAAGTTAACAAGAACTCAGCTAAGACACCCGTCTACAACACACAGCAGGTGAATTTTATAGTCATATGCTAATGCCTGTTGGTAGCAAGGCGTGTCCTGTGTTGATTTTCCGCTACTTCACATAAACAAAGCTTTGCGGCGAATTCTTTACAGGTTTATTTGTATGCGTTAAGTTCTGTCGACGTAAATTAACTGGGGCGCCTTATTTTGAAAACTTATCTTCCTTTATCTCTGCTTTTGAGCTTGGTATTGAGCCTAATCGCGTGTACTCCTGATACATCGAAAACTCAAAGCGAAGTTGTCGTTGAAGCCGCTGTAGAAAACACAGATGAATCATCCAAGAGCGAATTCGTATGGAGTCCAGAGCGCTTTGCTGATATTAAAATAGTGCGTTATCAAATCCCAGGTTTTGATCAGCTAAGCGTAAAACAAAAGTCCTTAGTTTATTATTTAGTGCAAGCGGGTCTTGCCGGTCGCGACATTATGTGGGACCAGAACTATCGGCATAACTTGAGCGTGCGGCGCGCGCTTGAAGCAGCCATAACTAGCCCTAAGGCGATTAAAGAAAGTATCGATTGGCAAGCTCTGATGCTGTATGCGCGTAAGGTGTTTTTTGCCAACGGTATTCATCACCATTACTCTGGCGACAAATTCACCCCAGGCTTTTCACAACAGTACTTCACTGATCTGCTTACTTATGTTGGCACTGAACTCAATGCCGATGCTATGCAAGCGATATTTGACCCTGACTACGATGCCAAGAAGATCACCTTAGACCCAACTAAAGATTTGGTTAAAGATTCTGCGGTTAATTTTTATGACCCAGATATTACTGACGCTGAAGTCATTGCATTTTACAGCGCAATGAGTGACCCGTCAGACACCACGCCAATATCTTACGGACTCAATAGCAAAGTTATACGACAAGCCGACGGCACACTGGCCGAAAAAGTTTGGTATGCAAATGGCATGTACGGCGCGGCGATCAAACAGATTATTGGCTGGCTGGAGAAAGCCGCTATTGTGGCGGAAAATCAAGCACAAGGTAATGCCTTAAAACTGTTGATCAAGTACTACCAAACTGGCGATCTTAAGATTTGGGACGACTACAATATCGCATGGACAAGCGCTACCGAAGGCGATGTGGACTACATTCATTCATTTATCGAAGTTTATCAAGACCCCAAAGGTTACAAAGGTTCGTACGAAAACATCGTGCAAATCAAAGATTTTGAAGCCTCGCAACGAATGCAAGTGGTGGCTGAGAATGGGCAGTGGTTTGAAGATAACTCAAGCACCGACCTAGCCCACAAGAAAGACAGCGTGGTTGGCATTACTTACAACGTAGTAAATGTTGCAGGCGAAGCCGGTGACGCATCACCGTCAACGCCAATCGGCGTGAACCTACCAAATTCTAACTGGATTCGTGCACAGCACGGCTCAAAATCAGTGAGCCTGGGCAACATCGTTAATGCTTACGATAAAGCACGGACGCCCGGCATGCTGCAGGAATTTGCACACGACGAAGAAGAGATTAGCTTCAGCAAAGCACATAGCGAGCTTTCCGGAAAAATGCGCACCGCGCTGCATGAAGTTATCGGTCATGCATCCGGCAAGTTAGAAGCCGGAGTAGGCACACCAAACGAAACCTTAAAAAATTACTCTTCGGCACTTGAAGAAGCCCGCGCCGACTTAGTAGCCCTCTACTTCATCATGGATCCTAAGCTTATAGAAATGGGTTTACTACCTTCCTTGGATGTTGGCAAAGCTGCTTATAATTCATTTATCAAGAATGGCCTAATGCTACAGCTACGCCGCATTAAGCCCGGCAAGATAATCGAACAAGCTCACATGCGTAATCGTCAAATGGTCGCCGCTTGGGTATTTGAAAAAGGCCAGTCTGAAAACGTTATCAGCCGCATTACGCGCGACGGCAAAACCTATTTCGAGATCAACGACTATCAAAAACTGCGTGGCTTTTTTGGCGATTTATTGAAGGAAGTACAACGCATAAAATCACAAGGCGATTTCGCTGCCGGGCGCGACCTAATTGAGAACTACGGCGTGCAAGTAGATCAAGCCTTGCACCAAGAAGTATTGAATCGCTCGGCCAAACTGGACATTCCTCCTTACGGTGGATTCATTAATCCTACCTTAGTGCCAGTGACAAACGATGCGGGTGAAATTACCGACATTCAAGTTGAATACCCAGATAACTTCGTAGAGCAGATGCTCGAGTACGGTAGAGACTACTCACACCTTCCCGACTACAACTAAAAAGATATTGGGGCTGCCCAGCGCTGGGTGACAGATTATTTTTCAATTGGGTATATTGAAAATTGTTTGTCACCGCTCGAGTGTTCTAGAAACATTGACACAGAGTCTTTAAGGTTAAATCCACCAATCAAGGCGCGACCCGATAAATATCTGAGCCCTCATCATGAGGCCACAATATTGACACTGATCCCGCTCGGCACATCGCTCGCCTTCTCTTTGATCTTTCCGATCACAACATAGTCACTATCAATGTCATTAAAAAAGTCACTTTCGCGTTCAAGCAAGGCTTTTGCGTTGGCTTCATCCATCGTCACAAGCAAGCCTCCACTGGTTTGTGGGTCAAGCAATAGTTCCACCGCAAGGGGACGCTGACGCATCGAATAAGCGGTTTCATTTTGATTGGCAAACATACAGCGTAATAGATACGGCTCAAGTTGCGGATACAGGCTTGATCGCCAGCCTGCTTCAGCCAGTTCAAGCGCACCGCTGAGCAACGGAATATCAGCCAGATTCAGTTCCGCTATCAATTCGCTATTGGTCGTATTGCCAGCACTCCTATTCGCACCATCAATCATTTCTAACAGATGACCTATCAAACCAAAACCAGTTACATCGGTTACGGCATTAGGGCTTACTTGGTGCAGTAGTTGCATAGCGCGATGGTTAGACAACAACATACTCTTGTAACTCGCCTGCACAGCACCAGCGCTCGCTTCTCCCTGCATATCGGCGGCCATAACAACGCCAGTGCCGAGCGCCTTGCTAAGCAAAATCAGGTCACCCGGCTGAGCTCCAGACTTGTTCCATTGTGCCCCCGGGGTCACCTCACCATTAGCAACGATGCCAAGATGGCCCTCCGCTCCTTGGCTACTGTGCCCGCCCGACAATGTTGCCTGCGAGCCAGACAGAGCAGCCTTAATGCCACGCAACATTCTAAGGTGATCGCGCTGCTGCAGGCCTGGACTATTGAACGCTAGATTGATCCAAGCTTGTATGTGAATGGCCGTTGCACCCATAGCATGAATATCACTCAAGGCGTGATTAACACAGATGTGCGCAAAGCGAGATTCATCAGATATGAAACTGCGAAACCCGTCGATACTTTGTACCGCTAGGGTACCTGGTGTTGGGCTCCATAGCGCCGCGTCTTCAATCTCATGCGAACCTTCAATCGAAACAGCATCTAGATTGGCGGCCAAAAGATCGGGGCCTAATTTACTGGCGCAACCGCCACAGTGCATTGCCGAGGATTGCCGATCGCTTGCTAGCGAGCCCTTCTTATAAGACTCTGCCGCGCCGGGCGGTGTCGACTCAGCTGCCGACCCTATCATAGACATAGGCAGTTCAGAAAACTGCCGCATAAATGTTTGATCAATTGAGTCTTTCCAGCGCCATACCCATTGGCCTTTAACCGCTAAGCCGTTGCGACTCGCAATCGCCACCTTGTCGCCCAAGGCGAGCAAACTTAGAAACTGCCTCTGTAGCTTAATCTCTTGCAACGGCTCGTCTGAAAATAAGCGCCGCAAATTCTCCTCTAAGTATGGTGCCTGTCGAACCGCAAACACCCCAGCTTTGGGCCGCGGGTCATCGACCATCTCGGCAATATCGCCCACCGCGAACACAGATTCATGCGAGGTACTCTGCAAGGTTCGACTCACTTGGATAAAGTTCTTTTCGCTATGTGTTAACGAACCCGCGTTGAGCCATGGAGCACCAACCGCGCCGGTGCACCAAATTCGTTCATCTAAGCGTAGCCGCTCACCGGAATCGTTGATGACGCCAGTATTGGTAACCTCAGCCACCAAAAAACCAGCATGAAGCTTCACATTGCTTTTCTGCAATGACTGTTCGACCTGCCTTACAACGCGATCCGGATAGCCCGGTAATATGCGCTCACCGCGATAGATAAGATGAAATTGTAAATTGCAGTGTTCGCGCAAGCGATGCGCCATGGCCAGCACTAATTCAACGCCTCCAGCACCGGCGCCAATCACACCCCAGTCTACTCTCTCTACGGCTTGCTCACTTTGCCGCTCATTAGTTTGAGCCGAGCCTAGGGCTTGCAGCAAAGAGTCCCAACGCTGTTGAAATCCCGCAATCGGCTTTACCCCTACTGCAAACTCACTGGCTCCAGCAATTCGTTGATCTGGGGTGGATCCTATATCAATCGACAAAATATCAAACTCAAGCTCGGCCTGATCAACAAGCGAGGCACGTTTCATATCTGGATCGATACCGTCGCACCTAGCTTGCACCCATCGAATGCCCGCTCGCCGGCACAATTGATTAAGATCAATGTTGGTTTGTGCCAATGAATAGTGCCCGGCAACAAATCCCGGCAGCATTCCCGAATACGGCGTTAACACATTCTCTGAAACCAAGGTAACGCGCACCCCTGGGATTGGTCGCATGGCCAGTGCTTTGATTAACAATATATGCGTATGCCCTCCTCCCAGTAATAACAAATCCTTAGTAAACATGCTCAAAGCGCAGCTTTATGTGGAGTGTGTGAGCTGACCGCGTCAGGGCTAAAATGAATACACTGAGGATTGCCTTGTAGCCAGTCACTGATTTCGCTCCAGTCGCCGCGTGATACCACGCGTGGCTCACTTTTATTTTGGTAGTGCGCATAAAGGCCATCATAGTAATCAGTTAATAGCATCTCGATTAATTCATAAAAACCAGTCTTATCATTCTGATCACGCAGCGAACCAATTGCGCCGGACAGCAGCTTCACCATCAGCTGAAACTTAAGGCCTCCCAAGCGCTTTTGAATCCGTTGTAAGCTGTCTAATACACTTTCATGCAGCTTTGCGTAAGGATCTTCAGTGCCGTTGCTGTAATGCCGCAGGCTCTGCTCAACATAGTCTTGATACAAGCGAGCAGCGCGATCCTCGATACTTGCCTGTAGCAGTAAGATCGGTGCGCGCTCCATGGCCTTCTGTAATACTTTTGGTATGTGAATCCGACCAATTAAACGCGACTCCGCTTCAATCAATACTGGCGAGTCACTGCGTGCTTCGCAGCGCAGCCAATCAATTATTATTTGGTTCTCCCAATCAATCTGCGCGGGTTGAGGCTCAAAGGTTTTACCAAACGCGCTCCCTCGATGGTTAGCACGCCCTTCTATGTCAACGCCACTGGGCCGCCCTTGAATGAGTTCAGTCTTGCCTACCCCAGTCTGGCCACTCAACAGAATAATATTCCCCTGATCGCATAAGCGCTCCAATTGCTCAAGCAAATAGCGCCTTAGGGCTTTATAGCCACCCTGGATAAGCGGGTAGTGAAATCCAGCTTCGGCGAGCCATTGCTGTGTAGTTTGTGAGCGCAGCTCGCCACGAAAACAATACAAATAGCCGTGCGGATTTTTGGTAATGAATTGCTGCCAGGCAGTCATGCGCTGTGCGCGAATTTCTGGAGTCGCTAGCTCTAAGCCCAGATCGATTGCGGCCGCTTGCCCATGCTCCACATATTCAGTGCCAACCAGATGTCGCTGTTGGTCGTCCAACAAGGGAATGTTCATTGCGCTAGGAAAAGCCCCCGCGCAAAACTCTACCGGCGCTCGCACGTCCATCAAAGCAACATCCTTGGAAAACAGCGCACTGAAGTGTTCCTCACTCAGATCATCTCTGTGGCTATTAGGCATCGGTGCTCTCGGTCTGGCTCAACATGTTTAAAGTGTACCGTAGACGTGATCACAAGAGTATCGAACATATCTCTTAGCAATAAAGGTAAAGTATGCCGAAACAATTAGGCAGGCTGCCAGAGGTATTGGCAGGCCTGGTCTGGGGAGGTGAATTTGAACGATAATAGTAAAATCAATTTCAGAGGGCAAAGGCCTTCTAACATTACAATATTTCAAAATTTTTTGTGTTCATTCCGCCACAGCGGCCAGCTTGGCTTCTAGACGGCTTCGCAATTCCTGCAGGTCTGCCGGTATGCTCGTGACCCCCAGTGGCTGACCATCTTGCTTTAGGAATACCGCCTGACCATCACCTATCCGATGGCGACTAGCAAATGCCTGCCCGCGTGGAGTTCCCAAATCAGCGACCACAAAATCAAGCCGCGAATCAAAATCACTTCTAACTTGGCGCAAGCGGTTGAGCGCTTCTCCACCAACCGGCGAAAAGTTCTCATAGGCAAGAACGAGAACAGGCTTGCCCTGTCCAATGACTGAAAGATCAGTACCGATTGGTTTTCCGCCACCCATTGCTAAGAAATAGCCAAGCACAACTAAGGTCGCTAGAGTCACAGTGGTTATCGCAATTATTTTAAACATGGTTGTGCATTCTCCTACATCAAATGCGGCTGACCAAACATCAGCAATTATGGCCTATCAGAGTGTTTTGACTCCGGCCTTGTTACAATATTGAATGATATCCGCTGGCAATAGCCGATAAATTTTGTTGGCACACCCATCGTTATCAACACCTAGCCAGGCAAGCAGTTAACCTATGCCTCTTGTTAATGCTTTTGAAAGCAACACGACATTCACAGAGTCCAGCTTTCACTAGTACTTAGCATATATGTCTAAGCTATTTGCTTACTGCCATATTGATTGTAGCCAACTAGATTTTGAACGAATCACAAACAAATCAGCACCAATGAGTCGTTGCCTGCTTTCACTGGAATGCAAATTCCGTTGGGCACCAACTCACAAGCATCACCTTTGCCTTCGCCATCATTAAAGCCATTTTCATCTTCTTGGTTAGGATTAGCTATCAGAGAACAATTATCGCTCCCATCTAGTACCCCATCGTCGTCGTCGTCGTCGTCCGAAACGTTACATTGTCCATTGCCATCGGTATCGAGCCCATCGTCAGACACATTTGAATCGTCCAAGGGCCCAAACTGATCCACCCCCACTGAGCAATCGTCACAGGAGTCCACATCAAAGTCAAAGCACACAAATGGGTCTAAATCGTCTTTATCGACC
>JBLHME010000073.1:0-14782 GCA_047623225.1 Cryomorphaceae bacterium
ATGACCAAACCGAGTAACGACCACCAACCCATTGAGGAAAAGTCACTACATTTCTATCAGACACGCCGTAGATAGCGGCATTTTCAGGCTGAGCCGTAACCGCATAAAAACTTTGCATAAAGTCCTGATTGGCATGCGCAACGAACCACGAGGCAATCGAATCCAAATTTTGCAGAGTTTCAGCCGTCGTAAAAGTCTTGGAAACACCAATAACAAGGGTACTCTCAACTCTGCATTGATCTAATACGGCGATCAATTGATGGGCATCGATATTCCCGATGAAATGAATTCTCATCGAACTCCCCAAACCTACCAAAGACTCAAATAGCAGTTGAGTGCCAAGAGATGAGCCACCAATGCCCACATGAATTATGTCTCGAACTGGCGTAACGCGTTGCTCAAGTCGCTTTTGGATGAGCTTGTATTGCTCTAAAAATAATGTTTCTGATTCTTTTGCCTGACGTTGAAACAATGGGTCCTTGCATGCAATTCCTTGATTATCAACATCACGCAGTAAGGTATGAAGAACCGTTCTGCCTTCGGTAACATTAATCTCCTCACCTACAAACAAGTCATGTCGTGCCTGATTAAACGATCTTTGTTCAGCCAGTAGGAGATATGCTTGGACCAACTCATCTGAAATATGAGTTTTACTAAAATCAACATGCACATTATTGAATAAAAAACTGAATTTTTCGGTTCTCTGTGAGTCGGATAAAAATTTATTCTTGATACCTTGTTCAAGATCACGGAAAGCTAGTAGTTCTAACTTAGACCGCAGGTCGTCACTGAGCGTAGGGGCTTGTGTATCAGGCATTTAAATGAAGGTGGGTTAGTCGGCTAATTACTCACCGAGTTAGGTCGAACAGACAACCTGTTATTGTAAGGCAAGGCTAAGCAAGGTAATAGGAGACTAGGATAGATCGGCCAACTTTAAGATGGAAGAGTCCATTGCCCGGTATCTGCGTAACTTTACTTAGACATTACCAAAGAAGTATCCAACATACGATTTGAGAATCCCCACTCGTTATCGTACCACGCCTGTATTTTCACCAAGCCGCCGATTATTCTAGTTTGAGCTATATCAACTACGCAAGACGCAGGGTGATGATTAAAATCAATAGATACAAGCGGCTGGGTGTTAATGTCAAACACACCTTCGCGGCCTTTTTTGTAGGCTTCAAAAATATTGCTGACATCTTCTAGACTGATTGATTTACTAGGTTGAAAAGTGAAATCCAATAGCGAAACGTTCAAGGTTGGAACCCTAATCGCAACCGCGTCTAGTCGGCCAGCCAATTCAGGGATCACGCTTCCTATTGCTTTTGCAGAGCCAGTCGTGGCTGGGATCATCGAGTAATTTGCGGCTCGACCGCGACGTTTGTCTTTATGGTATGAGTCGAGTAGATTTTGCGTATTGGTGTAGGCGTGTACTGTGTTTGCCAATCCGCTTTGAATGCCTACAGCATCATGCATTGCTTTCGCAACGTGCGCGAGACAATTAGTTGTACACGAAGCATTTGAAACATATCGGTCGGTGGATTTTAGTATGCCATGGTTAACCCCGTAGACAATTGTTGCGTCGAGTTCTTTACCAGGAGCTGAAACCAATACCTTCTTGGCACCAGCCTGAATATGTAAATAGGCTTTTTCACGCGATCTAAAAAACCCAGTGCACTCAAACACAATATCAACGTCGAGATCGCGCCAAGGCAAATTGGACGGATCACGCTGCATAAACGCTGGGATTGTTGTCTCATCAATGCTAATGCTGCTCTCGGTAGAGCTTACCTTGGCATTAAATCGCCCATGGGTGGTGTCGTATTGGAGCAAATGAGCATTGGTATCAGTAGGCGCTAGGTCGTTTATCGCCACAACGCGAATTTTATCTTCATAACCGTTTTCGTAAAGCGCTCGAATTATATTACGGCCAATGCGGCCAAATCCATTAATCGCTATGTTGATCATATTTATTCTCTAAAGAGGGATAAGGCGCATTCGCACAATGGAAACGACGAAGATTCGAATAAGCATCATATTAAAGCAGAAGTTTAAACTCTATGTTGGAGAAACAATCGCTAAGACCCCATTGTTTAATGTCTAGGTCATCATAATCGACGTGCAGAATTCTCGATTTGATGGTTGAGACTTAATCTAAGAATCAAGAATAAATTGGTTCAAGCTGCTAAAGGCAATCAAATCATTGTATGCATACTGCACTAGTCGCCTATTTAGTCGCCTATTTAGTCGCAATCAATAGAATCAGATAGACAAGCAAAAAAAAAGCATACCGAAGTATGCCTCTCAAAATAGGGCAACCGCAGCTAACTAACCTGAGGTCATAGAAATGGTCGGCTGCATCACATTCGCCTGACGAATACCGTCAACAGTTTGGATAATCGCCTTGGTTTTAGTCTTTGGATCAACCTTTACAATCACCGCAGATTCTGGGCTTTCTGCCCTGAGTCGAGTGATCGTAGGCTTGATGCGCCGAAAGTCTACCAAACGCTTTTGTATACGAATCTCATTGAGCTCGTTGATCTCAACCACAATTGGTTTAGGAGCATCTGGGTTTGGCGGCTCATTTGATTCGGGTGGCTTATTAAGATTCACACCAGACTCTTTAACAAAACTTGCCGTTACGATAAAGAAAATAAGCATGATAAACACCACATCTAACATGGGCGTGATATCTATATCGGTTTCTTCTTCGGCTTTTGCTTTACCTAGTCGTTTCATATTCTATTATTCCTCAGTTTCACTTCTTAAACAGTTCATGATCTTCTATCAAAAGATGGTTCATGTCTGTCTATCTAAAAACAGTTCATTACTATCAATTCAAAGACAGTTCAGGACTACCTATTTTTGACCTTCCCACTGATCAGCAATAAGGCCAGTGGCATGTTCTTCAAGCGCACCCTCGATGCCTCTAGCTCGGCTAGATACCATCCAATGCAAAAATACAGTTGGGATTGCCACTACCAAACCAAGCACCGTTGTAACCAGAGCTTGAGAAATACCACCAGCCATGGTTTGCGGATCACCAGCGCCATATAAAGTAATAGCTTGGAAGGTTTGAATCATTCCGGTCACTGTTCCGAGTAGTCCTAGCAACGGAGCAACCACCGCTATGATCTTAATAAACATGACCCAAGCATTAATTTTTGGAGATTCTCTAAGCATGGCCTCACCGAGCTTAAGTTCCATAGATTCTGGATCAGAGTTTGGATTATCTTGATATACCTTAAGAATTCGACCAAGGGGATTTCTCAAGGAAGGTCGCTTAAGATCGCGCGCCTGCTTGCGTACACTACCCGCAACTCCCGTTAATACCACTAAGCGGAAGATTGCAATCACGGCGGCTATTGCACCCAATGTCATAATCACATATCCAACTACGCCACCTTCTTGGACCTTTTCCCACAGAGAGGGCTTTCGCACAAATGCAGAAAGCAATGCGCCTTTTGTGGGGTCGACCAGAAAGCTAGTTACGCCACTGGTAGCACCTTGCAGGCTCCCTGATTTACTACTAAAAGAACCACGCATTTGTCGATCCAAAGCAATTAAACCAACATTGTTCTTATAGGTGGCAATATCATTTCCAGAAATAGCGTTGAACACCCCGATGCGAGTAATCTCGCGCTCTTGAGCTTCATAAATTGGTTTTGATTTATCCTGCGAACCATCTTCTTTAGCTTCATAACCAGTAACGAAATTTAACGGCGCATTAAACTTAACAATCTTGCTTTGCTCAGTCATTTCATTCTGCAGTTCAACCCACAGACCTTCGATTTCACTAATAGAAACTAATTCGGTGAGACTGGACATCTTCTCTACCATCTGACGAAGATTTTCAGACCGTTGCGGATACTGTGCGCTAATTAAAGACGTTTTGTAGTCTTCTTGGGCTTCAGAAGCCGTTGTCTGAATAACACCGAATAACTCTTTCAAATCACCGAGTTCCTTAGATAATTCGACCTGGAGCTCTTCGATATTAGTTTCGTTGACATTAAATTGAGCATCTAGCTGATCGCTAAGACGTTCTTGGCGAGCTCGTTCATTCTTCATTGAAGTTAAACGGCCTTGCTCATGATTTCGATCTGATTTAAAACGGTTCTCGCGGGCTGTTTCTGCATTTTTATCACTCTTAGCGGCAGCCTTTGTAGCTCGTATCAATTGATCTATGTCCAATGCGTTTGATTGTGCATTGGCATTGCCGCTTAGCAGAACTGCAGCAAGTAGCGATACTGAAATGAGTGCGTGTTTCGTCATATGTAAACGACTAAGTTTCTTTATATTTAGCATATCAAGACCCTCCTTGTGCCAACACCGGCGCTGCAAGTGGTAATTCCATGAGGTTCTTGGTTTCCTTGCCCTGAGTAATGCGAATGGCGGTAAGTATGCCTTCATTGTGAGATGAGTCTAAGTCAACCCAACCCCCTCCCGTTACATCCCAGTAACCTGAACGCTGAGCATTTAGGGTTTGATAATACAAGCCTGTACGACCAACCTGTAATACATTTACAGTCAGCTCCTCATCGCCCAACGATAGGGAGTCAGTATAAACGGCAATGGTAGTGCCGTAATCGTTTTCGGTAGAATAGGCATCTAGCACCTGACGAAATCTCTCGGCAGCGGAAATATTCGCATTAGTCAAATAACCCTTAATGCGATCAATACGTGCCGTGCGCTCGTCCATTTTAAAGGGCAAATCAGCAGCCACGAACCTCTCTAAACCATCGATCATTCGCAGCATCAACGGCACAATTTGACGCTCAATCAACGAAGCGTCTTCAATAGACTGGGTCAGCTTACCCATTGCAACTTGTTGCGCTGTTAAGGTTCGGCGCAATCGATCGTTATAGATCTTTAAACCTTCGACGACCTTACGTTGTTGATGATATTGCGAAATGATTTTATCGGTTTTCTCAGAAACATCATCAATACGCTTCTGTGAAGCGGCGCCCGACTTCATGCGAGTTACGCCACTATTAACGATATCATCGGTTTTGTCTGCCATGGCAGAGTTGGGCATTAGAGCAAGTAAAGCCAGGCTTAACAAACTCTTTTTAACCGTAGATCTCAGTACTGCAGTACCCATATTGAACCTCTTATCAGACCCAAGCCACGTGCTTGGATTCATTGGTTTTTACTAATAGCTTTTTACTATTAGTTTTTTACTATTAATTCTTGCTGTAAAGCCTTACGACGTAAGTGGTTCTACGTCAGTGTTAATTATGATTTCTTTCTCAAGCTCTCTAATTCGGTACACTTCATTATCAACATACTTAATCCAATTGCCGGCCTGCGCTGCAACACTGTCGTAACGTAATGCCTTGTTAAAGCTAGCCTTCGCGCTGTCGTATTTTTTCTGCTCAAACTGTACCATTCCAAGACTAATTACCGTTTGGCCGGTGTTACCAAGCTTGCCCTTATTAATCGCCTTAACAATGGCAGTTTCAGCTTCGCGCCATTGATTTAGTGCCATATACGATTGGCCTAATTGGTTATACAGTTTGCCATTTTTAGCTAGCTTTGCAGCATTCTCCAAAGGGCCAAGTGCTTTTTCATACTCTCGGGCCATAAACAAAGACTGTGCATAAACACGCCAGTTTTTAAGATTTGTTTTTACCGCCCCAGAGCTAATACCTTTTTCCATAATTGCTGAAGCTTTGAACGGATTGTCTTGGCTCATTTGCAATGACGCTAGAGTGACAACCTCAGACTCGCTAGTCAAAATACCTTGGTCATACATGGCCTGGTACATGGCAGTCATCTTTTGTTGATCGTCCAATTCATTGTAGATACCAGCCAACGTCAGCAAATATGTTTTCTTCGGGTAATGCAGCACCAATTGCTTAACGACTGGTTGCATCTTTCGGAAATCATTTTTTTGACGATAAATATTGCTGAGTAGGTTCAACCATCCTTCCTTGGGAACACTGCCTAAATCAATATATTTTTGGATACCATTTTGCACGTTTGGCAAGGCTGCATCGTAGTTCTTAAGCATGTAGTATGCCTGGCCAATCAACATATATGCGTCGGCTGGCGGCTCTGCCTGTGTTTTGAACCAAATCTGAGCATAGTTGAGAGCTTCTTTATAGTTCTCCTGGGAGAAGTATACCTGTGCAATCACATACAACATTTGGTTATAAAAAGCGTCGGATAAACCTTCTCGAGTACGAGTGACCAACTTAAATTCGCGTAAGGCACACTTCAAATTATCGGCTTCGAAACAAATATTACCGCGGTAGTTATGGATATACGCGCGCTCAATATTGTTAAGCTCCGGAACTTTTTCAAGCTTATCCAGAATGGTATTAACGACAGCATGGTCGTCAATCTCGAAAGCCGCTTGGATTTTTTCAAAATCCTTCACGTACTTAGCGCGGATTGTTTCAACTCGTTTAGCTTTGCGTTTAGGCTTTTCTGCTTCTTGCGCTTGGGCTTGCTCAACCCCTATCACGCTGGCTTCTAAGCCGAGCAATAGTGGCACCATCAACGTTACAGTGAGCACTGACTTAAACAATGGATTTACAATTTTAGATAGTTTCATTTCTAACCTCATATTTGGAGCTAATAGCTATTTCGGACTTAGGATAGCGAAGCTGGATTAACAGCCTTCCTCCATTTCAAAACGAACACGTATTTCAACACCGGATACATCCACCGATTTACCACCTACTTGGCGCGCTTTATATTTATATTTTAGCGCAGCTTTTTTAGCACTTGATTCAAACATTGAAGATGAACTTTCCAACACAATCGGGTCTCGTACAGAGCCACTAGACGTCACCGTGTAGGTTAAGTCGACATATCCGCATAAGCCTCGTTCAGCTGCTCGGCGCGGATACGTTGGCGGCGGGCGAAAGATTGGAAGATACTCACCGTCATTTGAATTAAAGCCTTTCAAATCACGATTGATACCAATTTTAACTTGGCCCAAACCCAAATCACTATTGATATCAACTCGATCGGGAACAATCTCAACCTCGGGGGCCTCGGGCTGTTCCTGGACATCGTCTGGTCTATCGGGTTTTGGCGTTATTGTTTGCACATCTTCGTTCTTCGGCACGTGCACAAAATCAGGTAACTTGAGCGCATTACGCTCACCCAATTCAGGCTCATCCATTCTAATCAGTGCATACATTGCAAAGATTAAACCTAAGGTTACGAATATGGCTACGAGAAATGAACTTACTGATCTACCCATAATGCTACTCCGTATTCGTTGCTACGTATGGCGTTGTGATGCCGGCCTTCTTCAAGGCATCAACAACTTCTATAACCGCTTTCGCAGTAGACTCAATATCAGCCTGCACCACAATTTCGCCTTCAGGGTTTTCCGCTCTAAGCCGAGCCACATTTGCCTTAATGGCACGTGGGTCGATTGTCTTGCGGTCCAGCCATACCTTGTCATTCTCATCGATCGCCAAGAGAATAGTAGCTCTTGGGCGGGCGACCGAAGTTTCAGCATCTGGCTTAATTACATTAGCTCCACTTTCTTTAATAAAGCTGGCCGTTACGATAAAGAAAATCAACATAATAAAGACCACGTCTAACATCGGCGTAATGTCGATCTTAGCGTCTTCGTCTTGATTTCTTTTTGAAGCTCGTCTCATTTAAATTCTCCCCAAATTAATGGAATAAGAGGTGGCGTGATCGACTTAGTGATCTAACGTCAGATTCTCGTTAAGTAGCTCGCGCTCTTGTTCGGCTTTGCGTTGCAACCAAAAGCTAAGAAATAGGCCCGACAATGCAGCCACCATTCCCGCCATCGTTGGTACAGTAGCGCGTGAAACACCGCCGGCCATAGCTCTGGCATTACTGGTGCCATTTACTGCCATAACCTGGAACACTTCGATCATTCCCGTTACCGTACCGAGCAAGCCAAACAACGGTGCCAAAGCAACACATGCCTGAATCATCGAAAGGTTTTCTCGAAGCTTGACCGCAACGCCCGACACCAATTGCTCTCGCACTTGGTGAGCAGCCCACGAGCTTCGCTCACCACGTGACTCCCACTCTTCAATTGCCGCTCGCACTGCTTGTTTGTGTGGCCCCCGAAAATAGAGAAACCGCTCAATAATCATGTACCACATAATCACAAGCAAGAGGGCAATTAAGTAAAGAACCGGCCCACCTAAATCCATGAAGTCGCGGATTGACTCAATGAAGACTAAAATAAATTCTGGCATCTGATAAAACCTCTTGTTTAAGGTTGGTCTCTAAATTGGATGGGGGCGGGACAGAAAACCCGCTCCCAATCCAAAGACTACAAGTCTAGAGACCGAAAGCCTTAGCCTTCGATCTGACGCGCGACCATACCGGCTGATTGCTCTTCCAAGACCTCTTCAACTCGCTTAGCTTTAGAAGCCGCTGCAGTGTGAAGTAGCACGATTGGAATCGCTACGACCAAACCACACACGGTGGTTACTAGTGCTTGCGAAATACCGCCAGCCATTAGTTTAGGATCGCCAGCACCGAAAAGCGTGATTGACTGGAATGTTGTGATCATACCGAGAACGGTACCCAACAGACCTGCCAACGGCGCAACCACTGATACGATTTTCAAGAACATTAGCCACGAGGTTAGCTTGGGTGTTTCTTTCATAATTGCTTCTGAAAGTCGCAACTCCATAGCCTCAGTGTCATTACTCGGGTTATCCGTCACTGCTTTTAGCACACGGCCTAGTGGGTTTTTATCACTTGGCGAATCAGGATTAGCAGCTTGCTTAGCAACCGCTGAGGAAACACCGAACAGCGTAATAATTTTCCAAATCGCAATTACCGCAGCCAATGCTCCTACGCTCAGAATGATATAGCCAACCAAACCACCTTGGTCAATTCGCTCACCTAGGCTTGGATTTTCAACCGCAGCACCTAACAAAGTACCTTGCGTAGGATCAAGAGCAAAATTAACCGCTGAACCTGCAGCTGCGCTAGCAAGGTCACCTGCTTGGCTTGTGTACTGGCCTGCAGGTTGGCGTGGATACTCGGTTACACCGCCCGTACCATAAGTAAGGAACTTGTCGCCACTGAGCAAATTGAATGTACCAACACGAACAACACTGCGAGTTTCCTTGCTGCCAGAAGCGGTTGCCACTGAAGCCTCAAAACTTACTACTTTGCCTTGTTGCGCCATTTCGTTAAAAATGCTCGCCCATAAGCCTTCAATTTCAGCCGCGGTGACCATCTCGTTATCTTGATTAGACACTTTACGAGCGAGCTTGTTAAGCTGCTCTGAACGACCAGGAAATTGCGCCGATATAATTGAAGTATCAAATCCAGCTTGAGCTTCACCAACTACTTGCTGAATAGCGCCAAAAAGCTCTTTTAAATCTCCCAACGAGCGCTGACGCGCGTTGCGTACTTGATTTAGTGCTTCGTCGTTAACAGCATATTGATTTTCAAGCGTGTCGCTACGTGCCTCTAGAGTGGCTCTCTGCGTTCGCAGGTCATTCACAATAGTTGCTTTACCGTTACCGGCTGAACGAAAGCGTGCTTCCAAATCAGTTGCGGCTTTGGTTTTTTGTAGTGCGCCGCTTTTTACTTGGGCCAATAATTGGTCAACTGTTTGTGCTTGAGCTGGTGCAATAGACATGGAGATGGCTGCTGCTAAAGCAACCGATGTAATTAGACGTATCATGTTACGCACCCTCCGGAGTAGGAACTAAAAGACTCAACAACTCGGGCGCAACCGTTTTGGCGGCCACCTTAATAGCTTTACGAATATTACGGTTTTGGCCGCCATCAAGTTGTTTCCAATCTCGGTTAGCGCCATCCCACATATAAGATGTTTTTTGATCTGAAGTCTGGTAATACAAGCCAACTCGGCCAATACGCAGCATATCCACTTCAATCTGCTCACCATTTACAGTTTGGGTATCCTTATATGCTTCATAAGTATTACCGTACTCCGTCTCAGCGGCATAGATGTCCATAATATTGCGGAAACGATCTGAGGTAGACGCTTCAGGCGCGACCATCAAGCCCTTTAATCGGCCTATGCTCTCTAAGCGGTCGTCCTTATGGAAAGGTAGATCAGCTTGCACAAATTTTTCCAACGCAGTGAGCATTTTATTCAGCAAGGGCACAACTTGAGGCTCTAAATTTGCAGCTTCACCAATGGAGACTTGAATCTCACCATTGGCTGTTTGTTGCGCAACGAGCTGCTTTGCCAACTGATCGTTGTAAACTTTTAGGCCTTCTACCAGCTTGAGCTCACGAGCAAAAGCTTGGTCGACCGTCAAGCCGCCTGATGTCTGCGCCATAACAGCGGTCGCAGCGGTCGCGCTAATGGCAACAACTGCCACTGCTTGACCCATCCAATTCAACACAGTTTTTTTCATTTTCAACTTTACCTCTTGTAATGAAATCTATTTAGTTAGATTCAATGGTGATTGATCTTTCTAAACCATCTTGATTTTGAACTAATCCAATAAAGATAACTAAGAAAGAACAAACGTTAAAATTCAAAGCAACCCTAGCAACATTCACTTGGGCGGCGGTGAATTGAAATCTTTAAAACTTTGTTGGCTTTAGCCAACTTTACTATTTACAACTTTCGAAACAAGTTCCAAGTAAAACCAACTAACGAAAACTTAAGCAATCAAATCACCAACAAGTATGCAGGTCATTTATTAAGGCATTAAGGGTTGCTTAGGAAGTGGATTTTCATACAAGCAGCCTTTAGGTGCTTGACGAAAAATCATTGATAAATGCTTTACTCACAACGGACGCTTAAACATCAAACCTTGTCACAATAAATGCTGACATGACGCTTTAGCAATCGCTTACGGTAATTACAGCGTGAAAGACCCTATGCTTATCTCCAAGATAAGCAATGACATCTAGCTGCCTTACTGCAGTCGAGACCACACCGCTTTGTGTGGCTGAGGCAAACATCTTCTCCTAAGGTGACCCTGCTTCTCTGGCGGCAATACCTTCTCCAAAATTGGTTAGGTGGTTAGGCCAGTAGTAACAAGACTTATAATTTTTGTTATCGTCATTCTGTCTATTCGCAGAACTTGTGCCTCTGAGTCTATAACGGATTGCTGCACCAAGCCAAGTCTTTTAGCTTCTCATGCCAATTAACAGCGCAATTAAATCGCAAATAACTTCAATGGGCACAAGATTCTAGCAGCCGACAAGATTAAGTTCACTACTGTCTTAAATTTATTTCATGCGTCAGCTCAACTGAACTACAAGATACTTTGCCCAATAGCACGCTCCGAACCACCTTCAATATTAGGCTTGGCGCTGATCGATAATCTGTGTAAATTGCTGAGCAGCATCTTGTAACCGAGCCATACTTACCTCACGGCCCAACAGCGCTAAAGTTTGATCGATTGAAGGCGACATGGTGCCACCGGTAACTGCTATACGCACTGGTTGGGCTACCTTTGCAAATCCCACTTCATGACTATCGACCACAAACTGAACCGCGCCGTGAATTGCTTCCGGAGCCCACTCGACAAGCGCGTCTAATTGCCCAATCAAGGTATTCATAAGCTCAGGCGTTATCGGTTTAATCCATTTTTTAATAGCTGCTTGATCGTAGCCGCCCACCTCCGAGAAAAAACAACGCGTCTGCTCCACCACATCAAGCAGCGTTTTGCAGCGCTCCTTAATCAAAGCAACAACTTCTTCACTATGCGTGCTAGCTGGCACATCAATGCCAGCGCGGTCAAAATGCCAAGCAGCCCTTTGCAAAAGCTCTTTCGGGCTTAAGGCCTTAATTTTTTCTTGGTTCACCCACAATAATTTTTCTGGGTTGAACGTAGATGGCGACCGGCTAACGTCTTCGATCTTAAAGAGCTCTAGCAGATCCTGCATACTGAAAAGCTCTTGGTCACCGTGCGACCAACCAAGCCGAACTAGGTAATTGAGTAGAGCCTCCGGCAAGAAACCATCATCGCGATACTGCATAACCCCAACCGCGCCGTGACGCTTTGACATGCGCGCGCCGTCTTCGCCTAAGATCATAGGAACGTGCGCATAGAATGGAAGCTGCGCTCCTAACGCTTGAAGAATATTTATTTGTCTCGGCGTATTATTAATATGATCGTCGCCGCGAATCACATGACTTATGCCCATATCCATGTCATCGACCACGACGGTGAGGTTGTATGTTGGCACGCCATCAGGTCGCGCTATAACCAAGTCGTCGAGCTCTTGGTTGGCTATCACAATATTACCTTTCACCAAATCATGGATCACCACCTCACCATCGAGCGGATTTTTGAAACGAACCACTGTGGCGTCTGTCTCAGTCAGGCCGAGGCCACGACATTTGCCATCATACTTCGGCTTCAACCCTTTGACCTTCTGATCTGCTCGAACTTGATCAAGGCGCTCCCTAGAGCACTCACAATGGTAGGCGCTTTGTGTGCTCAATAAACCGTCTATGACTTCCTTATATCGATCAAACCGCTGCGTTTGATAATAAGGCCCTTCGTCATAATCCAATCCCAACCATTGCATGCCATCTAAAATAGCCTGCACAGACTCCTGAGTGGATCGCTCGAGATCAGTGTCTTCAATTCTTAATACAAATTTGCCGCTATTCTGGCGAGCATGCAACCAAGAATAAAGGGCCGTTCGAGCGCCGCCTATATGTAAGTAACCAGTAGGGCTTGGTGGAAAACGAGTAACTGTCATGATTGAGTCCTGACTTGGTTAGTTAAAAATTGTAGGCCGCGAATTGTAGTATACTTCTGACTGTTTTAAACTTTCATTTTATTCAACATGCCACGCCTTTTTGTCGACAATTTAACTGTTATTGATTGCTCCATTCTTGACCCTGATCGGGGCCTAATCGGCGCTAGCTGGGCTGTGGATGTAGAACTATCTGGCGAACTTGATCACCAAAGCATGGTGTTTGATTTCTCTCGAGTGAAACGCACCATTAAACGCATTATTGATGAAGAAGTCGACCACAAGCTACTTCTACCAAGCGCATATGACGGCACTTCCATTACTTGGGAAGACAATATGCACGTCGAATTCATGAGCAAAGATGGAGACACAATCAAACACGCTTCGCCGGCTGCTGCGGTTTGCCAAATTGAGGTTAAACGGATTAACCGCAATGCCGTTGTAGAATATCTAACGGGGTTAATTCTGAAAGCATTACCAAGCAATATTGATCAGCTTAAAATAGAACTCAGAGAAGAACAGGCTAAAGGTCACTACTATCGCTACAGCCATGGCTTGAAGAAACACGATGGCAACTGTCAGCGCATTGCGCATGGACACCGTTCAAAAGTACAAATTTGGAAAGATGGCAAGCGTAATGCCGCGCTAGAGAAGCACATAGCCAAGCAATGGCATGATATTTATCTCGCTACAAACGAAGACCTGCTAGGCGAGGAAAATGGTCAGCTTCGCTTCGCCTACACCACCGATCAAGGGCAATTCAGTATAGAACTTCCTGCACACCGAGTGCATCTTATGGATTGTGATTCAACCGTAGAATGTATCGCCGACCATTTGCTCAGCATGGTGGCCAAAGACTCGGCCAAAATAAAGGTTAAGGCCTTCGAGGGCATTGGCAAGGGAGCCATCGCTAGCAATCATTAAAAAATTTCTATGTTTTTTTCTGTTTTTTGAAATAACTTGTCGCAAATCAAGTAAGTTATTAGACATAGTAATAGGAGCTCGTTTGCACGCTCTTTTTACTTGAACCTATTTCAGAACAATAATATGCAATTTTTAGCGCTGATATATAACACCGAAGGCAGTGATGATATTGATTGGGACACATTAATAGACCAATACCGTAAGTTTGGCGAACAAGCTGAAACAGCTAGGGCAATGCTCGGGGGGAGAAGCGTTACAACCAATCTCGACAGCCATCTGTGTGCAGTTATGTGACGGCAAAGCCACTTTGATTGATGGCCCTTTTGTAGGGAGATTAGGTGGTGTTTATTTGCTCGAATGCAAGGACCTTGACGAGGCCACACAGTGGGCAGCGAAAGTACCAACGGCCCGCTAAGGCGCTATCGAGGTTAAACCCGTTGTGGTTATTCGATCAAGGTGGAGTCTCTTCCAATATGAAGTGAGTCTGGAGGGAGAGTTTGATTCTAATATGATATGAGTCTAAACGAAGACTCAATTACCGGTGTTGTTCATGATACGAGGATGAAAACTCTCATGAACGAAAAAGACTTAATCAGCCTGGACCAGGTTGCGCAATTTCTCGACGGAACGCAAGCTGTCGCATTCATAGTATTAAGCGATAAAGATGATCGCTACAAATGGATTCAACGCACCTTGATTCGTTTTGAGTACGACAAACTCAAACGCCCCGGCAAAGGACTGATCACGCGATACTTAATCAAGATCAGTGGTTATTCTCGCCAACAGTTGACGCGACTCATCGCGCAATATCGCCAGGGTGGAAAACTGGTTCGTCGTCACCGCGCCACGCATGGCTTTAGCCGTCGTTATACCAATGACGATATCCAACTGATCGCCTATCTGGATGAGCTACACGATCAGCCTAACGGTTTTGCCTTGGAGAAGTTGTGCGAACGCGCCTACTGTTTGTTTAACGATTCGGCCTATGAGCGACTGGCCACAATCTCGGTTGCTCATCTCTATAACCTTCGCAAATCGAAGGTCTATCAACGTTGTCGAATGGCCTATACCAAGACGCAATCTAAAGCGTCACAGATTGGCGAGCGACGTAAGCACGCGCCTCAAGGCCTTCCAGGCTACATCCGCATAGACAGTTTGCATCAGGGCGATTTGGATAAGCGTAAGGGCGTTTACT
>JBLHME010000074.1:0-14608 GCA_047623225.1 Cryomorphaceae bacterium
CAAGCTCTGCGCTTGGGGCTGTTCACAGAATAGTGTTTCACGCACATGTTGTTCAGTTGCAACAACTGCATCTGGCTCTTTTTCATACACGGCCAAGTCGATAACGAATTGCATAATGGTTGCTGCGTCAGAAGAAATAGCTGGGCGAATGACAACTGTATTCATAATAATGTTTTCCTAGTAGTGAACAGCGACTCGATGCAGTCGCCGCTAAGATCGTGATTTTGTGATACTGGTTTTTGGGACTAATTTTTGGCTTAGTTTTTGGGTCATTACCTAAACCGCTATATTAGCAAATTCACCTTTGGTTAGCGCCAATAAGTCTGTGGCTGAAAGCTCGATTTCCAGGCCTCTTTTGCCTGCACTAACAAAGATACTCTCGAAGTTCTGGCTCGATTCATCAATAATCGTTTTTAGGTTTTGCTTTTGACCCAGCGGGCTGACGCCCCCGAGAACATATGCTGTGGCTCGTTCAACTGTGGTGGGTTTTGCCATGGTTGCTTTTTTGCTGGCGCATGCGCGGGCAATTGATTTCATGCTGAGTTGCCCACTCACAGGCACCACGCCAACCGCCAATTCCCCATTGCTTAACTCAACCACTAGGGTTTTGAAGGCTCTAGCACTGTCCAAACCCAGAGCTGAAACGGCTTCATTGCCATAAGACGCTGCATTCTGCTGATGCTGATAGCTGTGCACGGTATGCGCAATGTTGTGTTTTTCTAAAAGTTTAATCGCGGGAGTCATAGTTAAGGTGGGCTTAGCGTTTTAGAGTTTGGATGTCATCATTTTGTTTAAGTTGAATCTGTTTCCCCTGAGTCAGGCTCTCAATAGGCGCTGTGATTAGCAGGGTAACTTTGTGGTAACGACTATACATATGAAATTCCGGTTTTGTAATGTCGGCAAGGCCTCATAAGGCCTTGATCTTGCTATGCACAGAGCTCTAGGGGGGGGTGCCTAGACCCAATTTATATTGATTTATGAATTTTCGGACTATCTATTGAGACCTCAGCATAACTCGATGCGCGAATCAAAATGACTGGGATACCCCCACTTTTCGTTGAAATACCCCAAAAATGGGCACCTAGGACTAGTCAATAACCAGCTATTACCGTCGTCTTTCGCCTTAATTGGAGGCATTTTATCCTATTTTTATTTCGCCCCCTGACTTATGCTAAGGTCTCTATTGCTAAAAAAAGATAGAATTAGGCCATGGCAATATTACAACAATGGAGAAGAATTTTAAAATTCGCTATTTCAGGAATTGGTTCTACCAGTGTCCATGTATTGGTAGCCACGGTGTCTATCGAATTTTTTGAAATTCATCCAGGGGCCGCTAACGGATTAGCTTTTCTGGTTGCAGTGAACTTTTCTTATTTGGCCAATTCGTATTGGACCTTTGGAGCCTCATTGAGCGCACAAAGGGCAGGGCGGTTTTACTTAGGATCTGTAGTTGGGCTTCTATTTTCAGTGTTGATTTCGAGTTTGATTGCTCATTTGGGCTACCACTATTTCTATGGTATTGCTGGCGTAGTATTGGTGGTGCCAATAAGCACTTATTTTATTCACTCTCAGTGGACCTACCGATAGGCTCAATCGTTACGGTTTGCTCCAGACAATCACAATCGTCTTGCCAAGTTTTCTCGCGACGAGTCTATCCAATATTCTCGAAACTGGAATCATAAGCTTATCCCATAACCATACTTGACCCGTAGTTGGCATGCTCGATTTTAAAAGCCAAGAGTTGGCCAGCGAGGCTAGTAGCCCGACCGAGTCGAGGTAGAATAGTTTTTCGATTTTTGCTTCTGGAGGTGTCAAAGCCTTCAATATTGTTTTGTTATACCTGCGGAAATGGCCTACAGCTTTATCAAATTGGCTGAATAGAGATTGATGCGCTGGGGCCAATATAATCAGCTTTCCATCAACCGCTAGCTTGCTGAACGCCAAGGCTATTTCAGTGCCGTCTTGCTCAATGTGTTCGAGCACGTCAATATACAAAATTGTTTGGTAGTCTGACAAAATCTCAGGATGATCTAAATATCCAGAGACCACTTTTACATTGTGATCTTTAATCTGTTTCTGGATTTGATCGCACTGTGAAGTATCCGGTTCAAGGGCCGTCCAGTCGATTGGACTGGTTCTTAAGAGGGATAGATTTGACCCTATTCCAGCTCCTACTTCTAAAACGGGGCCTATAATCAATGGGCGTAACGCTGCGCTCCAATAGGATTTCCAATTCGTTGCGTGTGAGAAAAGTGTTAATTCATCACCGATATAGGCTTTCTTCGAATCAAGCGAGCTTGGCATGCGCTATCCCCGCAATTAGCAACTCATTGTCGGTGTCTGCCCATAATTTAGGTGGAGAAGCGCCGGCAAGTAATAGCACCAGTATTGCCATGATAGCGACCTGAAATAGTAGCAGCAGTAATATGCCACCGACCGTCGAGAACCAACCGGCAATGGCCAAGCCACTTACTTTCAAAACTACCATTGAGGTCATGCTAATTAGTATTATCAATGCTGAGATGCCGCAAAATACAGTTATGCGCACAAGCACTGACTCAGCGAAAACCATGATCGATCTCAAACCGTGCAGAATTAGCGAGAGTAAGTTCATTTTACTTTCTCCGGCGTAACGCTTGCCTCGGTCAAGTGCCGCATATGAAATTCTCAATTTCGAGTTCAGTACCGATGCGGCTACATGCAGGCGTGTTTCATGACTGGCAGAAATACGTTGCGACGCTGCGGAGTTAAGCGCCATAAAGTTGCCAAAGCCCATAGAACGGCCGACCAATATTCTAAAAAAGTGTTGATAAAGAAAATAGAATATTTTAAATTTTTTGGTTTCATCACGAGTCTTTCTTGTTGCTGCAACTACATCGGTTTGGCCGTGGTTCAAACGGTTAACCAATTCTTTGATATGACTGGCTTGATCCTGACCGTCTGAATCCATTGTGACGAGTTGATTGAATCTGAGCTTTTTGACCGCGTAGTGCATACCTATTGCGATAGCCCCTTGGTGGCCGACATTACGACGCAGTTTGATTACGCAGCCATTAACGTTGTTGCTCGTTAATAGTTCTATATCAAATGGTAGGTTTACAGATCCATCATCAACAAAAATCACATAGTCTTGATCGCTAATATTGGCTGACAAATTCGAGCAGAACTGCTGCGCGGCATTGTCTTCGTAATAGGGTGCAACTATTAGTGTGTCGTATTTCATATTGGCTTAGATTCTAACTTTAGTACTGCCTCAAAAAGAGGGTTTAGAAATTGTATAGCGTTAATTGTTTTTTATAAAGAAAACTGCAACTGAGTTTCTTAGAGAAAATATTAGTAAAATAATACCTAACTGCCAAATCCAATCGCTGTAATTAATCAAACGTTGTGTATAGAAGCTCAAGCGGCCAACTGACCTTGGTGTCGCGAAGCCTACCCAGAGCTTTGAATTTTGATCCTCGGCTTCAAGTCTGTAATAACCCCTGGGTAATTTAACTAGAATGTTTCGCCATATCTCTGCATTGCTAGAATTGATGATTTTGCTCAGCACCGGAAACCTTACTCCGGTGTCTACGTTGATCAGAGTGATTGAGAGTTTTGGATAGCCAAAATAGCCAATCACTGGAATAGAGGTATAAGGCCGGTTAATTTCAAAGATGGTACTTGTGAATTTCCCCACGGCTGCCATTCCACCAGCGATGGGTCTATAGGACCCGTAAACATCCTCTTGATATGGTCTTTTACCAAATGTACCGCTACTGGCTTCCAAGGTTCCATTTTTTATAAAGGGCGATCGTCGCAGCTCAGTGATCGTTGCTCGTTCATCGTATTTCAAAAAATCTGCAGTCTGAATCTGGTAAGGAAGTATATTCGCTTTGTCAAAATCCAGCACAAAGTCTCCAAAGCCTTCTTTGTTTGGAAAAGGAACTTGTCTGAAAGGTTTGCCACGCAACCATTCTCGGTCTCCGGTATTTAGGTAACTTTTAACAATAGTTATCTGTTTGTTCACCAATTTGTTGCGATCGTCTAGGGTGTAACTCAGTGTGCTCCAGATCCAAGGAATGCTTAGCACACAGACGATAAGCCAGGCGCAGACCAAAAGAGGGTAGGCTCGTAACCAAATAGTTTTGGCCAGCGGCCTTAACTGCAATAGTGCCGCAAAACTAGCAATTGTACCGAGCGCCAGGAACTCGAAATATCGTCTTGATGGGCCGAACCCATACCGGCCTCTTGCATAAACCATGGCCAACGCGATGGCGATAATAAAGACATATAAACAAAAACTAAACCGCGCGATTTGGGTCATCGATTGTTGATTTCTAAGATATCCCCAAAATAGCAAAATAACAGGGCAGGCCAGCACCAACGCCGGCCAAATTTGATTTGAAAGAGGCCATGACATAACTCTTAGAAAAGATGTAAGGGCCGCGATTATTGTCAAATCATTGGCTGAATGAGCACCTGGTTGACTGAGAATAAGACTCAGACCAAACAATGCAGCAGCAAGCGCGGCCAAAATTGTTTTGATTGAATCGGCGCGAGTATCGCGATCATGAAACCAGACAACAGATTGTACCGCCACAACAGAAAATGCTGCGAAGGTGCCTCCTGCTAAGGTTAAGGAAGCGGCTATCAACGATAAAATCCCAAACCACCAAGCTTTTGACAACGGGGGGTAGCCACTGTACCAACAGCCGCAAACCGAAAAAAAAATCATGGTATAGGTGTGTGTTTGAACTCCCCAAAGTACGTTCACTAATGATATCGGCGTTATCCAGATCAAGAAAATCAAGATAAGCAAAGATGGGGAGTGTAGGTGCGAGCTGCTTTTTAAGGCAATTTTAATTAGCACCAGACCAGATATAAGCCAGATGATAGCGTTGACGACCATCATAACCATAGGGTCCCACTGGAATTGGTTGGCTTCAAATACAAGTATTGAGATTAACCTGTTAAATATCATTCTGTGTTCGTTGGAGGCTGAAACGTAGTCATGCAAACTAAGGTCAGAATTGAAGTTCTTGAGCAGAAAACCACCTAGATCCCAGTCATCCCAATAAGGCACAAATGAAGCGAGTTGCCCCATGATTTCTAATCGTGTGCCTACAACGATGAAACTGATCCCAAGGATGAGTAGATAGAGGTTTGGATCAGTGCTTTTACAATTCATATTATGAGCGAAAATGATGACAGTGATTACGCCAACCTGACTAGTCAATGATGGCGTTTAATACCTTTAGAGTTGCTTGCATAGCTGCAAAAACTTGATTTGAGTTTACGCCCCTAGTGGTCATTTTGCGACCGTTTGCAAGTTCCCAGGTGATGGCCGCTTCAGTCAGCGCATTGGTTTTACCGCCTTTTGGGATATGCACTTGGTAGTCAATCAATTTTGGCCGTTGCAATTGGGTATTCGCTTTCAATATTTTGTCTAATGCTTGTACAAAGGCGTCGAAAGCACCGTTTCCGCGGCCTGTTTCAGTATAGCTCTGGCCATTGATTGACAACGAAAGAAGTGCTTCTGAGTCATCACTCAAATGGCTGGTTGTTTTGCAGTCTTGCAACACTATGCGCTGTTGGTCTTTGTCTTCTAAAACATCGGCTATGATGAAAGGCAGATCTTCTGGCGTGATAATCTGCTTAGAATCGCCTAACTCGATAACCTTGGCTAGCACCTTCTTTTGGTCATCTTCGCTGAGGCTGATTCCTAGTTGGTCTAGATTTTGCGCCAGCGACGCCTTTCCAGCCATCTTGCCCAAGGCGTAAGTGCGCTTGCGTGCAAAGCGTTCAGGTGAAAGCTTGGTGACATACAAGTTACCTTTCTTATCACCGTCTGCGTGAATTCCCGCAGTTTGAGTAAACACATCAGTGCCAAGAATTGGCGCATTGTTGGCGATGAATTTGCCCGAAAAGCTCTCCACCATTTTGCTAATATCAACGATGTTTTGCTCGCTAATATTGGTTTCTATGTTCATTTGATCACGCAGAACTACCGCAACTTCGGCTAAAGAGGCGTTGCCGGCTCGTTCACCTAAACAATTGATGGTGCAATGAATTGAACTGATGCCTGCATTCACAGCGGCCATCACGTTGGCGGTTGCCAAACCATAATCATTGTGTGGGTGAAAATCGAATTGCAAATCAGGGAAGCGCTGCACCATATCAGAAATGCCCACTGAGACCTCCTGTGGTGACATTACACCCAAAGTGTCTGGTAGCATAAAGTGGTCAATGCCGCAGTCTTTGAGACTTTGGGTAAGGTGATAAACATATTCAGGTTTGTCACGGTAGCCATTTGACCAATCCTCAAAGTAGATATTGACCCGCAAGCCTTGTGAATGAGCGTATTCAATGGTTTGCTTAATGCGATCTATGTGCTGTTGTGGCTGTTGGCGCAGCTGAGTAAGGCAATGGTTTTCGCTGCCTTTTGCCAGCAAGTTAATAACTTTACCGCCAGCCCCTACAATCCAATCCACGCTGCGCGTGTGGTCAACAAAGCCTAGTACTTCAACGCGTTCCAGATAACCATGCTCAGCCGCCCATAGATTGATTTTAGCAACCGCTTGCTGCTCACCCTGAGACACTCCGGCAGAGGCGACTTCAATTCGATCAACATTAAGCCTGCCCAATAGCGCTTGCGCCATGCTGAGTTTTTCAGCAGGTGCAAATGAGACTCCTTGGGTTTGTTCACCATCGCGCAGAGTGGTGTCCATCAGGGTAATACGCATGGGTTTAGTCGATTTATGATTCACTTAAATAGGGGATGGACTATATCGAGTTTTATTTGATAAATAAAAGTATTTCAGACAATTGAAAAAGCAAAAAACGGCCAGCTAATGCTGACCGTTAACTGATCGTTAATCTTTAGCGGTGAATAAAACCAACTAACTTGCCCATAACCATGGGAATTGTTGCTTATGCTTTTCTTCATAGCTGTCAATTTGATCTGTCTGCTTAAGGGTTAAGCCGATGTCGTCCAAGCCTTTAAGTAGATTGTTTTGACGAAAGCCGTCGATCTCAAAATCAATGTTTATGCCACCTGGGGTGCTGACCTTTTTATTTTCCAAATCCACGCTAAACGCAACACCTTCGTTGGCTGTTATTTCGCTCATCAGGTCTTTTAGAGTCTGTGGGTCAACAACAATCGGCAAAATGCCATTTTTGAAACAGTTGTTGTAGAAAATATCCGCAAAACTCGAAGAAATAATAGTGTTGAAGCCAAAGTCATCAATCGCCCAAGGTGCATGCTCGCGCGATGAGCCGCAGCCGAAGTTGTCGCCCGCGACCAATACCTTGGCACCGGCGAAATTTGGGTTATTCAACTCAAAATCAGGGTTTGGAGAGCCATCTTCTAAAAAGCGCCAGTCGTGAAATAAGTGTTGCCCAAAACCAGTGCGCTCAACTTTCTTCAAAAATTGTTTGGCAATGATTTGGTCAGTGTCCACATTGCTGCGATTCATCAACGCCGCAACGCTGGTGTGATTAGTGTATTTTTCCATGATTAGTTAAGCTCCAATTGACGAATGTCGACAAAGTGCCCTGCACCGGCAGTGGCGGCGGCCATCGCTGGGGAAACCAGATGGGTGCGCCCACCTTTGCCCTGACGGCCTTCAAAATTACGATTAGATGTTGATGCACAGCGTTGACCAGGTTCAAGTTGGTCACCGTTCATTGCCAAGCACATAGAGCAACCAGGCTCGCGCCATTCCCAACCAGCATCAGTAAAAATTTTGTCCAAGCCTTCTTGCTCCGCCTGTGCTTTAACCATGTATGAGCCAGGTACGGCGATGGCGGTAACGTGGGCAGGAACACTAGTGCCTTTGGCAACCGCTGCAGCGGCTCGAAAATCTTCGATTCTTGAGTTAGTGCAAGAGCCCAGAAATACATAATCAACAGAGATATCCGTTATCTTTGTGCCAGCTTTCAAGTCCATGTAATTAAGCGCGCTTTGACACGCAATTTGCTTGCCTTCTTGCTCAAAGTCTTCAGGTGCAGGCACTGTTTCATTAACCGCAACAACTTGCTCAGGCGATGTGCCCCAAGTAACTTGTGGCGCAATGTCTTCGGCGCGAACCTCAACCACTAGATCAAATTGCGCATCGTTGTCACTGGGCAAACTTTTCCAATAGGCAAGTGCTTCATCCCAGTAGTCACTTTTGGGTGCAAATTCTTTGCCCTTAAGGAACTCATAGGTTTTCTCATCCGGCGCTACTAGGCCGGCACGAGCACCACTTTCAATGGCCATATTGCAAAGGGTCATACGGCCCTGCATAGAAAGCGCTTCAATCGCTTCGCCGGCGTATTCAATGACAAAGCCATTGCCTCCTGCGGTGCCTATTTTGCCAATGATGGCCAAGGCAATATCTTTTGCAGTGCTGAACTTTGACAGTGTTCCATCAACCGTCACCAACATGGTTTTAGACTTTGACTGCGGCAAACACTGAGTGGCCATTACATGCTCTACCTCAGAAGTGCCTATGCCAAATGCCAATGCGCCAAAGGCACCATGCGTTGCGGTGTGGCTGTCTCCGCACACAGTAGTCATGCCAGGATGTACAAAACCGTGTTCAGGAACCACCACATGGATGATGCCGTTATTTTTGCTGTCCATGTCATACAGGGTTAGTTCATGCTCAGCGCAGTTGTCCATCATCGTTTGAACCTGCTTAGCACCAATAGGGTCAGGCAAGTTGATGCGGTCGCTAAGTTTAGTGGGAACACAGTGATCCAGCGTGGCTAGAATACTGTGAGTATTGCGAATACGGCGCTGCGCAATTTTCAAGCCTTCAAAGGCTTGTGGTGATGTAACTTCATGCATTAGATGGCGATCTATATACAGAAGCGGGGCTTGACCAGGTTCTTGGTGCACAAAGTGCGAATCCCAGATTTTTTCGTACATGGTTTTAGCCATGATTAACCTCTTAAAATAACAGTTATCGGATGTTTTATAGCGGTTTTATCCACTCAGAACAACAAACTTTGTGTTGCTCTGTATTGACGCGAATCATAGCAAAAGCTATTGATAATACAAATTCATTGTTTTTATAATATCGATTCCAAATTGGAATGATTCATTAAAGAAATAACTATGGATATATCAACACTTAACGCGTTTATTGCGGTTGCTCGCTACCAGTCTTTTTCAAAGGCTTCTGAGCATTTATTTGTTACTCAGCCCGCTATTAGCAAGCGTGTGGCTGCGTTGGAAGAAGAGCTTGGCACCAAGCTATTTAATAGAATTGCCCGGCAAATTAGTTTAACCGACGCGGGTAAGCAATTGCTGCCACGCGCGCAGGACTTAGTTAATCAAGCTGACGACATGCAACGCTATGCATCCAATTTAAATGACGATGTTGGCGGCATTCTTTCAATTGCCGTGTCGCACCATATAGGCTTGCATCGTTTACCGCCGGTACTCAAAGAGTTCAATCTGCGTTACCCAAAAGTTGAATTGGATATTCGCTTTGAGGACTCGGATCAAGCGTTTAGAGAGGTAGAGCAGGGCGACATTGAATATGCCGTTATAACGCTGCCCAGTAATCTTTCTGAGAAACTTGTAAAACAAGTTGTTTGGGTCGACAAATTAGATGTGGTTGTGGGCTTAGAGCACGAATTGGCGCATATAAAAGCGGCCGACTTAAAAACGTTATCGCAATACGCGGCTGTTCTGCCAAGCAAAGGCACTGAAACACATCAAGTAATCCAGCGGCAATTTGAACGCGCTGGGCATGTTATGCAAGTACAGATGGAAACCAATAATCTCGAAACCCTGAAAATGCTTGTGGGCGCGGGTCTTGGTTGGTCATTATTGCCAAAAGGCATGGCAGACTCTTCACTAAAAACACTCAATCTAGGTATTAAGTTACAACGAGAGCTAGGTTTAGTGTTGCATTCTAAGCGCAGTTTATCCAACGCTGCGAAAGCGTTAATGGCGCTGATAGAAGAAAGTTCCAGTGGCGCTGAGGACTAAATTTCAGTGAAAATTTCTCGACTTAGTTTTTAACGTTGGCAATGCATGGCCTTGATCTTCTACATAGCCAGCCACCACATTCGCCACGCCATGTTGATGCTCAAGAGTGCCTTTGATATACAAGATTTCACTGCGCAGAATTTGTTTGCGAAAGCGCTCTTGTATGCTTTTCCATAGGATCACATTAATATTGCCGGTTTCATCCTCTAGCGTCATAAAAATTACACCGCTGGCGGTGCCTGGGCGTTGCCGGCCGGTGACCACGCCAGAGACTTCAACTAGGCTCTTGTTACGATGCCTCAATAGCTGGTTTGCCGGTGTGCAGCGGGTGAAGGGCGCAGTATTGCGCAATAGCTGCATTGGGTGGTGGTCTAAGGACACTCCGCGCGCATTATGATAATCCGCCAGCATGCTCTCAACCGAGTGCATGGGCTTTATGAAACTAGCGTTGTCGATGGTTTGTGTGCCAAGGCCATCATCAATTTGTATTGATTGCCAATAAGCGCGCCGGCGGTTTTTTTCGAATACCTGAAATGCGTTGGCGTTAATCAGTTTCATCAGCCCCTTTTGGTCAAGCAGTTTGCGGGTCTTAACATCGTCAATACCGGTGAACGGGCTTTGTTCGCGCGAGGCCATAAGCGCCAATGCGGATTTCTCACGCACGCCTTTAACCAAGCGCAAACCCAAGCGCAGGGCAGGTGGTGAATGGCTCAGATCAAGCGTGTGCTCCCAATCGCTTTGTTCAACACAAACGGCCAACACCAACACATTATGGCGGCGCGCATCTTGCACCAATTGCGATGGTGAATAAAAGCCCATTGGCTGACTGTTTAACAAGCCTGCATAAAAGGCCGTAGGGTGATAGCGCTTTAACCATGACGAGATGTACACCAACAAGGCAAAACTGGCCGCATGTGATTCAGGAAAGCCATAACTGCCAAAGCCCTTAATCTGTTTAAATAGCCGCTCAGCAAAGTCTAAGTTATGGCCGCGCTGCAACATGCCGTCTATTAGCTTTTCGCGGAACTGTTCAAGGTCACCATTCTTGCCCCAACTGGTCATGGCGCGGCGCAAGTGATCGGCTTCACCGCCAGTGAACCCTGCTGCGACCATGGTGAGTTTTATCACTTGTTCCTGAAATATCGGTATGCCTAATGTTCGATCTAGCACCGCTTTAATTTCCGCATTGGGGTAGCTCACCGCCTCCTCACCATTACGCCGTTTTAAAAACGGGTGAACCATGTCGCCTTGTATTGGCCCAGGGCGCACAATCGCAACTTGAATCACAAGGTCATAAAAACAACGCGGTTGCAGGCGTGGCAACATCGAGATTTGCGCTCGCGATTCCACCTGAAATACCCCAACACTGTCGCCCGCACAGAGCATGCTATAAACAGCAGGGTCTTCGCGGGGAATGTCTTGCACAACTAAGTTGCTGCCTTGGTAATTGCTGATCATGGCTAATGAACGGCGAATCGCGCTTAGCATACCCAAGCCCAAAATATCCACCTTTAGTAAACCGAGAATCTCAATGTCGTATTTATCCCATTGAATAATGGTGCGGTCGGGCATCGCAGCGTTTTCAATCGGCACTAGGGTGCTGGTAGGGCTGTGAGTAATTAAAAACCCGCCCACGTGTTGCGACAAATGCCGCGGAGTGCCCAGGATCTCTTTAACCAATTTAAAGAACTGCAAACTCAGAGAACTGCTGAATGTCATCTTGCGGTCACGCATGCGCTCAGTGAGTGAATCGACTTTGTCCCACCACGCCATTGATTGATTCAACTCTTCAATAAAGTTCAATGGCAAGCCCAACGCTTTGCCCACATCGCGAACCGCGCTCTTGCGCCGATAGGTAATTACTGTGGCGGTCAGCGCGGTGCGTTTACGCGTGTATTTGCGATAGATGTATTGAATTACTTCTTCACGCCGTTGGCTCTCAAAATCAACATCTATGTCGGGCGGTTCATTGCGCTCTTTGGAAATAAAGCGCTCGAATAAAAGGTCATTAACGTCGGGGTCAACCTCGGTAATAAAGAGGCAATAGCACACCGCAGAATTGGCCGCCGAACCACGCCCTTGGCACAGAATGTCTTGCCCGCGAGCAAACGCAACGATGTCGTATACGGTTAAAAAATAGTACTCGTACTTTAGTTCCTGAATCACGCCGAGCTCATAGTCGATGAGCTTGATTACCTTTTTAGGCACGCCAGCGGGCCAACGAAGCTTGGCGCCATCTTGCGTGAGTGCACACAAATAATTGGCCGGTGTGAACTCTGCAGGCACTAACTCGCGCGGGTATTCGTAACGCAACTCGCTCATTGAAAAATGGCAAAGCTCAGCAATGCGCAGCGATTCTTCTAATAGTTCGGTGGGGTATTGGTGCTGCAAAACGGCTAAGGGCTTAAGGTAGCGCTCAGCGTTGCTTTGGCGCGCCCGGCCGAGCTTTTGAATGGTGGTGTTCAAGCGAATCGCGGTTAGGGTGTCTTGCAATGGCTTGCGGCTTTTGTGGTGCATGTGCACATCATTGCAAGCGGTCATGTTCAGCCCGCACTCACGCGCTAGATTCTGGCAATATAGATAATGCTGTTGATCCCCGCTTTGCCAAAATAACTCCACACCCAGCCATACGCGATGTTTAAAATAGCGCTTAAGTTGCCTGCCTTGCGCTGCATCGTGGGGTGAGCGGCTGGGCAACCAAATAGCCAAACAAAAACCCAAGCCAAATTGCAGGTCAGCCATCGACAAAGAATATTCGCCCTTAGCACTGCGCCGCCGACTCTTGGTGATTAAGGCGGATACCTCGCTATACGCTGAACGGCTTGGCGCTAACAAAAGCAATTTAAGCGAAGTCTCACCATCGGCAACTATGAACTCGCTGCCCACAATCAATTTGATGCCACAAGCCTCGCTGGCCTTATACGCCTTCACCACGCCTGCAAAAGAACACTCATCGGTAATCGCTACCGCCGAATAACCCAAAGCCGCTGCCTGCAGCACAATCTCTTCTGGGCTAGACGCGCCGGTTAGAAATGAATAATGCGATTTGGTATGCAGTTCAGCAAACATAGTTGCCCCGCGTTTCTTTGAGTCTCTCAAAAGGGCTGACCGTGCCTGCGTAATGCTGGCCCAACACATGGGTGTAAATTTGTGTGGTCTTTACATCGTTATGGCCTAAGAGTTCTTGAACAGTGCGAATATCAGTGCCAGTTTCTAGTAGGTGGGTGGCAAAAGAATGTCTGAACGTGTGGCAGGTTATACGTTTTATAATGTTGGTTTTTTGCTTAGCTCGTTTTAGCGCTTTGCGAATAACTGTTGTGTGCAGATGGTGGCGACACAGAACGTTGGTATCGTGATGCTGGCTAATTTTTATAGATGGAAACAGATACATCCAGCCCAGTTGTCTAAATGCAGTGGGGTATTTGCGGCCTAAAGCATTGGGCAGATATGGGCCGACACCATTTTTGTTATCGGCGACCTGAATCTCTCTTACTCGTGATAATTGTTTTTTCAGTGGTTCAACTAAACTTGGGCTCAATAGGGTGGTTCTATCTTTATTGCCCTTTCCATCGCGAACAGTCAGCGAGCACCGATCAAAGTCGATATCTTGCGCTCTTAATCGTAAGCACTCAGATACCCTCAAACCACCGCCGTACATTATGGCAACAATTAAATAGTGATTGCCTTCGAGCTGACTTAATACTTCGCCGACTTCAGCTGATGACAACACCAATGGCAATACTCGCTGTTTGCTTGCGAGCGTAAAACCAAGTTCCCCCAGCGGTGTTCTCAAAACCTTGTTATACATAAAGGCCAATGAGTTCAACGCAATCTTCTGAGTGTTAGAACTAACTTGGCGTTCAGACGCAAGATAAGACAAAAATGCCTTAACCTCTTGCGGGCCCATGTCTTTGGGATGTTTACGTTTGCTATGCATAATGAAGTGTCTGATCCAATACAAATACGTTTTCTCCGTGCGAATGCTGTAGCCACGCAAACGAATTTCTTTTCGAATAGTCTCTAAAAATGGACTCTGTTTAGACATAATTTTAATCCCTTAAAATTGCTGTATGAATAAACAGTATAAACTTCAAGCACACCATTTTCAACCAAAATAAAGCGATATAGGGAGCGCCGCCTAATAATCCAAATAAAAAAATACGCAGAAAAAATAGATAGATAGGAAAACTATTTGCAAGAAATAGGGTGCCACGCTATCTTAGCTAGGCGGCTAGCACGCTTGCCAACAAAGAATAAAATGACAAGCAGGAGAAAAAAGATTGGAAACAAAGACTTGGAATTGTGAACGGATAGTTAACCTGGCATTGAATAGAGCCGGCGCACTATTAAGATGTTAGTGCGCGTTTGACTAAATGGCACACCGATCAAAAGAACAATGCTGGGTGTCGGCACAACTGCCAATAGTTAGCTGGCAAAGCATATCTCTGCTTGGTTCTTCCAACCATCGTTGTGGCTTCGTTTGAAAAAGCGGCAGATAAAAGCTACATTGGTTTTGCTTGGTGGTTTTGTTTAAACTCAAGATCTGCAAAGAACGAAAATGGTTTCAAAGAGAAGAGGGCTTCGGTAAAGATCAGGGAGTAAAGGAAAAGAAAATGAACCAGCAACTAACAAGAATAAACA
>JBLHME010000075.1:0-14247 GCA_047623225.1 Cryomorphaceae bacterium
TACGGACTTGGTGCCTATACACCTGGGTTGGCGAAACTCATGCCTGGAACTCTGACCGATACCGTCGAAGTCGAACCGGACGTGCACATCTGGACCAGCAGCGCGCAGAAATGGGTGAGTATCCCGCTTGATGTTCTTCAGTACGCTGAACAGCCTGAAGATTTCGGGGAGGTTCTTAGACTCGCCGCAGAAAACCGTCGAAGTAGTGAGGCAGGAAGCTAATGCGTCTCAGACAGGATTCGTCAACTTACCATCGTCACACCTTGGCGAGTAACCACATAACAAAGCAATGCAACCGACTGGCGAGGGCGCCAGCGACTGATTGCCAACGTTATCGGAATTTAAAATGACCGTTAAGGGCAACTTTCTGCCTTTCAGTCATCCTGAGCGAAGTGACACGTCATCCTGAGCGAAGCCGAAGGATCTCATCGTTACCAACAGGTCCTTCAGCTTCGCTCAGGATGACAACAGGTGAGTTTGTATTTAGCATTGGATTGAACACTTAGAAAGGCTGTAGAATACTCACTACGGACATATGTCACTCTCTACTGTTATAGGGCGAGGTGCAGGATCTTGAACCTGCTTAGAAATGGGTTCGACATTCAATCACAGATATCTATACCTAATTTTTGGCTGCTGATGTTCATAAAACGGTTTTCTTTGACTTTCAGTACTTTCCCCTGATTTTATCCACCAGAAAGTCAACTGCAACTTTGACCTTCGGTACCAAATAGCGTTGCTTTTGATATAAAAGATAGATTGCCAAATCGCGGTTCTGCGTGATCTCGAGTTTCGGCTTAATCAACAATTCCTGTAACTCACCTCGCCGAATAAAGTCGTTCAGCGCCCACCGCGGCGCCACCAAAATACCTTCATCGTTTAAGGCTCGTTGGGCTAGCCATTTACCATTATTGGAGATTGCTACTTCAGGTACAGATACGGTATGCCATTGCTCATCTTGCTCGTATAACCAACTTTGCGGCCCTACCGGTGTTCGATAGTAAAGACCTTTATGTGCGCTTAATTCGTGTGCGTGTATGGGGGTGCCGTTTTTTGCCAGATAGCCTGGTGATGCCACCGGAATAAACTCATTGTCCATTAGACGAATCGCCAATATCCGCTCGTTAGGCGCGTAGCCACCACGAATCGCAATGTCGATATCATCGCGCCCGAGAGAAGATAATTCATCGCTGAGGCTTATGTCTAGGATAACTTCTGGATGAAGTGTGCTGAACTCCTCCAATAGCGGCAGTAATATGCGCTCACCGAAACCTACCATCGAACTGATCTTGAGCTGCCCCATGGGCTTAGCATGATAGCCGCGGACGGACTCATTACTTTGATCCAATTGATGCAGTATGTCCTTCACTTGGGAAAAATATTCCCGGCCTATTTCGGTTAACTGCACGCTTCGCGTAGTGCGTTTTAAAAGGCTAGCACCGAGACTCTTTTCCAAATCCGCAACCCGACGCGATAATGATGATGGCGGTACTGAAAATTGCTTTGCGGCCTTGGTGAAACTGCCGGACTCCGCCACCGCTGCAAAGTATTTGAGTGCTCTTAGTTGGTCCATTATCTAGACTTGCCGAATAAATTGTTGTCTTTATAGCAATAAATATTACCATATTAGCTTATATATCTATGTATTTAATATAGTAATAATACTGGTTACAAGAGACTAAATTTCCCACCTAATTAAACTGGAGATGACCATATGAGTTTAAAATACATAATTACTGCCATAATGTTACTAATATTTGCGCCGATTGCATTGAGCGCAAACAATAGTAGCTTGGTTCAGCAAGAATACTTCCACTTTGGAAGCTGGGTAGCCTTGGGAATCATTATTACTGCTGTCTTGATGTCTTGGCTTTTGAATCATACCGCGCCGAATGTGCGAGCACTTGGCACCTTGCTAGCTGCAATAGCGTGTTTTTCGCTAGTGATCTGGTTCGGAATCATTCTTAGTACTGGGATACTTGAAAATCCTAAACCCAATCAAACGCCGATGGATTCAGCAAAGCCAATACTGCTTTGGATGCAGATTAGCTTGGCTATGGTCGCTGGCTTTGTGCTACTCATGGCTTCCTACCGTCAAAGCAGAAGCGTCGAAGTACTCAATCTTCCTGCAAAGAATGAGCCTGAACGTTATGGAATGGTCTCACGAATGGTTCATTGGATTACCGCAATTCTTTTTTTATCGCTCATTCCAATGGGGGTTTTCACATCCATGATCCCCGAAGACGCATGGTTCCGAAATGAATATTATGTCACTCATAAAACGATAGGCGTTACCATTCTAGGCTTGCTCGTGTTCAGGCTACTATGGAATAGGAAATCGAAGCGTCCTGTACTGGATGAAACTCTCAAACCGTCTGAGCGTAAGTGGGCTCACCGAGCTCACATTGCACTTTACGCCTTATTAATCGCTATGCCGGTTACCGGCTATGTTATGACTAGTTTTCACGGTTTTCCAACCTATTTCTTCGGATGGGAATTGCAGCCGCTTTGGGGAAAGAGCCAAGCCTATATAATATGGGGAACGTTCCACAAATATATACTTCAGTATTTGGTATATATCATATTGGGGGCTCATATTGCCGGAGCTCTGAAGCACCACTTTATAGATAAACACCGTAGTGCGTTTAAACGTATGGTCTCCTGAGCTCTGCGATAGACGCAGCGTTTCCCTACTTCTGGAGTCAGCTCTCAAGCAGTACTCTAGGAGTAGGGATTAAGTCAACGTCGACTGACCGCTTAGGGCAAATTTGCGGCACACAATCGCCTCTGACATGCTCTAAACGACCGTTCATAAATCACCATGGCTTGATTTCGATTTATGCTGATGTTTGGCGTTTGATTTACATCTTTAAGTAGAACTTGCATCGGTTGATGCTAGCTTAAATTAGAGGTTCATTACAAACTGAGATAATTATTTCGCTACTATAACGGCACAAGACTCGATGCACCGCTAGACTATCAAGCTCCAAACGAGTACGAAAAATCTCAAATCAATATGTGCAACTAAACCAACCTAGTACACGTAGGATAAGTGCGTTTACAGAATGGAATAGGGCAGTTGCATAGTAAAATCAGTGTGCCATTATTGATCGCACTAAAGTTAACGTGTCAGTACCATCAAATTAGTTGCCTTTAAAAAAAAAGTGGCCAAAAGCTCAATCACATGTAACCATCGGCTCGGGCGCAAATTTTAGTTGTTAACACCGAGTTTTTGTTACAACTGCTTAAATATAGCAATTAACATAATTGGATTTGAGCGAATATGAGTAATGACACAAGACAATACGGGCCGCTTACACCCTATATAGGTACATGGACTGGTGCTGGGATGGATACAGTGCCAGATGGTAAGGGCGGTAAAACAGTGACTCCCTTTATTCAGGAGATAACTTTCGAGGCAGCCCCTTTGTTGAGCTATGGCAGTCAAAAAGTTCACGCAGTGCGTAGCGCAGTAAGAGGACAGGCAAGTTTAAACTTGAATACATCGCCTTAAAATGTCACTCTCGCTGTACAAGCAATTTGATTTTGGAGTTAAGGATGACTCAAGCACGAAGCACCATTGTATCGACTTCTGATACACCCTATTACCACTGCGTTTCTCGTTGCGTTCGACGAGCGTATTTATGTGGTTATGACACTATTTCAGACACCGACTATGAACACCGACGACAATGGCTAGAAAACAAACTTCATCAAACTGCTAACGCCTTTGCCATTAAGCTTTGCGCCTATGCCGTCATGAGTAATCATTACCATGTGGTACTACATGTTCGGACAGACATCTCAAAAAAGTGGAGCCAACGGCAAGTTGTTAAGTGCTGGCACTCAATATTTAATGGCACTTACCTGTCTCAATGCTTTGAGGCCGGCATGCCACTCTTACTCGCCCAACAAGACGCACTAGATAAAGACATTGAACTTTGGAGAGAACGCTTAACAAACTTGTCTTGGTTCATGAAAGTAGTCAACGAATCTATAGCTCGACGCGCAAACCTTGAAGACCACTGCACTGGCCATTTTTGGGAAAGTCGATTTAAAAGCCAAGCCTTACTTGATGAACGCGCCCTCTTGGCTTGTATGGCGTATGTGGATTTAAACCCAATACGCGCAAAAATGGCCGTCACACCAGAAACATCTGATCACACCTGTGTCGCTGCCAGAATTAACAGTATTAAAACAAACATCAAACTAAAAGCATCAATCGAAACCTTCGTAGGCTCAAACCCGAACCTCAAAGGGCTGCCTTTTGTTCTGAACGATTACCTTGAATTAGTTGATTGGACTGGGCAAATTATTCGGGAAGATAAACGAGGACCAATAAACAATGGTTTTCCGCCAATTTTAGAAGGACTATCATTTGATAGTGACTCTTGGGCTCAACTCACAACAGAGTTTGAATACCAGTTTGGTAACTGGGTTGGCTCCGAACACATTGTTAGACAAGTCTATTCAGATAAACAATATCAACGTATTCCATCGACTGAGCGATACCGTAAACTCTTAGGGTAAACCCAATCAGGCTTTACTTACTCAAGCGCTACTGGCGAGACTTACGCTTGTCCGTAACTAACTAATTACAATGTATTTGCTATTAAATTGGGTAAAAAACACGCACTGATTCAATTTGACTGATTCAAATATTAAAAAACCCATCAAATAAAAATTGAAACGATTCATCTCTAAGAATGCCTGTCCTAGTATTTGCTAGTATTTGGTATTTGTGGCTAGTATTTGTATGAAAAAATAGATGGATAGGAAAACTATTTGCAAGAAATAGGGTGCCACGCTATCTTAGCTAGGCGGCTAGCACGTTTGCCAACAAAGAATAAAATGACAAGCAGGAGAAAAAGTATTGGAAACAAAGACTTGGAATTGTGAACGGATAGTTAACCTGGCATTGAATAGAGCCGGCGGACTATTAAGATTTTATGTGACCCCGTCAGAGGTATCGAAATGACTATTACTAAAGGTGAGATGTCTCCACGTGGAAACGCGATCGCGCATTACAAGGCACGAGCGAATGCAGAAGGCGCGGCAGCCTGGGCTGATGTGTCCTGTGCGCCTAGTATTCGAATGCACATACCTAAGTTTGAAATTACGGCGGTCGGCGCAGAAGAGATCGACTCAAAGGTATTTGGATTAAACGAAGAAGTCGGGCTAAAGCAAGAATTGGTAGAAATTCATGAGCACGGACTCTATGTAACGTGTTTCTTGCTGCTTTCCGATGCTACCGACGAGTGGAATGCGGTGGAAGTCTTTCTCTTCGACGAGCAGGATCGGGTCGCCGAGATTTGGGCTCTCTAAAGTGGCATCACATAACAAAATGCTGAACATCGTTCGCTGCGCTCTCTGGGACGCTCCGCAGCAAGCGGCTCCGCGCCCGTTAGCTTGGTGTTATGTGTCTATGGTAAGGCCTGAGTTTCCTAGACACTTTCCTGCTTTAAAAAATACTGCTGCTCGTACACCGTTGTTGGCACTCGATCGTTATGAGTGTGTCGCCGCTTCGGGTTGTAGAACACTTTGATGTAGTTAAACACAGCAGCCCGTGCCTCGTCACATGTTTTGTATATTGTACGTCGAATTTTCTCCTTCTTTCAGTTGGAAAAGAAGCTTTCAGCTACCGCATTGTCCCAGCAGTTACCTCGTCGGCTCATGCGTGGCTCAATATTGAGTGTCTTGAGCAACTTCTGACAATCACGACTCGTGTATTGTGAACCTTGATCTGAATGCAGCATTACTTTGTCAGTAGGTTTGCGGCGCCAGTAAGCCATCGTCAGCGCGCTCAACACCAGGTCATCTATCATGCGTGAGCCCATCGACCAGCCAAAAATATTGCGTGCATATAAATCCATCACAACGGCGACGAACAAGAAACACTCATAAGTCTTGATGTAAGTGATATGACTAACCCACCATCGGTTCGGGTGCTCGACTTCAAACTCTCGATCTAGCGTGTTCGGGATAACCATATGTGGCTTTCCTGAATACATGCCTTTAGGTTTTTGATAGCCGCGCTCAGCTTGAATCCCTGCGTGTTTCCTCAGGCGAAGTACACGATCTCTACCACACATTATCTTAGCTTCAAGCATATCCAAGTGGATATTGCGATAGCCTGAATGACAGCCGCTCTCAAGCCAGAGCTGTTTGATGAAACCAATCAAGCGTCTGTCCTCCAACTCCCTAGGCGATGCAGGCTGGCGAAGCCAATCAGAGTAACCGCTTGGGTGGACTTGCATTGCGCTGCAGAGCCGACGTACAGAATATTCAAATAAGCTAACAGCGATGGAAATCATTGAGCGTATGCAAAGTGCATATGCCAATGGCAGGCACTTATAGTGATTCAGGTGTGGTCGAGATTGTTTTCATTCATCCCGATAGTACTGAGACGGTAAAAAACTTTTTAATACTGCTTTTATCCGACCTGATCGTTTTCTATTTGAGTATCAAGTAGAGAAGAGATTAACTGCAGGTTCGAGATTCATTATTTACCGCAAAGATAAAGATCTTCAAACCTATTGGAGTTTTGATAAAAATTTGCAACATCCGAATTGAAAGTGTCCACTACGACTTGACTAGAATAGAGCCGTAGCTTCAGCAACCGGCGTATCAAGTGGATCAGCAATCACTGTTCCAGCTATGCTACTTCTAAATGAAATCAAGTGGCGACGTGCGATTAGATTTCGCAAACCAAAGCGCATTGACGACGATCTTATTGATGAAATAGACTCTTTTGGAATTCATGATCTCATTGGCGGGAGCTCCACAACTTTTTGGATTGACAAGAAAAGGTTTTTGCTCCTAAAAGTTTATCTTGAACAGGAGTTCGAAGATTCTCGAACTCAGGAAACAACGCTATATAAACCGATTTTGAATGGCAAAGTCACTGATAAAATTCTTGAATTCAACCGACCTAAAAAGAAGCTTTGGTGAAAGTTCTGCTGACCCACTTAGTAAACCAGTCAACTTGGCTGCTTCAACACAGTAAGCAGCAACGCTGGGCTCGCGCTATAGGCATTTTGCTGGCGTTGGCAAGCTACTGATCAATCAAGTAACTAAAGGAAATAATCACAATGAGCAAGATTAACGTTGATGAAGTAACTCAAACCGAGTTAGAAACATGGGGGTCGTTGTGCTGAAGAGTATCTCGATACTTTCGCAGGCCTCAGCTCACAAGCGATTCCTCTGTTACTCCAGTCTGGGTGACTGCCGCGCAAGGCAAGTCCTTGACCTTGGCTCAGGGCCAGGAAATGTGGCAGAGGTTTTTGCTCAGAGAGGGGCAGATGTGACGGGTGTGGATTTTTCTCCGCAGATGGTGAAGGTTGCTCCGAGTCGCTATCGGCATATTTCGTTCGAAGAGGCTAACGGTGAACAACTCCCCTTTGAGGATGCGCATTTGATGCGGTTGTTTGCAACTATGTGGTACATCACTTTGCTCGACCTGAAGTTGTTTTTGAGGAAATATTTCGAGTCCTCAAGCCCGGAGGCCGTCTGGTATTTGCCGTTTGGGGCGCTCCTGAAGATCAAACCAGTGTTGGGGAATTTTTCGGAGCAGTAGTCGCGCACCATGATTTGGCTGAACTACCTCATGGGCCTTTGTTCGGCGTAACAGAGCGGAGTGTCTACGAGCCATTGCTCACTCAAGCAGGGTTGATAGCCTGTCAGCTGACAATGCATGACGTTACATGTGAAATGAGCTCGCTCGATCCGCTGCTTCAAGGCTTCTGGAACTGGGGGAATATATCTGCACTGCCATTGGACGTTCAGGCGAAGATAAGAGAAACAACGCGCGCAAATTCTGAAGCGTTCAACAAGGGTGGAAGGTTCTTGTTTCCGCACACAGCTCTGCTGGGTACTGCCTTGAAGGTGTTATGAATATTACAGATGAGTTTTTACTTGGTGTCGCCAGCATACAATCGCTTTAATTGGTTTCAGCGGAGTAGTGTCTGCTCTAAGGCGCGCTGGGGAAGCGCGATGGGCGCCTTCTTAAACGCTTCATCAATAAACGTTGTTGGAGCCAAGGCTCATTTCGCTTCTTGGAGCGGATGTTCCAATAGTTCTAGGGCTTGCGATTCAAAACTCCGAAGTCCTGTTGAGAGACGCAAATGCCTTTCTGCTATTGTTTCATCTAGTTGGTTTCACAGCTTTTTTAGTTCGCGGTCGTAGATCAGGTGTTGAATTAAGCCATAAAGTTATGCTGGCTATATTTATACTAACTGTATTTGTTCAACTGGCAAGCCTATTTAATTTTGTCACCCATCACCAGCTGGCATTTTCTTTCGGTCTTATTTATGGCATTTTTGTAGCTGTGCAGAATTTCTACCTCTTGCTATTTTACTCTGGAGAAGGTGCAGCATAATAATCTCGGGTGATATTACTGGCGCTCAGTCTGTTCACGTTTATACTGCCGGCGTTATGTGTTTACCGATGCGAGATTTTTCTAGGGCAACTGGATAATAATATGGCTATTACATACTCTTTATTGATCTTCAGCATTGTCTGCGTGTACATATGCTATTCAGTGGCTAAGGGTAGGGGTGCGAATGTTCGGTTTTGGGTTATCATGGGGCTATTACTTGGCCCATTTGCTGTGCCATTCGTGCTATTTTCTAAGAAAGTTAATCAAGATATCTCGTCGTGAAATAGTTCACATAGATAAGCAATTGACGTACAAAAGACACCGTGTGCCTCAGCCATGCCGCGCAGTTTACCGATGGAAAGACATTAACTGTAACAGGATACTTGCATGTAATTACGTTGTAGTTATAATTTGGGGGGGGTGAGTGAATTGCTATTTGAATTAGATCCACCAACCAATGCTTCAAGTCTAGAAATGCATGGGATCTCGTTTGAAGAAGCTAAAACTGTTTTTTCAGATAATTTCGCTCGAGTGATAACAGATCCAGAACACTCAGAGCGAGAAGAGCGGTTCGTATTATTGGGTACAAGTATTGAATCTAATCTTCTGGTTGTGAGCTATTGCATTCGAGATGAGCAATATGTTCGACTAATATTGGCCCGCAAAGCTGATAGGCGCGAACAACAAACCTACGAGAATTTTCGCTATGCGTGATAACTATGATTTTACAAATTCGGTAAAAAATCCCTTTACCAAAAAGCTTAAGAAGCAAGTTACCATTCGACTTGACCAAGACACCATCAGTTACTTTAAAAAACTAGCTGAAGATAAGGGCCTGCCTTATCAAAGCTTAATTAATCTCTACCTTCGTGATTGTGCTCAGTCACACAGAGATCTTAAGTGGCAGTAAATAAAGCTAACAAGAACCAAAACTTTACGTTTACGGCTCGGATCCTTGCATGGGCACCCGTGTTATTGGCGTTATACAAATACGGTAGACTCGAATGAATAAATATATTGTAAACAACATAGAAGATCGACAGCACTATAAAATTTACGGTAGTGTGGGCAGTGAAGCGTTTTTTGATTTAGATTCATCACAACACGGCTGGGATGATTTCTCCAAGATTACTACTGGCGATATTGTGTATGTGATAAATGCCAATAAGCGAGTAATTCTTGGTTATAAAGTAACCAGTGTTTTGAAAGATGTAGTACTTGAAGATGATCCTAAACTGGGGCAGATATACAAATCGTCCGGTGAGGGAACGATCACCGCCATATTTGGCGAAGGCGCAGAAAGGGTAGGCGAAGACTATTCAATTTTCGTCAAGGAAAATAAAATCACAAATCCCAAAATAAATTCCAAAACTGGAAAAATACTTCAGGGTTTTAATTGTGCTGCTTTCGATTAAAGAAACGTGTGACGAACCTAATAACTTCAGCCTGCGACTCGTTCGCCCTTGCTTGGGGTGTTAAATGCGGGAGAGCATTATGCAGGTGCGGCAATTCACAGTAGCTGATCCAGCATATACGAAGTCTATGGAGTTGCGTGAAAGGTATCTAAGAGCTCCGTTGGGCCTTAGCCTTGATAATGAAGATCTTTCTGTAGAGAACACGCAATTGCATTTTGGGCTGTTTGAGGGGGATAGGCTGCTTGGCAGTGTCACTTTCAAGATCGTCAATGAATCTCTGCTGAAATTGCGGCAAATGGTAATTGACGAAAATGCGCAAGGAACAGGGCTTGGAACCATGCTAATAAATGACGCTGAAGAGGCAGTCAAAGAGCTTGGATACCGAGATGTAGAAATGGCCGCAAGAGTAGCGGTAAAGGGTTTCTATGAGAAGCTTGGCTATGTTGCTCAGGGAGATATCTTTGTTGAAGTAAAAATACAACACATAAAGATGGTGAAGAGCGATATCTAATGACAGCCAAAAGATCGCCTGCAGCGGGCTGATTATGTCTTCGCGTTAGGCTTTTGGTTTTGATGTGAGCAAGGCCATATACCCCTTCTGAAATGATCTAATTAAACATTGAGAAAAAGTGTAATGAGTGAGAAAGGTGGATGATCATTTTTTTGGTATTTGAAAAGTTAGTAAATGTTGTACATGTCAAATCACCTGATGCAAAAATTTGCTTTAACACGGGCCCAACCGATAGAGTGGATGCGGTTCAGCGGTGGATATAGCACGCAATAACTAATTAAGACAAAGACAATGCAAAAATCGAGAAGAGCTATCTGCAATGAAATTTCATGTTCGCTTGGCCGCGCTACTATTGCGCTAAGTATTTTTAGTGTTGGCGTGTTGCTTATTAGCGCTGCTGTTAGCGCTCAACCTCGAAGCTGCTTTGACCAAGTTACCCTTGAGCCAAGTCTTATTGCTTTTACTACTAATAGGGACAGCGATCTTGCTGACTGGTATCAACGTATATTTGGCCTTAAGATCACGAAAGAGTTTTCTTTTCCCGATGGATCTGTCACTGGCACATTAATGCACAAAGATGAATTTGTGCTTGAAGTTTTTAATCGAGATGACATTTTTGAAGGGCTTGACTATGTACCTGGTGCATCGTCAGAGCAATGGCGTGGTGTTATGCATTTGGGGTCTACTCAAATGCAGATCTCCCTACCTTGAAAAAATGCCTAGAAGGTCAAGGGGTGAGAGCAAGGCGAATATTTAACGACAAAAAGTTAGGCATTGATCTGCTCCAACTGGTCGACCCAGAGATGAACGTGCTTGAAATTATTAGTCGCTTAAACAATTAAAACAAAATTCAACTATTTAGTCGGACCTAGTCTAAGCAAAATTTAACCCATGATTGAGGCAGTCTGTAACATGTTCAAAATAGTTTTGCCTGAGCTGCGTTTCAACCCTTCCGCTTTAAAGGCGTTAAATTCTCTATGGAGCTTCAGTGAATAAAATAAATCCAAGGAAATTACTTAACAGTAAATGGACCGCGGTTTCGCCGAGCAAAAAAGAGAAACACTTCATAGTGACCGAGATCGAATTTGATGAAGAAGGCTCAGTCGTTTCGTGCTGCATAGAAGCTGTGATGTCAAAGAGGTCTATGCCTATAGATTGGCATGATTTAAAAGACCATAATGATTGGGCGCATGGTTGGAAATAACTTGGTCTATTTAGCAAATGCGTTAATCAAAGATGGCGTTACCTTACTAGCAGAGAGTTAAATTTAAATGGAATCAGTCTCTATATTGGTAGATGTGCAGAATGTCTACTACACGACCAAGCAAGCATATGGCAGGCACTTTGATTACAACAAGTTCTGGGCTAGCGCAACTAACGGTAGAAAGGTAGTTAAAGCCGTTGCATACGCAACTGACCGCGGTGACGTGAAGCAAAGGCAGTTTCAAAATATACTCAAAGCAATTGGCTTTGAAGTAAAACTAAAACCCTTTATTCAACGCTCAGACGGTTCTGCAAAAGGCGATTGGGACGTTGGCATTGCATTGGACGCAATGGAATATGCCGCGCTGAGTGACACCATTATTTTGCTTTCGGGTGAGGGTGATTTCGATTTGTTAGCCGGTAGAATTAGAACAAAACTTAAATCTAGAGTGGAGGTTTATGGCGTTAAGAAGCTGACTGCTGATTCGCTTATCAAAGCTGCGAGCGAATTTATTCCAATAGAACCTAACTTGTTGATGAGTTAAAATTTAGATTCATGCCTAGTTGCTCAGGTTGTTAGGCTCACGATTAGGCAGCCCAAAGACAGTTTGCCTTCCGCAGCTTGACCCTCGTGCTCGCAGGTTGTTCAATCAAAGCTTATCCAATTTTACTTTTGAGACCTTCACATGAATAAATTTGGATTGGCGATAGTTATTTCATTCTGATTACTTGCCCTCACCGCCTGTAATAACGCAGAAGATGCCCCTGCGGTTATTGATGCCCCGGAAGCGGTAAGTGAATTGGGTCAAGCGACTAAATGGAGTGATTATTTGGCAATATTTCTGGATGGTTACTTTAAACTTAATCCTGGTTTTGCGGTGTATCAGGGCAAGCATGAATTTGATGGTCAACTCCCCGATTGGAGTGAGCAAGGTTTGCAGGCACAGGTAGATTATCGAAGAAATGCAATTACTGCTGCGGTCGCTATTAGTGCGTCTTCACTCAGTGACGCTGAGAAATACGAGCGAGATTATTTGATCACCGTTATGCGCGGTGAACTGTTCTGGTTGGAGACTGCAGATATTGCGCACCGCAATCCGGTTGGTTACATGGGGGCTCTTGACCCTAATGTTTATATTGCCCGGCCCTATGCAGACGTTACTAAACGTATGCAGGCTTTTATTAAGTATGCAGAGAATATTCCCCTCGCTGCGGTGCAGATCAAAGCGAACCTGATCTTGCCATTACCCGCCACGTTCCTAAAATTTGGTCAGGCGGGCTTCGGCGGGTTTGTCGATTATTTTACCGGTGATGCAAAGATGGCATTTGCAGCTGTCAAGGATGTAGACCTGCAGCAGAAGTTTGATATCGCTGCTAATGCGGCGGCCCTAGCGATGCAGGGTCTGGCTGATCACATTGGCTCAGTGCCCGCGACCGAAAATGGCTTTGCGCTAGGTGCGGATAAATTTGCAGCGATGATTAGTAAAACTGAAGGCGTTAATATATCGCTCGATGAACTTGAGGCTATTGGTCTTGCGGATTTAAAACGCAATCAAGATGCGTTGGCAGTAGCCTGTGAAGAATTTGCAGCGGGTGACTCGATTGTTGACTGCTTTGCAAAAATGGCCGCTAACAAGCCCGAAAATGGTCCAGTGCAAGAGGCGCGTGATCAACTCCCGCCATTGCGCGCGTTTTTGATTGAGAAAGATTTAGTCACTATTCCCGGCACCGAAGAAGCGCAGGTGGAAGAGCCACCGCCCTACAATCGGCAAAACTCAGCTTATATAGATATTCCAGGGCCATATGAGACAGGCTTGCCGAGCGTGTACTATATTTCGCCGCCCGATCCATCTTGGGATGAAGCAACGCGTGCGGCTTATGTTCCCGGCAAAATGGATTTGCTAGGCACTTCAATTCATGAAATTTGGCCTGGGCACTTTTTGAATTTTCTGCACAGTAATCGTGCAGAGTCTATTTTTGACAAGCTGTTCGTTGGTTATGCATTTGCCGAAGGGTGGGCGCATTACACCGAGGAAATGATGATTGAAGCGGGATTGCACAACGGTGACCCAGAAACTCGCATCGGCCAACTGTCTAACGCACTATTGCGCAATTGCCGGTATCTTTCAGCGATCGGCTTGCACACGCAAGGTATGACCGTGGCACAAAGCCTCGATATGTTTCAAACTGAATGCTATCAAGATAAGGGCAACGCTACTCAACAAGCCGCCCGAGGCACCTATGATCCGGCGTATCTTAACTATACGATGGGCAAGCTGATGATTCGTAAGTTGCGAGAGGATTGGACTGCTAAAAATGGTGGTGCTACTGGGCAATTAAATTGGAAGGCATTTCACGATGAATTTTTAAGTTATGGGGGGCCACCGATTCCGATGGTTCGAGCTGCGATGATGAACGAAGAGCAACCTAAGGCGGTGTTCTAAATACAACCGTACCTTTGCATCGCTCGCAGAGCGGCGACAATGTAAACGTCATGAATCCAGCAAAAGTTACCCGTGACAACTTAAATCCTCTCACCGATTGGCCTAATGTTGGCAAGGCTGGTGAAGAAGGTTTGCGAGTTCTAGGTATCAACAAACCTGAAGATATTGTTGGGCTGTGCCCCTATGAAATGCATACTTTGCTTTGTGAAAAAACAGGCGTACATCACGACCATTGTGTAATAGATGTTTTTATATCGATTACTAAGTTTATGAGCGGAGACGATCCACAATCTTGGT
>JBLHME010000076.1:0-14096 GCA_047623225.1 Cryomorphaceae bacterium
TAGCTCAGAGGCAGCTAATTGCCCTTAACGGTCAAATTGACACGTTTGTTATAGCCTACTTGAAATTAGGTTTAATATTTACTTCTCAATTTCTTTTTCCGTGTCAAAATCTTTGTCAAGGACACCTGTTTCCTTTAATTTTTTTTCTAAAACAGCAATTCTCTGAATAGCTAAAGCCCCAAGCACAAATCCAAATACTCCAAAAATAAATCCTGCATTTTCCATTCTTACTTCCGTCTCTGATTGGTTAATAGTTATAACAGCTTGTTATCCGACAAACATTCAAGATATTAAGTCATCTAAATAAACCGCTTTTGAATGATGTCGTGTCGAACGTCGGCTTTGAGTATGTTTCTGCCTGATTGAAAAGTAAAGCCCACCGGCTCTTCATTGCCCATTACTGCCATTGGTTTAAGAGCAACGATATCCGCTATTATTGGAGGAACTGATACAGATTATAGGTTAATTCGCATCTGACCCTATTTTATTATAGGCGACGCAGTATTATGGGGCGCCTTCTTCTAAGAAGAGGGCTTGCAGGCCGTATGATTCGATGATCGACGGAATTTCGCTGATCCGGCCAGCGGTCTGGGCATGACGCAGACGAAGTGCCTGGGTGATGTCTGGATCGCTTCGAAGGGCCTTAACAGCAGCCGCTAATTCCTTTGGGCTGGTATTGAGCGTGCAATCATAGTCGAGCGTAAGAAGGACCAAGGCGGCGCGGCGCGTCGGCAGTTCCCTGTCACCGCAGTTGCGGTTGAGCGCGTCTTGCAGGTCCGGTTCGATGACCATGCGAAACAGCTCACGATATTTGGAATTCTGTCCTTCCTGGATAAGCATATCGAAGAGTGGCGTGTTGTAAATGCCTATTGCCGCTTCGCGGATGCCCTGATCGGAAATTAGCCCGAGGGCCCCGGATGCGACAATTTCGTCGAAGGACGCGCGTCGGCGTTCGTACCAGGTGTGTTGAGTCGCCCGATAGGCGTTGACCAGAATAGTTTCGTCATCAAAGTCGCTGTTGCCCTTCAAGCCGACATAGGCCACTCGGCCCGCTTCTAACGTTACCTTGTGGTAGGCCAGGAGTGCTTTTGTGTATTCGAGCTCAAGATGCAAATCCGACTTGAGGCGTTTAGAATAAATTTCGCCGCGTGCGTGATCCTGACGAGTGCTGTTCCAATTGGTTACCTGCGTGGCTACCAGCAAGCCAAAGACAACAATCATAAAATCAATGCCAATGGCCGTCCATTCTTGATTTCGAAAATGCTTAATAACGCGGCGTAGGATCATGATCGTTACTCCCTGTGTTTGCAGCATAACTGCCATTGCAATGAATTATTTGTCAACAATTGTTAAAATAAGGCGCGCAAAAACATTCATAACTTAATCTGCATTGTTTGTCAGCGCATCGGATATCGACCACCCAATAGTTCGCAGTCTAGACGATACCGAAGCGCAATTAGATTGGTCGCAAATTGAACGATCCGCTGCCCAGCCCAAATGTATCCCTGAATAGGCTAAAAATCGGATTGTGAAAATACATTTCTAAAACGGCTTCATTGATACTCATTTTTATTTCTACTTATGTGTGAGCCTAACAGTATTATTATCCAACAAAATGTCGGGATATTTAAAATATTCGGACACTCTAAATAAGCTTACTTTGTAACCATTGAATGACGGCTTTGAGTATGTTTCTGCCTGATTGAAAAGTAAAGCCCACCGGCTCTTCATTGCCCATTAGAGACCTTCAATTTTCACAAAAAAGGAGCTGTTAGGCCCCTAAATTGGTGATAGATCCTGTTATGCACATTACCGCTCAATTCGAGACTGCGTATGTGCCGGAAACAAGAAATCGCTAATCTGAGATATCACAAACTACATTTTGAATAGTGTCCCCTGCGGCATGGCTACCCAAAACAGAATTATCTTCAAAGCGAGGCACAAATCCTAGATCTCCGGTTCTACTAGAAATATCAGCATTAAAGGATTCCCCCAACCCAATCTTTGGACAAGCAAAGCCCGGATCATCCGTCGCTGCTACAATATCGAAACTCAAAGCAAAGGCGTTAGGAGTATCCAATTTTAACTGGCAAAAAACATCGGCGTCTGCTTCCTGGCAGTCTTCACTCCCAGCCCAAGAACAGGTACCTTGGCAATACAGCTGTGTGACCTTGCTAAAGTCGTACCGACATGTCGCGTCATTGATTTTGAGTGTAGAAAATTGGCTGACCGCCGAATCTACTTCTTCACCTGCGTTTAGAACACCATCACGGCATGAGGTATCAGTTCCACCCAGCGGCACGACTACGACTTTGTTTTGCGCTAGCGTCGCTGAAGCTGCTGCCGAACACAAAATTAAAACAAACATCAATTTGGTTAAGTTATTCATCTTTCCCGCCTCCAATATGGCTAATGTTTTAGAATAAGCGCGCCAGTATTATTCATAAGATAGATTAATTTATTACGCTGTACCAATGAAACAATCTGAATCAGAGCTTATTAAATCCGAATGACCGCTTGGAGTATGCAACAGCCTTACCTAATATTCAATTTAGCCATTAATTACCCTATGCAGATGACTGGAAATTCTGGTCCGTTGTGCTTTATTCAGTACTCTTTAAGGGGTCTTTGGTTCAACCAACAACAGTAAGTTTAAAACTCCCGCGTCTCGCCAACACTCATGATCCATGCATTGTCGCTGTCGAGGCTGGTGCCCTGTTGCGCCTCCTGCGCAGCTGCCCTGAACCGTAACGGCGGCTCATCGATAGGCTCATCGCTCAAATTAAAAGTGCCAAAGTGAATGGCGAGTGCACGCTGTGCCTGCAAATCGACCGCGGCCTGAAAGGCTTCTTCTGGATTCATGTGTGACGAGCGCATCATCGCGCTTGGCTCGTAGGCACCGATCGGTACAGCAGCCAGGTCAAAAGGCCCAAGCTTTTCACCGATCTCAGCGAAGCCTTTATAGTACCCGCTATCTCCAGAGAAATAGAATCGCCGTTCAGGGCCGGTGACCGCCCAAGATGACCACAAGGCCTTATTTGTATCCCGCAGGCTGCGCTTGCTCCAATGTTGAGCTGGCAGGCAATGGATGGTGGCCCGGCCAACACTTGCCGTTTCTCCCCAGTCGAGTTCCTGCACCTGTTCGATACCGTTTTTTCGCAATAGCTCGGCATTGCCGAGCGGCACAAAGAACTTGGTTTCAGGATTTCGTTCAGCTAGTCGCCGCAAGGTGGGTAGATCAAGATGGTCATAGTGATTGTGGGAAATTAAAACGAAGTCAATCTTGGGAAGCTTTTCAATACTCAGCCCCGGTTTAACAAACCGGTTTGGGCCGAACCAGCGAACCGGGCTGGGCCGATTAGACCAGATAGGATCGGTCAGGAAGGTTAAGTGCTCCATTTGCACCAATAGCGTAGCATGGCCGATCCAGGTTACGGTTGGCGAACCGTGTTGCGCATTATCGCGCAGGAAAACGCCATCATTGGGGATTGGTTTTGGAGCACCATTTCGACCTACAATTGACGTGCCAACCCTGCGTAAGAAAAATGGCAAGCGCACGCCAATCGAACCATGCGAAAGTTCACCATTGATGTTTGTGAATCGCCCGCTTGCGTCAGTCGGTGCCCCATTGTTTTGGGGCGGTTGATCGTTACTATCGGCCATGGCATTTGCAGCAAAGATAATAGCGAGCATGACCATCAAGATAGGTCCCACTGAAAATAAATTTTGCATTAGCTGATTCTAACAAATTTAAATTCTTAGCCTAAATTCGCGATAGCAAAGTCCCAGTTTACGATTTCCCAAAAATGCTTCAAATAGTCTCCGCGATCATTTCGATAGTCTATGTAATACGCATGTTCCCAAACGTCCACTGTCAACAGTGGCGTTATTTTTTGATTACTAAGAGGCGTATCAGCATTGCCAGTATTGATAATTTCCAAACTTCCTTTGGCGTTTTTTATCAACCATGTCCAGCCCGAGCCGAAATTACTTGCGGCACTCGCAGCAAATTGTTCTTGAAACTCCGCATAACTGCCAAAGGCTGTGTGAATGGCATCAGCCAGTGCACCGCTCGGCTGCCCACCGCCTGTGGGGCTCAGGCTGTTCCAATAGAAACTATGATTCCACACCTGCGCAGCATTGTTAAAAAGGCTGCCTTGGCTATTGCGAATTAGCTCTTCTAACGACAAGTCGTCAAGATCGCTACCCACAATGGCCGCATTGACCTTCTTGACGTAGCCAGCATGATGTTTGCCATAATGGAAATCGATGGTCTGTTCTGAGATACGCGGGCTTAGTGCATCGCGCGCGTAAGGAAGATCGGGTAGTTCGATAGACATAATTAACTCCTACTAAAAGGTCTACTTAAATAAAGGCTCTATTTGAATTATTTGTGGGTTGAATAATACGAGATCCTAACATTGGTGTATGAGGATTTCGTCTAGAGTGAAAAACTGCCATGGGCCTCCAACATTGATGCCAAGATTGCCGTGAAAGACACCTTGCTCTAAGTTTGGGTGAGCTGACATAGATCAACTAACCGACACTGCACGCCTGCTATCTTTAGGGCAACATCAAGATAATTGTTTGGGAGCCAGCTATTAAGCTAACAGAATTAGTGACAATATTATGTTCGATAACAATGCTATCGGCATGCAGTGATCGTGATTTCAGCCTGCCTGAAGGTAATGTTGAAAGTGGAAAAGTTGTGTTTTCTAATTTGCAATGCATTGCCTGCCACACACTTGAAGGCTTCGAGGATACAGGTATTAAACGAACCCTTAGTGTGGAATTAGGTGGGGAGAAAACTCGCCCGTACACCTACGCGGAACTCGTAACATCCATTATTAATCCTTCTCACAAGCTGGCGAGTGGTTATGCCAAAGAGTCGGTGAGTATTGAGGGTGTATCGAAGATGCGTAACTACAATGACGTTATGACCGTGAGTGAACTAATCGATCTCGTGACATTTTTAGAGTCCAAATACAGCCTCAAGCCCATTACTCGAACCGAATACGCTGCTTATCATTAAGTCAGTTTAGAGTGTTTGGCCTGCTGCCGTATTCGATAGGCTGCTGTTTTTGAGTGACAGCTCGATATGCGTCGAGCATAGAACAGCTATAAGCCGAGGGAGTACGATTTTCTGAGCGCCAAATCACACAAACCGTTCAATCATTCGAAAACGGCTTGGCGCGGTTCGTTCAATCTGCGAATCAGGCTTGGCGATGCTGTAGATATGTTTGATGCCATAATCGTGGGCCGCGTTAAGCACCGATTCGCTGTCGTCAATAAATAACGTTGTTGCAGGATCAAACTGCTGCAACTTTTGCAGTCGTTGCCAAAACTCGACATCTTCTTTCGGCGCATCAAGTTCATGCGAACAGTGCATGACACTAAAATAGCGATCTAGTTTTGTATGCTCTATCTTAAGATCCAACACTCGACGATGCGAATTGGTTATAAGCCGCAAATCATCAGTGTTTTGCTGACATTGTTCGAGAAAGTTTTTCGCTTCAGGCCGATACGCTATTTTGTGAGCGACCTCGCGCTTCAAAGCCATAATATCCAGCTCCAATCTGTCTTGCCAAAAGTTCACGCAATACCAATCAAGGGTTCCGGCGTATTTTTCCAACATAGGCAGCAATATTTGGTCGGCCTCATGCCGGTCAATATTATGCTTGGCTGCGTAAGCACTGGGCATGTGCTGTAACCAAAAATGGTTATCAAAATGTAGATCCAAAATGGTACCGTCCATATCGAGCATCACGGTTTGGATGTTTGACCAATCTATTTGCATGGCGTGTAAAAGGCCTTCGTGGTTAAATACAATCTATGAATTTGAAGTTTACAAAAATGCAGGGTTTAGGCAATGATTTCGTAGTATTTGATTTCACCCATGAATCCATCGAGCTGTCTGCCGAGCAAGCTACAAGAATAGCAGATAGGCACTTTGGCGTGGGCTGCGATCAGATTCTTATGGTTGAAAAGTCAACCCGGCCTAACATCGACTTTAAGTATCGAATACTGAACGCAGATGGCAGCGAAGTTGGGCAATGCGGCAATGGTGCGCGCTGCTTTGTGCGCTACGTGCATGACAAAGGTCTCTCGAATAAAAACCCGATCACGGTTGAAACGCTTGGCGGCGATATTATATTGCGGGCTCTTGATAATGGGTTGGTGACCGTCGACATGGGCATCCCGACGTTTGAGCCGAGCAAAATACCGTTGCTTGCCGACCAGCAAAGAGCTCGCTATTCGATTGACTATAAGGGCCAAGCCGTTGAATTTTTCGCCGTGGCTGTTGGCAACCCTCACGCAGTGATTTTGGTGGATAATGTAGCCACCGCGCCAGTGCAAGAAATGGGCTCAGCCTTAGAACCGCATCCAATGTTTCCGCAACGCGCTAATATTGGCTTCGTGCAAATAAATAGCCGCACAGATATTAGCCTGAGAGTTTACGAACGCGGTGCTGGCGAAACCATTGCCTGTGGCAGCGGCACTTGCGCAGCGGTGGTAGCTGGCATACAACTGGGTTTGCTAGACTATGCAGTAACCGCTCATTTGACCGGTGGCGATTTAAATATTGAATGGGCCGGTGAAGGCCACTCGGTAATGATGACCGGGCCAGCAAACACATCTTTTGAAGGCGAGTTGAGAATCTAATAGAGACCTCAGCATAGGTCAGGGGCGAAATAAAAATAAGATAAAATGTCGCCAATTGAGGCGAGAAACGGCGTTAATAGCAGGCTATTGACTAGTTCTAGGTGCCCATTTTTGGGTATCTCAACAAAAAGTGGGGGCATATCAGTCATTTTGATTCGCGCATCGAGTTATGCTGAGGTCTCTAAAAATTAATCCAGCGGATAATCCAATCAAGAACCGTTGAACAGTAGGGGGGAGACAATATGACAGAAACAGAACAGCATGAGCTTATAGTTGAGACTGCAGGTGAAACTGAGCCGGCCAGCGACATGCAAACTTCCGATTTGGTGGCTTTTTTGCAAGCAAACCCCAATATTTTCCAACAGCACCCAGAGTTGTTGGAATTGGTTACCCTGACCGATAGCCGAGGCACGGCGTCTCTCATTGAGCGCCAGGTAGGAATGCTCAAGGAGCGTTTGCGCCAGCAACAGTCACAACAATCTGAATTTTTTCAAGTGGCCCGCGAGAACGAGCAAATCAGCGATGCGTTTACAAAAATCATTTGCCAATTGATTGGATTTACTAATCTTTCTGAATTTGCCACTGAGTTCCCACAGTCTCTGCGTAGCATTTTTGAAATCGATGAGGTTTCATTTAAAACCCAGCAAGCGGCCAGCAGACGGCCCAGCGACAACCAAGGCTACGACGATGCCGTCAGGCGGTTAGTCAATCAACGAGCTGTTTGCGACAACCGCTGGCCGAGCGCGATCATGGGTTTGTTCTTTACTGAGCACATAAAGTCAGCCGCACTGATACCTATGCGCACCTCAAATAGCGGTGAGTCTTTGGGCATCTTGGCGCTAGGCTCAACCGACCCAGAACGCTATACAAATGATCTTGGCACTGCGCACCTTGACCGACTCGGACTGATGTCGGGGATCTGTTTGGCTCGACTTCAACCGACCATTTAGTTAGGCCCTGGCCGCTATCGCTTCGCATATGAGCAACACAGCACTACAAGACTTAGATCAGTATCTGCAGATACTGACTGTGGAACGCCGCCTTTCTGAGCATACGACCAAGGCTTATCGTCGAGACATAAATAAATTATTTGGCTTTTGCGAGCAACGTGGGGTAATGCTGTGGCAAGGACTAAATACCCATACAGTGCGAATGTTTTCCGCCAGCCTTAATGCTAATGGGCTACATGCTAAAAGCATTCAACGAATATTGTCGGCTGGCCGCGGATTAAGCCAATATCTGATTCAGCAAAAAGAACTCAAAACCAACCCCTTTGACGATGTTCGGGCGCCCAAAGCTGAGAAGCGTTTGCCTAAAACATTGAGCGTTGATCAAATCACTTCGCTGATAGAAATCGATATCAAAGACCCACTCAGCTATAGAGACAAGGCCGCAATGGAGCTATTTTACTCTTCAGGCTTAAGACTTGCTGAGCTGTGCTCTCTGGATTTAAATGATCTAGATTTTTCTGAGCAAATGGTGCGAGTGACTGGCAAGGGCAATAAAACCCGTGACCTGCCGATTGGCCGACACGCTGGCAAAGCATTGCGAGAGTGGTTGTTACAGCGCAATAGTCTGCCACTGAAAGATTTTGAGGCGGTGTTTGTCAGTTTGCACGGCCGGCGCATCAGCCCCCGCACGATTCAACAACGAGTAAAGCATTGGGCGCTCAAGCAAGGCATCGAGATTTCAGTGAGCCCGCATATGCTGCGCCATTCTTTTGCCAGCCACATGCTTGAATCAAGTGGCGATCTGCGCGCAGTTCAGGAGCTTCTGGGGCACTCAAATATAAGCACCACGCAGATCTATACACACTTAGATTTTCAACATTTAGCGCAGGTGTATGACGACGCGCATCCACGCGCGAAAAAAAACAAAGACTAACGGTGACCTGATGGATTTAGCGGCCAACATCATTGGCATGATGGGTACTATCCTAGTGGTGGGTACTTTCTTTTTATTGCAGTTAGACAAGCTTGACCCAAAAGGCTTTGCGTATAATTTTTGGAACTTTGTTGGCGCTGTATTACTCTTACTCAGCCTGCTAGTGCATTTCAATTTAGCCAGTTTAGTGATCGAGGTGTTTTGGATTGCTGCCTCGTTAGTCGGCCTAGTCAAATTTTATAAAAATCGGAAAAACCAGAAACTAAAAGCTAAAATCTTGGCAACACACCTAAAGTGATTTTGCCGTCTTGCATAACAAGCGAGCTCACGCTTAGATGGGTTAAGTTTAAATTGCTGGTATTGGCACGTTCAACCTTTGCGCCTAACTGACGCAAGGAATCATTTGAGATTGGGATAGCGCCCACTTTGATATGAAAGTCATCCTTAATACCGATTTTTCCATCACGAACCACCGGCGTGCCGTAAACGGTAAGGGCTACCCGAGAATCGTTTAGAAAAGGAAATAAGCGGTTTACCTTTTCCACTGCTTTACGCACCTTTGGGTCGACTTTTTCCACTTTGTCCAAATTAATAACTGCACCGAGCTCGATATGGTCTTGATGAATGATTGCCTTGATGGCATCGCTCACCGCTAATAATTTACGCCCGTCTTCGTCTAATTTTAAGCTGGCTAAAAACAGCGCATTAAACTCGGTTTCAGTTAACTCGAGTTTGCCGCCCAAGATATCACTGACCTTTGACCCGAGAAAACTACCGACTCCTTCGCGCTTAATTTGCTCGCTCAATTGTTCAGAAAGTTGTTCTTCTTGGGTTTGAGTGTCATCAAACCAGCTTGGCAAAGATTGAGCTGAATACCAAAAGTAACCAGCTATCGCGGCCACCAGAAGCAGAGCTATTGAAATAAATCGAATCATAATTAATTTAGCTTAAAACTAGCGTTAACTGTGGCGCTGATGGTTTGTGTTCCAAACATTTCTTGTGGCGCAGCGTATGCCTCAGATATGCCTGATTGTTTTGACATGTGCATGTCTTGCTGCTGTTGAATTGGGCCACCACTATTGTGTTCAGATATCAATATTGCTTGACCTAAGTTTCGATCAAATTGCTGCGCCAAGAATGCTGCCTTATCCTTTGCATCTTCAGTGGCCGCGCCGAGCGCCTGTTGGAGCAAGGCTGAGCGGTTCTGAAATCCTGTACTCAAACCATCCATAGTGGACAAGCCATTTTCAACCATGGCCTGCATCAAAGGCGATACTTTCTGAAGATCATTAATAATCACACTCAAAGAACGAGAAACTTCCTCACCTTTGTATTGTTGCTTGTTCGAACTCCACTCATAGCGAGGCTGCATCGACAAATGCACAACCTTAACTTGCGCGTCAGCTATGCCTGCCTGCTTAATAACATCAAGCACGCTTTGGTAGCGGGCATCTGCGTCTCGTTTTGCACTGGCCAAATCTTTGCCCAGCGCCTTAATACTCAAACGCAATGTAGCTTGATCAGGCTCAGCCTTAATCTCACCCACACCAGTGACAGAGACTTGGTCTCTATCAGAGTGCCGTTCATGAGCACAGGCCGGCAATGCAATGGCCACCAGCATGGTAATAAATAATATGTGTTTCATTGTTCCTCCTTCGGGGCTCCTAATTATGTCATCTTTGTTGAGCCGGATGATTAGATATCCTTAATTTTAGCGCTCTGAACGCTGGCGCGGCGCCAAGCACTGACAATCAGTTTACAGCCATTACAACAACAGCAGAAATATTAATCGTTAGCTTAACCTTCAAGCTTGATCAACTGCTTTTTACCGTCATTGTCCACGCACACAAAACTTATGTTGTTTTCAAATAGGATCGCCTCAGACTCAGTGTTGTAGCGAGCACCATATACACGCACGTTATAGGTTACCGATGTGGCACCAACGCGAGTTTTCTTACACAAAAAGCGTAGAATTTGACCTTCACGAATTGGGTGGCGAAATTCCACATTATCCAAGCCAATAGTCACAAAATGTTGACCAGGAAAATCTAAACTAATGCGAATGTAGGCAATTTCGTCGACCCACTTTAACAAGGTGCCACCAAACAGACTGCCATAGTCATTAAGGTCGGCGGGGAGTACTATCTTATAATGTTCCATCAATTTAGAATGTTAGTGTCAAGCGAAAGTCAAAATAGCATGATTTGCGCAGGGTCAGCTAGGGGATATACTCCTGATCAAGCCCTCACTAACTTGGAGAAGGTTAAATATGAACAAAACGCCAACTGATATACGCTTGTTCAATAAATCCAAATTATTGGAGATCACCTTCGTTGACGAAGTGTTTACCTTGCCGTGCGAGTACCTAAGGGTCAACTCACCTTCGGCCGAGGTCAAAGGCCATGGCCCCGGTCAAGAAGTATTGCAGCTGCAAAAAGAACAAGTAAACATCGTTGCCATAGAACCAGTCGGGCATTATGCTGTGCGTCTTATTTTTAGCGACTCGCACAATACTGGCCTCTATTCATGGGACTACCTCTACGAGCTAGGCAGCCAACGCCAAACCAAGTGGCAAAGCTATCTTCGCAAGCTAGACGAAGCAGGGGTTAGCCGTGAACCGCAGGTCAACGATAAGTACCTAAACTAACTGCGAACAAAAAGCATGTCTAAATCTGACAACAAAACACATTTCGGCTTTCAAGAGGTTGATGAAGCCGACAAGCAGAACCTGGTTGGTGCCGTTTTTAAATCGGTAGCCAGCAGTTACGACGTCATGAATGACGCCATGTCGTTGGGTGTGCACCGCGCATGGAAATGGTTTGCTATAGCGCAGAGCGGTGTAAAGCTCGGAGACCGAGTATTGGATTTGGCTTCCGGTAGCGGCGATCTGGCGCTAAAATTTGCTGGCAAAGTAGGCGACGAAGGCCGAGTTATAGTCACCGACATTAACCAAGCAATGCTCGCTGAGGGGCGCAAGAGGCTAACCGACGCTGGAGTGGCTGGCAATGTCGATTACTGCTTGGTGAACGCCGAACAACTGCCCTTTGAAGACAATAGCTTCGACTGTATATCAATCAGCTTTGGGCTGCGCAATGTCACTCGCAAAGACATCGCTCTTGCCTCGATGCAACGGTGCTTAAAACCGGGCGGACGAGTGATAATTCTGGAGTTTTCGCAGCCAACAAACGAGTCCTTTCGTAAAATCTACGACGCCTATTCATTCAATGTTATTCCAATGCTCGGTGAGATGATTGCCGATGATCGTGAAAGCTATCAATATTTGGTGGAGTCGATTCGCCAGCACCCGCCACAAGAAGAGCTTAAACAAATGATGCTCGATGCAGGGTTTGATCATGCTCGGTATCACAATCTAACCGGCGGCGTAGTTGCTCTGCACATAGGCTACAAGTACTAGCGCCATGTTGTTAGAACTTCTTGAACTAGCCGGCAATAGCGCTCTTGAGCACGACCCAAATACGCGCGCAAGAATAGACAAACTGCAAGGCAAAACGATGATCTTGCACATCCAGTCAATTGAGCAATCGCTTTGCGTCTCGCCTCGACCAGAGGGTCTAGAGTTTAGCAACGCTGATTCTGAAAACGCAGATGTGCGCTTGAGCGCTAGCATTGGCGCATTGATTAAAATCTCCCGCGACGGAATGGACAACGCGGATTTGCAGCCAGGCGAATTAGAAATTGTTGGCGACCCTATTGTTGGCCAGCGCTTTGCACAATTAGTTGCTCAATTAGACGTGGATTGGGAAGCCGCATTAGCCGAACAAATAGGCGACTCCCCAGCGCGCCTAGTTACCGTGGTAGCAGGCCAAGTCAAAGAGCTTGCACAAGCATCGCAATCGAGTTTCAAACAATTTGTTAACAGATTGCTGAAAGACGATCTTAAATTGGTGGCTGACAAACACGACGTCGAGCCCTTCTTGGACGACGTTGATACACTACGAGCAGATGCTGATCGTTTAATGATTCGAGTCAAACGTTTGCAAGATAAACGTACCTCAGATTAGTTCAGTCATGAGCAAAGCATCAACTTCATTAGCGCGCCTATGGCAAATTCGAGGGGTTATTCGAAAGCATGGATTGGTCGATCTGCTTGATGAACTAGAGATCAATAGAAGTGCTCGACTTGCCGCCAGGCTTCTTGTTGGCAACGCTAGCAAAGATGTTGACACCCGCGGGCAGCGAGTTCGCTTAGCACTAGAAGATCTTGGCCCGGTATTTGTAAAATTAGGCCAAGCCTTATCAACTCGGCCCGACCTTCTTCCCGATGAGGTCTCGCTTGAGCTTGCCAAATTACAAGACCAAGTACCTGCTTTCTCTGCGGAGCAGGCCATCGAAATTATTAAACAGACCTATGGTCTAGAGTTTGATTCTATCTTTGAGTCGGTTGAAACCGAACCCTTGGCCTCGGCCTCGGTGGCACAAGTGCACTCGGCCCGTTTAAAACCTGGCCTAGCAGTTGCAGGGCAAAACGGTGAAGTCACACCAGATGTGGTGATCAAAGTAATTCGCCCAGGTATCAAACGAATCATCGATAGTGACCTCAACGTGATGTACGCCCTGGCAGGGCTAGTGCAAAGACATTGGTCGCGGGGTGAGCAGTTCAAGCCTTTAGATATAATTCGTGAATATGAATCAACCATTCATGGCGAACTCGATCTGCGTGTAGAAGCCGCCAATGGCGGGCGCATGGGGGCTAATTTTGAAGATACCGACATTATTTATGTGCCGCGCATTTACTGGGATTACACGCGTGAAAACGTGTTGGTTATGGAACGCATTTTTGGCACCTCTATCAAGGATTTCAAGGCTTTGGAAACCTTGGGCCATGATCTAGAAAGTTTGGCTCGCGATGGTGTAAACGTTTTTTTCAAACAAGCATTTGAAGATAATTTCTTCCATGCCGATATGCACGCCGGCAATATCTTTGTTTCCGAGCAAGGCAAGTGGATGGCGATTGACTTTGGCATCATGGGAACACTCGACGAAAAAGACAAACAATATCTTGGCCAGATGCTACTTGGCTTTTTTAACCGCGACTACCAAAGTATTGCCCGAGCCCATTTACAAGCTGGCTGGGTGCCCGCTGATACTCGCATTGAAGAATTTGAGTTGGCGGTAAGAGTGGTTTGTGAACCTATCTTTGCTAAACCCATCGCCGAGATTTCCTTTGGCAACGTATTGTTGCAGCTGTTCCAGACCATGCGCCGTTTTGAAATGCCGGTGCAACCGCAGCTGGTATTGTTGTATAAAACACTGCTCAATATTGAGGGCCTAGGGCGGCAACTTTATCCCCAGCTCAATTTGTGGGATACCGCAAAACCATTCCTTGAGCAGTGGATGAAAAAACAAATGTCTCCGCAGGCATTAATTGATGATTTGAAGCGCGATTGGCCGCAATGGCGCGCGCTTCTTCCTGAGCTGCCGATATTGCTAAAAGAAGTAATAGAACAGAAAAAGTCGCCACCTAAACCCTCGGCGCCAGCTAAAAGATCTGCCCAATCAAAATTAGGGCTTGGCTTGACGGCGCTTGG
>JBLHME010000077.1:0-13552 GCA_047623225.1 Cryomorphaceae bacterium
GGTGAGATCATCTGATTTTCATAAAGAGACCTCAGCATAAGTCAGGGGCGAAATAAAAATAGGATGAAATGTCGCCAATTGAGGCGAGAAACGACAGTAATAGCTTGCTATTGACTAGTTTCTCAAAGAAAAGTGGCGGCATTTTAGTTATTTTGATTCGCGCATCGAGTTATGCTGAGGTCTCATAAACGCAAAGTAGGCCTGAAAAGGGCCACCTAAAGTTAGGAGTGGCTGATTTGCTCCTCTCAATGACTGTGCAACACAAAACGTGGTGAGGTAATCATTGTTTTTCAAGATTAAGAAAGGGTTAGACATACCTTTACGCGGGCGACCAGACGAGCGCATCGACGTGGCGAACGAAATTAGTTCGGTAGCGGTTCTCGGTAGCGACTACATTGGCTTGAAACCAACCATGTTGGTTAAACAAGGCGATTCTGTGAAAGAGGGAACTCCTCTTTTCGAAGACAAAAAAAACCCTGGAGTTATAATCACTTCTCCAGCTGCAGGCGCTGTGGCGGCTATTAACCGTGGGGCCAAGCGTTCTTTGGTTTCTGTAGTCATAGAAATCGACGGTGAAGCAGCTGAAGAGTTCGACGTTGGTAGCAATTCAGACATAACAGAACTGAGTCAGCAACAAATCAGAGACATTTTGCAAAAAGCCGGTCTTTGGGTGGCCTTGCGAACCCGACCCTATGGCAAGGTTCCGGCAGTAGGCGCCAATGCCAGTTCTATTTTCATCAATGCGATGGACACTAATCCTCTGGCGGTCAATCCTGCTCTGATTATCAGTGAATATGCCCATGAGTATGCAGTTGGCGTTAATGTGCTGAGCAAGTTCGATGTTCCAGTCCACGTTTGTCAGGAACACGGTGTGAAAATGCCTGAAGTGTCGGGTAAAGGTGTGCGGATTGCACATTTTTCCGGTAAGCATCCTGCTGGTTTAACCAGCACACATGTGCACATGATTGACCCAGTCGACGGAAATAAATCTGTTTGGACTCTTGGTTATCAGGATGTTATTGCCATCGGAAAATTATTCACTAACGGGCGAATCGATGTCACGCGACACGTTGCTGTTGCAGGCCCATATGTTAATTCTCCGCGGGTTTTTAAAACCAGAGCCGGCGCCAGCGTTAGCCAATTGATCGAAGGCCGCACTATAGGTGTTAATAAACGTGTCATTAGCGGGTCGGTGTTAAACGGTCATGAAGCACATGCTGATATGGACTATTTGGGTCGTTATGATAATCAAGTTAGTATTATCGAAGAGCATGATGATCGCGAGTTCATGGGATGGATAGCGCCGGGGCTGCAAAAATTTTCAGCCTTGAATATATTTGTATCAAGTATCTTCAAGCCAAAGTCTTACAATATTAGTACTTCACAATATGGTAGCCCACGAGCTATCGTGCCGATAGGTGTGTTTGAAAGGGTGATGCCCTTAGATATATTGGCTACTCCATTGATTAAGTCATTGCTGGTTAATGATACAGACTCGGCGCAAGAGTTGGGCTGTCTCGAATTAGTGGAAGAAGATTTAGCGCTGTGTACATTTGTCGATCCTGGTAAACATGATTTCGGTCCGGTATTGCGTTCGACTCTCACTCAGATTGAGGTGGAAGGTTAAATATGTCTATTTTACGTAAAGCTTTAGATAGCATTCATCCTCACGTTACAGGTTCTGGCAACTACAAGCAGTTTTACGCTCTGTATGAAGCCGTAGACACCATCTTTTATTCACCTGCAGATGTAAATCGCGGTCGTAATCACGTGCGCGATGGAATAGACCTTAAACGCGTGATGATTTACGTGTGGATTGCGGCTATGCCTACGGTGTTCATGGGCTGCTACAACGTAGGTTTGCAAGCAAATTCAGTGATGGCGAGTATGGGCATAACTGAAGTTATAGGTTGGCGTGGCGATATATTGGCAATGTTTAGTATTGGCATCGATCCTAGCAGCGTGATGGATAATTTCTGGCATGGCTTTTGGTACTGGTTCCCCATTTACGCTGTTGTGTTTTTCGTCGGCGGTTTCTGGGAAGTACTATTTGCCTCAGTGCGCGGTCATGAGATTAACGAAGGCTTCTTCGTTACTTCGATATTATTTAGTCTAATCGTTCCTGCCAGTTTGCCTCTATGGCAGGCTGCGCTAGGCATTTCCTTTGGAATCGTGATCGGCAAGGAAGTATTTGGCGGTACCGGTAAAAATTTCCTAAACCCCGCGTTGACGGGCAGGGCATTTCTGTATTTCGCTTACCCAGCTCAATTATCCGGCGATGCGGTATGGGTGGCAGTGGATGGTTTTACTGGTGCCACTGCTTTGAGTGTTGCAGCGAGTGGTGGGGTTGAAGCTCTGACCAATGCAGGTTTCAGCCTACAGCAATCACTGACAGGGCACATAGCGGGCTCGATTGGTGAAACATCGTTGATTGCCATAGGTATTGGCGCCGCATTCTTGTTGTTCACAAAAATTGCTTCCTTTCGCATTATGATAGGCGTGCTAGCCGGAGTAATCGCGACTAGTCTTTTGTTTAATATGATTGGCAGCGATACCAACCCAATGTTTTCAGTGACACCACAATGGCACTTAGTGATGGGTGGTCTGGCGTTTGGCCTCGTGTATATGGCTACAGACCCGGTGAGCGCTTCTATGACAGACACTGGTCGATTCTGGTATGGCGTTCTAATTGGCGTTATGACGATATTGATTCGGGTGGTTAACCCCGCATTTCCAGAAGGTATTATGCTGGCGATTTTATTTGCTAACCTTTTTGCTCCATTGATCGATTGGTTTGTGGTGCAAGCCAACATTAAACGCCGTTCAGCGCGTTATGCCGCGTAGGAGGGCAAGATGAAACTATTTAAATCAACTCGCCCAAACATGAAATCGTTCGCAAATTTGCAAGCAGGGTTCTTTGAGCTACCCAATGACAACATTGTAAAAACAATCGGTGTGGCAACATTGTTATGTTTGGTCTGTTCGATTGTCGTTTCAGGTGCAGCTACGCTCTTGAAACCCACCCAAGTGGCCAATGCTTTACTTGATAAGAAGGATAATATTTTGGTTGTTGCTGGAATCGAGCGAACAGGCAAAACGGTCGATGAGTTATTTACTCAAATTGAGACCCGCGTAGTCGATATGGCGACAGGTGAATTCACCGATGCGGTTGACGCTGCTTCTTTTGATCAGCGCAAAGCGTCAAAAGACCCGGCTTACCGAGTAAAACTAAGCAAACAGCAAGATAGAGCTCAGTTAGGGGGCGGCCGCTCAAAGTATGCCAATGTATATTTAGTGCGCGATGGAGACGATATTAGTAAGATTATCTTGCCGATCAAGGGCTACGGTTTGTGGTCTACCTTATATGGCTTTATCGCACTAGAAAGTGATGCCCAAACAGTTAGTGGCATTACCTTCTATGAACATAAGGAGACACCGGGCTTAGGCGGTGAAATTGAAAACAAGAAATGGCAAGCTAGTTGGAAGGGCAAGAAAATAATCGATGCAACTGGGCAACCAGCCATTCGTTTAATAAAAGGCACCGTCAGCGCAGATGCAGCCGATGCGGAATACAAAATTGATGGCTTGGCTGGCGCTACATTGACCAGCACCGGGGTGTCAAATCTAGTGCAATTTTGGATGGGGGATGACGGTTTTGGTCCTTATCTTAAGCGCGCACGCGGAATTAAGTCACAGGCAGCACACATCAAGAGTGTAATTCTGCCAGTCGAAAGCTCATTGGAGCAGGGGTAAATCATGGCAAGCGAAGCAAGAAAAGCTCTGTTTGAGCCGTTAGTTAATAACAACCCGATTGCCCTGCAAATTTTAGGGGTTTGTTCGGCCTTGGCAGTTACCACTCAACTCTCTGTAGCATTGATAATGTGTGTGGCGCTGACTAGTGTTGTGGCATTTTCGAATTTGTTTATTAGTTTAGTGCGCAATCATGTGCCGTCAAGCATTCGTATTATTGTGCAGATGACAATTATTGCCTCCTTGGTGATTGTGGTGGACCAACTGCTGAAAGCTTATGCCTTTGATGTAAGCAAAAAGTTAGCGGTATTTGTTGGCCTGATTATTACCAACTGCATTGTGATGGGGCGCGCTGAAGCCTTTGCAATGAAAAACAAACCTTGGCCTTCCTTTTTAGACGGCATCGGCAACGGCTTAGGTTACAGTTTAATACTTATTATCGTAGCCACGGTCCGAGAACTGTTAGGTTCAGGCTCTTTGCTGGGATACCAAATATTTTCGTTGGTTTCTGAAGGAGGTTGGTATATGCCGAATGGGTTGATGCTATTAGCACCGAGCGCCTTTATAATTATTGGCCTTACTATTTGGGTAATTAGAGCTCTTAATCCAGATCAAGTAGAGCAGTCTGATTTTGGAATACAGAACGCACATAAAGCATCAGCACATGGAGGATCTCACTAATGGATCTCGCAAGCTTAGCGGTTAAGTCGATATTTATAGAGAACTTAGCCTTATCCTTGTTCCTCGGGATGTGTACCTTCTTGGCAGTTTCAAAGAAGATTGAAACCGCCTTAGGATTAGGTTTTGCGGTATTTGTTGTATTGGCCATAACCGTGCCAGTGAATAATTTGCTGTATCAATATCTGTTGCGTGATGGTGCGCTTGCCTGGGCAGGGCTGCCTGAAGTTGACCTTAGTTTTCTTGGATTGATCTGTTACATCGGTGTTATTGCCGCTCTGGTACAGATTATGGAGATGTTCCTAGATCGTTTCGTGCCTGTTCTTTATAACGCCTTGGGAATCTTTTTGCCTTTAATTACCGTGAATTGCGCTATTTTAGGTGCAGCCTTATTGATGGTAGAGCGAGACTACACTTTTACTGAGAGTGTGGTCTATGGCGCTAGCAGCGGCATCGGCTGGGCTTTGGCAATTGCTGCTTTAGCCGGAATTCGTGAGAAATTGAAGTACTCTGACGTGCCAGATGGCTTGCAGGGTTTGGGCATCACTTTCATAACCGTGGGCTTGATGGCGATGGGTTTTCTCGCTTTCTCAGGCATCCAACTCTAGGTAGGTAAAGCAATGTTAGAAATAGGATTAGGTGTTGGCTTTTTTACGGTAATAGTGCTCACGCTGGTCGCCATTATTTTGTTTGCCAAAAGCAAACTAGTTGAAAGTGGCAACGTAAAGATAACTATTAATGGTGAGAAAACCATTGAGGTGCCTGCCGGCGGAAAATTACTCGGGGTGCTGGCTGAAAACTCATTGTTCGTGCCGTCGGCTTGTGGTGGTGGCGGCACTTGCGCCCAGTGCCGAGTAAAAATCCATGATGGTGGTGGCTCTATTTTGCCCACTGAGTTGACCCATATCACTAAGCGAGAAGCAGCCTGTGGCGACCGACTATCTTGTCAGGTTTCGGTTAAACAGGATATGCAAATTGAAGTGCCAGAAGAAGTGTTTGGCGTTAAACAGTGGCGCTGTAAAGTACGCTCCAACGACAACGTGGCCACTTTTATTAAGGAGCTTGTTCTCGAGCTTCCCGATGGTGAAAGTGTTGATTTCCGCGCTGGTGGCTACATTCAAATTGAATGCCCACCGCACAGCGTTGATTATAAAGATTTTTCAGTGGCTGACGAATACAAGCCTGATTGGGATCACTTCAATATTTGGCAAAATAAATCTGTGGTCAATGAAACTGTGATCCGAGCTTATTCGATGGCCAATTATCCTGAAGAGAAAGGCATCATCATGCTTAACGTTAGGATTGCCTCGCCGCCGCCTCGTACAGTTGGATTAGCGCCAGGCCAAATGTCTTCGTTCATTTTTAATTTGAAAGAAGGTGATGAAGTCACAATTTCCGGGCCATTCGGTGAGTTTTTTGCCAAAGACACTCCAGCTGAAATGGTGTTTGTGGGTGGTGGTGCTGGCATGGCCCCAATGCGCTCACATATTTTTGATCAATTAGAACGCCTCGATACTCATCGTAAGGTGACTTTTTGGTATGGTGCACGAAGCAAGCGTGAGATGTTTTATGTTGAAGATTTTGATAAATTAGCCACTGATCACAGCAACTTTGAATGGCATGTTGCTCTGTCTGACCCGCAACCGGAAGATGAATGGGAAGGTGATACTGGCTTTATTCATAATGTGTTATTCGAGAATTACCTTAAGGAACATGAAGCACCTGAAGATTGCGAATTTTACATGTGTGGCCCACCCATGATGAATCAAGCGGTGATCAATATGTTGCACGATTTAGGCGTGGAAGATGAAAATATTTTACTCGACGATTTCGGTGGTTAGATAGGGTGTCATACCACCTACCTAAATTAGTTTTGGGTGAAAAAAACAGCGAGCTTGGCTCGCTGTTTTTACTTTTGCTGTGTGGCGCCGCAATTTTTTTAAACGGCTGCTCCGCACCACCGTCGCGCGGTCAAATGTTAACCTTCTCTGGCCCTATGATGGGAACAGAGTATCGAGTTTCAATGGTGGTTGAAGACGTGGCAATGTCTTCACGCATAGAGCAGCAAGTTCTTGCGGCTATGCAATCAGTTGATCAGAGTATGTCGACCTATCGATCTGATAGTGAGTTGAGTCAGTTGAATGCGGCGCCTTCCAATATGCCATTGGATATCTCCAAACCGCTGGCTGTGGTTTTACATGAGGCCCAGCGCATCAGCAGATTGAGTGATGGGGCATTTGATGTAACTCTGGCACAGGCCATTGATCTGTGGGGTTTTGGCCCGAATGGAAGCATCACACAAAAACCTAAGGAACAATTGCTGGCTGAAATACGCGATTCGGTGGGCTATCAGAAATTGGTGCTAGGTGGCCGTTCGATTGAAAAACGTCAGTCCGGGATGAGCATTAGTTTGTCGGCCATTGCAAAAGGTTATGCGGTTGATCAGGTGGCAAACCTGCTTGAGGAGATTGGCATAAGCGACTACTTAGTCAATATTGGCGGGGAACTAAGAGCGTCGGGTCACAAAGATGACGGTTCAAACTGGAAGGTGGGTATTGAAAAGCCACATATTTTGGGTGGCATTCAAGAAATTGTACTGCTGCAAAATAAGGCGATTGCCACATCCGGTGATTATCGAAACTACCATGTAATAGACGGCAAGCAATATTCTCATACCATTGACCCTAAGACTCTGACACCAGTATTTCATCGTTTGGCCTTGGTCAGTGTGATCGATGATTCGGCGATGACGGCCGATGCCTTAGCAACAGCAATGATGGCAATGGGCGAATCAGCGGCATTGCAGTTTGCCGATCAAAATGGATTAACTGTGTTCATGATTATTCGAGATGGAGCAGAGCATCAATATAGACTAGAGGTTAGCGATTCTTTTCGTGGCTATTTACAATAATTGGCTTGCACAATGCTTAGGGTATAATTACATTACAGTCACCAATTGGCCGCCATCGCGGTCTGTTATTAGGTAGCTGGTTTATTTTTTATTAGTAGTGGCTAGGCCCAGAGTAGAGTAAGTATGTATCTATTTTTTATCACATTTGGTGTTTTCGGTTTAGTTATGCTTGCCATGGCGGTAGGCGTAATTGTTAACAACCGCAGTATCAAAGGAAGTTGCGGCGGCCTTAATGATATTGATGGATTGCGCGGAGCCTGTGACATATGCGAAGGCAAGAAGGTTTGTAATCGGCGCCGCCAAATGGAACGTAAGGCGCTCAGCCGATAGAATAAAATTGCCAGTGTTAATAATAGATTTACAACGATTTCGCGTACACGTTGCGGCAGATTGCAGATGAAAAATAGTAAACTACAGGTGGCAGCCAAGGTCGGAGACAATTCTCCAGATAACGGTACCATTCGTGAAAACGCCGGCAAAATTTGTATTCATATAGATGGCTATTGGATCCGCTACTATGCTCCACCGCCAAATACCATGGCGGAGAAACAAGCATTAATATTCTCGTTGCGCAAACGTGTATTCCATCACACAGAGGAAGGGATTAACTCACCTGGTTGGCGATTGGAAATTGCCCGCAAATATTATGACGAAGAAGACAATCCTGCGCGCAAACGCGTTAAGGCGGCAATGTTAGCTGGGTCTTTATTTAATCGCGCTACCGACATTTTCACCTCCGTGGTTGATCTTGAAGAGAAAGGTATACATGTTGATGACACCAACCAGTTGTTGCAGCAATGTGAGGCCTGTTTTATGGAGGCTTTGGAGCTCGGCAAGCAGGTTAAGCACTTTAGTGGCGAAGAGGGTGTCGATGAGTTATGGGGCGAGCCATTTAAGGCGTTTTCTTACCCGATAGATAAGTTTTTTGAGAGCCGCTATATCAAGTTGGCACAAACCTTTAGGGCGATTGACAATATCATTGATCGCATGCAAGAGTTGTTTTCCACTGTATCTGGATTCGAAGGTGTGCACGCCTTGCTTGATGATTTACGCGAAACCTCAAAAACTGAAGTGGAAACCATGCGCCGCGATGAAGTGATCTACGAGGTGTGGCCGCGCTACGTGGCTGCCAAAGAGGCAATTACCGAATTTTTGCCCTGCGGTTTAAATGATCGCGAGAATCTGCGTAACTGGGAAGATGGTTTGCGTTTATTGCATATGGGCGGCGAAGTGATCAGCCATTTAAGCGGTGTACGAGTGCCTATGCCTGTGACTACTGCGAACTTTATGGCGAATTGTGATTTGTATGCTCAAAGTGGTTCTCTTGACAGCGAGTTTTCCATTCCAGACAAGTGCTTCAACCCTAGCTAGGCAGTGCCTAGTGTTACTTAAATCATAATCCCCCAATAGTCATTAGTCACGTTATGTGTGACACTTGAATACATGAAATTGAGGCAACTCCAATACGTCGTTGAAGTAATAAAGAACGGCATGAACGTCACCGCAGCGGCGGATAAACTATTTACCTCACAACCTGGAGTAAGTAGCCAAATAAAGCGTTTGGAAGAAGAGCTGGGCGTTACTATTTTTGAGCGTAGCGGCAAACACATAAACGGACTTACGCCCGAGGGATCTTTGTTGGCAGAAAGATTCGAGGTGATCCTCAACGAAGTTGATAACGTCAAGCGCCTGGCTGATGATTTCAGCCACCCCGACTCTGGGATGTTGTCAATTGCCACTACTCATACCCAAGCGCGTTATGTTTTACCTCCGATAATCACCGAGTTCAAGTCACGTTATCCTAACGTGCAATTACAAATTAACCAGGGTACGCCGGAACAAATAGCCAGCCTAACGGATACCGGGCAAGCCGATATTGGCATTGCAACCGAAGCACTAGAACTATTCGACAACCTGATACTGTTGCCTTGCTATCGTTGGAATCGTTGTGTGATTGTGCCTAAAGGCCACGAATTGGTCAGCGAGCCTCTGTTAAGTCTGGAAGCAATTTCTAAGCACCCCATTATTACCTACACTTTTGGCGTGGCTGACCGTTCAGTTATCAATAGAGCGTTTAGCAAGCTTGGCCTAGATCTAAATGTGGTATTGACCGCGGCCGATGCCGAAGTGATTAAGACATATGTAAGAAGTGGTTTAGGTATTGGTATTTGTGCGCGTATGGCGTACGACAAGAATCAGGATCAGGATTTGGCGGTGCTTGATGCTGGCAATTTATTTGACTCAAGTGTCACTAGCCTGGCAATTCGTAAAAATGCGGTACTGCGTGAATACGTATATGATTTTATCAATATCTTTGCATCGCATCTGACTAAGCCTGTGGTTGACCAAGCGTTGAAAGCTTATAACGACACCACTCTGCAAGAAAAACTATATCAAGAATACGTTAAGGAAGCAGAGCTGCGTTAGAGGCTTGAATTGTCCAATGGTCAGCGATTCATTGGCTACATTTGATTAGGTCACCTATGGATCTAAAGCCCTCTATGAGGGTGCCTGATCGCGGTAGTCAGACAAGGGGAAGCCGCGCACCTAAGGTTTTAAAATAAGCTTTAAAGAGTTTTGAAGAAACGTTCATTCCTCGATAGATAAAACTCATCATAGTTGCGGGACAGAACCACACTGCGGTGCGGCCAACAATTTCTTTTCGTGGTATGAAGCCAATCATGCGAGAGTCCGCACTATTGTCTCTATTGTCACCCAGCGCTAGATATTGGTGGTGTGGGATTTCAACCGGACCAAAGTTGGCGCTTCGAGACCCGCCGATCAGCACGCGGACCATATGTTTGACCCCTATAATGTTCTCGATTAAATCCAAGCTGAGGCTGGAGCTCCCTAGTTCATTATACTGCAGGGTTTGACCATTAATGCTGAGCACATTTGTTGCGCATTAGCACCACGTCGCCGAGGATACCAATCACACGTTTGACCAAACGTTTTTTGGATACTTTTGAATCAACAACAATAATATCACCACGTTCAGGATTCTTTAGTTGCATGATAGGTATGTGAGCAAATGGCAGCCTCAAGTCATAAGCCATTTTATTTACTAATATACGGTCCCCTTCGACAATGGTTGGTTGCATCGAACCAGTCGGTACAACATTCCAATCAGCCAAGCTGCTACGAAACACAAACATACGCTACCTCTTTGCATTATAGAGCTGTTCACAGTGGTAGACATTGTGGCAGTTACTTTTGAGACACCACCCAGCATTACTAAGATTTAAGCCCTGAGCTAGCGTTTAGACGGCGAAATTGATGCAAATTATTCTGCGAATTGTCTAATTTTAGTTTCACTGTAATTGCTTAAAACACGTTCGCTAGAAGCGGATTGATGTTCGAGACCAATGCCTTTGCGTCGCTCTAGTTTTGGGTGAACTGGTTGTTCGAAAAAGTCCACCCCACAGTTTGGACATACGTTGCGCAGCACCGTTTCAACGCAATCTTTGCAAAACATGCACTCATAGCTATAGATTCTGGCATCGATTGAATCTGCCAGCAAATCTGTATTGCAGTGTTCCTCATTGGGTTTTAGGAGAGAATGTCTATGCGATTTTGTCTTAAGGTTATTCGGGCATCAGTAGCAGCATAGAACTGGATTCGCAGAGGACTGATAAGATTTATATCTATTCGGGTTTCTGCTCAATAGCTATAGTTTATTCGTTAGTGTACGCCACCTTAGACTTAACTCGTAATTGTGCGCACTAGCCATGATAATCTGCAACTATGAAGTTTCAATTTACCACTAGCATCCAAGAGATGGACTTTTCGGCGATCCATGCATTTTTGTACCAATGCTATTGGTGTAAAGGAATCCCCCGCGAGGTGCTCGACAAAGCGGCACAAAACTCTCTGTGCTTTGGAATGCTGGATGGCAAAAAGCAGATCGCATTTAGACGTTTTGTTAGTGACTATGCAACTTTTGCCTATCTAGCCGATGTGTATGTGCTAGATGAGTTTAGGGGGCAGGGTCTGGCAAATGCGATGATGGCTCAGGCGCTGGCTTTGCGAGAACTCCAAGGCTTACGACGAATCATGCTAGCGACCCGAGACGCACATGGTTTATACCAACGCTTTGGTTTTGAATTAATCGATGACGATACCTTGTTTATGCAAAAGTGGGATCCTGATGTCTATGCTTGACCTATCTTTGTATTTGGCCAGAAGCGAGATTATCGATTTTGACGACACTCAGGTTCGGCTAAAGGCGAATCAATTGAAACAGCATGCGAATAATGAACATGAATTGATTGAAGGCAGTTTCGAATTTGTGCGTGATGATATTCGTCATTCCAATGATCATGGGCTTTATGTTATTAACTGTAGTGCATCGGATGTATTGAAACAGCGCGCAGGGTATTGTTTTGCGAAGAGTCATCTGTTGGCGGCACTGCTTCGCTCCAATGGTATTCCTACCGATTTTTGTTACCAACGCCTATCTTTAGATGAACATGGCAGCCGGTTTGGTCTGCATGGTTTAAACGCAGTCTATATTCGATCTCTTGTCTGGTACAAACTAGGCCCCCGCGGCAACAAAGAGGGAATTGATGCGCAGTTTGACCCACCAGAAAGCCGCTTAGCGCTTGCCTTAAACCTGCCAGGCTAGCGTGATATTGCAGGTGAGTTTGCTGAGCCTTTGCCGTCTGTGGTTGCCGCACTAAAGCGCTGGAACAGCTGTGCGAAACTCAATGATAATCTGCCTGATGAGCCATTATGACGATTAACACAATGCGAACCTCTCTGGTCTATGTTTTCACTTGGCTATAGGGGAAACTGTCCATGTCACTGCGCAGACGATCAATCAAGAGCATCTACAATTACTTGCCGATCTCTGAGAGAACTCAAGCTTCCGGGCAGCCCACAGAGCATCAACTTGAATCAATTAAGTACAGCGGGGTAAAATTGGTGATCAATTTGGCTCCTCACCACGCTGAAAACGCCTTAGATAATAGAGCTGCCGTGGTTACTTCGCTGGGCATGCAATACAAGCATGTACCAGTGAACTTTAAGTACCCTAGCGAGAACAAGTTCAATTTGTTTTGCGAGCTAATGGAGCGCTATGAAAGTGAGCTGATTTGGGTGCACTGTGCCGCGAACATGCGAGTGTCGGCATTCATATTTCGCTATCGAGTAGCGATCCTTGGCGAATTACAAGAAGTCACAAAAAAGGATTTGGATAAAATATGGGAGCCTTTTGGCTATTGGCGCGATTTTATCAAAAATGGCTTTGCTCCCACAAAGAAAGAAAACGAGTGCCTCACAAACACTTATTTGTTATAACAAAGTGACAATATTGTCTTAAGACTTTGCAGTGAAGATTTGTTGATTTGATCTGCGCTAAGAGAAAGCACGTGCCATACGACTTTAGCCAACAAGTACTGCGAACAGATGCTGCTGGGATGCCGCTTGATTGGGTGTCTTACAAGGAAGCTGCGCGATGTTATTGCTTAGGTCAGGTTTTGTATAGCTGCGGAAATTTGTTGTATAGGGTGCGCGGCGGAAGCAGCGCTATAACTGGTCGCCAGAGCGTGATGGAAATCAGTTCAATCATTGCCACGGTCGGTGATAACCAAAGTAAATTTCATCATCAACCAAGTTATGCGCCACCACTGAGCAATAAAACTTTGTTCTCTAGAGACGATATGGTTTGCATGTATTGCGGCAAGGATTTCCTGCGAAGTGATTTATCACGAGATCATGTTACGCCGGTTTCACAGGGAGGCAGGGATGTGTGGACCAACTTGGTCACCGCATGCAAGCGCTGTAATAACTTCAAAGCAGGTAGCACCCCCGAACAGGCTGGTATGCAATTGTTAGCTGTGCCGTTTACCCCCACTCACGCCGAATATGTGTTTTTGCGAGGCAGACGAGTATTGGCAGATCAGATGGAGTTTTTAAAGGCTCATTTTCCTCGCACAAGCCCACTGCGTGTGCGCGTTGAAGAGAAGCAAGATAGATCGGCACAAGAAATTTTCAATTTGGGCGTATCGAACGCGCCAGCCTATTAATTGATGAATTCAGGCCGGACTGAACAAGGCTCAGCCAGTCTGAGTCTTGAAGCTGCGTTAGACACTATGCCATTGGCCATAGCAGTGATTCCATGGGGTATTTTGACCGGCGCATTGGCAATCCAGATTGGCTTATCGGCAATGCAGGCACAACTCATGTCACTAATTGTATTCGCTGGGGCCGCAC
>JBLHME010000078.1:0-13507 GCA_047623225.1 Cryomorphaceae bacterium
ACCATTACCTAATATTGGTAGTCTAAAGACCGATGCGACCCAATTAAAATCAGAGGAAACCAAATGTTAGAGAAATCATATCCATTCATGGCCAAAGCCTTAGTAACCTTTTTTTTCAGCCTTGTCAGTCTCAACTCGCTTGCTGCCAATGACTTGATAAGCAATATAGACAAACAATATAAAAGTCACTTAGGACCGCTATTTACGCATTTTCATGCCAACCCCGAATTGAGTTTGGTCGAGTATAAAACGGCGGCACGCATGGCCAAAGAACTAAAAAAGGCAGGCTTCAAAGTTACCACGGGTGTTGGCGGAACCGGTGTGGTGGCGATTCTTGAGAATGGCGATGGCCCACTTGTCAGTATGCGAGCCGATATGGATGGCTTGCCGGTGCCAGAAAAATCCGGCTTAAGCTACGCTTCCAAGGCAACTCAGATTAGCCCAATTACGGGCAAAGAAGTGCCTGTGATGCATGCTTGTGGACACGATGTGCATATAACAAGTTTGGTGGGCACCGCACATGAAATGCAAAACCGTAAGGATCAATGGTCTGGAACTTTGATGTTGATTGTGCAACCAGCGGAAGAACGAGTGCTGGGCGCAAAGGCAATGATGGACGACGACCTGTATAAACGTTTTGGTACACCAGACTTTGGCTTGGCGTTCCATGTTTCGTCAGCGCTTGAGAGTGGCAAAATCAATTTGGTGGATGGCAGTCCATACGCCGGAGCTGATACCGTGGATATAATTATTCATGGGGTCGGCGCGCACGGCGCTAGCCCGCACGCGGGTAAAGACCCTATTGTGCTCGGTTCGCAAATTGTACTTGCCCTGCAAACTCTAGTATCGCGAGAATTGTCGCCACGTAGCCCAGGCGTTGTGACAGTGGGTTCCTTTCACTCAGGCACCAAACACAACATTATTTCGGATAAGGCAGTGTTGCAATTGACTGTGCGCAATACTAATTTAAAAACACGCAAGCTGTTGCTTGATGGGATTAAACGAATCGCTGTCAATATGGGCCGTGTTGCTGGCCTGCCAGATGATAAATTACCACAAGTGATTATTGGCAATGAAAGTGTACCGCCCACTAACAACGATGCAAAATTAGCCCAACGGTTACGCGCGGTTTGGCAAAAAGGCATGGGTAAGGACAGAGTCCTCAGTGGTAAATCTAGCGGAATGGGGGCAGAAGACTACCCCTTCTTCACTACTGAACCGTATATCCCAAGCGTCTATTTCGCGGTTGGTGGCACTTCTGAAGCAGCCTTTGAAAAGGCAGCGGCAGGCGGAGCAGCCGTGCCAAGCCATCATAGTCCTTTGTTCAAGATTGACCCTGAACCCGCGGTCACTACCGGGGTCGAATCCACCGTTTTAGCATTGCTTGACTTGATGGCAAAGTAGACATTTCAGGCGAGCTTAATTTCCCCTCGCCTAGCGTGCATATACTCAAAACTAGTGGTTTTGGGGTTAGTACTTGTTGCTTGCCAATATCGTGTGTCGGCAAGCAATTTAATTAGTGCCCGTTGAATATTATTAATTAGGCTTAATCGATAATATTCAGGGCCTGATCTCTCACACAATGCAAGCGCGTAGGTCACACTATTGCACCCTACAATGGATAGAGCGAATTTACGCCCAGTATGGCTAACTGAGTAACGGTTTTATTATTCTTTTAGTTTGTAGCCTGTTTTAAACATCCAAGCGATTGTTGCTAAACAGATTGATAGAAACACCAAAATCATCGTCAGGCTGGTTAGCACATTCACGTCTGCCACTTCAAAGAAACTCCACCGAAAGCCGCTGACTAAGTAAACCACCGGGTTGAACAGGGTTACGGTTTGCCAGAACGGCGGCAGCATGCTGATGGAGTAGAAACTACCACCAAGAAACACTAGAGGGGTGATCACTAAGATTGGAATAATTTGCAGTTTCTCAAAGCTATCGGCCCATAATCCAATCATAAAACCGAACAAGCTAAAACTTACGCAGGTAAGCACCAAAAAGGACAGCATCCATATTGGGTGTGCTATTTGCAAGTCGACGAAAAAACTGGCGGTAATCAAGATTACTATACCGATGATAAACGACTTGCTTGCAGCAGCACCTACATAGCCAATTAGGGCTTCCCAAAAGGAGATCGGCGCGGACAAAACCTCGTAGATCGAGCCAGTAAATTTAGGAAAATAAATGCCGAACGAAGCGTTGGATATGCTTTGCGTGAGCAAGGTTAACATGGTTAGTCCGGGCACAATAAAAAGGCCATAGCTAATGCCATCAATGGTCTGAATACGTGAGCCAATCGCACTACCAAATACTACAAAATACAGCGATGTTGAAATCACTGGCGAAGCCAGTGTTTGGAACAAGGTATTCCATGCGCGCATCATTTCTGAGTGATAAATCTGATATATGGCGGGCCAATTCATTGTTCACTTCCTGCGTTTTCACTGTGCAATAGGTCTACGAAAATATCTTCTAGAGAGCTCTGTGTAGTTTTAATGTCTTTAAGTGACAATCCCGCTGCGCTGAGCAAACTCAAAAGGCTGGTAATTCCTGTCGCATCGGCGCTGGTATCATAGGTGTAGGTCAAGGTTGTGCCAGATTCGCTCAATACGATATCCAAGTCGGCTAAACTAACCGGCAGTGTCTTAGTTGCTTCTTTAATTTCCACAATCAGCTGCTTCTTACCGAGCTTTTGCATTAGAGCGGCTTTGTCTTCTATCAGCAATATCTTGCCGTCGTTGATAATTCCAATGCGATCAGCAATCTCTTCGGCTTCCTCAATATAGTGGGTAGTTAGTATTATGGTCACTCCATTATCACGTAATTTGGCAACCAAGCGCCACATGTCCTTACGTAACTCAACGTCTACGCCAGCCGTTGGTTCATCTAAAAACAGAATTCTGGGTTCGTGTGACAATGCTTTTGCGATGAGCACCCGCCGTTTCATGCCGCCAGAGAGCATTCTAATTTGATTGTCTTTTTTATCCCAGAGAGACAGATCTCTAAGTACCTGTTCAAGATAAGCTGGATCTGCGTTCTTGCCAAACAAGCCGCGAGTAAATTTGACTGTATTCCATACCGTTTCAAATGCTCCAATGGTGAGCTCTTGAGGCACCAATCCAACTAAATATCTGGCTTGGCGGTATTGCTTAATGTTGTCAAAGCCGTCAATTGTAATGCTGCCCGAAGTTGGCGAGACAATGCCGGTGATGGCTGAGATAAGCGTTGTTTTGCCAGCTCCGTTTGGGCCTAGTAAGGCTAAAATCTCGCCCCTTTTTATTTCTAGGCTAACGTTGTTGAGGGCGGCAAACCCATTTTCGTAGGTTTTGCAAAGGTCTTTGATAGAGATGATTGAATCCATTCGCGCATGTTACTAGATGAGGCGCGAAGAACCTATTGCTATGTTCGTGTGAGTGGTGATAAAAAGCGTTGATCAGAAGCAGCGCGCCTTACGAAAAAAAGCCTCACATTGCGAGACCTTTTTGGACATTAGAGCGCTGAACTCTTTTATAAGTCAGAAGCTGCAACATCCTTAATCGCTGGCCATTCTTTATTGGCTGTTGCAATGGTTTCAGCTTTGTCTTCGACCCAAGTTTCGTAAACATCTTCATTTTTGTTCACATAAAGTTTGTCATCGACGATTTCAAAGGCTTTGCCGTTGACATCGAATTTTTTGCCAAGCGCCACACCGTAAGCACAAAATCCACCGAATTCTGGAGCATACTTAGTAGGATTGGCGTTAAACGTGTCACGGTTATCCGCTGAACTAAAATAGTAGATAGCCTTATTGTGAACAGCGGTAAAGTTGGCGCTTCCTTCTACTGGTGTATTGGCAGTGAAATAACTCACTGCGTCATGGCCGGCAAGGGTAACGCCGTTGGCATCTGTGCTAGTATCTGCACCTGCAAATGCAGTGCTATTAAGGACTAACGTTGCAACGATAAGTAGACCTGCTAGACTGTTTTTGATGTTCATTTCTTGCTCCTGTAATGAGTAGTTTTAGTATTCAGTGTTTTAATTTTTCGGCCATTTGCACTGGGATTTGAATGGCCCAGAGCGCCGATGAGTAAATAATATACAACTGGCAGATTTTCAATATGTTCAATTACCCAAGAGATATGTCGTATCGTCCATGAGCGCTCTTAGTCAACTACTTGCTACTCTCAAGGTTGAGGCTAACGTTTTTCACAACGGTCAATACTGCGGCATGTGGGCGATTGATACTTCTGGAACACAAGAAATGAGTTTTCATGTGGTGACGCATGGAACCTGTTATATGTAAGTGGGTGAAGAGATATTGGAACTCGATACCGGTGACGCAGTATTTTGCCCATCAGACACCAGCCACAGAGTTAGTAATCTATCTACTCAAGAGGTTGCGCTGAATGTAGCACAGTCGATTCCGTTCAACGGCAGCATTGAAAACGGCAGCACAGGATTGGTTTGTGGGCACTTTGGCCATCAATACCCAATGTTTGAAAAGCTATTAGCGCAATTGCCAGAAAAAATCGTAGTTCGCAACAGCAACAACACAGCCCGTTCGACGATTATTAAATTACTGCTCGCTGAGTCAATTGTCTCGGGGCAATCTACAAATTTGCTTCTTAATAGATTGTCAGATTGTTTGTTTTACCTGTTGCTCAGAGACCATCTTGATACCAGCAACGGTGTATTTTCAGCACTAGCGCATCCAAAATTGAGTCATTCAATGGACCTGATACAGTCGCAGACCGAATCTAAAATAAGTGTGGACGCAATGGCGTCAGCCGCGGGCATGTTGAGATCTGCTTTCTCTGCATTGTTTAAAGAAATGCTTGAACAATCTCCGATGGAGTATTTGAATAGCTGGCGGATGACTCAGGCTTATCGCTGGTTGGCCGAATGGGGGTATCTCTACATTAGAAGCAGCGCTGCGCTCAGGTTATGAGAGCGAAGCGTCATTATCGAAAGCCTTTAAACGAGTAATGGGGTTCGGGTCAGGCCAAGCTCGTCGCGCCTAATTCGAACCCAGCGTTAGGCTCAAAACTTTATTTAAATTTCTTTGGGTAATCGAAATAGTCTATTTCGCATTGGCCGCTGTTTAGATCTGCCCAGCTGTCTACATCGCAATTTATTGCCACAATGCCGGAAGTAGGCACATTGTCGAAATCGCTTGCGGTTAGGTGGTTTACTGCAAGAGTGATTGCCGGGTTGTGCGCAACTATAGCGGTTCTGTGTACCTCATCGGGCAGCTGGCGAAGGATTTCTAGCAGCTGTTCGTCGTCGAAAGTGTAAAAACTTAGGTCTGGAATCAGGCTAGTATGAGTGAAAGAACTTAAGGTCTGCGCATAGTCTAGGGCACGCGTGGCGGTGCTGGAGTAAATTACATCGAGTGCTTCGTCTCTTTCCTCGAGCTGCCTGGCCATGGTCAATACATCGCGTTCCCCGCGTTTGTTCAGGGGGCGCTCATGGTCGCCCAAATCAGGGAATTTCCAGCTGGACTTGGCGTGCCTAATTAGCAGTAGTTTGCGCATAAGTTAAGATATTTGGTTTATAGTTAGCCGCACAAGATTAATGTGCCTTTTGAGCATAACATTTTAACTAGCCGCACTGCCGTGACTCCGCAAAAAACTGCCACAATCTTCGCTTTAATTGCTGTCCTTTGTTGGTCTACAGTGGCTTCTGCTTTTAAGCTGAGTCTACAACACGTCACGCCTCCGCAGCTTATCTTGATAGCCGCTACAACCTCGTGGGCATTTTTGCTTGGTATGCTGGTGATTCAGGGCCGTGTTGGCCACATTACACAGCTCTCGACTAAACAATGTGGCGTCTCATTCTTGTTTGGTCTATTGAATCCAACTCTTTATTACCTGTTGCTGTTTTACGCCTACGACATGTTACCCGCGCAAGAGGCACAGGCAATTAATTATAGTTGGGCTATCGTGATGTCGCTATTAGCCGTGCCATTGTTGGGCCAGGTGCTCGGCAAATCTGACATTTTCGCGGCAGTGGTTTGTTACCTTGGGGTATTGGTGATCGCCACACGTGGTGATCTTCTGGGTTTAGAGTTTGCCAATATTAAGGGCGTTGCACTGGCTGTAATAAGCACGTTGGTTTGGTCGATCTACTGGATATACAACCGTAGAGATGAGCGCGAGGAAATACTCGGCTTATTCTTGAATTTTAGTTTTGCCCTGCCTTTGATCTTTATTTATTGTTGGTTTAGCGGTGAGCTAAACGGCCTAGCCAGCGGCTTGGTTTGGCAAGGCTTAGTGGGTGGCATTTACGTTGGCTTAGTTGAGATGGGCCTGGGCTTTGTTTTTTGGCTTTACGCCATGAAGCGCGCCGACAACACCGCTAAGATAGCCAACTTGATTTTTATCTCGCCGTTCTTATCGCTTTGGCTAATCGTAATATTCCTTGGCGAGACCATATTACCCAGCACTCTTGTTGGCCTCGCGCTGATCATACTCGGTTTGGTGATACAGTCGTTTGGCGGTATAAAGAAAGATGCTTAGCACTAACCAAAAATAATCACCGGGAGTAAACCAGCATGTCTGATTGGCTAACCTTATTACCTGCTGCAGTAGCGATTGCGTTCGTCTTGTGGCGCAAGGAAGTGGTGGTTGCACTGATACTCTCCATATTTGCATCTGAGTGGTTATTGGGCATGCAAGTGGGGGATTTTTCACCGTTCAGCGGTTTTATTCAATCGATTGAACGGACAGTGGCTGTATTCAGTGATTCAGGCAATGCACGGCTTTTAACCTTCAGTACTATAATTGGGGCCTTGCTAGCTTTTATGAGGTTTTCTGGTGGCGTAAACGCGACCGTGCAGTCGATGATTAATCGTGGCTTAGCCACTAGCCCTAGGCGGGCAGGTCTGATGACTTTTTTCACCGGTGTTGTGGTCTTTATCGAATCGAATTTGAGCGTTTTAACTGCTGGAATATTGTCGCGAGGCTTATTTGATCGTTTCAAAATGAGCCGCGAACGCCTGGCCTATATTGTTGATAGCACCTCTGCTCCAATCTGTATTTTAATTTTGTTAAACGGCTGGGGAGCTTTTGTATTGGGGCTGCTTGCTCCATATGAAATGGAACAGTCGGCGGTGTCGGTTTTGATTGCAACCATTCCACTTAACTTCTATGCACTGTCCACCTTGGTAGTGGTTTTTTATACGGTCTGGAGTGGTAAGGTATATGGGCCTCTTGCAGTCGTTGAATTAGATTTACCCACAATCGTCGGTAGCCAAGAAGAGGTGGTGATTGATGGCCGCGCGCGCGATATGTTAGTTCCGCTCGGTTTTTTGGTGTTTGGCATGCTCGGTTTTATGACCTGGACAGGAAATGGCAACATGCTCGAGGGTAGCGGCTCCAAATCAGTGTTGTACGCCACCATACTGGCTCTATCTGTGTCTTTTATTATGCTCATTCGTCAACCGCGATTCACCCATAGACAGTTGATTGATCAGGGCTTTAAGGGTGTTGCTGAAATACTGCCGTTAGTTGCTATTTTATTGCTCTCGATCGCGCTTGGTGCGAGCGTTAAAGAACTTGGCACGGGTGTGTTTATATCGGGTTTGGTGGCCGACTATCTGCCGTTATGGATGGTTCCCGCTGTGATATTTTTCGCTGGCGCATTTGCCTCCTTTACCACAGGCACATCGTGGGGAACTTTTGCCCTGCTAGTGCCCATCGCTATGCCTATTGCGATAAACTTAGATCTACCGCCAGCATTGATTCTTTCGGCCGTTTTAGGTGGTGGTGTGTTTGGCGATCATTGTTCTCCAGTTTCTGACACCACCGCCGTGTCTTCCTTGGCGGCAGGTTGCGATATTCTTGACCACGTTCGAACCCAGCTGCCTTATGCACTAGCGTGCGGGGCGATAACAATAGTTGCTTACCTTATTGTTGGGCTAATAGTGGTTGCCTAGAAGGCAATAGTTGGATTTCTAGGCAGATAGCGCGCAATGGTCTTATCGCCTCTGTCACCCCTCTAATTCTTCCCATCGCGCATAGCAGTTATCTAAGTCTTGCTGCAGACCCTTAAGCTTGTTGCCACTTTGAGCAACCACGGTTTTATCCTGCTGGTAAAAATCAGCAGTAGCCATGGTCTGCGTTAGGTCGCCTATGTCTTTTTCGAGCGCCGCTATTTTTTCTGGCAAAAGTTCCAGTTCACGTTGTAGCTTATAGCTTAATTTTTTGCTCTTTGCGGGCGTCGGTACAACCTTTGCTTTGGCGACCTTTACAGCGCCAGATGATTTCTCGTTTTGCCGCTTCTGTCTGAGCCAATCGTTGTAACCGCCTATATATTCGTGCACCTCACCGTTACCCTCAAACGCGATGGTGCTGGTCACAACATTGTTTAAGAAGGTTCGGTCATGGCTCACTAACAAAAGGCTACCCTCATAGTCCATGAGCAATTGTTCAAGCAGTTCAAGGGTTTCGTAATCTAGGTCGTTGGTGGGCTCGTCCAACACTAAAAAATTAAATGGTCGAGTAAACAACTTAGCCAACATTAGGCGGTTTCTCTCGCCACCGGAAAGTTTGGCGGCAGACGCGCGTGCTCGCGAGGGGCTAAATAGAAAATCTTGTAAATAGCCCATTATGTGTTTGCTCTGTCCATTAATGACAATTTCGGTATTGCCAGAGACATTGTCCTGCACGCTTAGGTCATCTCGAATTTCAGTGCGATGTTGGTCCAAATAAGCTATCTGTAGGTTAGTGCCAATTTTAATTTTACCACCATGTGGTGCATCCTCGCCTGTTAGGATTTTAATCAACGTGGATTTGCCGCAACCGTTGGGGCCAATGATCCCAACTTTGTCGCCACGAAGTATTCGGCAAGAAAAATCATTGATAATCAAATTATCATCGAATTTGGCATGCAAATGCTCGGCTTCAATCACAATTTTGCCAGACTTACCGCCTTGGTTGAGGCTAATCTTGGCTGTGCCTTGTCTTTCTCTGCGTTGTTGGCGTTCGTCGCGCATTTTTTTCAGTGCGCGCACCCGTCCTTCATTGCGCGTTCGTCTAGCTTGAATGCCCTGCCGAATCCAAACTTCCTCTTGCGCCAACCTCTTATCAAACTTAGCGTTATGCAGGCCTTCATCCTCCAGAGCTTTTTGTTTAGTTTCAATATACGTTTGAAAGCTGCCGGGGTAAGAAGTGAGTATGCCGCGATCCAGTTCTATGATGCGGGTACATAATTTTTCAATGAAGCTACGATCGTGAGAAACGATTATGAGCGTAGCGTTTAGCGACATCAGCAAGTTTTCAAGCCATAGAATCGTATTGATATCAAGGTGGTTGGTAGGCTCATCCAGCAACACTACGTCGGGTTCCTTGACTAGGGCCTGAGCCATCAACACTCGCCGCTTCATGCCACCAGATAACTGAGCAAAGTTATCCAAGGGATTTAAATCAAATTTCGAACATAATGTTTTTACTCGTCGGTCCAGCGTCCATGCGTCCGAATCATTTAGCTGTGTCTGCAACTCCTCGTTCTGATCGCCCTCACCATAATAGCGCGCCAAAATGTGCCCACGATCGGCATCGCCTAGGGCGACCACACTTTGAATGTCGTAGTCTATATCGTTAGGAACCTCCTGCACCAAGCGGCCGCAAATTACACTTTGGCGCCTGATAATTTCGCCATCATCGGGCAGCACATCGCCGTCTAATAATTTTAGTAGTGTGGATTTGCCAGCACCATTTCGACCAATCAAGCCGATGCGCTCATTAGGTTCGATAATTAAATTTGCTTGGTCTAGAATGGCGTCAGCGCCGAAGCTCACACTGACGTTGTTTAGAGTGATGAGGGCCATGAACTGGTTTTAGTGGTACTAATTTCGGTTCGCAGTGTAACAGACAAACAGTGCAGATCATCGCAGCGGCAAACCAATTAAGCCCGACAGCATGAATAACCCCAGCAATCCAACCGAGAGAGCAAGCTATGCTAGTTGAGCAAATCGCCGTTAACAATAGTCTTAGAAACTATATGTATCTTATTGCCTGTCCTGAAACACTCGAGGCAGTCGCAATTGACCCTCTGGATCACAGCACGGTTTTGGCTCGCGCAAAGGAGTTGGGTTGGGTGATACTCGGAGTCATCAACACCCACGAGCACTTTGACCATACGGGTGGTAATGAAGATGTTATCAAGGCAACCGGTGCGACACTGTACGCACACCACCAAGCGCTCGGCAAAATAAGCAATGTGGATGTTGGTTTAAAGGCTCAGGATGCCGTCAGTGTTGGCTCATCGGTCGAGCTTATTGCGTTGGACACCCCAGGTCATACTTTCTGCCACACCTGTTTGTACTATGCCGGGGACGCTAATAATGTGCCTGCACTTTTCAGTGGTGACACATTGTTTAATGCTGGAGTGGGCAATTGCCACAATGGTGGGGACCCGCGGCTTATGTACCGCACCTTCGTGGAACAACTTTTTGTGTTGCCGGAAGTAACGCGAATCTATCCCGGGCACGACTATATTGTTAACAACTTAAAGTTCACCATCGATAGAGAGCCAGGTAATACCGCGGCACGAAGCCTGCTAGCTGCAATGGAACAGTGGGTTGGAGAACAGCATTTTATTAGCAATATTGCGATGGAGCGCTTGGTGAATAGTTTTTTCAGGCTAGGTAGCGCTGAAATTATCGATCTTTTGCAAAAACAGTTTCCACAAATGGATGGTTCGCCTGACGAGGAAACTGTTTTCTTGAAATTGCGTGAGTTGCGCAATAGTTGGTAGGCGCGTTTAAGTCACATGCGTGCAGTGCTAGACGAGTATTTGAACTGAACATAGCCGTTCAGATTGGGTTCAGTTAAACGATGGAATACTTAGATTCACCCAAACTCCCTGAAAATCTGTGAGGAATCTGCCATGAACACCCGCCTCAGCCTTGGCTTACGAAATTATTTGCAACCGCTTGTATTGCTTTTCCTCAGCCTAAGTTTAGCCGCTTGCGCTTCTTTTGGTAGTTCGTATTCGAGTAAAACCTCGCCACAAATCAGTTATGCGCCAGCTATTGATGTGCCGTATGACGCAGTGGCTAAAGACATTGCACAACATGTGGGAACCCTTGTGCGTTGGGGAGGGCAAATTGTTAAGTCGCGTGATGTTGGTAACGCCCCTGAGTTAACGGTTTTTGCCTATCCCTTGGATCTGAGCGGCAAGCCAAACAGGAACGGTGACAACGACTACGATGGTGGCCGATTTGTGGTGCAGATTGAAAATCAAGATCTGCAAAATGCTCAATTGCAAGATCGCTTTGTAACCGTTTATGGGCGCGTTACTGGTGAGCTAAAAATAGCTAATGGCCCGCTTGAAAAAAGCTTGCCAATTGTAGATGCCTTGGAGGTCGAAGACTGGCAGTACCGAGACCCTCGGCGCTATGCTGATATTCAGCTTGGTGTGGCATACCATGGCTTAGGCTTTCGTTACGGAAATGGCTACAGCCAACGCTATGGTTTCTATCGCAGCCCTTATTATGGATACAATTATTCATACTATCCTAGCTATAAAAGCTATGGTCATCGTCGTCACCACCGCAGACATTAAATGATGGAGCGCAAGCGCCGCATTAGATAATCTCGCTCAGGAGTATTTTCACACAATGTTATCGCACTTTTATAGACGCCTTGTGCCTCTTCAATCAGCCCTAAAGATTCTAGGGTATTGGCGCGTGCGGCAAAAAAAGGTTGGTAGTTGCGCAAATACTCTTGTAGCGAATCTAATTGTATAAGAGGCTCTTTGTCTTTCCCCGACTGCGCTAATACTATCAACATGTTGAGTTCGATTATGGACGAGGGTTCTATTTTTAACAGGGTCAAATACAACAATAATATTTGTTGCTAATCAGTCTCAAGCCATGCGCCGGCTTGCGCATGAAGCGCGCTAATAGCTGCTTGAATTTGATACTTACCTGCTTGTCCATTGGCCAACGCCAGCATTAGCAGTTCTCACCCGGCCGAGATCTTGCTTTGATCCCACAGTCGCCGATTTTGCTGCTCTAGGTGAATGAAACTAAATTCACTTGAGCTGCGAGCTGTGTTTCGGGATTGATGCAAAAGCATCAAGGCTAGTAATCCAGCCACCTCTGGGCTGGGCAGCAGTTGATGTAATACCTGTGCCAAACGAATTGCTTCTTCGCCCAGTTCATCACGGGTTAGGGTCAGACCTTCATACGCTGAATAGGACTCGTTAAATATCAAGTAAATGACTGTCAAGACTGAGTCCAGGCTCTGTTGGAGCTCCGCTTGGTCGGGCACCTTATACGCGATGCCAGCGTTTTTAATCTTTTTCTTAGTTCTCACTAGGCGTTGATGTATCGCGATTTCTGAAACTAGTAATGCCCTGGCTATTTCTCGCACACTAAGACCGCAGAGCGTTTTTAGTGTTAGGGCTAATCGCGCCTCTTCGGTCAGCGCAGGGTGGCAGCAGGTAAAAATCAGTTTCAGTCGCTCATCAGGTATTTGATGCTGGTCCTCGGCTTCTTCGTTTGATTTCGTGAGTTATTGCAAAGTGCGGCTTAAATTAGCATCGCGAGCATGCCGTTGCGATCGCCGGAGCTTGTCGATCAGTCGGCGCAGTGCCTTGCCATTGCACCGTCGCTTGTGCACAAGCATCCTGTAGAGCATCTTCGGCCATTTGAATATCGCCGCCACATTGAGAGATCAACAAGGCTAATATACGACCCGACTCAGCGCGAAAAATGCGCGCTAAGTCGGGTTGATATGGCGATGGTTCTAGCGGCAATTAACCACCAGTATTTTCTAATCCATAAATGAGTCTGAACGAAGGGAGTCAGTCAGAATTTATTTAATGTTTGCCCAGCCTTGTTCGTGAATGGTTTTAAAGAGTTGTTTACGTGCTTTTTGTAGTCGTTTTGCCGATTGATTGTCAGTGATTTCATAAGCGACTTTATCGAGTATGGCAAAGCTGAGTGTTGATTTCAAATATTGCTCGGCATCGGGCAACGATTTCAGTTTTTCATACGGCGTCATCATGTTTTTATAAGGGTAGATTTTGCTTTGTTTGCCTTTAGCATCAGTGATGGTTTCGGGGAAGAAGCAAGGTCGGTGATAGTTGATGTGAGGGTTGAGGTAACGGCGATTAAATTCAATCATTTCGGCGACACGTTTATTGATGTATTCCGAACCGTTATCACTGTGAAACCCTCTAATCTTAAAAGGCAGTAGCGCTAGCATTTCTTCTAGCGCTGGCAAGAGAAAGTGTTCGCTGATTCGTTCGACCGTCAGGACGATTTCCATTTGCGTCACGTCATCAACTGCATCGATGCAGTAAACGCCCTTACGCTTATCCAAATCGCCCTGATGCAAACTGTCTATGCGGATGTAGCCTGGAAGGCCTTGAGGCGCGTGCTTACGTCGCTCGCCAATCTGTGACGCTTTAGATTGCGTCTTGGTGTAGACCATTCGACAACGTTGATAGACCTTCGATTTGCGAAGGTTATAGAGATGAGCAACCGAGATTGTGGCCAGTCGCTCATAGG
>JBLHME010000079.1:0-13460 GCA_047623225.1 Cryomorphaceae bacterium
TGATGTATCGAATTAAAAATAACATATGAAATATGGATTTGGCTTTCTATGTAGTCTAGGCCCGTGGCACGCTGGTGATAAAGCGAAATTTTAAACAGTAATGGTAAGCTAGAAAGCAACATGATTTAGGTTGATGTATTCTTATCTAGAATTACAAAGAAGATTTTAAAATTGGGATAGGTAACGTTTTGGTGGAAGATCTTGATACTTGGAAATAGTATTATAATTGTTTAATTCTTATATCATCCATAAATAGGGGATAAAATATTCGACAGTCACATGCACCTGATGTGGGTAAGTCATGAATAGCCTTAGTTAGAAGATAGGCATATCTGCACTTTATTTAGAATGATAAAAATAGTTTTTAGTTATTATGAAATATAGCTGTATGTTCCTTACATATAATAATTGTGGGTGTGGTAAGTGAAAATTACATTTGTGGCTCCGTCACTGAATTTGACAGGTGGTCTTAGGGTTATTTCAGTATACGCGGATCTTTTGGCGAAGAGAGGGCACGAGGTTACAGTGATTTCTCCAGGAAGACATACTCCCTCTTTAGTCCAGCGAATAAAGTCTATATTGTCTTGGAGGGGATATAAATTTCGTTCTGGATTTGATGTATCGTATTTTGTTGATGTGCGTTATTGCCTAAAAGTGCTGCCTGAGTCACGAGCTATTATCAGCGAGGACCTTCCTGACGCTGATGTGATTATAGCGACCTTTTGGAAGACTGCAGAGTGGGTTGCAACACTGCCCGAACGAAAAGGAAGGAAAACGTATTTTGTTCAACATATCGAAACCCACCCTTGGATGCCTATTGACCGTGTAGAAAGCACCTATCGATTAAACTTTCCGACTATAGCAGTGGCTAAGTGGATAGCAGAGACATTAGCTGAGTATAGGAAGCATAAACGCCCTATTCCGCTAATTCAATAAGTATCCGCCAGTCCAAAATGCGCCTCAATCCTTTGAAAACAACCCATACCGGACCTCTACCGAGCGTAATTTGTCTGCCTTAACGAGCTACAATGATTGATACCGCCTGGCTTGATCTTTTTTAGCCATTCTCCGCTCTGCGAATCAACAAAGCCCTGCCGCATCAAACAGCATTTTGAAAATAGGGCGTAACTAGGTCGCTAGTTTTGCAATCAGTGGAACAGATCGCCATGCGGTGGAGCTCGGCTTTGTGGCAGTCGGTCCTGTTCGGTTGGCTCTGTTTTAATTATGTGATCCAGTATCTTTTTAATCACTGCAGGATCTTCAATACAGGCAACTACCTTGACGGCGCCGCCGCATTGATTACAGGTTTCAACGTCTATATTGAAGACTCGCTTTAGTCGTTGACTCAATGTCATGGCTGCTGTGCGTTCCTTAGGTGATTTATCCTGGGCGTCGTCTGTCGTATTGAATGCCCTGCCTTTGCCTCGCTTGCCTGGCGGCACTAGGGCGCGGTGCTTGCTATTGGGCGCAAACACACCATGGAATCGAGTCAAGTTCACTCTTGGTTTGGGAACCAGCGCCGCCAATTTTGAGATGAAGTCCAGTGGCTCAAATATTACATGGGTGGTGCCATCGCGATACGGCGTCTTTAATTCGTATCGCACCATACCGTTACGGGTCAGGGACAGGCGTTGTTCTGATACTGGCGGTCGGGTGATGTATCGGCAAATACGTTCCAGCTTGTCTCGCTCATGGGCTTTGGCGGCGACACCAGCATGCAGGGAAAATCCATCCACACCACCGGCCCACTCCTCTGGATCGCTGGCGGGCATCGTTTGCAGCGTAAACACCTTACGTCCCTGTCGGGGTCCAACGGCAATTCGATAAGTTACTGAAGACCCATGCAGTTGATGCATCGGGTCGTACTCGTCTTCGATTGCATTTGCGTTGAGGTAGCTATGCTCGGCATCCCGATCCAGAAGGCCTTGTCGCTCTAGATATCGGCCAATACGCTTGGCGATGGTATGGGTTAATCGGGAAAGTTCTGCATTGCTTGGCGCTTTGATCCACTGAAAACGCATCGCTGATCCATATTTGTTATCCTCCACATAAACGCCATCTAGAAAAAGCATGTGCAGGTGCACATTAAGGTTGAGCGCACTGCCAAAACGTTGAATCAGTGTGACTGCGCCGGTATGAGCCGTGGTTTTTGTGTGACCGGCCTTTTTTGTTATGTGCGTAGAGATGGCGCGATAGGCTATGCCCAGAGCTTTGCCCATGATCACAGGTTGGCTGGCGAAAAGAAACCGAAGTTGGAAAGGCACGCTCAACACCCATTGGCGCATGGGTCTTTGCGGTAAAATATGATCGACCAACAGCGCTGCACTTTCGGCCATTCGGCGCGCGCCACAACTTGGGCAGAAACCACGGTGCTTACAACTAAACCCAAGCAGGCGTTCGGCATGACAAGTATCGCAGCGCAGGCGTAAGAACCCGTGCTCCAGTCTTCCGCATTTGAGATAGTCATCAAACTCCCGCAAGACATATTTCGGCAAGGGCTTGCCTTGCTCAGACAATAGCGCGACTAGCTCGGGGTAATATCGTTCAACCAGCTGGTAAAGAAGCGTCTGTTCAGGACGATGACGTTCGTAGCCAATAGCGTTCGTGCCAGCGCTCTTTGCCAATCTAACAAAATCTTGTGCCATGTTCGCATCCTTGCAAAACGGTATTTCTTAGCTAGATTAGCATAGTGAGCGGCAAATAGTGCCGGATTCTAATTAGGCCAAGTGACCGCTTTGAGCATTCTTCTGCCTGTTGGAAAAGTAAAGCCAACGGGCGGTTCCTTGCCCAAACCGGACTTTACAGGCAATAAAAAATCGCCTCGGAAGACGGCTTAGAAGGCATGGGTGAAGCCGGCTTTTCGAGGTGCCTTAACTGTTTATTTTTTAATGCATAACCACTGGCAATTGTTCTGTGTAGTTCTGCCGACTGGAAAATCTTTAGTCGAGAACAGAAACATTAGCGTAAATAATATAGAGGCTAGTGCTCTTTAGTCAATGCGCCCATGAAACTAAGGCTGGTTCAGTTTGATCCCTTTACTACTTTATGAAAACGCACTCTCCCTCTCAGATTTTCTTAGGAGAGCGCTCTTTGTGCTTACAACTTCGACCCCGAGAAGATAGCAGTGAGCGTTGGATCCCAAACGTTGACGGTTGTGCCATTGAGGGTGTCCATCCGGCACACAAAATTGAACGTGTTGTTGCCTACGGAAACTGGGAAACCTTTGGTCTGAGCGAAGTTCACGAAAGCAAGAGAGACTCCTGGTAGCTGCACTACTAGGTTGCCAGGAATGGTTGCGTCGGTTGAAATTCCACACTTCGCAGCGGCATCTGCACTAATATCTAGCCCAGCAGATGCGTTAACAATCACATGCCCACTCGAGGGAGCATTCACCACGATCGTCGTGACAATTGTATCAACTAAACCAGGACTGCGTAGCTCGAAATAGCCTCCCTGGGCATAGTCGACACCGCCGACAGCAGCGTCACCTTTTGCACCAGGGTCACCTTTTGCACCAGGGTCACCTTTTGCACCAGGGTCGCCTTTATCACCTTTTGGAATCGTGAAATCAAATATCGCTGCTGATGAGGTTCCCGAGTTACTTACTGAGGCACTTGATCCGGCAGCACCCGTAGTCGTCGCACCAACGGTAACTGTAGCAGCAGCACCAGGGGTGCCGGGAGCACCAGGTGAGCCTGGAGCACCACCTATACCGTTGGCCCCTTTCTCAGCTACCAGATCCCAGGCGGTAAAAGTGTCCTGCGGATCATTGCTGTCATCTGATGTATGGTTAGATGTGGCGATATAGCTGCTACCGAGGTCGTGAACCAGGTCACCTTTTTTGTACTCTGTTCCGCTGGCCCATACGCCACGCCATTTAGCCGCTGCATCATCTCCGAACATAGGAATGACTACGACCTTGGTTTGGGCGTGCGCGCTGATACTGAACATTGCCAGAACGCAGGCAATAAAAACCCCTTTTACTATTTGACCCATTTTGCTTCCTCGGTAGTTTTCTGTTAATTTTCAGGCAAGATTAACTTCCCTGATAAGACAACATAACCCGCCGCACGTTGGCGAATTTATCCGAGAGGTGTATTTAGAGCCTTTTAAAGAGATTTTATCACGCAGCGAAGTTGCTAGCCACTTAGACGTGTCGCGGTCTGCGTTTAATCGGCTAGTAACTGAAAAGTCAGACTTGACTACAGACATGGCACTGCGTCTTTCTAGCGTGTTGGGAGGTACGCCCGAAAGCTGGCTCAACATGCAGTCGGCTTATGATCTTTGGAAGGCTGGCAATGCGGTAGATCTATCTCGAACTAAGCCGCTTGATGTTGCGGATTACGCCCGAGAACAATAGAGTCACGGAAATGAAAAAAACGAATATCGGTTGACAGAAACAGTTGAAGCTGGGGTTAAAGGTGCAACGGAACGCAAAACCACGTTAAGGGTTATCGACCGTCTCTTGTGCTTTCAATAAGTTTTCAACTCGCCTATTGGTGGTTAAAACGTTAGTGGTCGGATGGTGGCGCAAAGGGGGAGAATACTTCTGCCCAGTCATACCATGAATGCGCTGGGCAACGCTGTAGTAGTAAAGTTGTAGTAGAGAGGTTTTTCATCGGTAAAAATCTTCTTATCCATTACGAAACGGCTTACATCATCCAGCAAAACTGTAGACACAAATAATTCGCCCGCGCTGGTGATTCAATAAAGTCGATGCGATTTTCAATCGCTACTGATAGACTCAGTTGCTTGCCTCTGCGCTAACCACAACCAATTACGGAGCATTATGCTAAGCCATTCAAGCAAAATATTTCTTCTTGCTACGGCCGCCCTTATAACGGCCTGTGCCGAGACAGAGCAGGCACCCGCCGTCACTGAGGAGGTAAAGCAACAAGCTACTGAACCTATGGCTGTTGAAGTTGCTGCGCAAACTACCCAATCTTTGGACGCAATACTCGCAGCAGGCGATGAAAAAGCACAGGCGCGATATCAATTTAGACACCCCAAAGAAACGCTAGAATTCATTGGTATCAAGCCAGGTATGAAAGTTATAGAGGCACTTCCAGGTGGCGGCTGGTACTCCAAAATATTATTACCTTATCTTGGTTCTGCAGGTGAACTGGTTGGGGTCGATTACGACCTTGATATGTGGCAGTACTTTGGCGGATTTGCTACGGCTGAATTGATCGAGGAAAAGAAGTCATGGGTAGAAACCTGGACCGCTGACGCTATGACTTGGCGTGATGAGAATAGCGCGACTGTATCGGCCTATCAATTTGGCAACCAACCCGAGTCGCTCAAAGGCACTGTGGATGCAGTGCTGTTCATCCGAGCACTGCACAATGTAGCCCGATTTGAAGACAAAGGCGCATATTTAAGCAACGCGATCAAAGAAAGCTATGACGCATTAAAACCCGGTGGCATTGTGGGAGTGGTGCAACATCAGGCGCGCGAAGATCGCCCCGACGAATGGGCCAACGGCAGCAATGGATACTTGAAACAAAGCATGCTTATCGAGAAATTTGCCGCTCAAGGGTTTGAATTCGTTGAAGCTAGCGAGATTAATGCCAATCTAAAAGATCTTGCTAACGAAGGTGACTTTGTATGGAGACTGCCTCCTTCCTTGAGTGGAAGTGAAGGTGATGAGGACAAACTAACTGCGATGCAAGCCATAGGGGAATCTAACCGCATGACCCTAAAGTTTCGCAAACCGAGCTAATCAGCAATCCAATCATCAATTTAATCACTGAGCTTGTCATACCATAAAACCGTGTCAGAAATCGAAATCATAGAAGCGCCACTCTCTGGCACACTTGAATCAATCGAAGTCAGCGTTGGCGATCATATCAACGCTGGAGATCTTTTGTTGGTTATGGAGTCAATGAAAGTCCATGTGCAGGTGAAGGCTGAGCGTAGCGGCACGATCGTAGAAATATCGGCCTCGCTAGGCACCACCGTAAAGCGCGAACAATCTCTGGTCAGGATCGCACTGAGCCAAAATAGCGCAAACAATGTCGAGCCTATGGCGAGTGAGACAGCTGCCGAGCATTTGGCCACTCTTGATGAGTTTATTGCTCGCCGAGATCTCAGCTTAGATTCTAATCGCCAGTCGGCAGCGCAAAAACGCCACGCCAAAGGTTATTTAACAGCACGTGAAAACCTAGCGCTTTTGTGCGACGCAAACAGCTTTCAGGAATATGGGCAACTGGCTGTGGCAGCACAACGTGGCCGCATAGACTACCAAACATTAAAAACCACCACTGCAGCTGACGGCATCATCACCGGGGTCGGGCAAGTGAATGCTGAGAAATTCAAACAATCAGAAACAGTATTAGTTATTAACGATTACTCGGTTTTAGCAGGCACTCAGGGCTTCTATCACCATCAGAAACTTGACCGCATGCTCGAAACAGCTAAAAAACGGCAACTACCTGTGATCATGTACAGCGAAGGCGGTGGTGGCCGACCAGGCGATACCGATGTCACCGTGGTGAATTCAGGGCTACAGTGCGCGTCGTTCGGAACCTGGGCAGGCTTAGCAGGCCAAGTACCTCGAATTGCCGTTGCCAATGGCTATAACTTTGCCGGTAATGCAGCACTCTTTGGCGCTGCCGATATCACCATCGCCACCAAGCGTTCATGGATTGGAATGGCCGGGCCGGCCATGATTGAAGGTGGCGGATTGGGGCAGTTTAAACCTACAGATATTGGCCCAATTGAAGTTCAATCTGAAAACGGCGTGGTCGACATTGTTGCCGATGATGAAGCCCATGCGGCTGAACTAGCGAAACAAGTGTTGGGCTATTTCCAAGGTGAAATTAGTGCTTGGATCGAGCCCGATGCTCAAAGACTAAGGGTTCTATTACCTGAAAACCGACGCCTGACTTACGCTATTCGCAGCATTATTCAACACCTTTGTGACGTGGATAGCTTTGTTGAACTTAAAAGCGGCTATGGCGGCTCAATCGTTACTGGCTTTATGCGTATCGAAGGCAAGGCAATTGGAGTTTTAGCCAATGATTGTAGTGTGCTGGGTGGCGCAATTGATGTTGCCGCTGGCGAGAAGGCGGCGGAGTTTATAGAGCTTTGCGAAAGTTTTGCTATTCCATTGGTATCGCTCTGTGACACACCCGGCTTTATGGTCGGCCCTGATCACGAACAACAAGGAGCCGTAAGGCGCCTCGCTAAGCTGTTTACAGCGGGCTCGAAAATCACCGTGCCTTTAATTGGCGTGGTCATTCGCAAATGCTATGGATTGGGCGCGCAAGCCATGCTCGGCGGCAGCACCCTGCACCCGCTTTACACTCTGGCATGGCCAAGCGGTGAGTTTGGCCCAATGGGCTTGGAAGGCGCAGTAAAATTGGGTTTTAAAAAGGAGTTGAGTGCGGTAGCCGATGCTTCTGAGCAACAAGCGTTGTTCGACAAACTACTCGCCAAACAATATGAGAAAGGCCAAGCAATTGAGGTAGCTGCCTCATTGGAGATTGACGCCGTCATCGACCCCGCTGACACCCGCGCAGCAATCGCTAGCGTTTTACGCTAAACCTTAGATTAATCGCGATGGTTGGTTCAAGCGATTTTGCGATGAGAGCAACTAATCAACTCCCGACTATGGGGAATACCTGCAATTTAGGATATATTCGCAGGCACTAAGATATGCCGCATTGCGGTTTTGTGAGTATGCCTATGAGCTCTTTGATAATGATCGGTCTGGTGTTGTTTTGCGCGGGTTCCATGACCTACGCCTATGCCTATCGAGGTCAGGCAAGATGGAGTAGCTTTGGCGAATATATTCGCAAAGGTTGGCCAATGTTTACGCCTTTTAATTGTCTTCTGTATTTGTTTACGCGCCCTAAAGCTCGCTCGGCGGTTATGGATATGGAGCAATTTCCAGAGCTCAAGGAGTTACAAGATAATTGGCAGATCATTGCCGAAGAAGCCATTGAGCTAATGGCTGAGGGCGGCTTTGATCAAATCACCGATCCCGATTCTGCGTCATATTACGATCTAGGCTTTCGCACTTTTTATAAATACGGCTGGACTAAGTTTTACCTAAATTGGTATGGATACACACACGATTCTGCCAAACGCAGCTGCCCAAAAACCATTGAATTACTAAGCAAAATACCCAGCGTCAACGGAGCGATGTTTTCGGTACTACCACCCGGCGGTCAATTGACGCGCCACCTAGACCCCGTAGCCTGCTCGCTGCGATACCATTTGGGATTGGATACACCCAATCACGACGATTGCTATATCAGTGTGGACGATCACAAGTTGTCATGGCGCAACGGCGAACCCTTACTATTTGACATCACGTATCTGCACTATGCGCATAACGACGCCGACAAATCTCGGTTGATATTGATGTGTGATATCGAGCGACCCATGTCGCCTATCGGCTCTATCTTGAACTGGCCGTATAAGCAGCTAATGAAAGCGACCATCGTGCCCAATACCGATGAAGATAAGCGAGGATTCGCTAATCGTGCTTTTGCTACTCTAGTGCCACTATTGGACAAGGGAAAACGCCTCAAAGAAACTAATGTGGTAGCTTATAAACTCCTAAAATATTTGGTCAATGGCAGCCTGATTTTGGCGCTTGCTGCAATAATTTGGCTACTGATTCAGTTTATCAGTTGGCTGATCTAGAGCCGGTTCAGCTTGTCAGCTAGTTGACCTAAAAGAATGCTTAATCGCTAGGCGCTGCATCTAAATGCGTTGCCACTGCTTGCAAGGCCATATCATCCAGGTCCCACCCTTGACCCGCTATGGCATGATGGCTGATGCTTACATAGCCATGCACAATAGCCCAAACATCTAAGGCAAGCTGTTGTCGCTCAGGCAATCCTGATGTAGCCGGTAAAAAGCCACCAGCAAGGCTAAGCAATTTGCCAAAAGCCCGCTGACTGGTGGCTATGGCTTCTTCAGAAGGCTTATAACCTCGATCACTCTCGCCAAAAATTAAACGATAGTGCGCTTCATGTTCGCGCCCAACACGAAGATACCCTCGCGCGCCCTGCAAAACATCCTCGCGCCGTATCTTGCCCTTAGGCTTTACGTTCATGGCATCAAACACAAGCTCGAAGCCCTCAATATACAGGGCATCCAAAATCCCCTGCTTACCCTGAAAATGACTATAAATACCAATAGTTGAAAGGCCTGCTAGCTTAGCTATTGCGCGCACGCTGAGCGCAGCTACGCCTCCTTGCAAGAATAGTTCAGACGCGGCATCTAAAATTTTACTTCTAGATTGCGCTATTTTTTTAGCATTAACGTTGACAGTCATAACAGTGTTATTATAAGATATAACACTGTTATGTCAAATAATTTGTCAGAGGATGCCTAAATGAGCACCACACAACTAGAAACCGATTACTTAATCATTGGCAGTGGCGCGGTCGGCATGGCTGTGGCCGACGTACTTCTCAGTGAAACTGACGCCAACATTATTATCGTAGACAAGCATCACAAACCAGGCGGCCATTGGAACGATGCCTACTCGTTTGTAAGCCTGCACCAACCATCAGCTTTTTACGGCGTGAGTTCAAAAGAGCTCAGCAACGGTAGCCGTGACGAAGTCGGTCTTAACAAAGGTTTGCATGAACTTGCTTCTGGGGCAGAAGTCATGGCCTATTTTGATCAGGTAATGAAGCACACCTTTTTGCCCTCAGGCCGCGTGCAGTACTTTCCAATGTGCGAGTACGGTGGTGATGGTGAATTTTCATCGATGCTGTCTGATAACAAATATTCCGTCAAAGTAAATAAGAAGATTATCGACGGTACTTATTTCAAGACCTCGGTACCATCCACACATACCCCAAGCTTTGAAATTGCAGGTGGAGTCGAATTTGCCCCACTCAACGCTCTACCAAGCTTGGTTGAGCCACGCGATGGCTATGTGATTGTGGGGGGAGGTAAAACGGGTATCGACGCCATACTATGGTTGCTTGAAAACCAAATAGACCCTGATACGATCACTTGGATAATGCCACGCGACGCGTGGTGGATTGATCGAGCGCACACCCAACCTTCGCTCGACTTTTTTGAATCCACCATTGGTAATCAAGCCAACCAGATTGAAGCTGTTGCGCAAGCTGAATCAATCCAGGACTTATTTGCTAGGTTAGAAAAAGCCGGCTCATTGTTTCGCTTAGACCCAAAGGTAACGCCCGCGATGTTCCACGGAGCGACCGTAAGCCGAGACGAACTCGAACAATTAAGACGGGTTAAAAATGTTGTGCGCAAAGGTCGAGTGAGCCGTTTAGAAACGGACAAGATTGTGTTTGCCGATGAAAGCATTCCGACCACTGCAAGGACTATGCACATCGACTGTTCAGCGCGTGCGGTGCCAGTATCAGATATATATCCAGTGTTCGATGGCAACACGATTACAGTGCAAACTGTTCGCTCTTACCAGCCAGTATTTAGTGCTGCTTTCATAGCGCATATCGAAGCCAATTATGATGATCAGGAGGTGCAGAATGATCTGTGCACCGTAGTGCCTCTACCCAATCATGATACCGATTGGTTGGTGGGAACCGCGGCACAAATGCGTAATCAATTACGCTGGTCTAAAGAACCAGGTCTTAGAGAATGGCTAATTAGTAACCGGCTCGACGGCTTTACTGCACTGGTAACACCCAATGAAGAAACCAAGCCAGAGCATCTGGCAATACTCGGCAGGATGCGTGAAGCCGCCCCACAAGCCGGTGCTAATATACAAAAACTGATGGCCGAATTAATGTCTCGTCAAGCGAGCGCTGCCGAATAATTTTGAGGAGATTTAATTGTGTACGAATTTCAAACCAACAAAACTGACCTCTCTAAATGCCGTCTTGTAGAAACGACTAAACCAGAGATCAGCCAAGACCAAGCGTTGCTAAAAGTGGACAAGTTCGCATTTACCGCCAACAACATAACCTATGCTGCCATGGGCGACGCATTGCGGTATTGGCAATTTTTTCCACCGTCTGGCGATAACCCGCAAGACTGGGGAATTATTCCAGTGTGGGGCTTTGCTGATGTGGTTCAATCCAACTCAAGCGAATTACCGGTAGGTGACCGATTGTTCGGATATTTTCCGCCAACCAACTATCTAGCAATCACGCCAAGCAAAGTTTCGGCCGGCGCCTTGATGGACGGCTCTGAGCATCGCAGGAGCTTGCCGCCTGGCTATAATCTCTATCGTCGAGTTCTGGCTGAAGCAAATTACCAACCGCAAGCAGACGACGAGCGAATGCTATTGTTTGTTTTACACTTAACTTCATTTTGCTTATACGACATGTTGCAGAGCAATGATTGGTTTGGTGCGCAGCAAGTGGTGATTATCAGTGCGTCGAGCAAAACCAGCACCGGTTTGGCCTATGGCCTGCAAGCCGACGAATCAGCTCCTGCAGTGGTTGGGCTAACCTCAGCGCGTAATTTGGCGCTAGTCGATTCTTTGAGTGTTTACCAAAGCGCCTATAGCTATGACGATATTGAGAAAATTGATGCCAGCTTAGCAACCGTGATCGTTGATATGTCTGGTGACAGTAGCGTGTTAGGTCGCCTACACACACACCTTGGCGACAACATGCGGTTCTGCAGCAATGTTGGATTCACCCATTGGAACGAACCAAGGAGTGGCGAAGGCATAATACAAGAACGCAGCGAGATGTTTTTTGCCCCGTCAGTTATCCAAACGCGAATGAAAGAATGGGGTCGCGAAGAGTTTGACAAAAGATCTATGCAGTTCGTAATGCACAGCGCTGCCAGAAGCAGGAGCTGGCTGAAAATGACCTATTTGGAAGGTGTTACGGGATTACAAGAAGTGTACGCCGATGTATGTGACGGCAAAATTGCAGCTGACCAAGGCTTGATCGTCAAGATGTATAACAGCCTTGAGCTATAAACAGCCTTGAGCATTAACAGCCTTGAGCCATAACAGCCTTGAGCTAAAACAGTTTAGGGCTGTTATAGCTAAGGCAAATACAGACCAGCCCCTAAGTAAAATGAACTACCAAGGATTGGTAGTTCATTGCCAGATAAAGTAAGGCTGCTAGATTGGCCATGAAAAAAATAGGTAGAAACCAGATCGCCACCACCACTAGCGAACCTTCGTTTAGGTAGATCAGGGTTAGGGGAATCAACAAACCCAAATATAGATCCAAACTCACTTGTCTAAACCAATGATAAGGCGTGATTGTTTTCATGGTTTTGAAAAAATCCTCCTGAAAATGGCAATAAATACTATAGGCAAGAAAACTCAACAAGACCAACCAGGTTAGAGCCTTGCCAACACCATACGGCCCAGCAATAGAAAATAGTGGTTCGCCCTGATGGCTTAGCAAGGCGTAAGCCGCAAAAGCAAAATAGAAGATCCACAGTGCGTTGTTCTTTATTGTATTCATAATAGTCACCAACTCTAATTCTTAAGCTAGACCTTAAACGAGCTCACCACTTTATGTCCAGTTTGTTGCTACAATGCCTGACATTAAAAATACAGAGGACACGTCTATGTTCAACAACCTTATTATCACATTAGTACTTATCGTTGCTCTAACAGCCTGCAGCCAAGAAGCTGAAAAGCAAATTAACACTGCCGAGCTAAAGCAAGCCACCGATGTGGTTCTGAGTGACGAGACTGATTCACAAAGCGAGTCGGATAAAGCCAATGCCATGTATGAGCGCTTTTTCGAGGAATCAGTAGCGCGCCGCCCAAATTCTCTTACTTTCCTTGGCCGAAAAGATCGCGCTGACGAGTGGAACGATTTGAGCGCTGAGTTTGCGCTGCAAACTCTAGCGCATGACAAGCAGCAACTCGCAGAATTAGTCAGCATCGATTACGCGAAACTTGATGCCCCTACGGCCCTTAGCTATGACCTGCTAAAGCAGGATCTAGAAGAGAGCATAGAAGACTATCGTTGGCGCTTATATAGTTACCCTGTGAATCAAATGTTCGGCACTCATTCTGGCGTTGTTTCTCTGCTGATTAATCAGCACAGCATTGATAGCCTGCAAGATGCTGAAAATTATATTGCTCGGCTTAACGGCGTAGCTAAGTATTTCGACCAGTTGATTGCCGGAATAAAGGCGCGCACGGCGGCCAATATTGTGCCACCGAAATTCGTCTTCCCGCATGTGATTCGAGATAGCAAGAATATTATCAAGGGCGCTCCATTTGATGATGGCGAGCCAAGTACTTTAATGGCTGATTTTAGCGGCAAGCTAGACAAATTGGCTGGCTCAGAGGGTGCCGATCTAAGCTCTGAAAAGCAGGCTGAACTCTTATCTCAGGCTACCCAAGCGCTGACTTATTCGGTACAGCCCGCCTATCAAAAACTAGTCGCGCACCTGACCGAACTCGAAACTAAGGCCACCACTGACGATGGTATTTGGAAGTGGGAGAATGGTGATGAGTACTACAATGTGGCACTGAAACGTACTACCACTACCGACCTCACTTCGGATCAAAT
>JBLHME010000080.1:0-13379 GCA_047623225.1 Cryomorphaceae bacterium
TCATCCATTGACCATCTGAGTTTTGACTCTCGTAGGCAAACCGCACGGCAATGCGGTTGCCAGCAAACGCCCACAACTCCTTTATCAAGCGATAGTCGGATTCGTTGCTCCACTTGTTTGTCAGGAATTCCACTATTTGGTCTCGCCCATTTATAAATTCAGAGCGGTTCCGCCAACGACTATCAATCGAATACGCCTGTGCAACGCGCAGTGGATCTTGACTATTCCAGCCGTCTTCGGCCAATCGCACTTTTTTACGTGCGGAGTCTAAATCGAAAGGTGGTAATGGCGGCCTGTTTTCATCTATAGCGCTCATTGTAATTCTCCAAGTTGTTGTTTCAAAAATTGATTCTCTTTAATAATTGAGGCCATCATTTTGTCTACCTCAGGTTGCGTATATCGCGGTGTTATGTGTTGCGGACAATTCCAATCAAAAGCGCTGACGGTTATCAGGAATCCTCGCTCAACTAATGCGCGATATCCTTCAACTTTCAACTTTGATAGTAATTCAGGCTCATCTTTGTTGACCACGCGAATACGCCCGAGTAGTTTCAAACGTCGCCGATTTGGGTAGTCCATAAAGAACAAGGCAACTCGATCATTGCCCTGGAAATTACCAGTGCTAACGTATTGTCGGTTACCTCGAAAATCGGCAAACCCAATCGTGCTTTCATTGAGAACACGCATAAATCCAGGTGGGCCGCCGCGATGTTGAACGTAAGGCCACCCGGTTTCACTTACGCTAGACAAGTAGAAACTATCTCTTTGGGCAATAAAACGGCCCTCTTGTTGACCAATTGTATTGTGGTAGTCATCACCTTCATCCATTGCCGCGTAATTCTCTCGGCTACCCTGCTCTTGTTGAATTTTTCTGACTGCATCAGTAAACGCAATCTGTGCAAATTTGTGTCCCATGATTCATTCCTCGTTTTCTGAGCTTAGCAAGCAGTTTCCGCCTTGATAACGAAAGGGTAACGGGAAACTGGTTGCTCGGTCAGACATTATTTAGCAGCGTTGATCGCGGCTACTGCTTCTTTAGTGCTCCATACCGTATTGGCAATGAATCGATAATTCACCGACGCTGCGGCGAACCCATCGCCCTCGTCTACTTGTGCTGCAGCGGTTGCATCCGCTACAACGGCAACCTCAAAACCTTGCTCAAGTAGCTCGCGCATATGTGATTCAACGCACAAGTTTGCCGACATACCTGCCAAAATAACTTTGTCGATTCCTTGCTTGCGTAGTTGCAGCACCAAGTCGTTGGTTTCCGGCCCGTAGACCTTATGGGGGCTTGTAACGACAGTTTTACCATCGTGGATATAAGGTTTGTATCGCTCCAACCAATCTGCGCCCGAACCTTCGAACCCTTCAACGCTCAAGGCGTCTTTGCGGTCAAACATGCCGATGTTATGCATTAATTTTTCCAGCGCGCCTTCGAACTTCCAACCGTGATCATGTGGATAGTAGTAGTGTGGCGAAACAAACACTGGAATATCGTTTTTCTTACCAACCTTGAACAATGCATGAATATTCGCGACGGTGTTGTTTTCAGTTACGCTGTTGCCCACCACTCCCCAGGTTGCGCCCTTTGGGCTAAGGAAGTCATTTTGGGGGTCAGTGACCAAGATCGCAGTATGGCCCTTGACGATTTCCATACCCGGATCAGGCAAAGCAGCTTGGGAAGTCGAAATTAGACCGCTTAATGCTAGCGCGGTTAATAGCGTTTTAGATAGTAATGACATAATAGTTCTCCAAATTGAGTGGCAGGTGCCACTCTGTTTAGTTTTGCGATGACGTGCTAAGCCTTAAAGGCGGGCCATGAATGATTGGATGCGCTTCGAGATAAAATCGAGGTGTGTTTCAAGTGCGAAGTGCCCAGTGTCGATAATGTGTTTTTCAACATTCTTCAGGTCGCGCTCATACGGATGTGCACCAGTTGGGGGGAAGATGTAATCGCCCTTGCCCCATACAATCAATGTGGGTGGTTGATGTTCGCGGAACAGCTTTTGCCACTTAGGGTACTCGACGACATTAGTCGCATAACTTAGAAACATAGTTAACTGTATGTCTTTGTTGCCTGGCCGATCCAAAAGGTATTGATCGTGATGCCAATTATCGGGGCTAACTAATTCCAATTTATCTTCTGGAATTCCATGAGTCCACTGCCACTTAGTTGCATCGATAGTCAACAGAGCTGCTCTCAGACCGTCTTTATTTTCTGTAGTCGGTGCTGCCCAGTATGCTTTTATAGGATCCCAGAAAGTCTCTAGTCCTTCGTCATAAGCATTGCCATTCTGAATTACAAATCCGCTTACACGTTTTGGGTGCTTAGCGAAAAGTCGAAAGCCTACAGGCGCGCCATAATCCATCAGATACATTGCATACTTCTCAATACCTTTCTGTTGTAAAAGCTCATCAACAACATTGGCGTAGTTGGCGAACGAATACTCGAAGTCAGCTTGAGCTGGCATCGCGCTTGCTCCAAAACCTGGATAATCAGGAGCGATCACGTGATAGTTTTCTGCCAACTGAGGAATCAGCTCTCGGTACATATGGCTCGACGTTGGAAAACCATGCAGCAATAGAATGGTTGGGCTAGAGGGGTTGCCAGCCTCTCGGTATGCGATGTCAACGCCCTGAATCTGCATGTGTCGATAGCGCGCATCATTTGTTCTGTTATCGGCTGCCGTAATGGATTTTGTCTCCAGTGCGGCGGACACAAAATTGGGTGCTGGCCCAAAAGTCGCTAGCAGCGCGATGGCGATAAAGTATTTAAAGGTAATGATGTTTTTCATTTCTAATCTCCAGATAAATTGGTTTTTTCACTAGGTAAAAAGCAATCAACCTGTTTGCAACTGTTGACTACCCTTGCGTGATGCAGATCCTACGCTGGAAACCTTTGAAGATTAAGATGCTGTTTGGTTAAAGCATCGTTGCTGATTAGCAACAATGCTAAACCGCTGCGCAGGAACAACCTTGTTTGCGCAAAGAAGAGGTGACCCTTTAGATCAATTTGAGATTGGCTTGGTATGTTCGATTAGTTGTTCAGCTTGTTTTAATCGTTCAGCCAGAAAATCAATCAGTATACGAATGCGCGTTGGCATTTGCTCACGGGTTGGGAATACGATCCATGTTGCTGCATCTTGCACTTCGTACTCTTCAAGTACAGGAACCAGTTCACCTCGTCTAAGACCATCCACCATGTAATAGTCAGTCATTCTCACCAAACCCATGCCTCGGATTGCAGCGGCGACCAATGCTCGGCCGTTATCACTACACCAAGTTCCTTCTACTTTCATTGTTTGCATGCCATCTGGGTACTGAAATCGCCACACCATGTCAGGGAAACAGAGGCAATTGTGGTTTTTTAAATCATCAGGTGTGTTGGGGTGACCGTGTTTGTTTAAATACCCGGGGCTGGCACAGACCATCACCCGCCGCGGGGCAATTTTGCGTGCGATTAACGAACTGTCCTCCAGCGCGGCCATTCTTATCGCCACGTCAAATCCCTCTTCAACAATATCGACTACCGACATACTGGTATTGAGTTCTACGGAAACGTCAGGGTATTGTTTGGTGAATTCTGCCAACGCTGGCGCGACATAACGCTCAGCGTATAGGCCAGCGGCCGTTATCCGAATATTGCCCTTTGGGTGGTGCTGTAACTCCGCCATATCAGACTCAAGGGCATCCAGCATCTTGCTAATTTCAAGACCTCTAGCATGATAGGTTTCACCCATATCAGTGAGCTGTAAGCTTCGCGTTGTGCGATGCAATAACCGCGTGCCAATGCGTTCCTCAAGCCGTTTCACTTCCCGACTAATAAACGAAGTAGATACATTTAGCGCCTCAGCCGCCGCCGTAAAACTACCGTATTTAACCACTGCCACAAACTCCCTAAGCCCATTTTGATCAGCCATTATTGCTCTCTGTAAATAGTTATTGAACCAAAGACCATCTTACTCAACGGCCAAACGTTATGTACATTATGTTCCTAGGTTAACTTCGATTGCACAAAAAAATGAACAATATTCAACCCGAACCCATTACGCAAGGTGTGCATCATGTGGGGCTTACAGTCTCTAACCTTGATGAAGCAAGACACTTTTTTATCAATACCCTACGGTATGAGCAAGTAGGCGAAAAGCCAGACTATCCAGCAGTAATTCTATCGGATGGCACAACATTGATCACGCTCTGGCAAGCGGTCGACCCAACTAAAACGATTGTGTTTGATCGCAAGAACGTGATCGGTCTGCACCACTTGGCACTAGCAATGAAGAGTGTCGAAGCCATCGAGTCTCTCTTTCTAGAGTTAAAGAAGGATTCTCGCGTTCAAATTGAATTCCCACCTGAACCAATGGGCAATGGCCCCAAGCGACACATGATGTGCAATATTCCAGGCGGTGGAATACGCATTGAATTCATCGCGTAACAAACAATATCCATCACCACTAATAGGAGTAACAACATGACAACAACTTGACTAATTATTGACTAATCTGTTTGATCAATGACTTGACTTATAGTTTACTAATTTTTTGTCATACGAAGCGAACTTTATGATTCCCCCCTATCTCTAGTAGAGGAAATCGCGGCGCTGCGTGAACGAATTGATAACGCAAGTGTGGCCTTATTACCGTGGATTCCTGCGCTGCAAAAAGACACGCGCACGCGCAATGGCCACGCTTCTAATGCAATTGAGGGCAACCCTCTAACGTTAGAACAGGTGCGAGCACTTGAAGAAGGGCGTGAATTAGTGGCCTCTGACAAACCTTCTCAGCGAGAGGTACTGAATTACTTTGCTGGGCTACGGTTTATTGAAAAGAACGCCAAACTAAAAACAATTCGGCATGATCACCTTTTTCAGTTTCATCTTCTGTTAGCGGACGACGTAATGGATCAGGGCCATGCAGGAGCTTACCGCACTATCTCCGTGCAAGTGGGAGGTCACTTTCCACCACCTGCGAACGATGTATCGCCGCTGATGTTTGAACTACTAGAGTGGTGGAATGGCGCATCGAACTCTTTATCACCAGTGCTTAGTTCAGCGATCCTTCATTATCGTTTTGAGAATATTCATCCCTTTGCCGACGGTAATGGCCGCGTGGGTCGCGCCCTAGCGTTATGGGATCTATATCGCACGGGGTTTGATTCTCACTATCTATTTTCAGTAGATGAATATTATTGGGAAGATCGTCAGGCTTTTTATCAAGCGCTAATACAAGTCCGAAAGGCTAGCGAAGATTTAACGCAATGGCTTGAATATTCCGCGATAGATTTACACAAAACGTTGGAACGCATTTGGCTGAGATTGAAAAAATTTCAAGGCTCAAGCTCAACAAAAATAGACCTCACTCCTAGACAAGAGCATTTGCTCGGTTTGCTTCGTGATCACAGTAGCATGGCACCGGCTGAGATTTGGGAGCATCTAAAAGTATCACGTCGGGGAGCGATGAATATTATTACTCCTTTGCTCGATGTAGGACTCATTGAAAAGCGCGGTACTCAAAAAACTGGCCGCTACTATTTGGTTCAACCGTAACCGGTTCAACTCATCAGAATATGATCTCATATTTCCTATAACAATTTAATATCTTGAAGCTTTCTACCAAGTTCGTCGTCATTGGCCACTTTTGCAAAATCTTCAACAAGGCCTAGAACACCTAAAACTGAGACGTAGTGGCCGATTGAGACACTTGGGTCACCTTGAACCTGCCATAGTTTGACGGATACATTGCTGCAACCTAATTCCTCAAATTACCAAGCTGACAGAAATGGACGAGCCATGCATTGCCGTTTACCTCAACTATTGGGTCCGCCAAAACCTAAGATCTGATAGCCTAGTTCTGTGATAATCGAAAACACTTGGATGTCTTAAGCATTAATATTGTTTGCACAATAAGAATCGAATAGGAAAAAAGCACAGTGGCCCATAAAAAACTGTCTACACCACAAAAACCCATAATAGAACTGTTGTTTTCTGCGGTGTTTATTATTTTCAGCAGCATTGCAGCTGCCGCCGATAGCCGCCCCGCAGAGCCAGTTGATAGCATCACCATATTGGAAAGCTGGATTCCCATGCCAGATGGGATCCGTTTGGCGGTAGATCTTTATGTACCTCGGGGCGGGCTGGTGAACAAGAAATACCCAGTTCTGCTCGAGCTTGATCCGTACCGTAAAGACGAATCACGCATGCGTAATCACCCGCTCTATTCCTATTTTGTCGACCGCGATTATATTGTCGCGAGGGTAGATATCCGCGGTACCGGCAATAGCGAGGGGCGGCTTGTGCCCCACGAATATTCTGGCCAGGAACTTGATGATGGTGAAGTCGTCATCGATTGGTTATCAAAGCAGGCATGGTCGAGCGGCAAGATCGGAATGTTCGGCATTTCCTGGAGTGGCTTCAATGCGATCCAGCTAGCCCTGCGCAATCCGCCTGCTTTGAAAGCGATAATACCGGTCCACGCAACCGAGGATCTTTTCCAGGATGACGTGCACTATATGGATGGCATCATGCATATGGATAGTTGGGAGATGAGCCAAGACCTTTATAACGCTCTGCCGGGAGCGCCTGAATACCGCATCGACGAGGCGTATTTTGAGAACCGCTTTGACACCGAACCCTGGATGATGACGTATAAACAACAACAGCGAGATGGCCCATTTTGGGATCGCGCATCAGCCAAAGGCAAGTACGATCAGATCAAAATACCCTCGTTCCATATAGGCGGTTGGTACGATGGCTATCGTGACAGTCTGCCGCGGATGCTCGAAAATGTGCGAGCCCCCATCAAGGCAATGATCGGCCCGTGGTCACACGCCTGGCCACACGACCCTTACCCAAAGCCAGGGATGGAGTGGCGACACGAAGCTGTGCGATGGTTTGATCACTGGTTAAAAGGCATTGACAGCGGCACTATGAAGGAACCTAAACTGGCTGTTTATGTCCGCAACTGGCATCCGCCCGGTCCATACCTAGAACATGCACCGGGTGCTTGGCGCTGGGAAGAGAACTGGCCAATCAAGCGAACGGTTCACCGGCGCTACTATCCACAGGCAAACCATACCCTGGCAAACAAAGTGTCCAATGAAACCGTGCATCAACTGCGTTATACACCCAGCATCGGGGTCGAGGCTGGAGGCCCAGTTATGTGGTGGGGCGACGTTGCACACGATCAACGCCCGACCGATGCGTTTAGCCTGGTCTACGATTCTGATCCATTAGTAGAAGATACTGAAATACTGGGATTACCACTGGCCGTACTCAAGGTGACCGCCGATGCGCCGCACGCCAACTGGATGGTCCGGCTGTCGGATGTTGCCCCCGATGGCACCGTCACGCAGATAACCGGCGCGGCGTTTAACGGCACCCATCGCAATTCTTCAAGACAACCGCAAGCGATTATTTCCGGTGAGACCTTTACGCTGGATATTGAACTGCATTTCACCTCATGGGTTTTTCCCAAAGGTCACCGCATCAGGATGGCGGTCAACAATGCGCAGTGGCCCATGCTCTGGCCAACGCCGTACCTGATGACAACCGGGCTTAATCTCGGTGGCAAAACCGGCTCCTATCTCCAGCTCCCCCTAATTCCTTATAAAAAGTCTGCTATTCCGCAGTTTCTTGCGCCAGCGCCCAGCCCTCCGATGCCGGGATATAGCTCCCTGAATATTGGTACCAGCTCAGGCTTTGGCGAAGTATCTTCGGTAGATCGGAACCCTCAAACCGGCGAAGTCACGGTCACAGCCACCAACCAAGGCGCCACCCAGTACCCGTGGGCGACCGAATCCTATCGTGAAAAGATTGTACATAAAACGTCAGATAAGCATCCTGAAAACACGATGATGACGGGTAATTATGCGATTGATGTGACGACCGACGACCGACACCTTCTATGGGAGGCGAACCTGTCATTCTCCAGCGACCAGACAGATTTCTATTTCGATTATGTGCGGCGCCTGAGCGTGAATGGCAAAATCTTACGCGAGAAACACTGGGAAAAAACCATACCGCGCGATTACCAGTAACAGCATTGAAAACTCAGAATTCGGCTCTGACCCTTTTTGTTCTACTAAGATAACCGTGGTCTATCCTCGGTTACTTAAGAGCTATTTACTTGATTACTGCTTAGGTAAAAAGAGCAAACAGAACCATAATTCTGGCGGTTACGCTTTGACTTCCAAGATTAAATTAAACGGTGTTTCAGCGGCTTTTTCACAATAACTGAAGCCGCCGGTTTTGATAGTTTCTTTCAACCTCGATAAGCCTGCCTGTGCACCTAATGACAAACCCACTTCTTGGTTTAATGAACAAGGCACGCACAATTGGGTTGAAAAGGCATAGAAGGCGCGTCCAACTGGATTGAGATTATCTTTGATGGAGTCATTGGCAAAAGGCTCAACAATCATACAAGAACCGTCTGGCTTTAACGCTTGTTTGGCATGAGCACAAGCGCCCACTGGGTCGCCCATGTCATGTAAGCAGTCAAAGAAAGCAATGAAATCAAAATCTTTATCAGCAAAGGCCTTTGCGGTGGCGACTTTAAACTCTATGTTATCTAAGCCGGCTTCTTCAGCTCGCATTTGTGCTTCGTCTATTGATTTTTGGTGAAAGTCTATGCCAATAAAATGTGAGTTGGGAAATGCTTTGGCCATTATGATGGTAGACGCAGCGTGACCACAGCCAATGTCAGCCACTTTGCCACCTTTAATTAATTTTTCTGTCACACCATCTAGTGCAGGGATCCAACTATTGATTAAGTTACCAGAATAAGATGGACTGAAGAACTTCTCGGTACCACAAAACAAACAGGTGTGGTGGTCGCCCCAAGATATGCCTTCACCGGTTTTAAAAGCCTCAAGCAATTTAGGTTCATCATGATACAAAGAAGTGATGGCATAAAATGCGCCTGTCATAAAAACAGGGCTATTTGAATCGCCAAATACTGCCGTCTGTTCAGGTGTCATAAAAAATTGATGGTTCTTGGCATCATATTCAACATAACCCGACGCCGCTTGAGCAGCCAGCCATTCTTGAACATACCTTAACGCTGTATGGGTTTTGTCAGCCAGCTCACTGGCGCTTAAAGCCTGTGATTCAGCCAATGTTTTATACAAGCCCAGCTTATCCCCAATAGTAATTAAAGGACCATTGGCTGCTGCGCCCATTTCAACCACCACTTGGCCAAGTAGTTCGTTCAGCTTGTTTTCGTCTAAGCTCATGATTTTCTCCTGCTGTCTTTAGTAAGTGGAGAAAATATTAACTTTGTCCTTTGGTTGCGACATGAAGATTAGGTGATTATTATGTATTTTTTAGATGATGAAGGCCTATTAATAGCCCTTTGGTACCATAAAACCATGGTTACTAAAGGAACTTTCTTCTGAATGTTTGGTGCCTATGTTGGGCTTGTTCTAATATTGAAATATAGCGTTCATCATGCTGAATAAAGTTAAAGGCACCATTCTGAGAGATATAAGGGTAATTGAAGTATCCCATATTAACCGCTTTTTCAAGCCACTCTAAACAGAGCTCTTTTTCTTTAAACAGGGCGTAGAAATGAGCAAAATAATACATATTTTCTGCATCTGTGATATTCGAATCAACCATTGTAGTTAAAGCCAGCATACCCAATTTTTTATTGTCGTCCATGACGGCTAAATGCACCTGTGCAATCAAGCCCCAAATGCCGTTCTTGTCTATTTCAATGACTTGCCTGAATAGTGCCTTTGCAGCACCGTATTGTTCCCGTTCATAGGCAATGATGCCACTGTATCCAGTGCCATAGTCACCCGGGTCTAGATAGACTTTGGCCAAAGCTTCTTCATACCTGCCCGCACTGATGTAGGTGGAGATGATTGATCTAAACCGCATGTTATTTGGGCTAATTTTTAATGCCGTTTCCATGGCCGTTATGGCCTCATCCAGCATGCCTGCATAGCGATAAATGTAGCCCAATGAAAAGTGTGAATTGGCATCGTCGGGATCTATTTCTAGCATTCTTCTGGTGATTTGTAATGCATCTTCGATTCGATTTGTTTCAACATATAGCGCTGATAAGTTACTTAAGGCCTCCAGCTGGACTGGGTTAAGTTCTAAGGCTTTTTGATAATACCATTCCGCTTTGTTTGATCCAGTTGGGACCACTCTGCCGTGTTGTTCCAATAAGCGCCGATGGAGACCCAAATAGGCGTAACTAGGTGCGTATTGTGGGTCAAGTTCGACAGACTTTTGTAGCATTGCTACTGCCAGTTTGTGACCTTCATTGGACTGTGGATATGAAATGCCGCGCAAATAATACTCAAAGGCTAGGGCGCTGCTTGGAATGTCGCGGTGAGGTTGATTTAGTGCGTTTTGTTTAAAATTAACGCCCAAGCCTTTGGCCACTTTTTGGGCCACCATGTCTTGTAAACTGAATGTATCAGAATAGTTAACCTGCATCGATTCACGCCACACCAAGTGATTGCTGGTGACTTCAATCATCTCGACATTCAAACGTATGATGTCGTTTTCCAGCAGGTAATTCCCACTAATTACGTAGTTTGCTTGAAGCGTTCTTCCGATGGCTATGGGGTCAATGATTTGGTCCACATATTTTCTGATGGACCCTGCTGGGCGAATGGCGTATTTTTCAAGATAGCTTAAATCGCTGATGATTTGATTGGCTAAGGCAAAGCCTAAGTAATCAGAATCAACATTGGGTTTGTTGTTGGCAAAAGGCAATACAGCGACTATCTTCTGAGCCGTTATTTCTTTGTTTTTAACTACAGGTGTTGTTGGCGTTCGAGCGCTAGGGGATGCGGTTTTTTGTTCATTATGGGCTTGTTCAGATTGTTGGTGGTAATCAAAATACATGAGTATTATTACAGCCGCTGCTATCAATGAAAGTATAAGATTCCGACTTGATGAGGTTTTAGATTTATTGGCTGTGGTTGAAGCAGCGTCAGCATTTATTCTTGCTACGAATTGGTAGCCTCTCGAGTGGATGGTCTTGATGACTTGCTGCTTGGTGCCATCATCGCCGAGTACTTTACGGGCTGATTTGATGTTGTTGTTGATTGAGGTGTCAGAGACCACTCGTCCTTGCCAAATGTGCTCCAACAACTCATCTCTAGAAACCACCTTGTCTTTGTTCTGAATCAAGTAGACGATCAAATTGAATACTTGAGGTTCCACAGATTGTTCATGGCCATTGACCAACAAAATAAATTTCTCGCTATCCAGCTCTGTGTTATTGAATCTATATTTAGTGTTCATAGCAATGAATGCTTCAGCCATCAATCCTCATATTAGTCAGCCAATGGTCTTTTGGCAACTTCATTTTTTTCAAAAACACATCCCAGCGAGAATCATCCCATAGATTTCTCAGTGTTTGAAAATTAATGACATGCAAACACGCCTGAATCATCTGAATACACATGTGTTCAACACCGTATCGAGGCCATCCGATCTAACAAGCCAGACCAAGCATCAATCGAGCAGTTTGTTGGCACAAAATCCGAAGACATTGGCCTACCCTTCTTGCTAAACGACTATCTTGAGCTCGTTGATTGGACGGGACGCCTATTAAGAACCGACAAACGTGGGTCAATCAATCCTCATTTACCACCTGGATCTTAAATAGACACCTGCCTTTAGAACCTTTCAACAAGGGTATTGGGATGAGTGTCCAGATTATTAATCTCTTTGGGATGGGGGTCCAAATTATATTAATCCAAATTATTATTTGTTTGGCCACTTTGTTTTTAAAAGCAGCCAATTTGATTGTTACTGTAATCTATAAGAGCTTAATTCAAAGTGTTAAAAATGTTTTTGTAACCTTTTGCCTCGTCAAACGTATTAATAAGTAACAAGCGCCAATAACGTAAAAAATAGATATATTTAACTGCATGAAATTCCTGTTTCGAACATTAGTAAACCAAAACCAACGGCTTGTGTATTCACAAGCTATGCATATTTTGGCAAATCGAAGTGATGCAGAAGATGCAACTCAAGAAGCGTATGAACGCTTATGGAAACATATGAATAAGCCGCAACAACAAAACGAGCTCAATACAGATTCAGGCAAAGCATGGTTGTTGCACGTTGTGCGAAACCTTTGCATTGATAAATTACGCCAGCGCAAACCAATTTCTAATCACGACCTTGACGAATTACAAAGCGATAGTTCAGATAGCAAGCCAGTCGCCATGCTGGCAAAAAAGCAGTTAAGCGCGTGGCTTAGCAGTGCTATTGAAAAGCTAAAAGAACCTTATCGCTCGTTGATCATTTTGGCCGATTTACAACAACGATCAATTAGAGATGTTGCCAACACGTTAGACCTTAATGAAAATCAGGCGAAGGTCTACATTCATCGCGGAAGGAAACAATTACGTGTTCTATTGCAGGGTGTCGAATTATGAAAGACAACGAAACAGAGTATTTAAATAAGCTATTCACCAAGTCCTCTAGCGAGCTAGATGAATCAGAAATAGATTTTCCATTGGTGGATGTACCTGCAGATTTAAGCAACCAACTATATGCAATAACCGGGCCAGCTCTAAGCAGTTCTGGCTCAATCAAACAGGGTGTCTTTAAGTCCTGGTCAAATAAGGCATGGCCGAAGTTTGCCAGTGTTGCAGCCAGCCTCTTAATGGCGGTTGTGCTACTGCAAGTTTACCAACAAAACCAGACGCTAAATCAGCTTGAACAAGCGCAAGCAGATCTAACCACGGCGCTTCACTATCTAGGCGAAGCCAATAAAATCACGCAAACTCAAATGCTAAACGCACTTAACGCCAATATGAAAAAAGCAGCTTTTGCACCAGTAATAGAGATTGGTCGAGATGCAGCAATACCAACCGTTGAATCATTGGAGTCAGCGACTAAAAGACCACACCGTACGCTGTGAAACGTACCACTACAATTAATCAAAGAGGCAATCATGAAAAATTTTAAACAACTCCTTAGCATCGGTATTTTTACAATATTGTTTACAGCATCGACTTATGCCAAGACCGAAGGGCAAATTGATTTTGCCGATCTTTCATCTCACTACGGTGAGCCAAAGGTTGAAATCAACTTAAGCGCAAGCCTGATGAAGATGGTTGGAAGCTTCGCCAAAAACGAAGACCCAGAAGTAGGCGACATTTTGTCTAATCTAGAATTTATCAAAGTTCGGGTTTATAACTTAAACGGTGATGTTGAAAAAGCCAACTCTACTATCGACAAAGTAAGTAAGAAATTGAGATCTGAAAAATGGGAGACTCTAGTAACGGTAAACGACAACGAGGAGAATCAAAAAGTTCGCATCTTCAGCAAGAGCACAAATGATGTTATCGATGGCGTGGTGGTGATGGTGGTTTCTCCTCAAAAGGAAGCGGGCGAAGCGATATTT
>JBLHME010000081.1:0-13063 GCA_047623225.1 Cryomorphaceae bacterium
AACGAAACTGACTATAAAATGGGCGCTAACACTTAGTGTGATTCCGATAATCAGGCAGCCCAACCAAAGCGCCACATAATGCCAGCCGAGCTTTAGTATGGTGATTTGCGAGAGAGCAACAGGTTCGATGCCAATGATTTTTGCGCCAAGTAAATAACAAGGTGTGTACAGAGGAACCCATGTGAAGGGATTCGACAGCCAAACGCCTGCAATCGCAAAGGGCAAATTTCCACGAATCATTGCTGCAATGAATATCGCTGGCACCATCTCAAATGGCATAGGCAAAAACGCACAAAATAATCCAATCGCAATACCTTTGGCGGTACTTTGACGGTTAAAGGTCCAAAGCTCAGGTTGCTTGAGAGTGTCTCCAAAAATATGCAAATAGCGATATTGTTGAATTTCCTTAGCGGTTGGTAAAAGTTTGCGGAGCTTATGAAATATTTTCACGTTTTCGGCGTTCCGTTCTATTTAAGTGTTACCCGTTTAACTTAATAGCTAACGGTAAGTGCGTCCTGCGAAATGACGTCTTATTATAGGCGTTTGTTGCGTCATGATGTTAGTATAACTTGAGCAGATTGGTGTCATAAGGATGTTGACGAAACTGCAATGCTTAATGAATTAAGCACATGGCAGGCCACGCCGAAGAAGGCTAGGCGCGATCTGGCTTGTATGCGGCTTATAGATTTTCTTCGTAGCCATGTCCTCTGTCCAGCAGATTTTAGCAAGAGGCTAGGAGTTGTTTGTGTGAGAAGAAAGAAATAGTAAACCAGGGAGTGGTTTTGGAAAATATTGTAAAAAATCAAAGATCCGCAGCGATGATCAGGAAGTCGGTTAAGCGGGTTTTTCAAAACATCAACATCTTCAGCTCTTCGAGTAAGGTGTTGCTGGCATTTTTTTTCGGCGTTTGCATACCGTTGGTGCAAGCTGAACTATTCAGTTCAGATCTACTGTTGGCCATTGCGGGTGTCTTGCTAGTCTCTCTTTTAAAGGTCAGGCGACACTTCGTGATTGTATCGGCGGTGATCGGCTTGTCGTGGTCGACTTACCATTTTGCAGCGCACATCGACCATGAATTTCCTTCTGAGTTTGAACGCGCTTCAATATCGGTGGAGGGCAGGGTTGAAGGCCTACCAAGCGTTAAAAAGGGCAATGTCAAATTCTACTTTCGTGTGCAAAACTCGGCAGTATCTATGTTGCGGGGTCAACGAATCCAGTTGAGTTGTTATCGGTGTAAATTGAGCATTCAGACTGGGCAAACTTGGAGTTTTACGGTCAGGCTTAAACAACCGCGTGGCTACGCTAGTTGGGGTGCTTTTGATTATGAAAAATACCTCTTCCGGCAGCAAGTGGTAGCGCGCGGTTATCTGCGGGTAAACCAACCCTACGTCATGATCGATTCGGGGCATAGTTCAACAAACCGATGGCGAGAATCTATCGCACTGAGCCTAAAAGAAGCTGAGCTGGAGTCTTCTCTAAGCAAGGGTCTAATCGCGGCACTGGCTATCGGTGATCGCTCTTGGTTAACCAAGCAACAGCGTGAGGTTTTCCAAGATACCGGTGTAAGTCATTTGATGGCAATTTCAGGACTGCACGTAGGACTAGTCTTTTTAGTAGCTAAATTTGCGTTTAGCTATTTGCTATACCCATTCGCTAGACTCTTTAATATCGCTGCACGGCAGCACTTAGTGCTCGCTCCGGCACTGTTAGCTGCCCTACTTTATTCCGCCTTGGCTGGTTTTGCTGTGTCGACTCAAAGGGCAATGGTAATGCTTTGTATTTATGTGGCATGTCGTTTTGTAATGCGCGAGGCAAAGTTACTCAAGGTCTTATTGATTGCCGCAGTTGTTATACTGGTGATTGACCCATTTTCGATATTGGATACAGGCTTTTGGATGTCCTGTGGAGCGGTTGCGGTGATCGGCCTGATCGCTGAGTCAACACAAAATCTAGCGCTTTGGCGGCTACAACCTCGGTTGTGGTTAGGCATGCTGCCCATGACGTCTTTGATGTTTGGTCAGATATCGATGGTCTCACCGCTGGTGAATCTTGTAATGGTTCCACTATTTTGTTTTTTGTTGATTCCCGCCACTCTACTCGCTGTTGGATTGTTGGAACTAGGATTTGGCGATGTTTCGCGCAGGTTGATGGATGTTTTGAGCTTAGCTTTTGAATATGTTTTTACCTTGCTTGAATGGTTGGCTGGTCAAGAAATAGCGCGCCTTTATACAGTTAACTGGGTGTATTGGCAGTGGGCTGGAATGCTGCTACTAATCTATTCTTGGAAAAAACGCAAAGCAACTCAAGCGGTTTGCTGGTGCTTGGCCATTTCTGTGCTTTTCTTCTCGCCAGAAAATCGTGTGCCACAAGGTCAATTGGAAGTCGCGCTGCTGGATGTGGGCCAAGGTCTTGCCATCGTGGTTCAAAGTGAAGACTATGTATTGGTTTATGACACTGGGCCCAAATACGGTTCTGGATTCACCACAGCCGAAGCTGTGTTGCTGCCTTACTTGCGCTCTCGCGGGGTTAGGCGAATTAATACATTGATCATTAGTCACGCCGATAACGACCACATGGGTGGATATTCAAGCGTATTGGAGGCTTTTCCGGTATCTCACATTATGAGTAGTCGTCTCGATAGTATTCCCGCCGCGCAAGCCTGTATCTCTGGTCTCAGTTGGAAAGCGGGTGGAACTCACTTTAATATTATTGGGCCTGATGCCAATACCCCCAGCGGCAGCAATAATCAGTCTTGCGTACTTCAGCTAATACATGGGCAAACAAAGTTACTCCTTACAGGCGATATTGAGAAACAAACTGAGCAGTATATGTTGAATATTGGGTTGGAGCTGAGTGCTGATATTATGATATTGCCGCATCATGGCAGCCGAACATCTTCGACCATGGAATTTATTCAGTCGGTCAAGCCCAGCTTGGGCTTGATCTCAATGGGTTATTCAAACCACCATGGACATCCGCACTTATCTGTCGTAAAACGTTATTTGGAGAGCGATGTTAAACTCGAGTCAACGGTTGAAAACGGCTCTATATTGCTGAAAATTAATGACAAAGGATGGATTCAACGGTCCTATCGCGTTGATAACCGTAGGTTTTGGCATCGCCAAAAAAAGCCCAATTGGAACTTATAGTTTGTTAAACTTTGCACAAGTTGTACTCAGTTCTAAATAAGGTCCTGAAAATCCTAAGAGTTGTTGTTTTTTATCACACTCTTATTTTTCATGACACTCTTGTTATTCACGACTTCAGGTTTTTCATGGAATCTGGACTTTAACTAAAAGCAGCGCAGCTGCCAAAGGTATTCAATGTTTGAACTTTTTCGCGCAGGTGGGCCACTTATGTGGATCATCCTTATTTGTTCTCTCGCCGCACTAACCATTATTTTCGAGCGCATGTTAACTCTGCGTAAAAAACAAGTTGTGCCTGCTAATCTACGAAAACAAATTGTTGAAATGGCTTTGTCCGGCAGAGTTTCCGCTGAAAAGATTGAAGTGGTTAAAAATCATTCACCCTTAGGAACTGTTTTTGCTGCCGGCTTGGCAAACCTTAGTTATGGGCCTGATGCCATGCGCGAGGGATTGGAAGAGGCTGGTAAGAAGGTGGTGCATCGATTAGGGCGATATCTCAATACCCTCGGTACCATTGCATCTATTACTCCATTAATAGGTCTGCTCGGAACGGTGATAGGCATGATCAAGGTATTCACCGCAATTACTGCTAGCGGTGTTGGTGATCCTACTGTGTTGTCTGGTGGAATATCAGAAGCACTGATCACCACGGCCGCTGGATTGTCGGTTGGCATTCCGTGTCTGATGTTTTATCGTTATTTTCGCAGTCGCATAAGCGAACTTGCAGTGATGCTTGAAGAAAATGCCTTGGCTCTTTTGGACACGCAGAAATAGATTATGAATTTCAGCCCATCAAACGAGCAAGACGAAACCAATATTGAGTTGACACCATTGATTGATGTGGTGTTTTTGTTGCTGATCTTTTTCATGATTTCGACAACATTCACGAAGGAAACCTCGCTCAAAATAAATTTACCTGAGTCCAATGGTGAAGCAGCAGCCGAGCAACCGAGGAGCATTGAAGTGCAAGTAGGTGCAGAAGCGCAATACGCCATCTCCACCTCAAGCGATGGCGATGCTAAAGCGTTGATAAATTCAAATCGCGATACATTGAAGCGCGCCTTGCAAGAATATAAGGGCCAAGACACTTTGTTGCTGATCATTCGAGCAGACCGAAATGCGACGCATGATTCTGTTATTCGAGTGCTCGATGTAGCTCAAGAGCTTGGTCTCAACAACATAACTTTCGCGACCAAGCAGTTCGCCGAATAGGCAGAGCAATGAACGAATCAACGTTCTCACCCCCGAGTACCGTAAACGACGCCAATAAGTTCGATGGTCGAGAAGTCTATCTTCGGCTGCTTAAATACTTATGGAGACATAAATCCGTATTGGCAGTCGCGATCATTTTCATGATATTGACTGCCCTCAGCGAAGCTTCATTTGCTGCACTGTTAGAAAAAATCGTCAATGAAGGCTTTGTGGATGCCGACGAATGGTATCTAAAATGGCTTGCGTTAATTTTGTTTGGCATGATTATATTGCGTGCTATTTTCGGTTATCTATCGAGCTATGCGATGGCGCGCGCCGGTAGGCATGTTATTTTTGATCTGCGACAAGATATTTTTTCGAATTTGATTTTGTTGCCCACTTCCTATTTCGATCAAAACTCATCGGCAAAGAATGTATCAAAGTTGATCTATGATGTGGAGGCAACTGCGACTGCAACTACCGATACGCTGACCATACTGTTTAAGGATATGGTATTAAGCATTGCTTTGATCGCCTGGCTTATCTATTTGGATTGGCGGTTGACCTTAGTGTTCATCATTGTTGTGCCCATGCTGGTGTCTGTAATGCGATATTCGAACAAGCGGTTCCGGCGTACCAGTAAAGAAATTCAAGACTCAATGGGGAGTATTGCGGATACCGTTAAGGAAGCTTCCATTGGCCAGAAAGTGATTAAGGTGTATGGCGGGCAAAGCCAAGAACATGAAAATTTTACTCGTGCCAATAGCTTTAATTTGAAGCAAAACCTCAAGCGCGCAAAGGTCTCTGCAGCTGTGATTCCAATCACCATGCTGGCTGCCGGTTTGGCAATATCCATCATCCTTTATATTTACCTAAATTTTCTGCGCGAAGGCCCCGAGGCTGCCGGCAAGTTTATGTCTTACCTGTCTGCCTGCATGATGCTAATGGGTCCACTCAAAAAGCTCGCAAAGGTAAACGAAAAGATTCAGATTGGTATTACAGCCGCAAACAGTATCTTTAGCGTGATTGATGCTGAAGCTGAGTTCGATTCAGGTCTCACTCCAGTGCACGCCACACGTGGCCATCTCAAATTTGAAAATGTTACTTTTAAATATCGTGACAATGATGACCAAGCAGTGCTTCATGACATATCTTTTGAAGTACAGCCGGGCAAGAGAGTTGCACTGGTGGGGCCCTCAGGCAGTGGCAAGTCGACCATTACTTCGCTGATACTTCGTTTCTACACACCGCAAACTGGTAGGGTGATTTTGGATGGGCACAATATTGATGACCTAGTACTAAAGGACCTGCGTAATCATGTGGCTTTAGTCAGTCAAGAAACCACTCTTTTCGACGACACGATAGGCCGCAACATAATGTATGGAATGCTCGATCAGCAAGATGAGGGGCGCTTGCAGGCGGCTATAAAGGCAGCGCACGTTGATGAGTTTCTAAACAATTTACCAGAAGGCTTGGATACCGTGGTGGGCGAGCAAGGCTTGCGTTTATCCGGAGGCCAGCGGCAACGAATCGCCATTGCACGTGCCATTTACAAGGACGCCCCAATCTTGATTCTAGATGAAGCGACCTCGGCATTAGACAACAAGTCAGAGCGATATGTTCAAGATGCCCTCGAAACATTGATGCGGGGTAGAACTTCATTGGTGATCGCACACCGATTGTCCACCATCGAAAATGCCGATCAGATACTAGTTCTCGATCGAGGCAAAATTGTTGAACAAGGTTCACACAAAAGGCTTCTCAAAAAGTCTGGTGTTTATGATGAGTTGCATCGTGCCCAGTCAAAAAACGGTAAGCGGAGATTCTTTTCCTGGAATCGATAAGCTCGTGATATTGCTTAGTTCATTTTAATTCGTGTCTTTTCGCGACACACTAATAAACAGTTGGTCGAAGCCCAACCTGTTAACCCTTTTACTTTGGCCGGTATCACAGATCTATCGCAGCTTGTACTGGCTGCGCACAAAGCTATACAACATAGATTTTTTTAAACGCTATAAAGCGTCAGTGCCAGTGATTGTGGTCGGTAACCTTACGGTGGGAGGTACTGGAAAAACGCCATTAGTGATCTATTTAGTAGAGCGTCTAAGAGCTGCCGGCTATACACCTGGTGTAATAAGTCGTGGTTATGGCTCAGCTGCGCCACTTTTCCCTTTTCATGTAGGCCTAGAGACAAGCGTTGCTGAGGCCGGCGACGAGCCATTTTTAATCGTTAATAGAACCGCAGCGCCGTTGGTAATAGGCCCAAACCGGGGTGAGTCGATTGACGCGTTGTTAGCTAAGCACGCGGTGGATGTAATAATTAGTGATGATGGTTTGCAGCACTTGGCGTTGCAGCGCGACATTGAACTTTGTTTATTGGACAAAACCTCGCCACAGAATAACCGCAATCTATTACCTGCAGGGCCTTACCGAGAATCATTGTCTCGTCTAAGCTCAGTTGACTTCGTTATTAATCATGGCGGATCCGAGGGTGAGCACATTATGCACTTGGTTGCCGGAGAACCGGCATCCTTACTGCCGGACAAGGGTTCATTGTTGTTCGATGCTAAAGAGCCAATACACGCAATGGCAGGCATTGGAAATCCGCAGCGGTTTTTTGATACTTGTGACAGTTTAGATTATCAATTCACAGCGCATGCTTTTCCGGACCACCATGACTTTACAGCGGATGACATTAATTTTGGCGATAGCTTGAATGTGCTTATGACTGAGAAGGACGCGGTAAAATGTAAAAATTTTGCGTTACGCAAGCACTGGTATTTGCCAGTTAATGCTAAACTAAGTGGTAATCTAATCGAGCAATTGCTTGAAATATTAACTTCTCTTTCAAAATGAAACACTCTAATATATGGACAGTAAATTACTTGAATTGCTGGTTTGCCCAGTCACCAAAGGCTCGCTTAAATACGATAAAGAAGCCCAAGAATTAATTTCCAGCTCGGCTAAATTAGCCTATCCGATTCGAGATGGGATCCCGGTGATGCTGGAAGATCAAGCCAGAGAAATTAAGGCTGGAGAATGAGCTTTACAGTTGTAATTCCTGCACGCTATGCGTCGACTCGCTTGCCGGGCAAGGCACTGGCCGAGATTGCAGGCAAGCCGATGATTGCGCATGTTGTCGATCGCGCCAATGAATCGTCCGCCCAGCGCGTCATAGTGGCAACCGATGACCAGAGAATAGCTGATGCACTGAATGATTCGGATTGCGATGTTTGCATGACGCGAGCAGACCATGTCTCAGGCAGCGACCGCCTAGCTGAGGTGGTTGATTTGTTAGAAATTCTAGGTGATGAAATTATTGTTAATGTCCAAGGTGATGAGCCTTTGATTCCAGGTCGATTGATCGACCAAGTCGCGTTAGCGCTGGAAGCAGCTGGGGGCGCTGTAATGTCCACTGCGGCGCGTAAGATTAGTGATCCTGCTCTTATCCAAGACCCCAATGTAGTGAAGGTGGTTTTTGCACGCAGCGGGCGCGCGCTATATTTTTCGCGCGCGGCCATTCCATTTGCAAGAGATGTACGCGCTGCTGCTGTTTGGCACCATATTGGCATTTATGCCTATCGTGCCGACTTCCTAAAGCGTTATCACCAATTGGAATCGAGCACCATTGAACAAACAGAGAGTCTGGAACAGTTGCGAGTATTGGATAATGGCGGCCAGATAATGGTTGAGACTATCGACTATGATCCTGGCGTTGGAGTAGACACTGCTGAAGATCTTGAGCGTGTGCGCAAGCTTATGCCTCAATTTACGGGCTAAATCACTATTGCAATTATGAGTAAGGTTAAAGTTCTTTTTGTTTGTATGGGCAATATTTGTCGCTCACCTACTGCCCATGGTGTAATGCATGACAAGGTGTTGAAGCGCGGATTACAGAGTCAAATTGAAGTTGACTCTGCGGGAACCCACGCTTATCACGAAGGCGAAATGTCAGATCCGAGATCGAGGGCGATGGCTGAGCAACGGGGCATTGACATGGACTTTATTCGTGCTCGGAAAATATCTATCGTGGATTACGATCAATTTGACTACATTTTGGCCATGGATCAAGATAACTTGGATCTGATTGAACATTACGCACCTGATAAGCATTTCGCAAAAATCGCGTTATTTCTTGATTTCGCGCTAGCCAGTGGCTCCACAGATCAGGAGGTTGTACCTGACCCATATTACGGTGGGGGTTCTGGATTCGAAATGGTATACGACCTAGTTGATAAAGGATGTGACGCCTTGATAGAGAATATTCTGCATGCATGAATCAATTGTAATCAGTATCAATGAACAACATTTGTACGCCTACGACAGTGCGGGCAGCTTAGTGATGGATTGCGCGATTGCCACCGCGAAAAATGGCTCCGGCCAACTAAATGGTAGTGAATGCACTCCGCTAGGATCGCATCGTGTGCGTGCAAAAATTGGAGCAGGGCAGCCTAGTAATTCTGTGTTCTTAGGGCGCAGGACTACTGATGAAATATACTCCGAAGCGCTCGCAAGTGAATTCCCACAACGAGACTGGATACTCACTCGCATACTATGGCTTTGTGGTAATGAGCGCGGGCTGAATCGGGGCAGTGCTGTTGATACACAACGAAGATACATATACATTCACGGAGCTCCTGATTCACATCCTATGGGAATACCCAGCTCACACGGCTGTGTGAAAATGCACAATCAGGACATACTCACTTTATTTGACATTGCCCACGTGGGCTTACAAGTTCAAATCAACGAATAAATAAAAATGACCAAGCCAAGTACAAATTCGAACCTTAATCCTAGTCAGATGCCCTTGGGGCCGGTGATGTTAGACGTAGAAGGGCTGAGCCTCAACGAGCAAGAAGTACAACGTTTAATGCACCCAAGCGTAGGGGCGGTTATCTTGTTTGCGAGAAACTACCAAGACCGCCAACAAGTAGCCTCACTTATTCAACAAATTAAGCGATTACGCACCCCACAATTGTTGATCGCGGTTGATCAAGAAGGTGGCCGGGTGCAACGATTTCAAAACGAATTCACCCAATTACCCTGCGCTGCTCATTTTGGTGATCTTTGGCAGAAAAATAAACACACCGCGCCAATGGCGGCTTTTAGTTCAGCCTATATAATGGCTTCGGAGTTAATTTCAGTGGGAGTTGATTTCAGTTTCGCTCCCGTGTTCGATATCACAAGTGAAGACAGTGATGTTATTGGCGATCGTTGTTTTCATCCCGATCCAAGTGCAGCGAGTGAGTTGCTAGGAGCCTACATTGATGGCATGCATGCTGCTGGCATGGTGGCAGTAGCCAAACATTTTCCTGGCCATGGAGGGGTGAGTGGTGACTCGCATCATTGCTTGCCAATTGATAGTCGCGGTATTGAGCAGATACAAAGTCACGACCTTTTACCCTATAAAGAATTGGTAGATGAAATACAGGGCGTTATGTCGGCCCATGTTTTGTTCGAACAGTGCTCAGCAGAGATACCTACTTATTCAAGCTATTGGTTACAAGATGTTCTTCGACAACAGCTCGGTTTTGATGGCGTTGTGTTCAGTGATGACCTGACAATGCAAGGTGCTATCGATGCTAACCAGGAGCCATCAATTGTAGAAAACGCGCAACGCGCGATTTATGCTGGCTGTGATATGGTGCTGGTTTGCAATCAGCCCCACTTGGCAGATGAACTTTTAGCTGGCTTAGAATTTGAACCCAACGAGGTTCTATCCGGCAAGCTTACTCGGCTTGCAGCTAGGTGAAGTTTTACTGACCATTTGGTTTCAGTATTATCAATTAATTTCAAAACTTTAGTATTAGAGACCTCAGCATAACTCGATGCGCGAATCAAAATGACTGAAATACCGCCACTTTTCGTTGAGATACCCCAAAATGGGCACCTAGAACTAGTCAATAGCCACCTATTGCCGTCGTTTCTCGCCTCAATTGGCGACATTTCATCTTATTTTTATTTCGCCCCTGACTTATGCTGGGGTCTCTATTAAACAAACTTTTTATTACACCGACAACATAAGGAGACACACTATGGGCGCATGGCTCAAACGACTTTCAATACTTGCAGTACTAGGGTTTCCCATTACTGTGATTGGATCAAGGCTTGGCTTCTATGATTTCCGCATAGGCTTCAGCATTTTGACCTACACCGTGTATCTGGCCGCTGCTGTTTTTTTAGTAGGGCTGATAGTTATTTTTGTGCAACGCAAGTCCAATCAGGCAGGCTCGGCTGCGGCTAGAACTGCGGTCCTACTTGCTTTAATCCCTCTTGCCATCATTGGCAATACGCTTGTCAATATTCGCTCTGTACCGGCCATTCATAATATTTCCACCGATACGATCAACCCTCCCCAGTTCCAAAAAATTATCGAGCTTAGAGGCGAAGGTACTAACCCTCTTGAATATGATGCATCGAGTTTGGCTGAAGTGCAGCTCAAAGCATACCCCGAGGTTCAAACATTGATGACTTCGGATACTCCTGAGCAGGCGCATGCTAAGGCACTATCTGTAGTTGCCGAATTGGGTTGGGAATTAGTAAATGACGATGTCTCTAAGGGCATAATCGAGGCCACTGAAACCACAGCGCTGTGGGCGTTCAAAGACGATGTTGTTATTCGCATTACTCAGCAGGGGGAGCAAACCGCGATTGATTTGCGTTCAGTGTCTCGTGTTGGGCAAAGCGATATTGGTGCTAACGCCAAGCGTATTAAGAAATTTTTAAGCAACTACTCGAGTTAATACAGCATAGGTCTGTTAGTTTACAAATTTCCCTTGGCTACATTATCGACAGCTAGGCAATCATATTGGTGAGCGACTCTATTGATAAGCTAATAAGATGATAATTTTTAAAGATTTGCTGGTCTTCTGCAAGGCAATGAGTACTTTGCCTTGGTGGATACAATTGTGGGCCGCAGTGTACCCGCTTCCTCAAGTTCTAGGTGGGCTGCTTTTTATTCAGCAAACCCCAGGGAAAGTCATTCTTATAGGTCGAATATTATCCTTGATAATTGGCAGTCAAGTGCATAAGCGCAGATCGTTTTCTAAGCTAATTGGTCCTATCGGACATGCTCACTGGCTGCTTATTGTGCCATACCTAGTTTATGTTTTGATGAGTCATAGCATTAGTAGTGAACTCTATTGGTTTATTACATATGTTCTAGTGCTTACAGGGATTAGCGGTCTACTGGATATTAACGACCTACTAAAATATTTTCGTAAAGGCGATTCGGCTTACAAAAGGTAAGCCTAAGGCGGAGCATTGCTTCAGCCATGCTGAGTTTTGCTATTGTGGCTCTTTAGTCATAGTTAGTCGAAAAGTCTACAAAAATGGGGCTAGAAGCTGCGAATTTTTGATCGTTTATTAAGGTCAAGAGGCCTGAGTCACCGAGATTGAGTAATGCTTTGGTCTCTACTCCTATGCGTCGTTTGGTGATCTCCAGCGCATGATTCTCAGAAATTTCATTTAGCATTATTTGATCGCTTTTACTGAGCGTGGTTGTACTGTCTGCAGAGGAAGCTATTAAGCTTTCAACTTTTTCAAGCGAAAGCTCCTCAAGGAACTCACTGAGCGTTACACCAAGTTGAGCGATATTCGCGCGGCCAATTGAATCAATGTTTGCGGCTGCCAGTTCGAGACCCAGTTTGTTAATGGCTTGTGCATTAACGCGTTGCCAGAAAGAGAGATTATCATCCGAGTCCAGCGCAATTCTTCCGTGCAATGATTTTGTCGAAGTGGGCGCCGATTATTTTTTACTACTAAGGTACGCGCTAGTTTGAATCTCTGGGCTGCTAATTCCGAGCAAGCCGAGCGTGGTCTCGAAAAAATGATCGTTGGTGAATACTTTTTGTTGATTGCTGGTTAGCGCTTCCCATTGCATGTTGTTCTTTCCACGCTGTGTTTGCCCAGATCAATAGTGGAATTTCAGTCATCTCATAATCAAAAATTGCTGAGTTGTGAGCCTTCGTATCAAATACCTCTTCCGCATGATCAGCGATATAGCTGATTACTGTCGGCTGAGAGCTAGTCTCAAACTGTGACCACAACTTGGCTAGCAATTGATCCGTATATAAAATTGTATTGTCGTAACATTTTAGGTTTCGACTATTAGTTTTCCTAATAGTAGCTCGTCTTCCGAATTGGTGGCTAGCAATGCTACCTTCGAAAGAATCAAATGTACTGGGGTAGCGCTGACAATAGTCAACGTGACTATTGTAAAAGTGCAGAAACACCGCCTGACTAGGGTTCTCTTCTATAGATTCTGCCAGCAGAGGCAATAATGCTTCATCATAGGCCGTTGATGCGTTGCCTCGACCTATCTTGCTATTGATCGTTTGAACGTAATCGGCTTCCTTGGTAAGCACCGTTATATTGTTTGACCAGCCGCCGAGCATTCTGTGGTTGCTGAGCCAGGTTGTTTTAGTGTCAGCTAAGGATGCGATATTCAAAATTGAAGCCGCGTTTACCCATTTTTTCGCATTGTATTGGTTGGCCGCCGTGAGCATGAATGACAATGTGGAGTTGGAATGTGTATGATTTGAATATGCTTGTGTAAAGCGAAGCAGTTCGCCACTAGCAATTTTTTCATCTGCTTGTGGCGTCGTGCGTCTAGGGTAACCATATGCAGACAGATGATTTTTATTTACCGACTCCCCGATAATGAAAATCGAAAGATTATTCTCGTGCTTCTGATCTTGCACAACACTAGAAGCTTGCAATTG
>JBLHME010000082.1:0-12775 GCA_047623225.1 Cryomorphaceae bacterium
CACTTTGAAAAAACACGTTACATCGCGATATTGCTCTCGGGAAATGGCAACTTAAAGTTTGCTGACGACCCAGAGCAAGATTCTTTACCACATGATGAATAGACGAGCATAAAAAAGGGCTGCCAAAGCAGCCCTTTTACTTTCGCCAGTTTCTTATTACCGCTTTAGCCAAGGGCTTTCTATTCCTTTAGCCAAGGGCTTTCTATTCCTTTAGCTAAGGGCTTTCTATTCCTTTAGCTAAGGGCTTTCTATTCCTTTAGCTAAGGGCTTTCTATTCCTTTAGCTAAGGGCTTATTAGATGCCAGCCGCGTCGCGCAATAGATCAGCTTTGTCGGTTGCTTCCCATTTGTACTCAGGTTCTGTTCGACCAAAATGGCCGTAAGCAGCAGTATTTCGATAGATTGGTCGTAGCAAATCCAATGCTTGGATTATCGCTTTTGGTCTTAGATCAAAGTGTTGCTCAACCAAAGCTTCAATTTTCGCTTCGTCTATCTTGGCAGTTCCAAAAGTATTTACCATTAAGCTAACAGGTTTGGCCACGCCAATCGCATAAGCGACTTGCACTTCACAACGATCAGCCAATCCAGCTGCCACCACGTTCTTAGCAACATAACGACAAGCGTAAGCTGCTGAACGGTCTACTTTAGATGGGTCCTTGCCAGAGAAAGCACCGCCACCATGATGCGCGGCACCACCATAGGTATCAACAATGATCTTGCGACCAGTAATACCGCAATCACCCACTGGGCCACCAATCACAAAACGGCCGGTTGGATTGACCAAATATTTTGTTTCACTAGTGATCATTTCAGCTGGCAATGTTGGCTTAATGACTTCTTCGATGATTGCTTCTTGTAGTTGGCTATGCGTAATACTCTCGTCGTGCTGAGTTGATAACACAACCGTATCTATAAAAGCGGGCTTGCCGTTTTCATAGCGCACCGTTACTTGAGATTTTGCATCTGGGCGAAGCCAGTCTAATTGACCGCTTTTACGCACTTCGGCCTGTTTTTTAACCAAGCGATGTGAATATTCAATCGGCATTGGCATTAACACATCAGTCTCGGTACAGGCGTAACCAAACATTAGACCTTGGTCACCGGCACCTTGATCTAAGTCGATACCTTCGCCCTCGTTAACACCAGCCGCAATATCCTGTGATTGTCGGTCCAGCGTAACCATTACCGCACAACTACGGTAATCGAAGCCCATGTCGGAGCCAACATAGCCAATTTCCTTAATGGTATTTCGAACTCGTTCGGTCACTCCATCAAGACTTCGATTGCTGGTGATTTCACCTGACAAAATCACCAGACCGGTGTTGACCAATGTTTCACAGGCCACTCTCGAGGCAGGGTCTTCTTCAAGTAAGTAATCAAGAACAGTATCGGAAATTTGATCTGCAACTTTGTCAGGATGGCCTTCAGAAACAGACTCCGATGTGAATAAATAATCGCGCATTTTAGCTACCTATTTGTTGTGCTACTGTAATTAGTAATAAACGTGACGATATGACTAGAGCAAAATGCGCTAACAAAATGCGCTAACACCACTATCAAAGGGATTGTCAGCAGTCACACCTTGGCAAAATTTAATCGGCGATTTTACCAGCTTCTATGGTTTAATACAGTACGCTTCAAGTCAGTATTTTCAACCTTTTTCGAGCCTTCAGACAATGGTTAATCGCCTTCAAAGCTGGATATTTATGGCCATCGCCCTAGTTACGATGAGCTGGGGCATGCTGCCGATCGTGCGCGTGGCATTTGGGCTCGATGAAAAACTCTCTGGTTCGTATATTTGGTCTGTCAGCTTTATGATCGGAGGCTTAATGTGTGGGCTAACGGCGATGCTTCTGATGGTGCGAAAACAAGCCGACATATCGGCCTATACCGACCAATCAAAGGACAAAACTACCGCAGCACAGCTGCACGCTTCTGGGCTGCTTATTTTTAGTGGTATTCCTTTTGCTAACTTCTTTGTTTGTTATTTTTTGTGGGTGAGCAATAGAGGCAAATCGGCCTATTTGGATTATCAGGGTCGCGAAGCTATCTGCTTTCAAATATCAATTTATCTGTATCTTATGATGTGTTTGTTTTTGGCCTACATCATTGTTGGGGCACTTGCCGTGCCTCTAGTGTTGGCATTCCATTTGCTCGCTACCATCACAGCCGTCACGTATACCTTGCTTGGCAAAGAATTCAGCTACCCTGCCAACATTTCGATCATAGCTCGCGCGCCAAACTAGACGCCCTACCAGGCACAAGACTTAAGTTCTTGAGCTAGGTTTAAACGCTTAGATAAAACCTAAAGCGTGGCCATCACTTCTGCTGCGCGCTCTATTGTGTCTGCAATATCATTCTCACTATGGGCGATCGACACAAAGCCAGCCTCAAACGACGATGGCGCTAGATACACGCCTCTTTCAAGCATTCCATGAAAAAACTTGTTGAAGCGCTCAGCATCACAGGCCACCGACCCTGCAAAGCCTTCAACCCGCTCGGCTTCAGTAAAAAACAAGCCAAACATACCACCCACGCCTTGTACAGCCAGCGGCACATCTGAATTTTGTGCCGCATTTTTCATGCCAATCAACAAACTCTTAACTTTAACCGTGAGATTTTCGAAAAAGTTAGGCGCGCTAATCAATTCAAGGGTTTTCAATCCAGCCGCCATTGCGACAGGATTACCCGATAAAGTGCCTGCTTGATAAACTGGGCCATCGGGCGAAATTTGATTCATGATCTCGGCTTTTCCACCAAACGCACCCACCGGCATGCCACCGCCAATGACCTTTCCAAAACAGGTCAAATCTGGCGTGATGCCGTAAAGGCCTTGAGCTCCACGAAGATCTACTCTAAAGCCGGTCATAACCTCATCAAAAATAAGTACCGTGCCATAGTCGTCACAAACTTTGCGCAAGCCCTCGAGAAAACCAGGCTTTGGCGCTATCAGATTCATATTACCCGCCACTGGTTCAATGATGATGGCGGCAATTTGCTCTCCCAATTCAGCAAAAGTCTGCTCAACCTGCTCAAGATCATTGAACTGCAGAGTAATCGTTTCAGCGGCTAAGCATGCCGGCACGCCAGGCGAAGTCGGCACGCCAAAGGTAAGTGCTCCTGAGCCCGCTTTAACCAGCAGGCTGTCTGAATGCCCGTGGTAACAGCCTTCAAACTTAACTATTTTGTCGCGATTGGTAAAACCGCGCGCCAAACGTAATGCGCTCATAGTCGCTTCAGTGCCTGAACTGACCATTCGCACTTTGTCGATGCTTGGTATCAATTCGCAAATCATTTTAGCCAGTGCTGTTTCGCTCTCAGTCGGAGCACCAAAACTAAGCCCATTAGCCGCGGCCTGTTGCACCGCTTCTACCACTTCGCGGTGAGCGTGACCCAATATCATTGGCCCCCAGGACCCTACGTAATCAATATATTGATTGTCGTCGGCGTCCCACAGATAGGCTCCTTTGGCTTTCTTAATGAATATCGGTTCGCCACCCACACTTTTAAACGCACGCACGGGCGAATTGACCCCACCGGGGATGTAGCGCTGAGCTAGTTGGAATCTTGAGTCAGTCATTGTGGATTTGAATGTTTTTTCGTCGAAAAGTGAGGTTGCCATGCGGAACGTGGGCAAACAATGACGATTTAGTGGTTTTTGTGATTTGTGACAAAACTAAATGAGTTTGGAATCCATTAAAAAAGGCGCCCGAAAGCGCCTTTTTTGCATACAAGAAGCTATAAAAAAGCTGCTTGTCGATACCAACTCTACTTTTTGCCGTAACGGGACTTGAATCGACCTACGCGACCCGCGGTGTCCATTACTTTCTGCTTGCCAGTGTAAAACGGGTGGCATTCAGAGCAAATCTCAACGTGCAAGTCTTTGCCAAGTGTCGAGCCTGTTTCAAATTTGTTCCCGCAGGCGCAGGTAACATTGATATTACCGTACGATGGGTGGATGTCTGCTTTCATGATGTTCTCCAAGTTTAAGAGATCGAACTCGTGATTTGGCGCGAGTTCATACTCAGGGCGAGCGATGTTATTGCAAAGCAATGCTTAATACAAGCGCATTTTACAAAATAACTGACTGATTAAACCGCATCAGAATATAGGTTAGCAAGAGCTGCAAACTCGGCTACCCCTAAGGTTTCAGCACGCGCGCCCGGATCTATATTAAGCGACTCAATTTGCGCTGTTTCAAGCAAGCCCTTTAGTGTATTGCGCAAGGTCTTACGCCGCTGTGAAAACGCCTGTTTGACCAGCATTGCAAAGTCGTCTTGAATGCTAACTGGGTGCGCCACATCCTTTAACGGAGTCAATCGCGCAATCGCGGAATCCACTTTTGGAGGTGGAAAAAAGGCGGTGGGCGGCACGGTAAACATATTTTCAATGGCGTAGCGCTGTTGCAACATCACTGACAAGCGCCCGTATTGTTTATTGCCTGGCTGGGCCGCAATGCGCTCAACCACCTCTTTTTGCAACATCACCACCTGAGAGTGAATACGATCTGCGTATTTCATTAGATGAAACAAAACCGGGCTGGAGATGTTGTAGGGCAAATTGCCGATGACCTTAACTGGCCTATCCGCTGCATCGAGCAGATCTCTTAAGTCGAACTTTAATATATCTTGGCCGTGCACGACCAAATTACTCGCTGACTCGGCTCGTTGCTGCCAATAGGCAACTAGATCGCGATCAAACTCCACTAAATGCAAGCAAGCCACACGCGGCAATATCAATTCGGTCAATGCCCCACGCCCTGGCCCTATCTCCATGACAATATCGTCGGCGTGAGCATTTAAGCTGCCAACAATTTTTTGGATGATATTTGGGTCTTGTAGAAAATTTTGTCCAAGCGATTTTCTAGGCGCAGCGAAGTTGCTCATTGTGTCTGTGTCTCTATAGGTGCTTGCATAAGAGGTACTTGCGAAACTTGAGCGCGCACCATATCACGCGCCACGTTGATTGCAGTAAGCAGGCTACCTGTGTCGGCTAAGCCGCTGCCGGCAATATCAAAAGCAGTGCCATGATCAACAGATGTGCGAATAATCGGCAGGCCTAGGGTTATGTTCGCTGCCTCACCAAAACCTTGTGATTTTAATACTGGCAAACCCTGGTCGTGGTACATGGCAACGGCGATATCAGCTGACTGCAAATATTTATTGGTGAATAGAGTGTCCGCTGGAAGCGGGCCTACCACATCAATGCCCTGCGCTCGCAAGCTTTCTAGTGCTGGGATGATCGTATCTATTTCTTCCATTCCCAAGTGCCCTCCTTCGCCAGCGTGAGGATTCAATCCGCAAACAAGTATCTTGGGCTGACTGATGGCGTATTTTGCGCGTAAATCAGCATCAATGATTTTGCAGACTTGCTCAACCAACTCACGCGTAATAGCACCACTCACGTCTTTCAACGGCAGATGTGTGGTTACTAATGCCACACGCAAATTGGCTGTAGCCAACATCATCACCGGTAACGATGCGCCGGTTCGTTCAGCCAGGTATTCAGTGTGCCCAGAAAAAGGCACGCCCGCGCTATTAATAACGCCCTTATGCAGTGGCCCGGTGACCATTGCGGCATAACGCTTATGTAAACAGCCATCAATTGCCGCATCCAGCATGGCAAGCACCCCGGGTACATTTTTTGCGTCAGGGGACCCCATGACTGACTTTGCAATATCGACTTGATTAAAAGCCAAATACTCTGGAATCGCCAAGCCCAACACTTGCGCACGATCCGCCAAAGCAGTTCTGTCGCCGATCACCACTATATCTTCAAGATTTTGGGTCTGCGCAAGCTGCAATATAATGTCGGCACCAATGCCGGCGGGTTCGCCGAGAGTGTATGCAATGGGTTTATTTGTAATCACGTAGAGCGCTGTATTATTAACAATTGATGAATTATAGCGCGCTGACGCAGCGATATGCGACTTATCCCGCTGCCGCGCTAGGTAGTCCTTGCGGGGTTTGCTAGAATCCACGGTTTAGGACTCTTTGTTTCACACTTACATGACTAACCAAGCACTTCACGTAGTTGTATTGGCCGCAGGTAAAGGCAGCCGAATGCGCTCCGACCTGCCCAAGGTTTTACATCATGTTGCTGGTAAGAGCCTGCTCGGGCACGTGCTTGATAGCGCGCTGGCGCTTGATCCTGAGTGTATTCACATTGTAATAGGCCACGGTAAAGAGCAGGTGCGCAGCGCTTTTGCAGGCCATCCCAGCGCTAATAGCTTCAGCTGGGTTGAGCAACTCGAACAGCTTGGAACTGGGCATGCTGTGGCGCAAGCCATGCCGGCTATCCCAGGCTCGGCTAATGTGCTGATGCTGACCGCTGATGTACCGCTAATAACCGCGGATACTTTAGCTGAACTGGTCGACAATATGGCGCATCATAGTTTGGCTTTGCTTACTGCGATTGTTGATGACCCACATGGCTTGGGGCGCATAACCCGCGACAGCGGTGACGCGGTTACGGGCATTATCGAAGAGAAAGACGCCTGTAATCAGCAACGAGAGATTTGTGAGATTAATTCGGGGATTATGTGCGCCCGTGGTGAGCACTTAAGAGGTTGGCTAGAAGAAATTAGTAACGACAACGCCCAACAAGAATACTATCTAACCGATATTGTCGGATTGGCCGCCACCTCAGGCGAACCGATTGCCGCTATCCAGCCAAGCCATAACCACGAAGTCGCGGGCATTAACAGCAGAATGCAATTGGCTGAGGCCGAGAGCATTTATCAATACCTTCAGGCGCAACGGCTCATGGAGCAAGGTGTAACGCTGATGGACCCTACGCGGGTTGATATACGCGGTGAAGTGAAAATCGGTCATGACACCATTATTGACATCAATGTGGTGATTGAAGGGCCAACTACCATTGGTAGCAATGTGCGTATCGCACCTAATTGCGTAATAAGCGCCAGTCGTTTGGCTGACAATGTTATCGTGCATCCGAATACAGTGATTGAAGATTCCGAGTTGTCGTGTGGCGTTCGTGTTGGCCCGTTTGCCCGCCTAAGGCCCGGCACCAAGCTTGGCAAAGGCGTCAAAATCGGTAATTTTGTTGAAATTAAGAATGCTCAGTTTGGGGCAGGCTCAAAAGCCAGTCACTTAAGCTATGTGGGCGATGCCAGTGTAGGCAGCAACACTAATATTGGCGCTGGAGTGATCACCTGCAACTACGACGGCGCTAATAAGCACAAAACCATTATAGGCGATGATGTGTTCGTCGGTTCAGATTCACAACTAGTGGCTCCCGTGACCATTGCTAATGGTGTAACCATTGGTGCCGGCTCAACAATCACCAGTGATGTGGATGAAGGCCAGTTGGCGATTAGCCGTGGCAAACAACGCCAAATTAACGGGTGGCAGCGCCCAACTAAAGATAAGAAAAAATAGATTATGTGTGGAATTGTAGGCGCGATTGCAACGCGAAATATCAGCCCTATATTGCTTGATGGATTACGCCGGCTAGAGTATCGCGGCTACGATTCTGCCGGCATTGCAGTGGTCGACGCAGAGCAACAATTGGATATCCGGCGCAGTGTCGGCCGTGTGGCTAATCTTGAAGCAATATGCGATGGCATTACAGGAAACATTGGTATTGCACATACCCGCTGGGCCACTCATGGCCGCCCTGCAGAACACAATGCCCACCCACACACTAGCTCATCGCAGGTCGCTGTAGTACACAATGGCATTATCGAAAACCATCAGGAGCTACGGCTTAGACAAAAGGAATTGGGTTTTCCCTTTAGCTCTGAAACCGACACCGAAGTAATCGTGCATCAGATCGATCTGCATATGCAGAAAGGGCAAGATCTGCTCGCAGCGGTAAAATCCACTGTTTCTGAAATACGCGGTGCTTACGGCTTAGGCGTGATTTCAAAAAAAGAGCCAGGCATTCTAGTGGCAGCACGCAGCGGCTCACCTTTGTTGGTAGGCTTGGGTGATGGTGAGAATTTTATTGCCTCCGACATGTCGGCGCTCATCCCGGTGTCGAACAGATATATGGTTTTGGAAGACGGTGACATTGCTCGGCTTACTGAGTCCAGCGTGGAAATATTCGACCGCAATGGAGACGCGGTTGAACGGAAAGTAATCATTAGCAACCTGAGTGACGATGAAACCGAACTCGAAGGTTTTGCTCATTTCATGAAGAAAGAGATTCATCAACAAACGCGCGCGATCACAGAAACACTTGAGGGCCGCCTCGGCGCAAACAGCGTATTGGAATTGCCCTTTGGTGACAATGCTCGAGACATTTTCGACAACACCAAAGAGATTAAGATTATTGCCTGTGGCACCAGCTACTACGCAGCCTCGGTGGCGCGCTACTGGTTTGAAGAATTTGGCATTAAGTGCGACGTTGAAATTGCCAGTGAGTATCGCTACCGCAAACACGTGGTGAATGATGGCACGTTGTTTGTCACCATCTCGCAATCGGGTGAAACGCTAGACACCATGGCCGCATTAGAAATGGCCAAGACCATGGGTTATCTAAACACCCTTTGTATTTGCAATGTGCCTGAAAGTTCTTTGGTGCGCGCCAGCGACCTAACAATATTTACCCATGCTGGGCGCGAAATCGGCGTGGCATCGACCAAGGCTTTCACCACTCAGCTGGTTACACTGCTGTTAGTTGCTATTTGTTTGCGGCGGCGCCGTATTGGCGATGGTCGTAGTATTGACAGTATGGAAAGTGAGATTGTGCAAGAGTTGCGCACGCTCCCGCAACAGATTGAAAACGCCTTGCAATTGGAAGAGCAGATCATTGTTATGGCAAAGCAATTTGAAGATAAAGAACACGCATTATTTTTAGGCCGCGGCGCACATTTTCCAATCGCGATGGAAGGCGCCTTGAAGCTTAAAGAGATTTCTTATGTTCATGCTGAGGCATACGCAGCCGGTGAACTTAAACACGGGCCGTTGGCACTCATCGACGACAACATGCCGGTTGTTGCAGTCGCTCCAAATGATGAGCTATTGGAGAAACTCAAATCGAATCTAGAAGAAGTCCGCGCGCGCGGTGGTCGTTTGTTTGTGTTTGCTGATGCGGGCTCTGGATTAGAGTCAGACGAGGAAACCATGGTGTTAAATGTTGCACCGGTGAACAATTACATATCACCAATTCTATACACCATACCTCTGCAACTCTTGGCCTATCACGTGGCGCTGCTAAAGGGCACCGACATAGACAAGCCACGAAATTTGGCTAAGTCTGTAACTGTAGAATAATATACAGTGGATATCAGTCATATATTTGATGAGCTCAATGATGCTCAACGAGAAGCTGTTGCGGCTTCGCCCTCGCCTCTTTTGATTCTTGCTGGCGCGGGCAGCGGAAAAACCCGGGTACTAACTTCGCGCATTGCCTACTTGGTTGAAGCGCATGGCGTATCACCGCTTTCAATTCTAGCGGTCACCTTTACCAACAAAGCAAGTCGAGAGATGCGTACCCGTATCGAAGACATGCTCGGCCTGCCAATGAGTGGCATGTGGATTGGCACTTTTCACAGTCTGGCGCACAGGCTGTTACGACAACATTATCAAGAAGCCAACCTGCCGCAAGCTTTTCAAATTTTGGACAGCGACGATCAATTGCGCATGATCAAACGCACTTTGAAGGAACTGGCCTTGGATGAAGCTTATTGGCCACCTAAACAAATGCAGTGGTTTATCAACGGGCACAAAGAAGAGGGCCGCCGACCCGCCAATGTTCCTCCAAGTAATGACTCGCAACAACAGACATTATTGGCTATTTATAGTCACTACGAATCCTTGTGCCAACGATTAGGGTTGATCGATTTTTCAGAGTTGTTGCTGCGAGCCTTCGAGCTGCTTAAAAATAATGAAGTGTTGCGTGAGCGATATCAAACGCGCTTTCAACATGTATTAGTCGACGAGTTTCAAGACACTAATTCAATTCAATATGCGTGGCTACGACTGCTAGTGCAGCGCTCCAACAATCTATTTGCGGTGGGCGACGACGACCAATCTATTTATGGCTGGCGTGGCGCTAAGGTCGAAAATATTTTGCAGTTTGAAAAAGATTTTCCTGACGTTAAAACCGTCCGCCTAGAACAAAACTATCGATCCACCACCAATATTTTAGACGCCGCCAATGCGGTTATTAAAAATAATGGCACGCGCCTTGGCAAAAACCTATGGACCGCCGGCGAAAAAGGCGAGCCGGTAAAACTCTACACCGCCTATGATGAGCGCGATGAAGCACGATTTATAATTGATCAGATTCAAGTTTGGGTAAATCAAGGTGGCCTACGCAGCCAAGCGGCTATTTTGTATCGCTCAAATGCGCAATCTCGGGCCTTTGAAGAAGTGCTGCTTAATGTTGGCATGCCGTACCGTGTATACGGTGGCTTGCGCTTCTTTGACCGCGCCGAAATCAAAGACGCGTTGGCCTATCTAAGGCTTTGTACCCGCACCGAAGACGACCCATCATTTGAACGCATCGTAAATACACCCACGCGCGGAATAGGTAACAAGACGGTGGATATGGTGCGCGAATACGGTCGGGCGCATCAAATATCGCTTTGGGATGCCGCAAACCAACTGCTTGCCAGCAGCCAGTTGACCAGCCGCGCGCAATCGGCTCTGGCAGTCTTCGTTAACTTGATACAAGACATACGATCACAAATTACTGATCAAGATTTATTTCAGCAGATCGAGATCATGTTGGATCTAACTAAGTTGATCGAGCACTTTCAAAAGGAGAAAGGCGAGAAGGGTCAGGCGAGGGTGGAGAACTTACAAGAGCTTATAACCGCCGCCAGAGGCTTCGAAATTGAAGAAACCGAAGATGACCTGCCACCGCTTTCTTCTTTTCTAGCGCACGCTTCTTTAGAGGCTGGCGAAGGTCAAGCTGAAGAATGGGAAGATTGTGTGCAACTTATGAGTTTGCACACCGCCAAAGGTTTGGAATTTCCAGTGGTGTTTCTAACTGGACTAGAAGAAGGTTTGTTTCCGCACCAACGCTCGCTCGACGAGGGTTCTGGCCGCTTAGAAGAAGAACGCAGACTTTGTTATGTGGGTATGACACGAGCCATGCAACAGCTGTGGTTGTCACACGCCGAAATGCGCAGGCTTTACGGCTCAGAAAAATACACCAGCCCTTCACGCTTTTTAAGCGAGATTCCAGACGAGTTAATCAGTGCAATACGCTCTAAACCAAAAAACACATATTCTGCACCGATCCAAAAACATTCAGCCTGGGTTGATGATCAGAGCACGCATGAAAGCGGTGTTTCGGTTGGCATGAATGTCAGCCACCCTAAGTTTGGCGATGGCGTGGTGGTAAATCTTGAAGGCAATGGAGAATACGCACGAATACAAATAAATTTTAGCGAGGTTGGAAGCAAATGGCTGGTGCTTGCCTACGCAAATTTAAGCTTGCTTTAATATGTTCATTAATCGGCATTATTAGCATGCCAACGCATGGCCAGAACAGTCGAGCTAATGGCGAGTGCGTAATATTGTTACACGGCCTTGCACGCAGCAATCATTCCATGCGGCCTTTGCAAACGACTTTGCAAACACACTATACGGTTGTTAACCGAACCTACCCTTCTCGCAAACACTCGATTGAAAAACTGGCCAAGGAGTCGATTGAGGAATCCTTGGCTCAATGCGAGGGTGCAGACAGAATTCATTTTGTAACTCATTCATTAGGTGGGATTTTGGTGCGCCAATATTTGGCTACAAATACAATTGAAAATCTCGGCCATGTAGTGATGTTAGGCCCTCCCAACAATGGCAGCGAACTTGTCGAGTACTTTCAAACCTCACAAGTGGGTAGTTGGTTATTCCAACTAGCCAATGGCCCTGCGGGCAATCAAATTGGCATAGGGCCAAACAGCTTGCCACAACAACTAGGCCCGGTGGATTTCAGTGTCGGCGTGATTGCTGGCAACACCAGCTATAACCCGCTGTTTTCAAAAGTAATCAGCGGTGATGACGATGGCAAGGTTTCGGTCTCAAGTTCAAAAGTAGCCGGCATGCAAGATCACATAGTGGTGGCCGCTAGCCACACCTTTATGATGCGCAATCAGCAAGTCATCTCGCAGGTAAAGCACTTTCTAAGCAACGGCCGCTTTGAACATGAGCGATCACAGTAATCAATCTGAAGTGAGCGGTATACAACGGCTCTCGAGCCTTTGCCTAAAAACACAACTGCTTGAAATCAGACCACTCGAGCACTCAGATCTTGCTGACGTTCTTGGCATCCACTCGGTGCACAAAGTAAATCGTTTCATACCGGATCAAACTTGGCTGGATATGGATGACGCTTTAACTTAGTTTGATTATGTTGAACAATGTCGAGAAGACGACATTGCTGAACAATTTGTGATCATAGGGCTATCTGACCGCCGCTTGGTGGGCACCTGCCTTGCCTTCGATTTTGATACGCATGCCCGAGAAATAGAATTTGGCTATGTGCTGTCAGCCGATCACTGGGGGCAAGGCTATATGATTGAGGCAATGCAAGCTTTCACGGCCGCATTAAGTGGCACGCTGGCGTTAAACTCCCTCAAAGTCTGTGTTAACAAATCCAATGCTGCGTCATTGAGTCTGCTCAAAAAACTTGGCTTTGAAATTGACGCGAGCAAACCTCTGGTCAAAAATGCTGGATTATTAGCTTTACGAAAACACGGCTTGGCGCAAAACGTTTAAGATTCTTTTTTGATAAATCGAGACTGCTTGAGCCAGTTTTCACCGTGATAACGTGTGGTGAAAACAGTGCCGTTGTTTTCCCAA
>JBLHME010000083.1:0-12268 GCA_047623225.1 Cryomorphaceae bacterium
TGCATACCAGTTCGGCACCGAAAACCATTGATAGGGTAGTTGACGTTTTTCCCGCCGAAGAAAAATCCATGGTGCGATCAATGTTATCGGAATCAATTCAGGCGGTAATTGCACAAACCTTGATTAAGAAAGTCGGTGGCGGCCGAATAGCTGCACACGAGATAATGATGGGTACACCGGCCATCCGTAACCTAATTCGTGAGGACAAGATCGCACAAATGTACTCAATGATTCAAACTGGCCAGTCTGAAGGTATGCAAACACTTGATCAATGCCTAGAGGTTTTGGTGCGCGACAGGTTGATAACCGCCGGTGATGCCCGCTCAAGAGCGGTTGATAAGAATAAATTTATGTAGGTTTACAGGCCTCAACCCAACGGCCCAAAATAGGCGCCTTGTAGAAAAGTAATCGGAGTAGCAAACAATGTATAAAATGGCAGACCTATTGCGCGCAATGATGGTTAAAAACGCGTCCGACCTGTTTATTACCACTAACGCAACGCCGAGCTTTAAGGTTGATGGGCGTATCTTTCCAATTGCAGGTAACCCGCTCAATGGCAAAGACTCACAAGAGCTCTGTTATAGCATTATGAACGAGGAACAACGGCGCATTTTCGAGGGAACCAAAGAGTGTAACTTTGCCATACACCCGAAACAAATTGGCCGCTTTCGTGTCAATGTCTTTGTACAACAAAACAACGTGGGAATGGTTCTTCGCGCCATTAAAACCAATATCCCTTCTACCGAAGAGTTGAAGATACCAGACGTCTTGAAGAAGATGATTATGAAACGCCGAGGCCTGTTGATCTTTGTTGGGGGCACCGGTACTGGTAAAAGTACCTCGATGGCTTCTTTGGTGGACTTCCGCAACCGTAACGCGCAAGACCATATTATAACCATTGAAGATCCTATAGAGTATTTGCACACCCACAAAAAGTCGATCATCACCCAGCGCGAGGTCGGGGTTGATACAGAGTCCTTCGATAGCGCTTTGATCAACGCCATGCGGCAAGCGCCCGATGTGATTCAAATTGGCGAAATCCGAACCAGAGAAACAATGGACAGCGCGCTCGTATTCTCCGAGACTGGTCATCTATGTATAGCGACCTTGCACGCCAATAATGCCTATCAAGCTTTGGATCGGATCTTTAACTTCTTTCCTGCAGATCGAAGAGACCAATTAGCAATGGATTTGTCACTCAATCTTTATGGTCTAGTATCGCAACGCCTATTACCGATTAAGGGCAAAGAGGGTCGAGTGCCTGCTGTGGAGATAATGATTAACAGCCCGATGATTGCGGATATGGTCAAGGACTACAGAATTGATGAGATTCGCGGTGCAATGGAGAAATCAGCGGACTGGGGCATGCAGACTTTTGATCAATCCTTATTCGATTTACACGAACGTGATTTAATCACCTATGAAGACGCTATTAAGAATGCCGAGTCTGAAAACAACTTACGTTTAGCGATTAAACTACGCGGAAAAGAAGCCTCTAAAACTGAATTTGGTGAAACTTTGGTCAACGTAAAGATAGACGAAGACAATGTTTACTAAATTTTCCGATGCCTTTTAAGAGCAGTAAGGTCGCTCCGTTATTGATGGTTTTGCTTTGTAGCGAGGTCTTTAATATTTAGTCGCAGCGGTTAAGCATTAACGATAACAAAGCCATTCTTACTGGCACTCCGTAATCTGCCTGCTTGAAATACAAGGCGTTTGGCAGGTCATCAACATCATTGCTTATTTCGTCGATGCGTGGCAATGGGTCCAGAATAATTGCACCAGAGCCTTCAACGTCTTCGCGTTCTAACCGAAACTTGCGCCGATTTTTCTCAAATAAATCATTATCTGGAAATCGCTCTTCCTGCAGGCGATTTACATACACCACATCAAAACCATGCAAAGAACTCAACTCGCTCTGCAATTTACAGCGCACTCCTTTGGCTTCCAGTTGGTTAATAAGATCAGCCGATGGAAACAGCTCCTCAGGGCCAGTAAAGGTGAAGCTGTTGTTGGGGTATTGCGCCAATAATTTTGACAGTGAGTGAATGCTCCTTGATTGCAAAGAGTCGTAGCCAAACGCAACGTGCAAGTTGTCTAATCGGCCTTTTTCCTTAAAAATGGTGTAGGCATCAATCAACGATTGGGTGGGGTGTTCGTTGCCACCGTCGCCGGCGTTAATAAATGGTACATCGCTGATAGCGGCTGCAATGGCGGCGCTTCCTGGCTGTGCGTGCCGCATTACAATAATGTCGGAATAGCCGGCCACTATGCGAATCAAATCTTCAATACTCTCGCCTTTTTCAAACGAAGTGGAGCTAGCATTTTGAGCAAATACAGTGCCGGCTTTGAGGCGTTGTGCAGCAGTTTGAAAGCTCAGCATGGTGCGCGAGCTTGGTTCAAAAAACAGCAGGGCGACTATTTTGTCTTCGAGTAAATCGATGCGGCCATGTTGCTTAACCCGTTGTGCCATGTCGTCAATTGTTGAGAACAAACGCTCAATTATATTGGGCGTTAATTGGTCAGAAGAGATCAACGATTTAAATGGCAGCATGTCTAGGTGCACAGCATCAATTAGATTCGGCGAAGAATAGCATAGCGTCAAGCTGCTCGACTACTTTACCAGACTGTAAATCTAGTGCTTGTTTGGCTTATGCGCCGCCCAAGTTGGAATTGAAATAGCTTTGTAGAATCAAGCAGGCGGCAATTTGGTCACGCAACTCAGTTTTGCGCGATTGCGTAAAACCTCTATTGGCAAGCTCAATGTTTGCAGCGTTTGAACTCAAGGTTTCATCAACATCAACTAGCTGTATCTTATGATTTTGCTGAATATGACTCTTAAACCGATTTATCGATTTTTTTAAATGGCTATCTTCAGTTTTGGGATCTCCGATGACAATCAAGGTTGGTTGCCATTGGGCAATTATTCTATCTAGCTGATCCCAGTCATGACGGCCATTTGACACCAACAGTTGCCCTGCTGGGTTAGCTGTTTTGCTTAAACTTTGCCCGCTGGCAACGCCTGTCCGTTTCAGGCCAATGTCAAAACAAAGAATGGTGTGAGCGCGTTTGGTCACAGCTATCGAGGTGCCGCAGTACTGATGATTTGGTTATTAGAGAGAAAATGAATTGACCGAGTGACTACTAAAATATCGGTACCTGCAAAATAGTCATCATCTGGAAAAGCAGCGAATGGTGATGCGTTACGTATTATCCTCAGCGCCGAATCGTTAAGTAGTTTATGCGGAGACGGCGACAATATTTTCAGGTCTGCAATGGTGCCGTTGGGGTTTATTTCGACCGTTACAATCAACATGCCTGAGAGCTTATTTGCTTTGACCTGCACCGGAAAGTTTGCATTACCATTGCGGGTTACGCTTTTGCTCCATTGGTCTAAGTACTTTGCGGCTCCGTGTTCTTTAGTAGTGGGTGAGAGAAACTTTTTGTTCGGTCGCTTGTTGTAATCCTCTTGCGTCTGCGCAATTTTGGCAATCAACCTTTCTCTTTCTAATTGGCGCAATGACTTGGTTGTGAGTATGTCATTGCCGATCAATTTGTCTTGGGCTTTAAGTTTTGTGTGATCAGGTGCCAGCCTTGCCACCGCAATATCGCCTGATTCAGCAGTAATTAATTGATCCGGTGTAAGAGTGCTAACAGGCTGTTGCTCCGCAACTAACAAAATAGAATCAATGGGGGAGGGGTTAACCGCTTCAAACGGCACGGGAGAAGTCGCTTCTTTCTCATCTTCTCCACCGCCAGCATTGTTTGAAGTTGAAATTGTATCGGCTTGTTGAGGTTCTTCCTTATTGCTCACGTTGAGCAAAACCACGTCTAAAGTATTATCAATGTTAGAGCGGTCTGCAATGTCAGGCAGTTTAAAACTTATTCCAAGAATAATTACCGCGTGCGCCAGGGCAGAGAAAAACGCCGTAACGCTGAGTAAGTCTTGATTTTCGTTCATGGCTAGATGCTGGCTACGCTACGCCAGTTTTTGTTCGATCGCGCGCATTAGATCTAATGCTATGTTAGTGCCGTATTCTGCGTTTATTTCCATGATGCAAGTGGGGCTTGTTACATTGATTTCGGTTAACTTGTCACCGATAACATCAAGCCCAGCGAAGAGTATGTTCCTCTTGACCAGCTCGGGACCTACAATGGCAGCAATACCAAAGTCACTTTCGCTTAAAGGTTGCGCGACCCCGCGACCACCAGCGGCAAGATTGCCGCGGGTTTCGCCCTTAGTTGGTATTCGAGCTAAAGCGTAAGGCACCGCTTGCCCGTTCACCATTAAAATTCGTTTATCGCCAGCAGTGATATCAGGAATGAATCTTTGCCCCATCGCATAACGCTGGCCATACTCAGTCAAGGTCTCAATAATCACATTAACATTGGGGGAGCCCTGCGTTACACGAAAAATCGAAGTTCCTCCCATGCCGTCAAGAGGCTTTAGAATCACATCCCCATGCTTACTAATGAATTCTTTAAATTGATTGGCATTTCGGCTAATTATCGTTTCTGGGCAAACTTCAGGAAACCAAGCGCAGTAGGCTTTTTCATTGCAGTCTCTAAGCGCTTGAGGAGAGTTAACCACCAATGCTCCTTGGCGCTCGGCTAGCTCTAGGATATAGGTTGAGTAGACATACTCCATGTCGAAAGGAGGGTCTTTGCGCATCAGAATGGCATCCAGATCACCGAGCTCGATGGTCCTAGGCTCGGATATCTCAAACCAGCTAAGTGGGTTTTGTTGCACCTTTAGCTTACCAGCCATCCCAAGCGCTACTCCGTTATCAATTGAAAGGTCACTCATCTCGAGATATTCGACTTGCCAGCCCAGCTTTTGTGCTTGCCAAATCATTTCAAAAGTACTGTCTTTTTTGATATTAATGGACTGGATTGGGTCCATTACCACGCCTAATTTCATCGTTTGAGTCTCACGTTTTTGGGTCGCGATTGACTGGTTAGTCAGCCTGCTCGCGAGTCAGCAATATTACCGCGAAAAGCAAAGAAAGTAACCAGAGTCTCGAGGTGTTAATATGCGCGCAGATTTGTTTAGGAACCAAATATGGGCACCATACAAACTGAGCGGCTGATTTTACGCCAATGGCGCGATAGTGATCGCCAACCATTTGCGGCATTTAATGCTGATGAACAGGTGATGAAGTATTTTCCGAAAACGTTAACGCGGGCGCAAAGCGATGCACAAATTGACCGATTAAGTGAATTGATTGACCGATTGGGCTATGGTTTTTTCTGCAGAGCTGCGTGACACTCGAGAATGTATCGGTTTTATAGGGGTGAATTATTCTGCATCATGCCTGCCCTTTGCGCCTTGCTCTGATATCGGTTGGCGCTTGGCCCAAGGTCATTGGGGAGAGGGCTATGCCACCGAAGGTGCACAAGCATCTCTTCACTATGTGTTTGAAAAAACCGGCTTGTCGGAAGTTGTATCGATGACGCCTGTTTTGAATAAGGCTTCTGAACGCGTCATGCAAAAGCTTGGATTGATTAGGCAGTCGCCTAATATTGTCTCCCCAGGTCTTGCTCAAGGGCACTCTTTGGCAGAGCCTCTGCTGTACAAAATAAACAAGCGTGAGTGGTTAACGACTCACAACAGAACTAGCGGGGAATCTTAGAGTGATATCATCGATGCGCGTACTGCGCCAGGCAAACATAGCAACAATAGCCCTTAGCCTGGTAACACTAATATTATTGGCCGTTAATACCCCTGCGCAGGCCAACATTGATGGCCCCACAGCGCATAAAATCGCTCTGCAATACGCCGGCAGACCATTTGATAGTTTCAGAAGCTTTATGGCTGAATCGTATTTTAACGGCGAAGCATATTCTTCTAAGGCTGATCATAAAGCCATTGGAGAGTTCGCCACCGATGAAACATTAACCCCTATTGAGCGCGAAACTCTATTTCGACTGTTGGGTGTTTATGCGCAATTAAAGTACGGTGGCGATGCGATGTGATTCGCACGCTCGAAGAGTTGGTTGCTTATCCTACGTTTCAAGTGCAAGGCGTAGAAAACCATAATAACCATCAGTTTATAAGGTTTGAGAAAAGACTGGTTCGCTGGCACGTAAATTTGGCCTAGATTATCGCAATGTGGGCGGCAGGGTCTATGAGATTAGTCTTAAGGGTAGGGGTGAAGTGTTGATTGGCCTGCACGCATACGCAGATGTAGTCCCCGCCAATCCTGACAATTGGGTATTGCCGGACGGAACCAAATTAGACCCATTTAAGATGACGCGTATCGGTGGTCGACTGTATGGGCGAGGAACCCAAGATGATAAAAACGGCATGGTCGCTGTGATGTACGCCTTGCGAGTAATAAAAGAGGAGCATATTAGCCTCTGGAACGATATCAAGCTGATTGTAGACACCACAGAAGAAACCACCTCGACTGCTATAGATTACTATTTTAAACGCAACCCCACCCCCGACTATAACTTTGCACTTGATGGCGATTATCCGGTGGTGATTGCCGAGAAAGGCTTTAGTGTAATAAAAACAGTTTTCCCAAAAAGGCAAGGGAGTGATGGCGATATCGCATTTGTTTCGCTAACCGGTGGCTTGGCGACAAACCAAATCCCCTCTGTTTCACAATCAAAGATACTCAGCGCCACACCAAACCAAACCGCGCAACAGCTCAGCGATCTAGCTGAAGGGTTTTTAGCACAACATGGCGGCAACTTCAGTATTACTGCGAGCCCACTGGGCGATGCAGTGATGTTGACCGTCACCGGTGATTCTGCACACTCCTCGGCACCAGAGTCAGGGGTAAATCCCATCCCTCGCATGTTGATGTTTATTCACCATGTGCAATCAACAGTTTCCGTTAAAGCCAACCAGATTAACGATGTAGCACAATACGCCAGTGAGAACTGGGGTCTTGACTATCTTGGCCAAAAATTCGGAATAGCCTTTGAGCACGACTTTATGGGGCCTTTGACCGCGGCATTCATCAAGGTGGCTGAGGATGACAGTAGTATTGAAATCTCGGTGAATCTGCGAATTCCTGTGGGCAGTGAAATTGCACAACTAGAATCAGAAGTACGCAGCACTATAGCTAACTGGCAAACTAAAACTGCTATAGAGATGGAGTTTTCATGGCGCGCAAAAGAAGCCATGTATCGTGACCCAAAAGGTAGGTGGGTAAATACATTACTCGATATAGCCAGTGAAAGTTTAAGCATGCCACGAGAGTTTGGGTCTTCTGCGGGCGGTACCTCGGTGCACTTCTTGCCAAATGGTGTGCAATTTGGATTATCCATGCCTGATGAGAAATATACTGGGCACAACGCCAACGAGTTTAAGACCGTTGAGCAATTTCTAGTTGATCTGCAAATTGTAACCGAAATGATAATTCGCATCGGTCAAATGAACCATCTTGAGTAAACCTTGCTAACCCAGAATAAAAAAGCACAGAGCGCTAATCACCAGCGCCAGCATTATATTGAGCGCAAAGCCCTCGCGCATCATTTCTTTAACTGACACTCGCCCGGTAGCGTAAGCAATGGCATTGGGCGCTGTAGCAACAGGCAACATGAAAGCACAGGATGCCGAAATCGTGGCCGGTATCATGAGCAGTTCCAGTGGAATTCCAGCAGGCCCAGCAGTGGCCGCCAGTATCGGTAAAACTAGTGTTGTGGTTGCCAGGTTCGAGTTCAATTCAGTGAAAAAAGTAATTGATAAACAAACTAATAAAACCACAAGATAGATTGGCATCCCGACGATCGCAGAGCTCAAGCCCACGCCAATAAGATCAGCCAAACCGCTTTCGAAAAAAGCTTTGGCGATGGTAATGCCTGCACCAAACATTAAAAGGATTCCCCAGGGGATATCCACCGCGCTGGCCCAATCTAACAATCCTTGACCTCGTTCGGAACGCACCACAAACATGGCCAACGCGCCAAGCATAGCGATGCTGGCATCGCCTACGCCGGAGGCGCCAATCGCGCCAGTCCATCCACCAAAAGGTTGCGTTCTAAAAACCCAAAGAAAGACAATACAGGCAAACACAATGACGACACGCTTTTCGTCTTTGGTCCAAGGTGTCGGCAACGGCAAATCGACCGTGCTGTGGCCGCTGACGTTGCGTGTAAGCCATAACCAAGCAATAGGCAAAATGCAGGCGACAATCGGCACACCTATTTTCATCCAGTCGAGAAAGCCGAATTCGCGGCCGGTTACCTCTTCATATATGCCCGCGAAAATAACGTTAGGTGGTGTGCCAATGAGCGTGGCGATTCCGCCGATGGAGCAAGCATAGGCGACCGACACAATTAGCGGCGTTGAGAGTTTTTCATCGTTTACTTGCTGTAAGCACGCCAAAACAATGGGCATCAACATCAGGCAAGTTGCGGTATTGCTTATCCACATCGACAACAATGCAGCTGTCAGCATGAAAGCTAAGACTAATTGCTTATTGCTTTTTTGACCCAATGCTCTGAGTATTGCCATCGCAAAGCGCTTGTGCGCATTCGACCTCTCCAAAGCCTTTGCCATAATGAAACCGCCTAACATCAACAAAATGATATGGGAACCCATGCCTGCTGCTGCCTGCTTATGATTGAGTACGCCAAATAAAGGAAAAAGGCTGAACGGGATCAATGAGGTTGCAGGTACCGGCAGCGCTTCGGTGGCCCACCACCAAGCAGTGAGAGTGGTAATGGCTGCAGTGATAGCAGCCAAATACGCCACGCCATTTACACTCATAGTGATGAAAACAAACACGGCGACGCAGGGGCCTAACAGCAAATGCTTTGATTTAGTCATAAATTAGTAGGTGATAAGTTGAGCGCTGGTCAATTTATTAGGATTATTTTTGCTATTATAGCCTCCTAATTTAATAAATAAGGTCAAACCATAATGACATTAAGAAAATCATGGTTGAATACGATTTTGATCGTTCTAGCCACCACATTAATGCTTAGCAGTTGTGCGGGTAAAAAATCCAAAGCTGAGAAAGCAGCAGCGATGGCGGTACCGGTAGAAGACATTACCTTACCACCACAGCTAATTAAGCCGAGTGATTCAAGTAAAGATGAAGTCGAAGCCGATAAAGCTAAAGCTGATGAAGGCGGCGGGTAAATCAGCTTCTTATCAATTCCAAAAGAGCCGGTGTTTACCGGCTCTTTTGGGTTATGGCAGGGTCAGAAAGGGATAATCACCTGTAATAAAGCTGTAACCAAGCCTCGGCAGAATACGCTCGTCTACTAAATAGACATATTGAAGCGCAAAAACAATGCGCACTATTCCTAATGAAGAGGTTTGAGTTAAATGAAGATTAAATTAATAACGGCGTTTATCGCCGCCGCCGCGTTGATTTCTAGCAACGTTAATGCTGAAACACAAGTTTCTACCAAAGGCGGCTTGAAAGTGACCAGTGGAGATTACGAATTTAAATTTGGTGGTCGTATAATGTATGACTACAATAAGGCTGAGAAAAATAGCATTACTGACGAAGATGGCTTTAATCTGCGCCGTGGTCGTGTTTATGCCAGTGGCAAGATTGGTGGCGACTGGAGTTTTAAAACTCAGTTCAACACCAATGGTGATGGCGTAGAAGATTTATATCTTCGTTACGGCGGTTGGGGCGAGGCGGCAAATGTAACTATCGGTAACCAAAACATGCCGTTTGGCCTTGAATTGCTAACCTCTTCCAAAGATATTAGCGTGCTTGAGCGTTCGGCAATTACAGAGCGTTATGCAGTAGGGCGTAAAGAAGGCGTGCAGCTACACGGCAAACTCGGAGGCAATCAAACCTATGGTGTTGCTGTATTCACTGATGACGTAAATGCAGATGAAGCTGGGGAAGAAACTGGCTTTGCTGCTCGTTACACTATTGCGCCTATCAAGACCGATAATAGCGTTGTCCACTTTGGTTTGGCTTATAAGGATATTGAAGATGCCAGCGCACTCGGTTTTGAAGCCGCTGCATCTTCTGGCCCGTTCCATATTCAAGCTGAATATGTAGATGCTGAAGAGGGTATTAATGATGATCTAAGCGGCTATTATGTTCAAGCTGGTTATATTCTCACCGGTGAAACAAGACCTTATTCGGGAGGTAAATTCAAGCGAGTCTCACCTAATGGCAGGGGCGGAGCCTGGGAGTTGGTTGCACGCTATGAAGATGGTGATGGAAATCACAGTGACATCGAGTTAAGTAATACTGATGCGACGGCCTATACTATTGGATTGAATTGGTATGCGCATAAAAATGTACGCTTAGGTATTAACTACACTGATGGCGAAGACAATAACGACGAGGATGAAGGCAATGAGTTGCGTGTGCGTTTTCAATTAACGTTCTAAGTATTCGCAAATGTCTTTTTCAAAAAGGTCCGACGCCTCTATGGTGTCGGACCTTTCGTCGTTTTTAATCACCAGTATATCGCCGTTTAGCGCTTTTCCTTAACCGAGCAAATCGGTATATTAGCCGACTAATTTTTCACTCACAAAAAATCATGATTTCTACTGCAAACATAACCATGCAATTTGGCGACAAGCCATTGTTTGAAGATATTTCCGTAAACTTTGGCGATGGCAATCGTTATGGTCTGATCGGCGCTAACGGCAGTGGTAAATCCACCTTCATGCGAATTCTCGACGGCTCGCTAGAGCCTACAAATGGAAATGTGTCGATTACGCCGAATGAACGCATTGGCAAGCTAAATCAGGACCAGTTTGCCTACGAAAAGTTCAATGTTATTGATACTGTGATAATGGGTTACAAGGCCTTATGGGAAGTCAAACAAGAGCGTGAGCGCATCTATGGCTTGCCAGCAATGAGCGAGGAAGAAGGCAATCAAGTTGCCGACCTCGAGATGGAATTTGCCGAGATGGATGGATACACCGCTGAATCTAGAGCAGGCGAGTTGTTAATGGGAGTGGGTATACCCATCGAACAGCATTTCGGGCCTATGAGCAAGGTGGCCCCTGGTTGGAAGCTTCGCGTTTTATTAGCGCAAGCGCTATTTTCAGACCCCGATATTTTGTTTCTCGACGAGCCCACCAACAATCTCGACATTCACACCATTCGTTGGCTTGAAAAAATGTTAAAAGAGCGGCGTAGCACCATGGTGATTATTTCCCATGACCGTCACTTTCTCAATTCAGTGTGCACCCACATGGCCGATTTGGACTATGGGGACATCAAACTATTTCCAGGTAACTATGATGAGTACATGACGGCGGCCACTATGGTTCGCGAACGCATGTACTCAGAAAATGCTAAGAAAAAAGTACAAATAGCTGAGTTGCAGACCTTCGTAAGCCGCTTTTCAGCAAATGCTTCGAAGGCCAAGCAAGCGACCTCACGAGCTAAGCAATTAGATAAAATCAAACTCGACGAAATTAAGCCGTCGAGTCGAGTGAATCCATTTATTCGCTTCAATCAGGACAAAAAGCTCTATCGTAATGCCTTAGAAGTTGAGAATTTGAGCATGGTTTACGATCAACCGTTGTTTGAAAATCAAAATTTCAATGTCGAAGTAGGTAGCCGCATCGCGGTAATCGGGCAAAATGGCGCGGGTAAAACCACACTAATACGCAATCTGTTGGGTGAAATTGAGGCCAGCGCTGGCAATATTAAATGGTCAGAGAATGTGGAAATTGGTTACTACGCTCAAGACCATGCAAGTGATTTTGAAAGTGACTTGAATGTCTATGACTGGATGTATCAGTGGCGTAAGAACGGCGAAGATGAACAATTTGTGCGTGGCGTTTTGGGTCAGCTATTGTTCTCCAAAGACGACATCAAAAAACCGGTTAAAGTATTGTCAGGTGGCGAAAAAGGCCGCATGCTATTTGGCAAAGTTATGATGCAACGACCCAATATTATCGTTATGGATGAGCCTACAAATCACTTAGATATGGAGTCTATTGAATCACTTAACTTGGCTTTAGATAATTATGACGGTACGCTGATCTTTGTCAGCCACGATCGCGAATTTGTGAGTAGTTTAGCGACGCAAATATTTGAAATTGACGATCAGAAGATAGAACGCTTTGTTGGAAGCTATGATGAATTCTTAGGTTATAAAGACTCGCTGGCTGTTTAACTTTCGCTCATCGATGCCTCTACCACCAACCTTTGCTAACAATAACTATTTGAAATCTACATCATGAAAGCGTTTGAAATCGGCGCAAAAAAAACCATAGTGTTTTATTTGCACGGCCTGCGCGGGCACGCTTTTGCGCAAAAGGCAGCGCTTCAGCACATGGTGAAAAATGTCGGCGTTAGCATGGTTTCTCTTG
>JBLHME010000084.1:0-11983 GCA_047623225.1 Cryomorphaceae bacterium
GGCAAAGAACGATTACCAGAACCTGTTGAAAGCTGACTTGGCCATTGTCAATAATGCGAGAAATTAATTGTTCAGTGGATTCAGCTTGTGTCATTTTGATGTCTTTTTGTTTTATGTTATTGAAATTGTATTGTTATCTTTCGTCACACGGGTGAATAGTCTTGAGAACGATTCGTCCCACTAAAGCGGAAACTCATTGTTACGAATTAAATTGCTACTACAGTTGTAATGCTATTTCTCGATAGTACCGCGCCGATCGCTATGATAATAGCCCCTAAACCAAACGCCTTCACAGCACTCAAAGATGCGTCGTTAGCTGGTAGGTCATCGAAAAAGTCTAGGTATGAGCTGAGCTGCCTATCGTCAATAAAAGCACCGCAAAGCCAATATGATACAAAAGAGTACGCTTACAGAGAAATCATGTATCATTTAATTTGTTAACGTGTTAAGTTTGCAAAATAGGGCTGTTGAGACTTGCTTGATTTAATCGTATTTGAGACTAAAAACAAATTGCATAATACATCTTCATTTATAAAACTAGTTACGCTGCGTTCCAGAGTGCGATTCACACTTACTGCGATGTTGATTGGCGTTCATGCATTTTTCGTTGGTGGCATAGCATTTTACCGCGATTTCTTTGCGCAACCGGTAACTCAAGGCGGAACTCTAACAATTGGGATTGTTGCGACTGTCGCTGTGATTGTGACGATGATTATACTCGAATGGGTGTATATATTTATTAGTGAGAAGTGGCTGGACCCTATGCAAAAAAGCGTAGTTCAAGATATCGCAGATCAAAAAACCGCAGATCAGAGCATCGGCGACCAAGGATTGGAGATCAAGCAATGATAAAAAGGTCTACGTCACTTATTGTTTTGCTGCTGGCAAGCACCTTTGTTAGCACTTCTGCCTGGGCCGCAAATGAATCAGGCAGTGGCAACACATCAGCCATAGTCATTTTCCTTGCTTTTGTAGTTGCTACTTTATGGATCAGTTACTGGGCGTCGAGCTACACTAACTCGAGTTCAGCGTTCTACACTGCAGGTGGACAAATTAGTGCAGGTCAAAATGGCACAGCCATCGCTGGCGATTTCATGTCTGCTGCTTCATTCCTAGGTATTTCAGGGCTTATCTATAGCGCTGGTTTTGATGGCTTAATTCTAGCCGTCGGAGCGCTGGCAGGGTGGCCCATTATGTTGTTCCTGATGTCGGAGCGGGTGCGAAATCTTGGTCGTTTTACGATCACTGACGTTGTCTCCTATCGTTTGCAACAACGGCCAATCCGAATGATTGCCACGTTGGGCACCATCTCGGTGATTATCTTTTATTTGATCGCGCAAATGGTTGGTGCAGGAAAGCTGGTAGAGCTGTTATTTGGTATCCCATATACGGTATCAGTATCAATGGTTGGCTTGCTGGTGATTATCTATGTTACTGCAGGCGGAATGCTGGCCACAACCTGGGTGCAAATTGTTAAAGCTATTTTGCTATTGAGTGGTGCAGCCTTGATGTGCGTGCTCTTATTAGCGGCGGTTAATTTTAATTTAGACACTTTGTTTTCTAAAGCGGTCAGCGCGCATCCTCGCGGTGAGCTCATACTGCAGCCAGGTAGCCTTTTTTCAGACCCAATTCAAGCAATAACGATTGCCGTCTCAATGATGTTTGGAACGCTTGGCTTGCCCCACGTATTGATGCGACTGTTTACCGTGCGTGATATGCAGGCAGCCAAAAAGTCTGTGTTCTATGCGTCGAATATGATGGGGCTTTTTTACATCATGACGATTTTGATTGGTTTCGCCACCATCGTGTTTGTAAGTGGTGATCCGCAATATCATGCCGACGGACAATTGATTGGCGGCACCAATGTTGCAGCGATTCATTTAGCGCATGCCTTGGGTGGTGATTTGCTAATGGGCTTTATGTCGGCGGTCGCATTTTCAACGATTCTAGCGGTGGTCGCTGGGTTAACGGTTGCAGGCTCGGCAGCCGTTTCGCACGATATCTATGCGGAACTATTAAGCAAGGGTAAGCCAGATCCGCGTAAAGAGTTTTTGATCTCTAGAATCACGGTAGTGGTTTTATGTACGGCCGCTATCGCTCTTGGCATTTTGTTTCAAAATCAAAATGTCGCGTTTATTGCTGTAATGCCGATGGTCATTTCAGCCAGTGTGAATTTTCCAATTCTTATTCTGGCTATGTATTGGCGCGGGTTTACCACTCGCGGTGCAGTCGTCGGCGGCTTGGTAGGCTTTGTATCGTCAATAGGCTTGATAGTGAGTGGCCCTAAAGTTTGGGTCAGTGTTTTTGGCGCAGATGTGCCACTTTTTCCGTACGACTATCCTGCTCTATTTACCATGACAGCCGCCTTTATTACCATGTACGTTTTCTCCGTTACCGATCGCAGTGCAGCTTCAGTTGAAGACAGAGAACGTTTTGACAACCAGTTAGTAGCAGCCGAGTTAGCCAGTAATATTGAAACTTCGCCAGCAAACTAAAACGAGAATAATTATTTAACAAACCAGAGGAAGAGATAATGAAATTCACGATATGCAGTAAACCTAGACTAACGTCTTTAGTGATTGGAGTGGGGGCGGTATTCGCCGCGACCACACCCGCATTCGCGCAGCGATCTCAGATCGAAGAGGTAGTAGTTACTGCGCAACATCGAACACAAAGTATTCAAGATGTGCCGATTACGGTGACCGCAATCAGTGCTGAACAGTTGGAAGCGGCTAATATTTTTGATGCTGGTTCGCTTGCCACGAATGTGCCAGGAATGACTCTAGGCGAGTTTGCGCCAGGACAATCTTTGATTTCCTTGCGCGGTGTCAGCTCAGCAGACGATGGTGCCGGCTTGGATAATTCGGTTGCCTTGTTTCTTGATGGTATATACATTGGTCGCAACGCAGGCATTAACTTTGATATGTTCGACCTAGAGCGTATTGAGGTTCTGAAAGGACCACAAGGAGCCCTTTTTGGTCGCAATGCAATTGGTGGTGCGATTAACGTGGTAACGCAAAAGCCCAGCGAAGAAATGCTAGGCAAAGCGGCAGTGACTGTAGGGAATGAAGGTATTCTGCGTTATCAAGGTATGTATTCGGGACCACTATCGGACAATCTCTCCGGCAAACTCGTGGTTAACCACCGAGAACATGATGGTTTTGTTCGCAACACATTACTGAACGAAGATGTACAAGATGAAGATCAGACTTCTTTACGCGGCCAGTTGATGTGGCGTAATGACAATTCCGAGTGGTTATTGTCGGCCGACTATATGGACGATGATCGTAAAGACGCCGGTCGAGCGCCGATTGTCAATGGTAATTTTGATTACGTTGGTGCTGCACAAACTCTCGGTGCCGGTCGCCCAGGTACCAATGCATCACCGGTCTATGGCTTTAATCTTCGTGAAGCTTCTGGCATAAGCCTTCAAGGCGATATCGGCTTTGCCAATGGCAAGATAACCACCATTACTGGACTGCGCAATGTTGAGACCGACTGGGAAATGCAATCGGTGGGCGCACCCTTAGGCGGGGGGTTTAATTTAGCAGCGGGTGTCTTTGGACTGGATGTAGTTGATGACATAGAGGAGAGCATTGACACCTTTTCGCAAGAGATTCGCTGGACATCGGAGTTGGATGGAAAATTCAATTACGTAGCTGGATTATACTATTTCACTGAAGATACTGATCGGCAAGAGCAATTCCGCATTGATCGAAATACGGTAGCGACTGGCCAAATAGTGGTAGGCAACGAATGGACTCGTACCCAGAATGAAACAACTAGCTACGCAATCTATGGTCAGGGAAGTTATGATTTTAACGATGAATGGAAACTAACTGTCGGCGCTAGATTCACAAAAGATGAACGAGACTACATTGCATCAGCAACCAACTGCGGCTTAAGCGATGAAGAGATCCTAAGCGCCGGTTTTGCAAGCACCTCAAATTGTGTATTCGGCGGTAATCGCGTAGGTTCCTCATTAGGCATTATCGCTGAGGCATTTATTGCGCCAGCCTCGGATGATTGGGATGATTTTTCGCCGATGGCGTCGCTGCAATATCGACCGAATGAAAATGTGATGTATTTTGGTACCGTTTCAACGGGCTATAAATCAGGTGGTTTTGCAGGCTCACAAGGAGTTCAATCGGCAGCAACCAATCCTGTTAATCCAGAAGGCGTGACGAACATTGAATTAGGCTTTAAGGGCGATTTCCTGGATAATACTTTGCGCGTCAACGGCACTCTCTTCTCGATGGATTACGAGGACTTGCAAGTGGTTCGGTTTGGTCCTGTACCTAGTTCTGTGTTTGGGACATTCCAAACGACTAATATTGGCAGTGCCGATATTACCGGCTTAGAACTCGACTTTACTTGGTATGCAACCGAACAATTCCGAATTTCGGGTAACTATGCGTATCTAGACGCTGAGGCCAATGACTTGGTCTTAGATGGCTTTAACGGACCATCTGACTATTCCGGTCTGCCTTTGCGGCAGTCGCCAGAGAATACTTACAATCTGGTTCTCGAATACAGCTTACCTACAAGTGTGGGCGAGTATGATTTCAGGGTACAATACAGTCATACTGATTCCCAGCATTTTGATTTTGTTACATTCACAGAAACTATTGCTGATGAAGCTGACATAGTGGACGTACGGATGACTTGGAGCTCAGAAGATGACAAGTACAGTGTTGCTTTGTGGGGACAGAATGTTACTGATGAAGAGTATGTAGCCCACGCATATCGGATAGGACCAGGCACTATCGGTGTTTGGGGTGCCCCAGCAACTTACGGTGTTACTGGTACAGTTAACTTTTAATCACCAGGATACGTTACACGCGGTGTCATCGTATATAAAATAATGGTTGGCACCATAGAGACCCCGCAGCTTGCTGCGGGGTGTTTACTTAAATTGAATAATTTAAAATGCTAAAAAAAACTATTGTTGAAGTAGGTGAGTGGATGGGTGCAGCGATGCGCCCATCTTTTTTTGTATTGCTAATCGCTCTTGTCTTGAGCGCCTGCGGTTCTGACTCAGAGTCGCCAGCGGTTTCTCAAACTCCAGAGTCACAGGGTGACCTCAAAGCCGCTGCTTTGACGTCCGCCGAGGCAGTCACCATTTACCGAGATAAATACGGAACACCACAGGTAGTTGCTGATAGTAATTATGGGGTATACTTTGGCTATGGATATGCTGTTGCGGCTGACCGAATGTTTCAGATGGAAATGCTTCGGCGTACTGCAGAAGGGCGCGTAGCCGAGGTACTAGGCAGCAAGTATCTAGATTTGGATATACATGTGCGCACCGCTTATGACCACCGCGCGGTCGATCGCCAACTGCAACAGATCAACGCTAAAGATAGAGAGATATTAGAGGCCTACGCGGCAGGCTTTAGTGAACGGGTGGGTGAGGTTTTAGACCAGCAAGCCACTTTGTTACCGAAAGAATTTACTGACTTTGGGTTCTTGCCAGAGCATTGGAGTTCTTATGATGTTGCGATGATCTTCATTGGCTCGATTATCCATCGCTACTCCGATTTTAATTCGGAGCTGGACAGCCTCAGCCTGCTAAGCAGTTTGACAGAGTTACATGGTCTAGACAAAGCGCAGAAAATATTCGATGCGTCTAAGTGGTTGCTTGACCCGAGTTCGCCAACCACGGTGCCTCGCAAAGAATCAGCGGCATTGGCCATTACGCCCAGTCGTAATAAAGAGCCATTTTTGGATGAGGTGTACACCAAGCGTGTAGTGCTTGATCAAAATGGTAAATTCATTGGCACCAGCGACAAGCCGCACGTGCAGGCAATCGCGCAAGCGCAAATCGCTGAATACGGCTATATCAGTCCAGAATATCAGGCAGCCAGCAATTTTTGGTCGGTGACTGGTAGTAAGCTAAGCGATGCCGATGGCGCGCTGGTAAACGGGCCTCAGTTCGATTTTGGTTTACCGTCTTATGTATATGGGATTGGTTTGCATGGTGGAGACTTTGACGTGGTTGGCAATACCCTGCTAGGGCTGCCGACCTTGCTTTTCGCACACAATAACCATGTGAGTTGGGGAAGTACCGCCGGCATGAGCGATCAGGTCGATGTTTTTCGTGAGCAACTTGTAAGTGGAAAACCAGAACACTACCTGCATGATAATCAACACAAGAAATTTGAAACCTGGATTGAAACCATTAAGGTCAAAGATGCCGACTCTGTCGAGGCGCTAGCGAGACGCTCGGTGCATGGCATGGTGCTTTCAATAGACAGAGATAAAGGCATCGCTTATACGCGAGCCAGAGCTTGGGAAGGCGCCGAAGTGCAAACACTGATGGCGTGGGTGAATTTGGCGAAAGACAAGACCATGGATGCGGTGCAATCACGTTTAGGCAAAGTGGCTGCAAACATCAATTTTTATTATATGGATGTCAGTGGTAATTTAGGTTACACCCATGGTGGCCGCTACCCGCTGCGTGCCGATTCGCAGGACTCGCGACTACCCAGTGATGGTACTGGTAGTGAAGACTGGTTGGGTTTTGCACCTTATGCGGATAACCCCAATGTGCGTAATCCGGATCAAGGTTACATTGTGAACTGGAACAATCGGCCGGCCGCAGGTTGGCTCGCGAGTGATCTGTGGACCTATACTTGGAGCAAGGCAGATCGTTCAAAGCACATTATGGATGAGCTAAGTTCGTCACAGAAAATGACTGCTGATGATGTGTGGGCTATTGTCGAACGTATTAGCTATGACGATGTATCAGCCACCTTTTTATTACCTTATCTTAAGCAGGCGATGTCAAACGCGGCAAAAAATTCACCGGCTCAAAAAGCATTTGAGATTGTTGAAAATTGGGACCGAGAATGGCGCCTTGAGGAGAATGGAAATTATGGCGCAGCTGAACTGATCATAGAGAATTGGACAAAAATATTGTTTAGCAGGGTTTTGAAAGATGATATCGGTGAGGCCAAATACGCTATGTATGGGGCAAGCAATAATCCTAGCAATCCATTGGGTGCGTCAATGGGGTCCAGTGTAGGAGCAAAGGTAATCTTACGCAATTTGGATTCGCTAGCCAGCGGAGCCGACTCATACGACTTTTTTAATGGTATCGAGCCGGCAGTGGTGCTAGCGCAGAGTTTTAGTGAAACAATAAAAACACTAAGCAAAGAATATGGTAGCGATATGTCGCTCTGGTCTATAGCGCCAGCGCCGATGACCTGGAAGCCCTACAATTTTCGTGGTGTTCCACAGGCCTCAGAAGACGCCTTGGTGTCACTACCGGCCTACATGAACAGAGGCAGCGAAAATAACTTCTTTATAGCCAGAGATGGCAAGTTCGTCGCCTATGATGTCATTCCTCCTGGGCAGAGTGGGTTTATAGCACCAGACGGCACTGCTTCACTGCATAACAAGGATCAAATGGACCTATATTCAAACTTTGAAACTAAAGTTATTCCATTTTCTATTGAGCAAGTAAAAGCGACAGCGGTACAGATCGAAGTGATAGACAGCTCGGTATCAAAAAGCGCATCGCAGCCAAGCCACAATGAAGCAGGCCAGGATGACGCCAATATAGTTCAGAGAATGCAATCGGCTTTGCAGCGGGCTGAAGCAAACATAAGTCTTGGATCGTTTATTTATCTGGATAAGGTTGGGGTGCTCGCCGCTGCTCAAGTAGCGCAGGATGCCGCAGAAGCGGGTGAGCCGCTCGGGCCATTACACGGCATACCCATTGTGGTTAAAGATAATACTCATGTGGCGGGTATGCCCAACTCGGCAGGAACGCCTTCACTAAAGAGCTTTGTGCCGAACACAAATAACCCTGCGGTCCAGCGTTTACTGGACGCCGGTGCCATTGTTTTGGGCAAGACCAATATGCATGAATTAGCCTTCGGTATAACCAGTAATAACGCGGCTTTTGGGCCTGTCCGAAATGCTCGAGACCCGAGCCGAATTGCAGGCGGTAGCAGTGGTGGCACGACAGTCGCAATCGCAGCAGGGATTGTCGACATGGGCTTGGGAACGGACACCGGAGGTTCTACTCGTATTCCTCCAGCATTGAATGGCGTTGTGGGTTTCCGACCAAGCTTGGGGCGCTATCCGTCCGGCGGAGTTACGCCTGTCTCTGAAACTCGTGACACAGTTGGGCCGATAGCCAACAATGTGACCAATACGGCCCTTCTAGACTGTGTGATGAGTGATTGTAAGTCAGCGCTTAAGACTGTTGAACTAAAGGGCTTACGTTTGGGCATACCGAGGGAATATTTTTACCATAATCTTTCAGCGGATGTCGCTACGGTGATGCAGCAAACAATTGAAATGCTTGTTGACGCGGGTGTAGTGATGATTGACGTCGACATGCCTGGGCTGGAGGAGCTCAATAATGGCGTGAGTTTTCCCGTTGTTCTATACGAATTTATTCGTGAGCTACCCGCTTACCTAGAATCTCAAGGTACCGGCGTGTCGATGCGCCAGCTAGTCGATGCTATCGCTAGTCCAGATGTTAAAGCCACGGTCGTTAGTCAGTTGGGTGAGCAGGCAATGCCAGAGCAGGCCTATAGGCAGGCTATCCAAGAGTTTAGACCTGCGTTACAATCCATGTATCAAAAAACATTTGACGATTACGATATAGCGGCGCTGTTGATGCCAACAACCGTACTCACTGCGCAGCCGATTGTAAGCAGTGACGAAACGGTTGAATTAAATGGAGCGCAAGTGCCTACTTTTCCAACCTATATTCGAAATACCGACCCGTCTTCAAATGCAGGTATCCCCAGCTTGACTCTGCCTGCAGGGCAAGATAGTGAGGGTTTGCCTATTGGCATTCTGTTGGATGGCCCTAGAGACAGTGATCGTCAATTGCTGTCGATTGGTTTGGCGATAGAACAATTTATTAACAAGCAATCACACTAGAAGCAGTTTTAAAAATTATATTCCAGACAGTATACGAAATTGCAATTATCCAGCTCACAGTCTTCGATAGAGGACGATATCGGTGAATTTCTTGATTCTTTACTACAAGACCGACGAGTTCACGCAAAGTCACTAGTATCAACCTTCTTTGGTGATGTGGTCGCGGCTAATGATGGTCATGCTTGGGTGCAGACAGTTTTTGCTGCGCTTGAATTGTTGGGCGTTAATGATCGCCTGGTGCGAACCACCTTGTTCCGCTTGCGGGAGGAAGACTGGTTAGCAGCGACTCGGTCCGGGCGCAAAAGTTATTACCAGCTAACAGAACTCGGTGACAGTCAAGCTAGGCGCGCCGAGCGCTTGATTTATTATAGCGACACCTCAGATTGGGACGGCTCTTGGACACTGGTGTTTCTGGTGGTTCAGTCTCTGGACGCGGAGTTGAGGCGTGAGCTGGAACAACAACTATCTTGGATTGGGTTTGGGCCGGTGACAAAACGGGTGTGGGCACATCCCAGCAGTAATATCGAGCCTGTCGCGGAACGCATAAACCGACTAGGTCTGCGCGGTAAGGTAATCGCCATGCGCTGTGAAAACATCCAAAATGTAGAGTTGGGTCTGGATATTGACGACCGCGAGCTCGCGGCTATGTGCATGCCAGTCTCTGAAGTCGAAACCGCGTATACGCAATTTATCCAAGACTTTTCACCGCTGCTTGATGAACAGGGCCAGCTCACCATGCAAGGAGGTAATGCAGAGATGTTGTCCCTGCGATTATTGATGATGGACGAGTATCGGCGTGCAATTTTGCGTGATCCTCATTTACCCATGCAGTTGTTGCCAGATAATTGGGTGGGCTATGAGGCATTTATCCTATGCGGAAAAATCTATAGGCAAATCTATCAAGCTGCGAATGTGCATTATCAGCATTTGCAACACAATGCTGGTGCCGTAGATGACAGCTTGAGCACAGAACCCGCAGACCCATGTGATACACCAAACTATGCGATGCGTTTCCCGGTTGAAGAATGAGTTTTCAAACTAAATCTGATCAAAATCAATCACTAAACTATCGCTAGTAGGGTGAGCCTGGCAGGTCAGTACCATGCCTTCCTCTACTTCCTGGGAGCTAAGAGAGTGATTGATATCCATATCCACACTTCCTTCCACCACCTTGGCCTTACAGGTAGCGCATACGCCGCCCTTACAGGAAAACGGTAAGTCAGCGCCATTGTTCATTGCGGCATCGAGAATATTCTCACCATCTTTATTTAGGTCAAACATGATCGTTCTGCCGCTTACTTTAACCGACACTACGCTGCTTTGGCCGGCGTATTTCTCAACCCGCTTATGGTGCTTTTCGACCACTGTTTGGGCATCTTCAGCTGAACTGAAAAATAGCTCGTAATGGATGCGTGATTCGTCGATCCCACTGGAGCGCAAGCCGCGAGACACACCGGTAATCATTGATTCTGGGCCGCACAGAAAAAACTCATCGGTGGAGGGTATATGAATCAGTTTCTTAGTCTGTAGCTCACCGCCTTTGTTGTTATCAAGCCGACCAAACAATACCTCAGCATCTTGTTGTTCTGCGCTAAGAATATTGACCCACTGAAAACGCTCCATGTATCTATTTTTAATATGGCTAAGCTCTTGCTTAAACATAACAGTATTGGAGTTTCGGTTGCCAAACAGGAGCGTGACATGACTTTGCGGTTCGGTTGATAAAACCGACTTAATAATCGATAAAATAGGTGTGATACCACTGCCGGCGCAAATACACATGTATTTTTTTTGCTGATTCGGGTCAATAGCAGTATGAAAATTCCCCTCTGGTGGTGCAACTTCGATGTTGTCTCCGGATTTCAGCAGGTTATTTGCAAAGGTTGAAAAGAGACCGCCTTCTACTTCTTTAATACCCACCTGCAGGCGGTTATCGTCCACGCCTGAACAGATTGAATAAGATCGCCTTACTTGCTCTCCATCAATAGTAGTTTGAAGCGTTAGGTATTGGCCCTGAATGAAAATGAATTTGTCTTTTAGTTCGCTTGGAACGTCAAAGTTAATGCAAACAGCCGTGTCGGTTTCTTTTCGTACGTCGCTGATTGTCAGAGGGTAAAATTTCATATTATTTAATTCGATTTCGGTAATTTTATATGCACTTAAAATAATCAAATGGTTCTAAGCAGCGGGTGCATTTGTAAAGTGCCTTACAGGCTGTTGAACCAAATTCACTAATCAGTTGTGTATTGTTGGAGCCGCAAAGCGGACAGGAAATTTTACCTTCGCCGCGAGGCTGTGGGGGGGCAATGCCATAGTCATGCAACTTTTTCGCGCCTTCTGGGGTTATCCAGTCGGTGGTCCAGGCCGGAGCCAATTGCGTTTCCACAAGCACCTTTAGGTAGCCTTCATCTGCCAGTAGCTTAGCAATATCCTGGCGAATCTCGCGCATTGCCGGGCAGCCAGAATAGGTCGGTGTAACCACCACAACGACGGTATTTTTTTCGACCCGGATATCCTGCAGAATGCCTAACTCGCGAATAGAAATAACCGGTATCTCTGGGTCAGTGATCTGATCCAGTAACGACCAAATTTGACCAGTGTCGTTATCCAGATTTGAGCTAGCGTTTATCATTGGGTTTCTCAGTGACCTACCAATTTAATCCAGGGTAAGCTCGTTGTAAATACTGAAGCTCGGCTAATATTTGACCCAGGTGCTCAGTATGAATACCCGCTCGTCCGCCGCTTATAGCCCATTCATCATTAGGGAGATCTAAAGTAGCTTCCGTTAGCGTGTTTGTTACCTGCTTTAACCAGGCCTCTTTTAGTTGTGCTTTGTCGACTGAAATGTTTTGTGCTAACAGTTCTGTCTCGGAGTCGGTCATCTCAAAAAGCTCAGCCGTATATCCCCAAAGTTGATCAAAAGCATTCTGAACCCGCTGATGACTTTCATCCGTACCATCACCAAGCCGTAGCACCCAATCTTTACTGCGTCGCAAGTGGTATCGACACTCCTTGATCGCCTTTGCCGCAATGCCTGCCAGAGATTTATCCGATGACTTGCAAAGTTCGGTCATCAGCT
>JBLHME010000085.1:0-11754 GCA_047623225.1 Cryomorphaceae bacterium
TTTAGACCACGCTTCAAAGGCTTGTGCCTCAACTGCATAGGATTCAACGGGAGAGTATTTGGCAGCAAGGTCTGAGGCCGATATCGGCGCAAGATTTGTGTGCATGAACACGGTGCGAATGCGCGTCATATTATTGTTTTGCATAAAGCGTAGCTGCCGAATCTTAAGAAGGTTATCTTCGCAGGCTTGCGAGCATTGAGTTTCAGCGGCAATTAAAAATACCCATTGACGACGAAAAGAATCAAGCTCAACCGGACCGTCAACTCCCTGCATCTGCAAGTTCTCCACAATGCGCACTGGCGAGTAAATATCGCCGTAGTTGTTAAAGGCCTTGGGCTTGTAGAGATACGCTCCGGCAATAGGTGCTGTAAAAACCACTAAAATCAGAATCAACTGAACGCGATTCCAAAATAGGGTTTTGGGGTCAACTATCTTAGCTGGTTGTGAATTTTTATTGGCTGGTTCAGACATGATTTAAATACTTAGTTAGGGGCTTGTGCTTTTCGCTTTGATCGAATGTGTCGCTGGAGCAACACCAAACACGCGATGAAAAATGCCAGAGCCATGGCGAACCATTGAAAAGCGTAGCCTTTATGTTTGGCCACCCATTGATCATTAATTTGCTCCCATGCCCTTCTTAATTGAGGGTCTTGAGGCGCGCTGGGCGCTAATTCTAACACTATTGGCATCGCTTTGATTTGAAATTGCTGGCGGTATTGTTCGATCGGTAAATAGGCCCATACCGAGCCCTGATTGACAGGGTATTTTTGGTTCCACAAGGGTGGCTGCGACGGAGGTAAATTCAACCTACCAGTCAATCTGGCTGGCCCATCGGGCACGCTGACTTCGGGTAGAATTTGTCTGCTGGCACCCACACTAATCCAGCCCCGATCAACTAAAATCACAGACTCCATGGAATGCAATTGTAATGCAGAATAAACTTGATACCCAACCTGACCAGCAAAAACCTGATTGTCGATCAAAATGGTACCCGACGAGAGGTAGTGACCTTCTGCCACAACATTTGTAAAGCGCGTCTTATCGGGCGTATTCAAGTCATCTCCAAGCCCAGCAATGGGCACTGCAACCTGAGATGAGCGAGTTAGTTGCTGGTCGAGTAGATATTGTTTCTGGCTTGCTCGATCTAATTGCCAAACACCAAGACGCAACATCGCCAGCAAAATCAGCACGCCAAGCGAGAGCAAAATGGGAAGCGAGAGCAAAATAGGTAGCTTTAAGTTAGGCATACATTGGCAGTTCGGCAGATTGGTTGAATAAAAAGTAGCGGAAATTGTTTGCTGCTTCGCGACTCATAGATGCGAATAAGATACACTCCGCACAACTTAGCACAAAGTGTTTGCCATAGCCCTTGGGGCCGTAAACAAGACACCAAGTATCAGGATTTAGAGTGAGATTAACATGACTAAAATTGTCATTATCATATTATTGCTGGCGATGATCGGCAGCCTTGGCGCAGGCTTATTTCATTTACTCAAAACGCCTGACGAAAGGGACACTGGGGATAAGGTGGTTAAAGCGCTTACCTGGCGAATCGGCATTTGGGTTGTACTATTTGGCTTTATATATTTGTCGATTCAGATGGGCTGGATTACGCCGAGTAATTCGATTAATGCAGAGCGCTTCAACCAAGAGCAACAAGAAAGAATTGATAATCAAAATTAGAATTTCGCAATGATATAAATCATTACGAGACCTCAGCATAAGTCAGGGGCGAAATAAAAATAGGATGAAATGCCTCCAATTGAGGCGAAAGACGACGGTAATAACCGGCTATTTGACTCGTCCTAGGTGCCCATTTTTGGGATATTTCAACGAAAAGGGGGGCATTTCAGACATTTTGATTCGCGCATCGACTTATGTTGAGGTCTCATTACGAAGCAGAATCAAAAAGGGCGCCGTTGGCGCCCTTTTTAAATTAAATACGCTGCTGGTTAGAGTATGTATACAAACAGAAACAAGCCGACCCAGACCACATCCACAAAATGCCAATACCATGCACCGGCTTCAAACGCGAAGTGTTGCTCCGCGGTGAAATGACCCTTGATACAGCGCAATAACACGATAAACAGAATAAACGCACCAAGTGTTACGTGGAAACCGTGAAAGCCTGTCAGCAAAAAGAAAGTGGATCCATACACGCCAGTGCCAAGCGTTAAGCCTAGAATCTGATAGGCTTCGACGTACTCAGCGGCTTGAAGGTAGAGAAACCAAACTCCTAGTGCAACTGTGATTGCCAACCAGATGATTGTTTGTGCTCGGTTGTTAGCACGTAAGGCATGATGTGAAATAGTTAGCGTGACACTAGATGACAATAACAACAGTGTGTTGTACAAAGGCAGATGAAGAGGATCCACCAGACCGTATTTAGTACCTTCCATTATTTCCCCAGCAGTGGGGTGACCCATGCCCATAATTTCAGCACCCATAGGGCCAGATGACGGCCAAGTGGCTTCGAAGCCAGGCCATAACAGTTCAGTTTCAGCCAACCATGGAATGGCCAACATTCGAATATAGTAAAGCGCGCCAAAAAAGGCAGCAAAAAACATCACTTCTGAAAAGATAAACCACGACATACCCATGCGGAAAGATTTATCCACATCCATATTGTAGTCAGGGCTTTCAGCAATGACTCTGCGAAACCAAATGAAAAGCAAAACCGCGAGGCCTAAACCACCTGCAGACATTAACTTTGGCCCGAAGCCATAACCATTCAAAAAACTCGCACCGCCCATGGCAATGCAAAATAAAGCAATTGAACTCAGGAACGGGTAGGCGCTCGCTTCAGGAACGAAGTAATGATCTTTATAATGTTCTGGTGAATGTGCAGACATTTTGGTTTCCTCTTGATTAAACCGTCTATTACTAATTACTACTAACTTAGTACCAACTATTACAAACAATAATTAGTGCTTACTGCCCAGCATATTTTTCGTTATCGAAAAATGTATAAGACAAAGTTAACTCATGAACGTCGTCCGGCATAGCCGAATCGAGCATAAAGCGCACTGCCATCTCTTGTTCTTCGCCAGGTTGCAAGACCTGTTTGCTAAAGCAAAAGCATTCAGTTTTCTTAAAATGAAAGCCCGCTCGCGGTGGCGTCACGTTAAATGTCGCCATTCCGGTGATCGGACGATTCGAATAGTTCTTCACGTAGAACACCGCATCTTGCAATTCACCAAGCTTAACATCCAGCCCTTTTGTAATAGGCTTAAACTCCCAAGGCAATGCTGTGTGACTGTGGGTAGTGAATGTAACTGACACATTACGGTCACTAACTACGGCTCGTTGTGCCGCCGACTCTTCAATAATATCGGTCTTACCACCGAACCCCGTTACCCGACAAAAAGCCTCGTATAAAGGCACCAGAGCATAACCAAAGGCAAACATAATCAATGCCACGATCACTAATTTGGCGACAATATTATTACTACTCTTTGAATCTACTTCTGACATCTGTACGGCCTAACGTTGAATAAAAAATGAAACAATAAAAAGCCCTATTGGAATCAGCGCAATCAACAACGCGACGCGCGCGTTGCTTTTCTTTTTATCTTCTTTCTTTGACATAACTAACCGCGATCGAGTGGTTGAGATTTTGTTCTAAACACGGAGGAGTTTTACTAAACGGGCGTACACAAAGCAGGTAGCTAAGAGTTACGTGACCGATCGAGCACTTTTCCAACGCCGTATAGGACGATATATCAACGACGATTATTTAACTACAGGGGGTTCGTCGAAGGTATGAAACGGAGCCGGACTCGGTACAGTCCACTCTAGACCCTCTGGATTATCCCAAACTTCTGCTGTTGCCTTCTTACCACCGCGAACCGTTGAAACAACAATGTAGACAAACAACAATTGCGAAATACCAAGGCCAAAGGCACCAAATGACGACCACTGGTTGAACTCAGTAAACTGTATTGGGTAGTCGGCATAGCGACGAGGCATTCCGGCTAAACCTAAGAAGTGTTGTGGGAAGAAAGTAACGTTGAAGAAGATTGCTGTTAACCAAAAATGCAGCTTACCTAAGCCTTCGTTATACATGTGCCCAGTCCACTTGGGTAGCCAGAAATAAGCACCACCCATCATGGCCATTACTGCGCCCGAAAACAGCACATAATGGAAGTGAGCCACAACAAAATAAGTGTCGTGGTATTGGAAATCGGCTGGCGTAATCGCCAACATCAGGCCTGACAAGCCACCTAGAGTAAACAAGAAGACCACGCCAATGGCATATAGCATAGGCGTTTCGAAAGTCATCGACCCGCGCCACATAGTGGTTACCCAGTTAAAAACTTTAACACCAGTGGGCACTGAAATCAGCATAGTGGCGTACATAAAGAACAACTCACCTTGCAGCGGCATGCCCACCGTAAACATGTGGTGCGCCCATACAATAAAGGATAAGAATGCAATTGCCGCGGTGGCGAATACCATCGAGCTGTAGCCAAACAGGGGCTTACGCGCAAAGGTCGGAATGATATGAGAGATAATGCCAAAGGCCGGCAAAATCATAATATAAACTTCAGGGTGACCAAAAAACCAGAATATGTGCTGATACAACACTGGGTCGCCGCCGCCTGCTGGATTGAAGAAAGCCGTGCCAAAATGTCGATCTGTTAACAACATAGTTACTGCACCAGCAAAAACTGGCATTACGGCGATCAGCAAGAAAGCCGTGATTAACCATGTCCAAACGAACATTGGCATTTTCATTAGAGTCATGCCAGGGGCGCGCATGTTCAACACAGTAACAATAACGTTGATCGCGCCCATGATAGAAGAAATACCCATCATGTGGATCGCCACAATAGCCATATCCACGCTCATGCCGCCTTGGATAGTCAAAGGCGCGTAGAGAGTCCAACCTGCTGCGGGCGCACCGCCTGGAACAAAGAAACTTGATAACAGAATAGTGAACGCAAACGGAAGAATCCAGAAACTCCAGTTATTCATGCGCGGCAAAGCCATATCTGGAGCTCCCACCATCAGCGGGATCATCCAGTTGGCAAAGCCTACAAAGCCCGGCATTACTGCTCCAAAAACCATGATCAATGCATGCATTGTGGTCATTTGGTTAAAGAAGTGAGGGTCTATAAACTGTAGGCCTGGCTGCCATAGTTCAGCGCGTATAACCAAGGCCATAGCACCGCCCACAAACAACATGGTTAGCGAAAAGATAAGGTAAAGAGTACCAATATCTTTATGGTTGGTTGACATGAACCAGCGCTTAAAAAAACCGCTTGGCTTATGGTCGTCGTGATCGTCGTGAGCAGTTGCTGCGTATGACATGATATCTATCTCCTACTCTTAATTTCGTTTTGCTTTAATGTCGGCGGGTAACACTACGTCACCAACATCGTTGCCGTAAGAATTACGTTGATACGTAATTACTGCGGCCAATTCTTCGTCGCTTAGCTTATTCGCAAACGCCGCCATAGCGGTTCCGCCCTTGCCAAACATGACGATATCGATATGCTCATCAATTGAGCCAGTAGCTATGGCGCTGCCGGCGATTGCTGGGAAAACACCAGGAATGCCTTTGCCGTCTGTTCCATGACAAGCAATGCATCGGCTTGAAACTTCTTGGCCTTTGCTCATAAGCTCTTCTTTAGTCCAAGTTTTAGCAGCCGGCGCTGCAACTGCAGTTGGGACAACCGCTTCGATTACACTAATTACGGCCTCCTCTACAACTTGAACTTGCTCTTGAGCTGACTCAGCCTTTACAAGAGAAGCAGACTGCATTGAGGTGCCTCCTGAAGCAAGCCAATTATCAAACTGCTCGCCAGTCACAACTTCAACCACAATAGGCATAAAGGCGTGTCCCTTGCCACAAAGCTCGGCACATTGGCCGCGATACAAGCCTTCTTTACCTTCATCAACATTAAACCAAACTTCGTTGATGTAACCAGGTATTGCGTCTTTCTTGGTGCCGAAAGCAGGAATCCACCAGGCATGAATTACATCGTTTGCAGTAATCAGCGCTCGCACCTTACGGCCAGACGGAACAATCAGATGGTTATCCACTTCTAAAAGATAATTTTCGCCCTGCTCAACTGCGGTGGCTTTATCGAATTGATCAATTTGCTCACGGGGTGTAGTTAAGCTGCTGTAAAACTGGATATCGCTGCCGAGGTATTCATAACCCCACTTCCACTGATACCCAGTAATCTTGATCGTCATGTCAGATTTAGTTGTATCTTCCATCTTGATCAGAACTTGAGTTGCTGGTATCGCCATCACCACAAGAATCAAAAACGGAACAATTGTCCACACGATTTCAACAGATGTGCTGTGGTTAAACTGTGCCGGCTCATAATTCTTACTCTTTCTATGCTTGAAGATTGAGTAAAACATTACACTAAACACGGACACGAAAATAACGACACAAATCCAGAAGATCAGCATGTGCAAATCAAAGATCTCACGTGCCGTTTCAGTAACAGGATCTTGGAAGTTCATACGGTATTCAGCATGCGCCAAACCGCTATATAACGTGGAAATAAGTAATGTCGCCGCAGCCGTAAGTTTAGCAAAAGGCTTTATGTGTTGAGAAAACACCATAATTAGAGTCGCTCCAATTAGCAATTAATTCATCGATTAGCCATATTTATCAACACCTTAAACGTTGAATTTCAGCTTATGGACTAGTAATTTTGGTTCTATTAACTTGAACCAAAAAAACCGTCAAGCCTTGATGACTACAGGCCCAAAACAGGGCGAAGTGAAGGTATCATAGCAACCCTTTAGCATCAACAAGTTCCGCTAGGAATCTTGATAATTTTTGAGCGCTAATCCCAATCAAGTAAAGCATTTTGCAGGCAATAAATATGCAAGCAAAGCACTAACCGCAGAACGCAGACTACCCTCGAGAGTCAAACAGGCTAATAAGCCACTCTCTAAGCGTAACTATCAATGTCGGTTAACATCTGGGCAATACAACTTCTGCGCTATGTTCCCACACTCACATCAATTAGAATGTGAAAACCCGTTAGAGGAGTATTAACGGATAACCCGCCTATACACTGGGCACGCCAACTCTCTGAAAGGATTCACAAAACAATGAAAACCAAGCTTCAAAAGATGCTCTTAGGTGCAGGCAATTGGTTACTGCCGCCCACTTGCAGCGCATGCCAATCAACGATAAGCGATTTAGACTACCCCTTTTGTAACAATTGCTATACCACTCTGCCGTTCCAAAGATACGGCTGCGGTAAATGCGGGCAAGTGTTCGCAGCAAATCAAGATTATTGCGGGCGTTGCATCTCGAAACCACCGCCGTTTGACGAATGCTTTTGCCCGTATCAATATGCATCGCCGATAAGCGAGCAGATTCGTGATTTCAAGTATCACCAGAGACCCGAGCTTGCTAGGCCATTGGCTCAAATACTGGCACGAGAAATACTTGCAAACCAGCTTGATTTACCTGATCTATTAGTACCCGTGCCAATGCATTTAAGCCGCTTAGCTAATCGTGGCTACAATCAATCTGTGCGCTTAGCGCAAGAACTTGGTAGAATATTAGACATAGAGGCCAATCACAAACTACTGATTAAAAAACATAAAACTACGCCGCAGGCAAAATTAACCTTGAAGCAACGCAGTACTAACCTTAAAGGAAGCTTTTCTATTAAACGTTCAATACAAGCCAGCAGAGTCGCAATAATCGACGATGTAGTAACTACAGGCGCAACCGCTGCAGAAATCGCTAAAATTCTAAAAAGAAACGGTGTAGACTATGTCCAGGTATGGGGGATAGCACACACAGTTTGAATGTTTATTTTTGGGTTAAAGAGCTGTAAACCGTTAAGGAAAAAAGTTTGACCACAAGACCAACCGACCTGATTGCCATTGCTAATTCTGAATTGGCTATAAAGCTAAGTAAGCAGGCCAAGAAAGATGCAGACAATGCTGAAGTTACTGGCGCAGCGGAGCAAAAAAGCTTCGGTGAAGATGTGTGGAAGGCCGTTTTAATACTTAATCTGTTTAGGTACTTGCTGGCACTCTTTTTGCTTGTTGTTAGTGTGATAGTGCGCATGGATATCGGCGCAAAACTCTTGAATAAGATGTCGCACCCTGATTTGTTTTTGGTTTGTGCACTCGCCTTGCTCGTCTCAGCAATCGTGTTTACTTATCTTACCAACGTCAGGCAATTCCAACTCTCACATATCCTAATCACCCAATTTTCAATCGACGTTGTATTGACCGCCTTTCTAATGCATGCCACTGGAAGCATCACTAGCGGCTTTACCATGTTAATTTTGATATTGGTTACCACAGGAAGCGTGGTGCTGCACCGAAAGCAGGCTCTAGGATTCGCTTCGGGGGCGTTCATTCTAATGTTTTATGAGCATATCTTTAGTGTTCTCAGAACCGGAGAGTTTGTAACACCAAGGTATGACCTGCTTGCTGGCTACGGTGTCTTTCTCATCACTGCGGCTTGGATAATCTCCTATTTATCGCTAAGAATTCAGGTTGCTGAACAGAAATCCTATGTGCCTGGAACAGAGACAATCGAAGAGTTTTTAGTTCGTGAAGAAAGAAATGCTCTCGCAACAGCGCTTAAAGCAACTGACGGCAACAAAACAGAGGCTGCAAAACTCCTTGGCATGACATTTAGGTCGTTTCGCTACAAACTAACCAAATACCAACTAGACTGACAATTATTGTCAGTGATGCTTCACGCAATATTCGACGAGTTGAAAATATAAACCCTATTTTTATCAATCGCTTAACACAGACTCGCTTATTAACAATTAGTTGAAAAAAAGGATTCTCAATTCATAACAATTTTGTTATAAATAGTTTTCGAAAATCTCTGAACGACTCTTAAGTAACCCAAACACTTAAAAAGAGTACGTTGACTAAGGCGATGAATTAAATACTTTGGTTGGCTCTCTTAATTATTCGAGAATCTCAAAACTTTAACAATCCATAGGAAATTAAAATGAAAACCATCCAAAAGATGCACTCAAACGCTAAGGGTTTTACTCTTATCGAACTGATGATCGTAGTAGCGATTATCGGTATTTTGGCCGCTGTAGCACTACCTGCTTATCAAGATTACAGTATTCGTGCTCGAGTCAGTGAAGTGATCCTTGCGGCTTCTTCTTGTCGTGCAGATGTAACTGAGTATGTTCAGCTGAACGCAAGCATGCCATCTGACAGCTCTGATATTTCTTGCCAGAGCCAACAAACTCAATATGTATCAAGTGTTGATTGGAACGGTTCTACAATTACTGCTACTGCTACATCTTCAGACGAATTAGGTGAGGCGGGCGGTCTTACCGTAACCCTTCTGCCAACTGGGAACAGTGACTTGTCGAATGTTCAAAGCTGGGTATGCTCGGGTACTATCCCAGTGGAATTTCTTCCAGGCAGCTGTAAGTAGTAGCATTATGCTCTAGTCTTTAAACTAGGCATTACGAAGAGGCCCCTTCTTGTTACTTAGGTAAGGGGCCTTTTTTTATGAGCAAAAAGGACAGGTCGTTTTTTTGTAAGAGAAAAGGACATATCGGTGTTTACCATTGAGCACTAGATTGCATTTCAACAACCCCCCTTGATAATTTTTCAAAATGTCCAAAAAACCAAATCTACACTGGATGTTAAGCCCAGCGCTGGTTGTTATAACTGTTGGCGGCGCCGTTGCTCAAATGACCGGCTGGCCGTTAACGGGAATTGCGGTCTGTTTTTTCTCAACCCTGATCTTATACTCAACCTATTCAGTTAAAACCTCCCAAACAATTAGAAAGTGGGCCTGGCTGATTATTATTACTTTCCTTCTAGGCTGGACAATTGTAAGCGCCACGGACATCGCACGATCATCATTAGGTGTTCTTAACATTTCAATAGCATTACTTGTGTATTTCACATTATGTGATCTAAATGCAAGAGTTACTGATTCATCGGCGACAACCTGGAAGTTGTCTCTACCCAATATGTTCAAAACGGCGCTGTTACTTGTTGCGTTTGTTCACGCAAGTGTGCTGCTAGTTGGGTACATTATGTTCCCTGATATGCGCTGGACGGGTTTATTTTCAGACTATAGCCAAGCAGCAATATTTATTTTGTTTTCGTATGGGTTAGCAGCACCCTTTATTAGAGACAAACCATATGGAGTTGGTCTAACCTTCTTATTGTTTCTTGGCTTTTTTTGCACATTTTCACGCACTGCGAATTTTCTCTTAGCTGTCTTTGCGGTATTTTTTGTTTACTTTGAAGTTCAAAACAAGCGCCTCAATAACGCTGTGAAATTCTGTGCAACCCTAATATTTGCTCTGGCTCTGGTCTACTTGTACCCACTGCTGGTCGATTTTAATGCTGTGGATAGAAACAGCTTAAATGAAATACGCACCCTAAATAGCCGAACCATCTATTGGCAAGCTGCTTTTGAGTCGATAATGGCCCATCCATTTTGGGGCATTGGCCTTGGCAACTATGAATATTCAGGAATTAAAGCACTAAGGCCGTTTCATTTAATTAGTAGCGTGCATAACGACTACCTTCAAGTTGGGGTAGAACTAGGCTTGTTGTGGGCGCTTGCCTTTCTGTTCGGCGCGGCCTATTTAGTTTTACGCTACCAGCCATTTCATTTTCATGGGAAACTCAGGTTTAGTTTGAAAGAAACTAATGAAAACAAGCAAACTGCTTGGCTGCTGTTGCTGTGCTTTTGTCTCTATATGCTTATAAATTTTATCGTTGGTTTTTTTATCTTCCAGCTTATTTTAGCGATTCTTCTATATGAACTACGTGAACACGATGAATGTAAAGATAGTTAGCGTAATCGCATTTCTAGCTCTTGGGGCGTTTTGCCTTTTGGCCGGCTCAGCATCAATGTTGAATGGCAGTTCATGGATCTGTCAAAATACTAAGGCAAGAGCTATGTTACCGCGCACCGCAGGGTGTTACTACCAAGCGTATTTTCAGAAAGACCCATCAACACAACAACTTGAGTTTGAGCGCAAACGATTGAAAAAGTACGTTTCGAGCGGAGGCGCAGTTAGGCATATTCTATGGTATCGTTCAGTTTTCCATCAACGCTTCAAAGAACAAAGTGGTAATTCTGCGAGAGAATTAGAAGCTATCCACAGAACATTCACGCGGGCTGCACCTTCGGACATAAAACAACAGGTTTCGTACTTTCTATTTGTAAGAGAAAACTATGGAATCGAAGCGTCCCAAGACGCTTTTGACTACTATTGCAAGAACTACATTTTAAAAAGAAAATCAATGTCTGGCAATTTAGCAACAATGATGGCTAGCGCAAAGATAGAACTGAGCTTTGACAATTGTATTGCTCATTGGGAGACAGAACTCGCTAACAATAAACGACCTTAAACGAGGTGCGCGCGAGAAATCGGCGGAGGCGCTACCACAGCGCAAGTTAAAGGTTCTGGGCGACGCCACGACTAAAGGTTAAGTACAACGATAGCTGTTGCGATTTATCAAGTTGTTCTAAAATCGTTATAAACAGCACCTATCGTTGGAACACAAAACCGTGAGCGTTTACTCACAATCAAATTAGCGCTTAGCCGCAAATCTAAGAACCTTGTGGGTTTTGATCAAAACAGAATTCACCACTGGCCTTAACATCTGATCGAACTATAGACATTGATGAGAAACCAACTAAGAGCAGAATCAATTTATCAGCTACTTGCCGCTATAGTAATACTGGCGGCGAGCTGTGTCGCTTATAAGTTAAGATTCCAAAGCTATTCATTGGCGAACCACTAT
>JBLHME010000086.1:0-11140 GCA_047623225.1 Cryomorphaceae bacterium
AATTATTCCAGAAATACGATTTTCTTGCATTGCCCTCTGCACAGGTGTTTGCTTTTGACGCTGAAATTCATTGGCCTAAAACAATCAATGATCGCGAAATGGATACCTATCATCGCTGGATGGAGGTAGTAATTGGAGGCACCCTATCTGGTTGTCCAACCATCAACGTACCAGTCGGCTTTGACGCAAAAGGAAGAGCCATGGGCATGCAACTTATTGCCCCTATGGGTGACGATAGTAAGTTACTCGATTTTGCGGCTGCGTATGAGGCCCAGACTAGTTTTTTGCAACAAAGGCCGACGCTTGAAACATAAGTTTCAGCAAAGATCATCCCTATGACAAACGAATAAATCACCAATCTAATACATCACAACGCCACTATGAAAAATACTTTGATACCACGCCAGCTAAGAACAGCTGTTCTTTGCTATACTATAGCTATGTTTACCATCGCCTGCTCGGATGAAATCACTCAGATATCGGAGCCCATAGCTGGCGCGCCAGTGGCTTCGCCGATTAGTTCAGTTCAAGATAATTCGACTACCGTTTATCACAATGCAAAAGTCTATACAGTTGACGTAAATGATTCATGGGCTGAAGCTGTTGCGGTAGAGAACGGTAAAATAACTGCAGTGGGCAGCAATGCCGATGTGCTTGCAACAGCTGGGGAGAATGCTAATAAAGTTGATTTACAGGGTCGCATGGTGATGCCTGGCATACACGACACTCATATGCACCCTTCTGATGCCGGTATTTCCAAAACACTGGAATGCAGCTTCCGTAGCAATGACTTAGAGAAAGCCCTCATCACGTTAAAAGCGTGCATTGACAACGCTAAACCTGGCGAATGGGTTCGCGGCGGACAATGGAATGAAGGCTACTTTGTGAACAATCCAAAAGCACCCAAACAGATACTGGATGAAATCGCCCCCAATAACCCTGTTTTCTTAATGGATTGGTCAGTTCACCATGCCTGGGTTAACAGCGCTGCGTTAGAAAAATTTGGCATTAACAAAGACTCTCAAAACGCCGAAGGCGGTTCGATACAACGAGATGCAACGACAGGAGAAGCAACCGGCTTGCTTTACGACAACGAAGCCTATAATAAAAGGCGCTTCCTGCCTGCCTACAGTGTGAGCCAAGAAACCGAAGCCTTGGCCTGGAGTATTAACGAAGTTATTAGCTATGGCATCACCACAATAAAAGATGCCATTGTAACTGATTCAAATATGGCCGCTTACCAAGAGCTGTTTAAGAATGATCGGCTACCACTGCGTGTGAAAACAAACCTTAGCTGGAAAAGTGCATGGGCAACATCACACGATGCGGAAAAACAACTGATTAAAGATCATAAAAACTATCAACAGAGCATGATCGATACGGGATTTGTGAAAATCATGCTCGATGGTGTGCCGATGACTTATACATCAGTTTTGCTAAAACCCTATGAAGCCAATGAAGTAGTAGGCGCAGATCATACTAGCGAACTAATGATCCCCTTAGATGAACTCAAACGGGATGTCATCGACTTGGATAAGCAAGGCCTGTCGATCAAAATACACGCCACCGGTGACGGTTCTGCTCGCGCTGCGTTAGATGCCTTCGAAGCTGCACGCAAAGCCAACCCAGACAGTAATATATTACACGAGGTGTCGCACGCAGAGATGATTCACGCAGACGATGTGGCACGCTTCAAGGAACTCAATGTGGTTGCCGAAATGTGCCCTACTATCTGGTATCCACTGCCGGGCCTAAATTGGGAAACTTGGTTTGGTAAAGACCGTCTGCCGATCTGGCAAGTTAAGACTCTTTATGATTCAGGCGCAATAGTAAGCTATGGCTCAGATTGGCCTGTTGTGCCTACTGCTAACCCCTGGCCAGGTATCGAAGCAATGGTTACCCGCAGCGACCCACTGGTCGAAGAAATCAATCCGGAATTTGTCGAAGAAGCCGTTGACTTAAAAACAGCACTGCGTATTTTCACCCACAACAGCGCGATTGCCAATTTGGTTGGTGATTCTTCAGGGTCTTTGGAAGTAGGTAAAGACGCAGATTTCATTGTCCTCGACCAAGCAATTTTTGACGTGCCTATTACTAGAGTCAGCGACACAAATATTATTCTATCTGTAATCGCCGGAAACCACGTAGTCGACAAACTGCAGTAAGTGGAGTCCCCGTGCGGTTTAACGACTGAACCTATTAAGAAACCCTCGTCCAATTTTTATTGCGTAGCGCTATGGCCCTTCTCATTAATTGAGATGATTCAAATATTATTATTTTAGGTGTAAGCTGTATCACTTGTATAACTATAATTGATGAGAGGAAGTTTTCATGTCCAAGAAATTCGCACTGCTTGTAGGGTTTTTATCATCCTGCCTTAGCTTTAATTCATACGCACAACTTGAAGAGATTGTGGTTACCGCGCAAAAGCGAGCCCAGAGCGCAAATGATATAGGAATAACGGTTAACGCCTTCACTGGCCAAGAACTGAAAGATCTCGGCGTTTTCTCCGCCGAAGACTTAGCCATCTATACGCCAGGGTTGACGGTTAACGACACCGCAGCGACTGGCGTACCCTTGTATACAATTCGTGGCGTTGGCTTTCAAGATTACTCAACTGCGGCATCGTCCACAGTTGGCTTATATTTCGATGAAGTATCGATACCTTACTCGGTCATGAGCCGCGGGCTAGTTTTTGATGTGGGTCGCGTCGAGGTTCTTAAGGGCCCACAGGGTGATCTATACGGAAGAAATACCACTGCCGGACAAATCAATTTTGTCAGCAATAAACCAACCGAAGACTTTGAAGCAGGTGTTGGCCTTGGATATGCTAGCTACCAAACAGTCAATATAGAGGGCTTCATTAGTGGTGCAATATCTGCAAACACAAATGCGCGCCTAGCGGTGAAAACAACGCAGTCTGGAGAAGGCTGGCAAAAAAGTCTCACACGTGATGATGAGTTAGGCGAAAAAGACGCCAAAGCCTTTCGCGCATTGTTTGACATAAATTTATCAGAAGATACCAGTTTACTCCTCAACTTCCATTATGTTGATGACCAATCGGATAATCGAGCAAATACTGCCTACGATGGCCGCATAGTTGGGAATAACGAATTCTCTAGCCCCTACACAGTCTTGGCAGATTACATTTTGCCTACTGGGTCGAATTTCGGAGAAACGCCTCCTTGGTATTCTACCGGTAATAACGAAGCTGCTGATTGGACCAATAGCTACACTAGCCCAATTACTGGCCGCACCTTCGATTTGAGGCCTAAACGAGATAACCAATTGGCTGGATTTTCAGCTAAGCTTGAGTGGGATCTAGGTAATATGCTACTTTCCTCGATCACTGGCTACGATCAGTTTGATCGGGTCGAATCAAATGATTGGGATGGCGGTTTTTATAATGATTCAAGCAATATCAATACCACCGACCTTAGCGTGTTTTCTCAGGAACTACGCTTGAGTGGAGAGAGTGAAAACCTCAACTGGATTGCTGGCCTCTATTATTCTAAAGATGAAATGGAGGAGTACTATCACTACTTTATGTCTGATTCAGTATTTGGGCTTGGCTCGATACCGTTCAATGTTGCACCATTCCGGTTTGCATCTATTCTCGAGCTAGACACGATCTATGCACAAGAAACAGACTCAATCGCAGCCTTTGGCCATGTTGAATGGCAGCTTTCTGAGAAGACTCGCTTAACAGTAGGCGCACGCTATACAGAGGAAAACCGCGACTTTCAAGGCTGTACAAGATCAGCTGACGATGGCTCACTCGCGGGATTCCTTAATTTCGCATTCGGAGCGTCTTTGTCCCCTGGCGATTGCGGTACGATTGATGACGACCCGGATTCACCAAATAACTTTTTCGCCCTTGCTGGTTCACCCAATATCAACAATGCTTTTCCTCTATATCAGGAAACCATCAGTACTGAGAAATGGAGCGGCAAGATCGGCCTTGATTACGCAATCAGCGATGATCTTTTGATCTACAGTACGTTGTCCCAGGGTTTTAAGTCTGGTGGTTTTAATGGGGCAAATTCCAATACCACTAGACAACTTAATTCCTACAAACCCGAGGAACTTACGTCTTTGGAGTTTGGTGCCAAATCAACTTTACTCGATGGTCGGATGCAGTTAAATCTCTCTGCTTTTTTATATGATTACAAAGATAAGCAAGAACAAGACCGAGCGGTTACTTTCGTAGGCAATATTTCTGGCTTAACAAACGTGCCTAAATCAACCATTAAGGGTGCTGAGATAGATTTGAAATGGGCAGTGAACGATCGCTTGCGTCTCGATTTCGCTGTTGCTTTGTTAGACACCGAAATAGACGAATTTATGGCAGTTGACGGCGATCTCAGTTCATTCCCAAACATCGTTTTACGCGATGCATCAGGAATCGAACTAGCGCAATCGCCTGAGTTATCATGGTCAGCACGAGCTGATTACAGTTGGCCCTTGGCTAGCGGTTTGATGATGAACGTGGGTGCCGATGCCAGCTATACCGGAGAAACTAGTGGCGGCGCACAAATTGAAGACGCAACTGATTCATATACAATTGCCAACGCGCGAGTCGGCATTAGTGCTGAGGATGATAAGTGGCGCGCTACGTTTTGGGGGCGAAACATAAGCGATGAGTATTATTACCCAGCGGCTTACACAGGTGGTAATGGCCCATACATCAGAGCAAATGGCATGCCCTCAACTTATGGCGTGACGTTCGACTATAATTTTTAATTTTATCGGTTTTACTTTAAGGTTGCCCAAGAGTTAATCTCGGGCAACCTTTTTTATGCCTGTAACTTTATACTTTTAACACCGCCAAAGAGATTCCCAAAATGATGAAACTGATTAAGTTAGTAATAGCCTTCGCCGTGATAGTTTCAGTATCGGCGTGTCAAAGTGTTCCCATTCATGAATACGCAACCGCAGTATTCAAAAACGGAACGATCTTTACCGTAAATGAAAACAATGAATTTGCTGAGTCGATGGCCATCCACGAACAGAAAGTGGTCTTTGTTGGCAAATTGACCGCAGTAAAAAACTTCATAGGCCCCAACACCAAGGTGGTAAATCTAGCTGGCGGCATGATTTTGCCGGGTTTAGTGGATGCCCATTTACATCCGGTTCGAGGTGAGATAAAAGAGTTGTATCACTGTAATTTTCCTTTTACTTCAACTCCTCAAGACATCCAGAACGCGGTCTCTCAATGTGTAGGACAGCAAAGTGATAGTGATTGGGTAATTGGAGGCCAATGGGACAGTGGTTGGTTTAAACGCTTTAACATTGATTCTCCGCGCGAACTATTGGATCAAGTCTCCGGCGATAAGGCCGTGGTGCTGCAAGACGATAGCCTACACAATGTTTGGGTGAATAGTCGTGCGTTAGAATTGGCGGGTATTGACAAGCATACAGTCAACCCCGAAGGAGGTACTATTGTAAGAGCTAGCAATGGCGAACCCAATGGAATTTTAATGGAAACGGCTGCCAAGGCTATGGGCAAAGCCCAACCTCCATACAATCCCCTACAACAGTAAACTGCGGCAAGAAAATTTGTGCGCGATGCTAACGCTTATGGATTGACCGGCGCTAAATCCGCCTCGACCTACCCAGAGGAACTTGCCGCTCTGCAAGTAATAGATCTTGCCGGTGAGCTAAGCTTGCACTTAGCCACTAGCATGCGAACCACTGATGGACAGCGTTCACAACCGCTTAATTACGATGAAATCGAGGCCGCTCGCGACCTGTACCGTGGACCAAATATGGATACACGGTTTGTAAAACTATTTCTGGATGGGGTTCCTACACCAGCACGGACAGCGGCAATGCTAGCCCCGTACATGCCAGATCACCAACATGCGCCGGGCTTTGATGGTGGTGAATTGTTAGTGGATCCTGACGTTCTTGCTCAGGATATTATCGAGTTGGATAAGCGTGGCTTCACAGTAAAGATGCATGCTGCAGGCGATCGCTCGGTAAGGATAGGTCTGGATGCCATTGAAGCCGCTCGACAAGCGAATGGTAATAGTGGTTTGCGCCATGAGCTTGCGCACGCGGGCTACATAAGCGAGCAGGACATCCCTCGATTTAAAGAGTTGAATGCAGTGGCCGATCTATCCCCGATACTTTGGTACCCCTCGCCAATCATTGACGCAATATATAGCGCTGTGGGAAAAGATCGCGGCCAGTTCTATTTCCCTGTTCGAGACCTGATTGACGCCGGTGCAAATTTATTAGCAGGTTCAGACTGGCCAGCTGTATCGGTGAATGCTAATCCATGGGTTGGTATTGAATCTTTAGTCACGCGACAACACCCACATGGCAAAGTTCCCGGTGAATTTTGGCCAGAACAAGCCATAAGCTTACAAGAAGCTATTCGTATTTATAGTATCGCTGGCGCTCGGGCTTTACGTAAAGAAAATATCACTGGTAGTCTCGAGGTCGGAAAATCTGCTGACTTTATTGTTTTGAAGGACAACCTACTCGAAATTCCTGTGGAACAAATCAGCGAAATTTTGCCTGAACAAACATGGTTTAAAGGCAAGCTAATCTACAATCGATAAGGCCTAGGGAATAATGCCGTTTAGATCAGATCACAGGACGTTTACTCTCAAATGGCAGCGCAGTTTCCAATTGGCGACTTACTGACATCACCAAGGCGTCATGCCCTATCGCAGCGCTTATCATCGCGGCAACCGGCAGCCCTCCTTTTGACAGCCCTACTGGAATACTAGCCGCAGGCACGCCAGTCAAGTTTTGCAACGGCGTATAGGCGGAATAGGTTCTAAAACGTTCCGTATAAGACTCCACCGTATCGTTTGGACGTTCGATTATTACCCCTAATAGCGGCGGCGGCGTTACCGTTACGGGGCTCAGAATCAAATCCCAGTTCTGATGAAATTGCGCCATCTGATAAGTGACCGATTGGATATGTTGGTACGCATCTAAATATTCGGCGGCGCTGGTTTTTCGCCCTGCATCAACGAACATTAGAGATGCATCTTCCAATGTGCTTGCATCTAAGGGTCTGTTGATAGATTCCGCCAATCGCAACATCCCGCGTGAAAATTCAGCCACCATCATTGTGTTTTGCGCAGCGTTCAATCGTGCAAAATCAACACCTGGGCTGGCAGTATCGACCACATGCCCTAAATCTTGCAGCGTTTTTGCGGTCTTCATAATTGCTGCTTTTACATCTTCATGTATTACCAAATTCGGCTCATCCAAAACCAGCGCTATGCGCAGGGTTTTGGGAGGGCGTGAAATCGCCTCGAGATAACCACCTACTGGCACAGGAGAAACGAATGGCAGGCCTGGAGAATAACCAGCTGTCAGTTCCAACATAGCTGCGCTGTCTCTCACGGAGCGACTTACCACATGCGATACCGACATCATGCTTGGTCCGCTGGAGCGCGGGGTAAGGGCTCGAGTTGGTTTAAACCCAAAGACACCACAAGCCGAAGCGGGCACCCGTATAGAACCACCACCATCGGTGGCATGCGCCATTGGCACAATGCCAGCAGCCACAGCTGCTGCCGAGCCACCACTAGACCCAGCTGTGCTGTATTCTAAATTCCATGGATTTCTGCAAGGCCCATGCAAATACGACTCGGTGGTCAGCGCCATACCGAATTCAGGCGTATTAGTTTTTCCAAAGATAACTAACCCAGCTTTCTTGTAGCGAGAGACCAGTATATTGTCACTTTTTGCTTCTATTCCTCTTAATAAGCGAGAGCCCCCTGTGGTCTGAGTCCCATCTAATTGAGTACTCAAATCTTTGAGTAGGAACGGCACACCGCCAAACGCCCCTTTTGGAGTGCCCTTTATAAGTAGGTCGCGAGCCAATTCATAATGCTTGAGAGTGATGGCATTTATCTTTGGATTAATCTCTTCCGTGCGTTGGATAGCCTCCTCCAACAACTCCAAGGCTGTTACCTCTCCCTTTTGAATATGATTTGCTAGATCTGTGGCATCGGAGTTTTGATACAAAGTTTGAATATCCGACTGCTTAGTTGTTGCGGCATTATCTTTTCCTGCATTTACATTGGGTGAGATAGCTGCAGCCAATGACGCCAGCGTAAATTCTCGACGATTAATATCAGTTTTCATTAGAAATGACCTCGTTTATACCGCACAAATGACGGGCAGTATTATTCTTACTGTATTCTCATGTTTTTAGGTCTGTCTGCGCAATCAGCTAATATGATGATTTCCAACCAGATATAATTACCTATAATGATCCGGAATATAAAAACCCTCATTAGAATAATAATTAAGGACGGGAGAAATGGTTATATACGGCGTTGCTCTACTTTCATTTTGTTTACTCGTAGGCCTCTACTTAGGTAGCTTACTTGGTGCCGCAATCGGCGTTCAGGCTAATGTCGGCGGTGTCGGCATCGCCATGTTAATGTTGATCATTCTTTCCAATATTTCTTCATATAAGTTCAGACTTGCCGCTCCAACAGAGTCAGGCATCAATTTTTGGAACGCCATGTATATTCCGATTGTGGTTGCGATGGCTGCAAAACAAAACGTGGTCGCCGCAGTATCAAGCGGTTGGTTGGCAGTGGTTGCCGGCCTCGCAGCCGTATTTATTAGCTTTGCGATGGTGCCTGTTATATCCAAAATGGGAAGCTCTGCAGATAAGGAAACTACAAACAACGAGGAGCCGAATCATGATTGATCTGCTTAGCACGGTATTAGTTAAGAACTCTCTAGTCACTGCTTTTGCATTCGTTGGCCTAGTCGTGTGGGCATCCTATTGGGTATCTGACAAATTCACGGCCGGACATGTACATGGTTCAGCTATAGCCATAGCACTCGGTTTATTGCTGGCATACATTGGAGGTGTCACCACTGGAGGCAGCAAAGGCATATCAGACATCGAGATTTTCACCGGCGTTGGCATTATGGGTGGTGCCATGCTGCGGGATTTTGCCATTGTGGCAACTGCCTTTGGAGCCAAGCTAGATGCCATTCGCAAAGCCGGCTTGATCGCTAGCGCTTCAGTAATTATTGGCGTGGTTTTATCGTTCGTCGTCGGAGCTGTTGTGGCCGTTGGCTTTGGCTATTCAGACCCAGTTGCAATTACCACCATAGGTGCTGGGGCCGCCACTTACATAGTTGGCCCGGTGACAGGAACAGCGCTCGGGGCATCTTCAGACATAGTCGCACTAAGCATTGCTGCAGGTCTGGTTAAGTCGATAGTAGTGATGATTGGAACGCCGTTTATAGCCCCGATGATCGGCTTGAATAACGCTCGATCAGCGATGGTTTATGGAGGATTGATGGGCACCACTTCAGGTGTCGCTGGTGGCTTGGCAGCCACCGACCCAGAGCTAGTCCCTTATGGCGCGATGACCGCTACGTTCTATACCGGTGTCGGTTGTTTGTTAGCGCCCTCAGTTTTCTTTCTAGTAGTAAGAGAACTCGTATAAACCAAACTTGCCTTTAAAGAATTAGGATCACAAATAAATTGACTCAATATAACCAAAATTTTTATCAGGCCTTTGCGCAACAAATTCGAGCCAAGGCAGATAAATGTCTGCTCATTACAGAGGACAATATTAGTTATAGTTATGCAGATATTGACCAGGAATCGGCACGTCTGGCAAATTACCTAAGTGACCTTGGCGCGTCATCTGGCGATCGAATTTCCGTGCAGGTTGAAAAATCTCCACAGGCGGTTTGTCTCTATCTTGCCTGTCTGCGTGCTGGCCTTGTGTTTCACCCACTAAACCCTGCGTATCAAGCTATCGAACTGGATTATTTCCTGAATAACGCTGAGCCATCCGTAGTGATCTGTGACTCCACCAAATTAGACTCTCTGCGCCCTATTGTCGATGCAGCAAATATCCAACACCTATTGACGCTGGATGCCGATGGTACGGGTGATTTAATTGATGAATCCCGAAACTGTTCAACGGAGTTCAATTGTGTAAACCGCACAGCCGATGATATGGCCGCGCTGCTGTATTCATCCGGCACCACAGGAGTACCAAAAGGCATAATGCTCACGCATGAGAATCTCGCTTCCAATGCTCGATCACTGGTCGAGGCTTGGGGCTTTACCAGCGAAGACTGGCTACTGCACGCACTGCCTATATTCCACGTTCACGGCTTATTCGTCGGCCTCGGATGCGTGCTGATGAGTGGCGCGAGCATGCGTTGGTTGGCAGCGTTTAACAGTGTATCTGTGGTTAAGTATTTGCCCGAGTCTACTGTGTTAATGGGGGTCCCTACTTACTACACAAGATTGTTGGATGACCCAAAATTCACCCGCGAGCTTACCGATAACATTCGCTTATTTGTATCGGGCTCAGCTCCTCTTCTTGAAGAAACGTTTGAGCAATTCGAACAACGTACCGGTCAGCGCATATTAGAACGTTATGGCATGACCGAAACTAATATGAACAGCTCCAATCCTTTACATGGTGAACGCAAAGCCGGCACTGTTGGTCCGCCACTGCCAGGCGTGGAAATACGTATTACCGATGAAAACAACAATAGTTTAGCCCCAGGCGAAATAGGTAATCTGCAAGTTCGAGGCCCAAATGTTTTCAAGGGCTATTGGAAACTACCGGAGAAAACCACGGAAGACTTCACTAACGATGGCTTTTTCAATACGGGCGACAAAGGCAGGATCGACGAACACGGCTACGTGGCCATCGTTGGCCGTAGCAAAGACGTTGTTATCACCGGCGGATTAAATGTTTACCCAAAGGAAGTTGAGTTGGTGATAGACGATATTAAAGGTGTCAAAGAATCAGCTGTGATTGGCGTGCCGCATGCGGATTTTGGCGAGGCCGTGGTCGCGGTCGTCGTTGCCGAATCTGAAGGCTCAGTTGATGAAGCTGCTATTATTAGGCATACAAAAACTCAGCTAGCAAATTTTAAGGTTCCTAAAAGAGTAGTGCTGGTGAATGAACTTCCTCGCAACGCCATGGGTAAAGTACAAAAGAACCTTCTACGCAAAGACCATTCAGATCTGTAGAACAACGTTGCTGATCTTTTTATTTCATATGAGAACTTAGATGTCACAATCACAACAGAAAGTCGGTGGCTACGCCTGGTACGTGGTCCTACTATGCATGCTTGCCTACATTTTTTCCTTCATTGATCGGCAGATTTT
>JBLHME010000087.1:0-11122 GCA_047623225.1 Cryomorphaceae bacterium
GATGTCACTGGATGCTATAGAATCTCTAGACACAAAAAAACCACCCTAAGGTGGCTTGTTTGTTGGGTTTATAAGACTTTTTCGAATCTCATAAAACCCTAAGGTGGTGGAGGCGGCGGGGATCGAACCCGCGTCCACAAGTCCTCCGCTCGACGGATCTACATGTTTAGTTTGCCTTTAGTTTAGCCTTTTACCATCTGGACAAACGCACACGGTTAAAGGTGAGTCGAATTGCGTTTTAACCGCTGCTTAATCGACACAAGCAACTAGCGATTTCATGTTTAATGAGATCTCGATTCTAAAGCCATGAACAACTCCAGTGAGACCCTAGCGGCTCTTAGGCTGCTAGTGCGTAGTTATCGTCGTTTGCAACTATAACTTTGTGCAGCTGGATTTAAGAGGAACTCTGCACAACCTCTACATGCACCGAAGGTTTCGCGACCCATGTCGAAGCCATGTCGCCCCCATAACTTTTCATGGGGAGACATAAAGAAACAGTTAGTCGCCCCCATTTATTTCAATAAATGAAATGTTCTGGGTTCCTTTTCGGAAGTAGTAAGTATATGGGGCTGTTTTGGCGTAAGCAAACCCAATCGGTCTATTTTAAGGAAGTTTTAGAATCTGTTTTCAATTTGTCTTACACTTAGGCCATGCAAAGAAAAGCTTCCCCAAATCATAATTTCACTGACAATAACGAAATTAAAAACGTGGTCACGCCGTTTGCCTTTTCAGTCGCCGAAGAACTGCTCGGCCAGCCTTTAGCCAGCCCTAGGCGGCGTGCAGTGGCGATACTGTTGGATCTATTGGTCATTGCCGTTTTAACCTTAATCAGCTCGCTCTACCTTTCTATAGCTGTATTTCTAATTGCAGCAAGAACCTACTACTCGATACGCCATGAAGAGGGCAGCACTGGTGTGCGCATTTCGTTAGCGGTGGCGATGCTGATCGCGCTGCTAACGATTGGGTGGCAGTTATTGTGGACCCAAGGCGTTAATGTGGGCGACACGGAGATCACTGTGGGTGCTACGGCGGCTGAGGCTGCGTTAAGCACAGACTCTAGTTTTACAGATTGGTTAAAGGAGTATTTGGATGACTTTGGCTTGAGTTTCGGCTGGGCGGCACTTTATTTTACTGTGCTAACGGCTTGGTGGAACGGTCAAACCTTGGGTAAAAAGATTATGGCGATCAAGGTTGTGCGTATCGATGGTAAGAAAATTGATATATGGGAGAGCTTTGGCCGCTACGGTGGTTATAGCGCGGGAGTTGCTACGGGGCTGATGGGCTTCTTTCAAGTGTATTGGGATGCTAATCGTCAGGCCATTCATGACAAAATTTCCGAGACCTTGGTAATACGTACTTGAAACGCAAAAGCCTCAACGATCTCTTAAGTTGTTCGCGTCTGCGCTTGTCGGTATATTCAAGCGTCTAATAATAAAATGGTCCATTAACGAGACTTTGTATGAGTGATAAATCCCAAGCTTACTGGCGAGCCAACTTGCGCCTAATATTGATCTTGTTGGTTATTTGGTTTGTGGTGCCGTTTTTGGGCGGCATTGTATTTGTAGAAGCTCTAAATGAATTTCGCTTAGGCGGTTATAAGTTGGGCTTTTGGATAGCTCAGCAGGGTTCTATTTATATGTTTGTGGTGTTGATATTTGTCTACGCGCGGCAGATGAACAAGCTCGATGACAAATTTAATCAAGGTGCTGAGTAATGGAACTGACACAGTTAACCTATTTGGTTGTCGGTTTTACCTTCGCTGTTTACATTGGAATAGCGATCTGGGCGCGAGCTGGCACAACTAAAGAATTCTATGTGGCTGGCGGGGGAATACACCCTATTGCCAACGGCATGGCCACGGCGGCCGATTGGATGTCAGCGGCGTCGTTTATCTCAATGGCGGGGCTTATTGGCTTCTCTTATCATGGTTATGGCGGCTCGGTGTTTCTACTCGGCTGGACAGGTGGCTACGTGCTTTTGGCCATGTGCCTGGCACCGTACTTACGCAAGCACGGCAAGTTTACCGTGCCGGAATTTATTGGCGATCGTTATTATTCTGACGCCGCCAAAATCGTCGCGGTTATCTGCTTAATTATCGCTTCTATAACCTATGTCATAGGCCAGATGAAAGGCATAGGCGTGGCGTTTAGCCGCTTTCTTGAGATTGAATATGAATACGGGCTTTCGATCGGCATGGTGGTGGTTTTATTCTACGCCGTATTAGGCGGCATGAAGGGCATCACTTATACGCAAATCGCTCAATACGTGGTGTTGATTACGGCCTACACCATTCCGGCAATTTTTATCTCCATCACCTTAACTGGGAATCCAATTCCGCAATTAGGTTTGGGCAGCACTCTGGTAGGCGAAAACCTGTATCTGCTGGAGAAACTCGATCAAGTGGTTACTGATCTGGGCTTTCATGAATACACCAGCGGGCCGCGCTTAAGCACGCTCAATATGTTTTTCTACACCATGTCCTTAATGATTGGTACTGCTGGCTTGCCACACGTGATCATTCGATTTTTCACCGTGCCCAGCGTAAAAGACGCAAGAATTTCGGCCGGTTGGGCATTGGTGTTTATCGCTGTTTTATACACCACAGCCCCAGCGGTTGCCGGCATGGCTCGGTTGAACCTTATGACAACTTTGGAACCAACTCCGGGCCAACATCTGAATTATGAACAACGCCCTCAGTGGTTTAAAAACTGGGAGGCGACTGGTTTACTCCAGCACCAAGACAAGAATGGTGATGGCAAGATTCAATATAGCGCTGATGTTGAAACCAATGAGATGGTAAAAATTGACAACGATATTTTAGTGTTGGCCAACCCCGAGATCGCCAAACTGCCAAATTGGGTGATAGCGTTGGTTGCCGCCGGTGGCTTAGCCGCGGCGCTGTCAACAGCGGCTGGTTTACTCTTGGCGATATCTTCAGCTATATCGCATGATTTATTGAAGGGGATATTTAGGCCTGAGATAAGCGAAAAATCGGAACTTAATGCGGGCCGTGTTTCGATGGCTGTTACCGTTTTGTTGGCGGGGTATCTGGGCTTCAACCCTCCCGACTTTGCCGCCGGCACTGTAGCCTTGGCATTTGGCCTAGCCGCATCATCTTTGTTCCCCGCGTTGATGCTGGGTATCTTCTATAAAAGAATGAACACGGCCGGCGCGATAGCGGGCATGTTAAGCGGCCTTGGGGTGACCTTGTTTTATGTTTTTCAGCATAAAGGCATTATGTTTATCTCTGAAACCGCTTTCTTGGGCGCACTCCCCGCCAATTGGTTTATGGGCATTGAGCCCAATGCCTTTGGCGCCGTGGGCGCAATCGTCAATTTTATTGTGGCCATGATTGTGTGTAAATTTACTGCTCCGCCACCAGCACATGTGCTGCAAATGGTGGACAATCTTCGTGCCCCCGAAAGCAACTGAAAGAAACTAAAAGGCAACCCAAATATTTATTATGTCTGAAGATATCATTTATCCAATCTTTGATTCGATCAAGAAAAATACCCATCTGACTACTTCTCAATACCAAGAGATGTATGCGCGCTCACTGTCTGACTCTGATGGTTTTTGGGCAGAGCAAGCGGAACTGACTCTTGATTGGTACCAAAAATGGGATAAGGTTTCTGAGTATGATTTTCATGCGGCAGAGATCAAGTGGTTTGAGGGCGGTAAGTTAAACGTGTCGTACAATTGTATTGATAGGCATTTGCCCAACCGCGCAAATCAAACTGCGATTATTTGGGAAGGCGACGACCCTGAAAAAAGTGAAAAAATCAGCTACCAGCAATTGCATGACCGCGTGTGTCAGCTGGCTAATGCAATGCGCGAGCAAGGCATTACAAAGGGTGATCGTGTTTGCTTATATATGCCAATGGTGCCAGAGGCCGTGTATGCAATGCTGGCGTGCACACGCATAGGTGCGGTTCATTCGGTGGTGTTTGGCGGTTTTTCACCGGAAGCCCTACGCGGCCGAATCAATGACTCAGAATGCAAAATGGTTATCACCGCAGACCAAGGTTTGCGTGGCTCTAAGGCTGTGCCATTGAAAGACAATGTAGACCAAGCCTGTAAGGGCACGCCATCAATCGAAACAGTATTAGTGTGCCAAGTGACCGGCGGTGATATTGGCTGGCTAGACGGCAGAGATGTTTGGTATCACGAGGCGGTTTCTTCTCAAGCCGCGATTTGCGACCCCGAAGTGATGGACGCAGAAGACCCGCTGTTTATTTTGTATACCTCGGGTTCAACCGGCACTCCAAAAGGCGTAATGCACACCACTGGTGGTTACTTGCTAACCGCAGCATTAACCTTTAAGTATGTGTTTGATTATCAAGAAGGCGAGGTGTTTTGGTGCACCGCTGATGTGGGCTGGGTTACCGGCCATACCTATCTCACCTATGGGCCTTTGTGTCATGGCGCCACCACCGTTATGTTTGAAGGTGTGCCTAACTATCCCGATGCGAGTCGTTTTTGGCAGGTGGTTGATAAGCACCAAGTGAACATTTTTTACACCGCGCCAACCGCGCTGCGGTCGCTAATGGGCGCGGGTGATGAGTATCTTGAAAACAGCTCGCGCGACAGTATTCGTATTTTAGGCACCGTGGGTGAACCAATTAACCCAGAAGCGTGGGAGTGGTACTTTCATAAGGTGGGTAAGGAGCGTTGCCCAATTGTTGATACTTGGTGGCAAACTGAAACCGGTGGAACCATGATCGTGCCCTTACCCGGAGCAATGCCCGCTAAGCCCGGTTCAGCTGCTCTGCCGTTTTTTGGTGTTGAGCTGGTGCTGTTGGATGATGAAGGCAATGTGCTTGAAGGAGCCGCCTCTGGCAACCTAGCCATTGCGCGTTCATGGCCCGGACAAATGCGCGGTGTGTATAACAATCCAGCTCGTTTTCATGAAGCTTACTTTCAAACCTACCCAGGCTATTACTTTACTGGCGATGGCTGTCGTCGTGACAAAGATGGTTACTACTGGATCACCGGCCGAGTTGATGATGTGATTAATGTGTCAGGCCATCGCCTGGGCACTGCCGAGGTAGAAAGCGCATTGGTGTTGCATAAATCGGTTGCAGAAGCAGCGGTAGTGGGATTCCCGCATGACATAAAAGGGCAGGGTATTTATGCATATGTCACCTTGATGGCGGGGCAAGAATACACCGACGAGTTAAAGGCTGACTTGATCAAGCATGTGCGCACTGAAATTGGCCCCATAGCCACACCGGATATAATTCATTGGGCGCCAGGTTTACCTAAAACTCGATCGGGTAAAATTATGCGGCGAATCTTACGCAAGATTGCCGAGAATGATTATTCCAATCTTGGCGACACCAGTACCTTGGCAGACCCGGGCATTGTTGATAATTTAATAGCCAGCCGTTAACCATTTATCTGATCATTAACTTTATAAGTAGTCATCCATGAGCCAATTGCCCGAATGCCCAAAGTGTAGTTCCAGTTACACTTATCAAGATCGATCGCAGTATATTTGCCCAGAGTGTGGCCACGAATGGGGTGAGAAATCGGCGCCAGCCGCCACTCATGAGGTGCGTTGCTCAAACGGCAATGTGTTACAAAGCGGAGATGCGGTAACGGTTATTCGCGACCTCAAGGTAAAGGGCTCATCTTTGGTGGTTAAAGTGGGGACAAAAGTTAAAAATATTCGTCTGCTCGATCCAGAGTATGTGAACGATGGTCACGACATAGATTGTAAGATAGACGGCTTTGGCGCCATGAAGTTAAAGTCTAGCGTTGTAAAAAAGAACTAATTAAAACCAAACTCTCTCGAGGAAACCCTATGCGCAAGATTGCTTTGCTTTCACTATTATTGTTCAGTGTTTCAGCCTGGGCTGCAAACGACAGACACATTGAATACCCTACTTACTCGGCTCACGCCAATGGTCTTTCGATTGCCTATCAGGATTTTGGTGACCCGAAAAATGAAACGGTTTTATTGATCATGGGGCTGGGTGCACAGCTAATTCATTGGAACGACGAATTTGTTTTGTCTCTAGTGAACGAGGGCTTTCGCGTGATTCGATTTGATAATCGCGACGCTGGCTGGTCTCAGTATTTGAGTGAAGAAGCAACTCCAGGAATGGTTACTTTACTGCGATACAAGCTAGGGATTTCTTTAGGCGCGCCTTATAAGCTGGATGATATGGCCGCAGATGCAATGGGTTTGCTTGACCAATTAAATATTAAGCAGGCGCATATTGTGGGTGCCTCTATGGGCGGTATGATCGCTCAGATAGTCGCAGCCGATTACCCTGCAAGAACATTAAGCCTAACCTCGATAATGTCTACCTCTGGCGCGGCGCATTTGCCGCAGTCGGAGTTAGACGTTGGCCCGCGTGATCGTTCAGAGATGAGCCGTGCAGAAATTCTCGATGGTTCAATAGCGGTTATTCGTTCGCTGGTGGGTTCGGCAACTCAACTAAGCGATGAAGAAATACGCACTTCCCAGGCACGCGGTTACGATCGAGCGCGCAATGACGCTGGTTTTTCGCGTCAACTTTGGGCCATTATGGATTCGGGTGATCGCGTAGAAAAGTTGCAAACCATCACTGCACCAACCTTGGTTGTGCATGGCAAAGATGATCGTTTGATTCCATATCAAGGTGGCGAGCACACGGCAGAGTTAATACCCAATTCAAAATTGTTATTACTTGATGGCATGGGCCATTATATGGGGCCGTCAGACAGCCAGCCGATTGTTGATGCGATGATGCGTTTGATTAAAAACGATGCCGGCCTGGCGCAAAATGGCGCAGCTAGATAGTCGGGATTTTTGTCGCGAATATATCTGCGCGAGTCTATTGCGGTAGACTGCGGGAACTAAAAATTTTGTTTAAAGGTAAGAATCAACGTTATGGCTACAAATTTATTTGACCTAAGTGGAAAAGTTGCATTAGTTACGGGTGCGAGCAGAGGTATTGGTGAGTCAATCGCCAAGCTATTGGCCGAACAGGGCGCGCATGTGATTGTCTCGAGCCGGCGCGCCGAAAGCTGTGAAGAAGTGGTTGCTGCAATTACCCAACAAGGCGGTTCAGCTGAAGCGATGGCATGCCATATCGGTGACATGGATAACATTGCATCTACCTTTGCGGCAATTAAGGAAAAGCACGGCAAGCTGGATATTTTGGTTAACAATGCCGCGACTAACCCCTATTTTGGCCACATTTTGGATACTGATCTTGGCGCATACAACAAAACTGTAGACGTTAATATCCGAGGTTATTTTTTCATGTCGATCGAGGCTGGAAAATTAATGAGAGATAACGATGGAGGTCGGATCGTTAACACAGCTTCTATCAATGGCCTTCACCCTGGGCCTCAGCAAGGGATTTATTCCATTACTAAAGCCGCTGTTATCAATATGACCAAGGCTTTTGCTCGAGAGTGCGCGCCGTTTAATATTCGCGTGAACGCTTTGCTGCCTGGTTTAACCAAAACCAAGTTTGCAGGTGCCTTGTTTGAAAATGAAAAAATGCACAAAATGGCTATGGCGACCATTCCCATGGCGCGCCATGCCGAACCCGACGAAATGGCCGGCACGGTGCTGTATCTCGTGTCAGACGCTAGTAGCTACACCACTGGCGAATGTATTGTTGTTGATGGAGGTCTTACAATCTAATGTTGAAAATTATTCTCGGTATCGTTGTTGCTTTGCTGGCCTATCTATTACTTTGGCCAGTTCCGATCGACCCACAAGCTTGGCAAGCGCCAGCTGTCAAGGGCTATGTTGGCAATTTTGCGGTGAATGACAAACTCGAGAATTTTCAACGTATTGAAGTAGCAGGCTTGCATGGCCCAGAAGCGGCCGTGGCTAGCGCCAACGGCGACCTATACGCAACCACGCACGAAGGCTGGATAGTTCGTTGGGTCAACGGTTCTGGCAACGCTGAGAAATGGGTGAATCTCGGTGGCCGCCCGCTAGGGTTAGCCTTCGATGCGCAGGGTAACCTGTGGGTGGCGAATGCTTACCTTGGCCTACAAAAGATTAGCCCACAAAAACTAGTCACCACCGAAGTAACCGAGGTTGCCGGCGTTGCAGTTCGCTATGCCGACGATTTAGATATTGCCCCCAATGGTAAAATTTTATTCAGTGATGCTTCCACCAAGTTTGCCGCTGAAGATTGGCAAAGCACCTTGGGCGCGAGCCTGCTTGATTTAATGGAACATGGTTTGCACGGCCGCATTATTGAATACGACCCGGCCACGAAACAGTCCAAGGTAGTGATGGATCAACTGAGCTTTGCAAATGGTGTAGCCATTGACCCTGCTGGTGAGTTCGCTTTGATTGCAGAAACTGGCGCTTACCGAGTTTGGAAATATTGGTTGTCTGGTAGCAAAGAGGGCCAGAGCGAAGTGCTTATCGATAATTTGCCAGGCTTTCCTGACAATGTGCACAATGGCCAAGATGGCCGCTACTGGGTGGGTTTAACTTCACCGCGTTCTAAAGCCTTGGATGACCTATCAGAAAAGCCATTCGTGCGTAAAATCGTACAAAGGTTGCCGGCGTCTATGCGGCCCAAGGTGGAGAACTACGGAATGGTGCTTGCCATTGATGCTAACGGCAAGGTGCTGGCTAATTTGCAGGCCCCTAGTGGCAAGGTTTATGCAACTACAGGGGTTGCCGAAACAGATAATTCTATCTACGTGACGAGTTTAACAGCGCCTTTCTTGGCTAAATACTCAAAAGCTGAATTGGGCCTTTAGTTTGCTAGATTGTCAGCCTGAGCTCGCTTACAGAATTTGAATTTCAGACGCCGTTACTGAGCGGCCATCTAGCGGTTTTGTTGATTCACCATGATAGGTGAACACCAATGAGTACTTAGCGTGCTCGCTGATATTTTTTCCTGCAGCGTGAAAACAATGCGCGCTGAATAATAGTGCATCGCCCGCGTTCAAGCTCACTAGACGTTGAGTTGCTATACGATCACGATTGTCAGAATGTTCAGGTTTTAGAAACTGCGCCTGATCCAGCGCCTCGTCCTGTACTTCCCAGCGATGAGAGCCGGGCAGTATCTTCATCGCACCATTCTCAAGCTGCTCGTCACCCAACGCAAACCATGCATTGATCAAGTACTTGTCACTGAAATTCCAATAACGCGTGTCTCTATGCCATAGTGTTTCTGAGCTGAAGGCCGGCTGCTTGGTCATTACGCAGTTGTGGTGGTTAGGGTTAAGCCATAATTGCTCTGAGCCTAAAATATGTCGAATCCCTAGGGTGATGCCTTGCAGCTTTGCTATTGATTGAAACAGCTCGTCTCTAGCATAGGCATTTTGCAATCTTCGAATGGTGTCGCCGCCTGGTGTATTGGCATCTCTCGGTGCTCCTGGGTAATGCAGCTCAGTTTCAAGTTCGAAAGGTTCAATGCGCTGCTCGCCATGCAAATCAGTCAGGGCTTTGAGCGCTGAGAGTTGTTCGGGTTGCAGAACTCGCGGTAAAACAAGATAACCATCAATCTTAAACTGCTGAATTTGAGCAAAGGTCAATAGCATTTCATATGCCTAGAAGGCTAAGGTAGCTCAACCCGTGGGCTGGCAATCCAGCTCTCTGCTTTGTGCTCAACCACGATCGTGGTAAAAATGCCGCCGCGCACATTCCAATTTGCCGTGACCCGCATAAAACGAGGATTGGTTACTTCAACCAGTTTGGCTAGCACCTCATTAGTTAATTTTTCGTGGAAGCCGCCTTCTTCGCGAAAAGACCAAAAGTACATTTTTAGGCTTTTTAATTCCACACATTGCGCTTCAGGAACGTATTCAATCACAAAATCGGCAAAATCTGGTTGGCCTGTTAATGGACAAAGACAAGTGAATTCCGGGACAGTGATTCTAATAGTGTAATCGTTGCCGGGAGAAGGGTTTGGGAAGGTGCTAAGGTCCTTCGAAGGTTCGCTTGGGCGTTGCATAGTTAAGTCTTTTGGTTGATTACTGTCAGTTTGCATCAAAAAGTGCAAAATGCGCTAAATGAATGGTTTTCTCAGAGGCGATTTTAACTTAATCTTAGGGATTAACCTAAGTAAAACGTAAAACCTTCAGCCATCACGTAAACACCGCTGCAAAAAACACCACTAATCTCTCTCTAGCCAATTACTAAGCCGTCATAAAGGCTTAGTTTGGAGGCCATATAGGCTAGTTTTGCAGCATCGGTACTGATCGAATTGGGAAATACCAATCACGGCTGAAAAAGGAAAATTAATGCGACTAAAACACATTAAATTGTCGGGATTTAAATCTTTTGTAGACACTACAAAGGTGTCGGTTCCGAATAACTTGGTTGGTATTGTTGGCCCCAACGGCTGCGGTAAATCCAACGTGATTGACGCAATTCGCTGGGTCATGGGCGAATCGTCGGCAAAGACGTTGCGCGGCGCTAGCATGGATGACGTTATTTTTAATGGTTCTTCAACGCGTAAACCTGTTAATAGAGCATACGTTGAGCTGGTATTTGATAATTCCGACGGTAAAGCGCCTGGCGAGTATGCCAAGTTTGGTGAAATTGCAGTGCGCCGAGAATTAATGCGTGAAGCTGGTTCTAAATACTTTATCAATAAGTCTCGCTGTCGGCGCAAAGATATCCAGGATATCTTTCTTGGCACAGGTTTGGGCCCGCGCTCGTATTCGATTATTGAGCAAGGCATGGTTGGGCGTATCGTTGAATCAAAGCCTGAGGATTTACGTGTTCTTATTGAAGAGGCTGCCGGTATTTCCAAATACAAGGAGCGCCGCCGTGAGACCGAAAACCGTATTCGCCATACGCGTGACAACTTAAGCCGCGTAGAAGATATTATCGGTGAGCTTGAAACTCAGTTGCGCAGGCTGAAACGCCAGGCTAACGAAGCAGAGCGCTATAAGAAATTCAAAGAAGAGCAGCGTGAATTGGATGCGCAATTGAAAACCATGCGTTGGTCCAAATTGCATAATCAGGTTAAAGAGCGCGATATCGAGTTGGAGCGGTTGCAAACCGAGTTTGAGTCGCAAGTCTCTGAACAACGAGATGTTGAGTCGCAAATCGAAGCAATGCGCCAAGAACAAGTTGAACTTACCGAAGCTTTGAACAAGGTTCAAGCTCAGTATTATGGCGTTGGTGGAGAAATAGCAG
>JBLHME010000088.1:0-11015 GCA_047623225.1 Cryomorphaceae bacterium
CCGCACGTCAAAGCCGAACACCATTTGAAATTGTTGCCTGGCACTAACGTTGCTTTTATCAATGCACTCTCGCACGTTATTGTGCGCGAAAAACTCTATGACGAAGACTTCGTTAAAACCCGTTGTGAGGAACAACCTTTTGCAGAATGGTTAGAGTTCATCAGCGACGATCGTCATTCGCCTGAGAACACAGAATCAATCACGGGTATACCAGCAAAAGATTTGGCGGCGGCGGCTGAGCTTTTTGCCACCGGCGGTAATGGGGCGATCTATTATGGGCTTGGCGTTACCGAACACAGCCAAGGCTCAACTACTGTAATGGGCATCGCTAACTTAGCCATGTTAACCGGCAACATCGGTCGACCTGGAGTTGGCGTTAATCCATTGCGCGGACAAAACAATGTGCAAGGCTCTTGCGACATGGGTTCATTCCCACATGAGTTGCCTGGCTATCGCCCAGTAAGCGACGACGCAACCCGCGGTGAATTCGAGAAAGCTTGGAACGTAGAGCTTGACGGCGAACCCGGCCTTCGTATCAACAACATGTTGGACGCGGCCGTTGCAGGGCAATACAAAGGCTTGTATTGCCAAGGCGAAGACATAGCTCAATCAGATCCGAACACCAAGCATGTGGAAGAAGCGCTGCGCAACCTAGAATGCTTGATCGTGCAAGATCTATTTTTGAATGAAACGGCTAAGTTCGCCACGGTGTTTTTACCAGGCTCAAGTTTCTTAGAGAAGAACGGCACATTTACCAACGCCGAGCGACGCATCTCGCCAGTACGCCAAGTTATGCCACCGCTTGCTGGCCTGCAAGATTGGGAAGTCACCATGGGTTTGTGTAATGCGCTAGGGTTTGAGATGAACTATGAGCATCCACGAGAAATCATGCAGGAGATCGCGGCGTTAACACCCACCTTCGCCAACGTGACCTATGAGCGCATCGACAAAGAAGGCTCGCTACAATGGCCCTGCAATGATGACTCGCCTGATGGCACACCCACTATGCACATAGATGAATTTGTGCGCGGCAAAGGTCTGTTCAAAATAACCGAATACGTTGCCACTGACGAAAAAGTAACTAGGCGCTTCCCCCTCTTGTTAACCACCGGTCGTATCTTGTCGCAATACAATGTGGGCGCGCAAACTCGCCGCACTGAAAACAATGTGTGGCATTCGCAAGACATATTGGAGATTCACCCCTCCGATGCTGAAGATCGCGGCATTGTCGATGGCGATAGAGTTGAAGTACAAAGCCGCTCAGGAACAACGCATTTAACTGCCACTGTTACCGAACGAGTTCAGCCAAGTGTTATTTACACCACCTTCCATCACCCCGAAAGTGGCGCAAACGTGATCACCACCGACAATTCTGACTGGGCAACAAACTGCCCTGAGTACAAAGTAACGGCGGTGCAGATCAAGAAAGTCATCGAGGCGCGTAATTCAGAGTGGCAAAAGCAATACGTTGAGTTCTCCGACAAACAAGTTCAGCTAGCTGATCTTGAGCAATAAGCCATGAGCTTGTGGATTAAACATCTTGAGATTGCGGATTAAGAACCTTGAGCGTAAATAGCAGCAAGCCTAAGACTCAACGGCGCGGAGTATTACAACGCACCGTTCAAGAACAGACTTCTGATGAGGCTGGTTCAGAGAAGCTAGATCAGATTGCTGAAGAGGTGCCCGTAGCGTTCGCCTATAACGGCCAAAGTCACGCAGTGATGATGGCCAGCCCGCTAGACCTGAATGACTATGCAGTTGGCTTTAGTCTCACTGAGCGCATCATCGACAACGTGGATGACATCCTCAACATCGAGGTTTTAGAAGCCAAGCAAGGCTTCACAGTGCAGCTGCACATAAAGCCGCATTTGGTCGAAAGACTCGATAAACAACGGCGGCAGCTCAGTGGTCGATCAGGCTGCGGCATTTGTGGGATTAGCGATTTAGCTGCCGCTATTCCACAGCTAGAGCCAGTGACCAAAACCACCAAACCTTCACACGCAATCATCGCTGCTGCATTGGAAGAATTTCAGAGTAAGCAATCCATGCAACAAGAGTGCGGTGCGGTGCACTGCGCTGCGCTTTTCAATGCGCAGGGTGTATTGCTTGAGTTAAAAGAAGATATTGGCCGCCACAACGCGCTAGACAAAGTCATCGGAGCTCGCACCAAAGTCAGTGCCATTAAGGTAAGTGACTTTGTGGTTATGTCTAGCAGAGCCAGTCATGAGCTTATTACCAAAACGGTAATCGCAGGCGCCGGCACCATAGTGGCGGTTTCCGCAGCCACTTCTTTGGCAATCGATATTGCAGAACAACTCAACCTGAATTTGGTTGGTTTTGTACGCGGCGAACGACAAGTGGTTTATCATCAGAACTAGTTCTTAACCTAATACTCTCGAAGTCAGTTATGTCAAATCCGTTCACCCAACTACTGCGTGTTCGCTACGCCGAGTGCGATACTCAAAATGTAGTTTTTAACGCCCGCTATGTCGAATACGTGGATGTAGCATTTACTGAATTCACTCGCGCCGTTTGGGGCGGCTACCAGAAGATCATCGAGCGCGGCTTAGACAGCCAAGTGGTCAATATGACCGTCGACTGGGCGTCATCAGCAACATTCGATGACGTGCTCGCGATCGAGGTTGAATGTGACCACATCGGCAACACGTCTTACTCCATGACCTTTGATATAAGGGTTCGAGGCACAGGACAACAAATTGCCAAAGCGCGAGCGGTGTATGTGATGGTCAGCGCCACGGAACACCAGAAATGCCCCATCCCTGATGATCTAAAGGAAGCCCTGCGTGCTGGTGCTCCGGGCGTGGTGGCCGATCAAGCTGGATAGCTCTCACCACCGCCCTAACATCCTCTCAAGCTAGCGGCCTTTCCAAACAGGCTCGCGTTTCTCAGCAAAAGCCTTAAAACCTTCGTGCATATCTTCACTACCGTAAAGAGTGTCTACCGTTGGTAATTGGCGCGTGGTGACCCGATTAAGACAATCTTGAAACTTAGAATCCTCGGCATCGCGCACCACTTCTTTAATCGCTGCCATTACTAGTGGTGGGCCGCTGGCTAATAGCTCAGCAATCTCCCAAGCTCTTTGATTAAGTTTGTCGGCAGGTACTATTTCATTCACAAAGCCCCAACGATTCGCTTCTTGCGCATCTAACCAACGACCGGTTAATAGCATCTCCATGGCAATGTGATATGGAATCCGCTTTGGCAATTTGATTGATGCGGCATCGGCCACCGTGCCCGAATTAATCTCGGGTAAGGCAAAGGTTGCATGCTCTGCTGCAATAATGATGTCAGTCGACAGCGCGATCTCTAATCCACCACCACAGCAAATGCCATTCACTGCGCACACTATAGGTTTGTTTAAATTAGGCAGCTCTTGCATACCTCCAAATCCACCAACACCATAATCGCCATCAACGTCATCACCATCGGCCGCGGCCTTCAAATCCCAGCCTGGGCAGAAAAACTTCTCTCCACTGCCGGTAACAATAGCGACTCTCAATTCTGGATTGTCGCGAAAATCCTTAAAAATAGCGCCCAGCTCTCTGCTTGTTGCCAGGTCAACTGCGTTGGCTTTGGGCCGATCTAGCATTACTTCTAAGATCGCGCCTTTAACAGTGGTCTTTACAGAATTTTTCATGTATTTCTCCAGATAAGGTTTTAGCACCGCAGCCGAACTAAAGCATCGACTGCGACAACATCGTGCTCGCGCACAATAATTGGGTTTATATCAAGTTCTTGAATTTTATCTTTGTTGGCTTCAACGTAGCTTTGCAACGCCATTACGGCATCGACCAAAGCACTTACATTAGCCGCAGGCTTGCCGCGATAGCCCTGCAGTATTGCGTTTATTTTTAACGACTTCACGCCGCGCTCTATATCACCGCGCGTTGCTGGCATGAGCATCGAAGCAGTATCGCAGAGCAACTCAGTGAGCACCCCTCCGGCACCAAGCGTGAGCAATAGCATACCTGTTACATCTCTTGTTACACCCACAATTACTTCGGCCAACGGTGCATCAACCATCTGCTCGATCAAATAACCGTCTGGGCAATCAGGTAAATTACTAATTGCATCACCCAATGCTGCGTCGGAATCGATATCCAAGATCACCGCACCCGCTTCTGACTTATGCGCCAAACCTAATCCTTTTAAAACCAAGGGAAAGGGAATGCTATTAGCCGCTTCACTAATTTGGTCTTTTTGTTTAACCGTTCGCGTCTGCGGCACCGGCAGGCCAAATGATGCTAGCGCATCTTTAGCCACCGATTCGCTCAAAGTCTCTGTATTATCGCTGCCCAGCGATGAGCCAACCCAAATCGGATCAGGCGCAACTAAGGATGCCATTGCGCTGACTTTAACTACCGATTCAATCGGTTTTAATCCTGACTCCAAGCCATGCAACACAACCACACCCTGTTGATGAAACTTAGCCGTGATGGCCTCGTTCATGTTTTCAGGCAGTGATGTGATCACCGCAACCTTGGCCTTGGTTCTGTGCTTGGCTGCAATAATCGCATCGATGGCGCATTGATGACCACTGATCTCACAAATATCTGAGCGCGGCATATCGAGTACAAAAATGTTCAAGTCAAAATCGCCCTGCATTACCGCAGCAAAACAATCGGTCATGCTGGGCACATCGCCCCACACGTAGGTGTGATAATCGAGCGGGTTATCTAAGGTGACTTTTGCGCCCAGAACGGCGCCAATTTTAATGCGCTGAGCATTACTCAAATCTGGGAAATCAAGACTGGAATTCATTGCGGCATCGGCCATTAAGCTCGCTTCACCCCCAGAACAACTCACCGACGAAATCTTTGGCCCTGCTAACGGGCCCACCACATCCAATATTTTAAGCGTTTCAATAAACTCGCTAACCGAATCCACCTCAACAATGCCAAGGCGTTGCAATAATGCAGATGAAGCTGCCGCTCCACCCGCCAAGGTGGCGGTATGTGACAACGTGGCCTGTTGCGCCTTGGCTGACTTACCGAGTTTAAGAGCCACAATGCTCTTGCCCGCTAGGCGTGCTTTAGTTGCCATTGATTCAAAGGCCGGAATATCGGCAAAACCTTCTATAAATAAGCCTAATGCACTGACCCTTGGGTCAGCTAAAAAATGTTCTGCTAATTCATTTAAACCAACACAGGCTTGGTTGCCCACAGTGCAAAGAGCCGCAAGCGATAGACCGCGCTGTTGCATGGTCATATTGATGGCGATATTTGACGACTGCGCAATAATTGCAACGCCGCTTTTCACCTGCCGCCCACCATGCTGATCGGGCCAAAGTGTTACGTTATCCAGGTAGTTCAAATAGCCGTAGCAATTTGGGCCTAGCACCGGCATGTCACCCGCCGCCGCCGCTAGCTGGTCTTGCAGATCTAAACTTTCATTCAGCTGAATCTGGTGCTCATGACTCGCTTCTCTAAAACCCGAGGCAAAACAAATAGCACCGCCAGCGCCGATTGTTGTTAGCTGTTCGATCACCTCAATGGTCAGCTCTCGATTGACACCAACAAACGCGGCATCAGGAACGCCGGGCAAAGCACTGGTATTGGCATAGCACGTTACCCCGTCTATCTCAGTTCTAGTGGGGTGTACTGACCAAATACTTCCGCCATAATTCGACTTCTTGAGCTGCTCTATAACATTCTTAGCCCACGACCCGCCATACACGGCAATCGATTGAGGCTTTAGAAATCGTGAGAGATCAGACATTGAGTATTGCTCAGACTAAGCGCCAAGCGGGCGTAATAAGCTGCGCGAAATAATGTGCCGCTGAATCTCAGAAGTGCCTTCCCAGATGCGTTCAATTCGCGCATCGCGCCAGATGCGCTCCAACGGCAGTTCATTCATCAAGCCCATGCCACCAAAAATTTGTATCGCTTCATCTGCGACCATAGCAAGCATCTCGGTGGCCTTTAATTTGGCCATCGCCATATCAGCATCGGTGCACGTGCCTTGATCGTATTTCCAACCTGCCTCCATCACTAACAATTCAGCGGCCTTCATCTCAGTGGCCATATCGGCAAGCTTGAATGACACACCTTGAAACTTGCCAATCGGCTGGCCAAATTGCTCGCGCTCAGCCGCGTATTGCACTGCCAAATTGAAGGCTCGCTCGGCGCGCCCCAAACAGGTTGCGGCCACTTGCAATCGAGTTGCACCCAACCAACTGTTCGCCACATCAAAGCCCTTATGCAGTTCACCCAGCATGGCGCTTTGTGGCACACGGCATTCCTCGTACACCTGTGTGGCGTTGGTGTATCCGCGATGTGAAACATTTTGATATCCATCAAGAATGCTCAAGCCAGGATTGTCATGATCAACAAAAAACGCGCTGATCAATTTTTTCGGGCCACGCGGAGTTTGTTCTTCGCCAGTAGCGACAAACACAATGGTGAAATCAGCTTCTTTAGCGTGGCTAATAAAATGCTTGGTGCCGTTGATCACCCAATCGTCGCCGTCTTGAACTGCACTGGCCTTCATGCCGCGCAAGTCTGAGCCGGCACCCGGCTCAGTCATTGCAAGGCAATCAGACTTCTCGCCGCGCATACAGGGCGCTAGGTACTTTTCTCGTTGTTCTGCAGTGCCGGCGCAGAGAATATTAGATGGCCGCGCCACACAACTCCAATGCAGTGCGTAGTTGGCTTTGCCCAATTCTTTTTCATACAACAACCAGGTAACAGTGTCTAAGCCAGCACCACCAAACTCTTCTGGAATATTCGCACCATAGAGGCCTGTTTCTAGCGCTTTAGCTTTAATTTCGTTGGCTAACTCAGGCCGCAAATGACCAGTCGCTTCAACTTCAGCTTCATGCGGATACAGCTCTTTTTCTACAAATGCTCGAGTGGTATCGATGATCATTTGTTGTTCTTCACTTAACTCAAAATTCATGGTTGTTATCTCTATCGGTATTGTTATCCGTACTGCTTTGTAAGCTCAGCGATGCGTTGCAGCATCTCTTCACTCGGCATCGAGGATTTTCTAGCGGCCAAGTCCACATGCACTAACAGTTGATCTGCCTCAGCTAAAACGCGGCCATCGGAATGGCACATTTGGTGTGCAAGTTTTAACTTCTTGCCATCGGCCAAGGATATGCGCGAAGTCACATAAACTTGGTCGCCAGCTTTGCTCTCATCGATGTAGCGAATATGGGTATCAACCGTGAAGTAGCTTAAACCTGAAGCAATATAGTCTTCGTTGGCGCCCACGCGAATCATCACGTTGTCTGCGGCATCCGAGAAAACCTGCCCATAGCGGCCCTCATTCATATGCTGGTTGTAGTCTGTCCAGTCAGCAGGGATAACGCGCTCAACCGTAATCATCGCAGCTTTATCACCCTTATCTGACGACTTAGACAAAATTGGCGCACGCAGGTTTTTATCAAATTGATTGAGCAATTCACCGGCGCCCCAATTCTGCGTTTTCAAACCGCGCATAATGCTAACCAAGTTATCATCGCGCAGGCGTTCCAACTCGCGAATGCTGTGCATGCCCGATTGCTCATCTGATTGATCAGCAATCTTGTTAACCAACTCGTCGGTCAGTTCTGGAACATCCATCAACTTGGTCCATGGCCATTCAAGACACGGCCCAAACTGCGCAATAAAATGCGCCATACCTGCTTCACCACCGGCCACTCGATAAGTTTCAAACAAGCCCATTTGCGCCCAGCGCAAACCAAAGCCATAACGAATCGCGTCATCAATTTCTTCGGTAGTGGCAATGTCATCATTGATCAACCACAAGCCTTCTCGCCAAACGGCTTCTAGCAAACGGTCGGCAATGTGCGCATCAATTTCTTTGCGCACATGCAGCGGGAACATGCCCAAACTGCTTAATATTGGCTTGGCTCGATTAACCGTTTCGGTTACGCCAACCACTTCAACCAACGGCACCAAATAAACAGGGTTAAAGGGATGCGCTACTAATATTTGTTCGGGCCGAATCGAGCCTTCTTGTAGTTCGCTCGGTTTAAACCCTGAGGTAGACGAAGCAATAATCGAAGACTCGCTGCAGTGGCTTTGAATTTCAGCCATCACGCTTAGTTTAATGTCGATGCGCTCTGGCACACATTCGCTAATCCATCCAGAGCCTTCGACCGCTTGCGCTACTGAGCTGGCGAAAGTAAGTGAACCTTCCTCGGGTAGAGAGTGTTCATACAAGGCCGGCAGCGACCTGCGTGCATTGGCAACAACTTCGCCAATCTTGCGCGGCGCTTCTGGGTCTGGGTCATACACGCAGACATCGCAGCCCGAGAGTAAAAATCGAGCAACCCAACCGCCACCAATAACGCCGCCACCCACAACAGTGGCCTTATCAATAACACCACCGATGCTTTGGCCAGCACTCATCTTTTTATCGCTCATTAGCGTGGAGCTCGCTTAGTAAGGCCTAATTGTTCGCGTACTTCAGCCGGGCCCATAATGCTCGCGCCCATGTTTTCAATAATAATTCTTGAGCGCGCTACCAAATCTGCATTGGTGGCTAGCACGCCCTTATCTAACCAAAGGTTGTCTTCCAAACCAACTCGCACATTACCTCCGGCGAGCACCGCTGCGGCAACATATGGCATTTCACTACGACCAATCGAAAAGGCAGACCAATTCCAGTCAACTGGTATGTTATTCACCATTGCCATAAAGGTATTCAGATCATTCGGCGCACCCCAAGGAATGCCCATGCAAAGCTGCACCATCGCTGGGCTTTCCAATATGCCATCTTCGACTAGTTTTTTAGCAAACCATAAATGGCCAGTATCAAAAGCTTCGATCTCTGCTTGAACACCTAGCTCAGTCATCATTGAGCCCATGGCCTCTAGCATGCCTGGCGTATTAGTCATTACATAATCAGCTTCAGCAAAGTTCATTGTGCCGCAATCTAGCGTGCAAATCTCAGGCAAACACTCAGCAATATGTTCCATACGTTCTTCAGCACCAACCATGTCTGTACCTTCAACCAATGGCAACGGCGCAGAAGGCGGGCCAAATACCATATCGCCGCCCATGCCAGCCGTTAGGTTAAGTACCACATCGGTTGAAGAATCCCGAACACGGTCGGTCAGCTCGCGATAGAGCTTAGGGTCGCGCGACGCCACACCTGTTTCAGGGTCACGCACATGGCAATGCACAATTGCGGCACCGGCTTTCGCGGCCGCAATCGCGCTGTCGGCAATTTGCTCAGGCGAGCGCGGCACATGTGGGCTTTTATCTTGAGTGCCACCTGAACCAGTAACAGCACAAGTGATAAAAACATTTTGATTCATTTCTAAAGGCATAACGAACTCCGGTGCACACATGGGTTAAGTAAAAGCAGTTGAGTAGCGACGGCTAAATAAAGCGGCTAATTGGTCGCAAATAATCTGCCAATAGAATGACAAATATTGCAGATTTTGTTTTACACTAATCGAATCATATTAGACTAATTTAGTATTTTGAATTTGACCGCTAAAACTCAAAAAGTAACCATCCTCGCACTCAGCGATTCATCAATGATGACCTTTTCGTCGATCATCGACCCCCTGCGCGCAGCCAATCGACTGTCGCGGATGGCTCTATTCTCTTGGGAGATTGTTTCACTAACGGGCAAAGCTATTCGGCTCACTTGCGGGGTAGAAATACAAGTGGATGGTTCCTTTAGCAAGCACAGCGGTGGCGATCTGCTAGTGGTTATCGCGGGCTTTGACCATGAACGTCAAACAAGCAAAAAGAATTTGGTCGATCTGCACTCGGCTGCATCGCACTACAAAACAATTTGCGGCGTGGAAGCTGGCACATGGCTACTGGCCAAAGCCGGTATTGCAACACACCATAAAGTTACCACCCACTGGGAGGATTTAGAAAACTTTGCATTGAAGTTTCCAAGCTTAGAAGTAAGCGCAGAACGCTATGTAATTGATCACAACATTTGGACTTGCGGTGGCGCTTCACCCGCGTTTGACATGATGCTGCAATATCTGCGCGCCACACAAAACAAATCATTAGCGCTCGATGTGGCCAGCGCGTTTGTCTACGTGGAGGCGAGCTCGGCCACCGACGCACAAGCCAATATCTCACTCGGCCGACTTGAGAAAACCGCCCCTCGCCTTGCCAACGCGATCAAGTCAATGGAGGCAAATATTGAAGACCCTATTCCTATTGGTCAAATAGCAAAAAGAGTGGGCGTGTCAGCTAAAACCATGGAAAACCTATTTCGCAAACACCTAGGCATAACGCCCGGTAATTATTACCTACGATTGCGGCTGCAAACCGCCAGACGGTTAACTCTCGACAGTGACCTGTCGATTTTAGATATCGCCATAAGAAGTGGCTTTAATAGCCAATCCGCCCTGTCTAGGGCGTTTGGCAAACGCTACGGCCAGAGCCCTATGAACCTGCGCAAAAGTGCCGTTTAACCGGCTGTCACAGCCGGTTAGGATCAAAACGGACAGACTCGATTGAAGTGCTAAGGTCGGCTTAGCGCAAGGAAAAGCCTCTTGTCCTACGTCGAATTTGATTTAAATGACCGCCCATGACTGCCGGTCACTTAAACACTACGGTTATGGGAACAACATGATAATTCGATGCTCAGTGAGCATTGAAAAAGCCCTCATCTGTTTAGACAGCGCCTTGCAGTCTCAGATTAGTGATTTTCAATATAGAAAAGAGATTAGATTTTTCAATAACTTCGATAGATATTGTGCCAGGCTGGTGTGGAGTGTTAGAACGAATTAGCCGCACTTGAAGAGTAAGTTGACCCGCATGCCCGATCTGAGTGTCATAACCTTGATCTGAAACACCATTACGCAAGGAAGCGAACATGGCACATACTTCTGCTGGACCAGAAGCTGGCTTATTCTCGGACAAATTTCGTTATGAACGGCATCGCCCAGGCCCAGATATGTTCGTCGGGAGTTTGAGGAATACCTCAAATGCGGTCGACTGAAGCACGGGTTTCTACGCCGCGATACGTGTCAAGCGGAGCGACTGCTTGCTTTCAGTTGTACCAACAGT
>JBLHME010000089.1:0-10972 GCA_047623225.1 Cryomorphaceae bacterium
GTGCTGAATATCAGCAAGCCGACAAGCCGTGCGATCTTCAAACAAGGCCAAATCAAAGCCCTCACTGAGCCGCAGCGCGTTAAGCATAAACTCAAAGCTAAGCTGATCTTTTTCGACCACGTCTAGGCCTCCAAGATAGGCGCCTTGGCGCAAGTAACTGGTGGGGTGCTTTATTTTCCACGCGCGTTGGATCTCCCTGTTTTGGCCGGTGATTTTGCTATGCGCTCCAGCACCAATGCCTAAATAATCACCAAATTGCCAATAATTCAGATTATGCCGAGCTCTTTTTCCCGCTTGTGAATAAGCTGAGACCTCATATTGTTCATAATTGTGGCTGGCTAGCAAGGATTGCAATGTGGTTTGCATTTCCCACAACGAATCGTGGTCTGGCGTGATTGGCGGCGAGTGGTGAAATAGAGTGTTGGGCTCAATGGTGAGTTGATAACAAGAAAGATGAGTAGGCGCGAGTTCCACTGCCTGTTGTAAATCGGCCACTGCCTGATCAAGGGATTGTTGCGGAAGGCCGAACATTAGGTCCAGATTAAAATTATTAATGCCAGCCTTAACCGCCGCTGTCGCGGCATTAAGTGCCTCTTTGGAATTGTGTACTCGGCCAAGTGCTAACAGGTGATTGGGGTTAAAGCTTTGCACGCCGATTGATAGTCGATTGACCCCCGCTTCGCGAAAGCCTGCAAATTTGCTTGCCTCGCTACTGCTCGGATTTGCCTCTGAGGTGATTTCAATATCACTCGCCCAGGGTATTCGTGCTTTGACTCCTTGCAGCAGTTTTAAGAAGCTCTCTGGCGAAAACAAAGAGGGCGTTCCGCCGCCAATAAAGATGCTGCTCAACTCTCTGCTGCCTATGTCGCTGGCGTGCCGGCTTAAGTCGCAATCCAAGTCATCGAGCAAGGCGTTGATATAGGCGTCTTCATCAATATCTCCACGCGCTTGGTGAGAATTAAAATCACAATAGGGGCACTTTTTCTCGCACCACGGAATGTGAACGTATAGTGCTAATGGAATGGCGACAGTCATGGGCGGATTTTGTCACGTTGTAGCGTAGACACCAAATAGAACTTGAACAATTTATTTGCTGGTACTATCGTGCAAGAAATTAATTTGTTGGGTTGCTGCATGAACATTGTTTGCTTGGATTTAGAAGGGGTTTTGATCCCAGAGATTTGGATTAATTTTGCCGAAAAGGTTGGTGTTGAAGAGCTCAGGGCGACCACTCGGGATATCCCTGACTATGACGAGTTGATGCGGTTCCGCCTAGACCTGTGTTCACAGCATGGTTTTAAGATTCAGGATATTGCGCAGGTGATCGACACTTTATCTCCCCTGCAAGGCGCAAAGGCCTTTTTAGACAAACTGCGTGCCGACCATCAATTATTGATTTTGTCTGACACTTTTCAAGAATTTGCCGTGCCTATGATGCGCCAACTTGATTGGCCAACCATCTTTTGCCATGAACTGCTGATTGACGAGGACGGCACAATAAGAAATTACAAATTACGCAAAGCAGACCATAAAGCGGAAACCGTCAAACGATTGCATGAATTAAATTTCAACGTGGTTGCGGCAGGCGACTCCTACAACGATACAACCATGTTGGCCGAGGCCGAGCAAGGTATCTTATTCTGCCCCCCTCAGAACGTAATAGACGAATTTCCTCAGTTTCCTGTGGCGACTAGTTATGAAGAACTGCGAGCTGAAATAGACTCAGCCTTTGAGCTTATGCCAAAGCGTTAAGCTTGTATTGCTCGGCCGCGGCTTGTTTTTTTAGTCTTGTCGTTTAAAGGCGCGGTGATCGCGAAGGGCGCGTTTATCGGGTTTGCGCCGATCAACCTCTATCTTAGGTTGGCTAGCAAGTTGTTCTTGTAGTCTTTTTCGGTTGGCGATGCTGTCGCTTGTTTCTAGGTAGAGTGCCTGCGCGATACTTGCAGACCCGCGCTTTTCGCTTAACTCTAAGACTTCGATTTCAATTTCATGCAAGCCCTTTTTTATTCTCAGTAGGTCGCCTGCCGAGAGGTTTGCAGCCGGTTTTGCTGCGGCGCTGTTGAGTCGAACCTGTGTGTTTTTAAGCGCTTTTACGGCCAATTGCCGTGTTTTGAAAAATCGTGCAGCCCATAACCACTTATCAATTCGAACTCGGGATATTTGATTGTTCATAGACTAAATAGCTAGAAAAAGGGTTAAAATCAACGGCTTGAAACATTAATTCTCATGTTTTACCGTAAATTCGCCACAAATAAGCCACAAATTCTGGCTATACTAGGGGCAATAAGAGATTGGCAGTAGCAACATATTGCGTAATTGTAATTCGCAAATACCTTGTTCAAGCCAACACAATATTTTCCGTGAGAACAAAATATTGTTTCGCTGAGAGAATTACACAGTATAAAGCACTTTGAATATATCGACCTTAAGTGGCTATTCAAGTTGTCAGAAAGAAAAATAGTTTTGAAAGAGAGAAGTTTCGGGGTTACCCAAAGCAAACTAAAAAAATGAAACTCAAGCAAATACAAGGAATTTCAAGCAGGCCTATCGCTAAGCAGTTAGTGATTTGTTTAGCCGTGCTGCTAATGGGTAACGGAATTGCCCACGCTGATGACGACCTATTTGATACTCGGCCGAGCCTTATGTGGTTGTCGAGTGATGTAAATGTGTCAGTGTTCGATGATAGTCAATATGATTCTTTCCTTGGTAAGAGCGAATATTGGTCTGATAACTGGGGCGTTAGCGCTAAGCTTTTACAAAATGATAATAACGATGTTTTTGGTCTGCCCGAAGACAGCGAGTTTTTTAACTTGGATGTTAAACGACGCTTTGGCGCTCAAGATAAATCGAACTTTGAATTGGGCTTAGGCTGGCAAGAATTAAGTATTGATTCACGGATAGAAGCGAGTGGACCACGTGTTTCACTTTCGGGCCGATATAATATTTTCGACTCGTTTCAAGTTTATGGTTTGACCTCTTATTTTCCTGAATTGGAAGATGATCTTGCCAATAACGATGCTACCGCATACGAATTGGAAGCGGGCTTGTTGTACAAACCCTTACCGTCTGTTTCTTTAAAAGCAGGTTATCGTGTATTTAGTTTGGATTTGGAAGATCCAGATATTCAAAAGCTGGGCTCTAGCTCTGGCTTTCTATTAGGGACCGATTTCAGCTGGTAAGAAGGCTTTTTAGTTACGAAACGCTGCGCGTTTCAAGGCTCAGGGCTGTTTAGTTATGAAACGCTGCGCGTTTCAGAGCTCAGGGCTGTTTAGTTACGAAACGCTGCGCGTTTCAGGGCTCAGGGCTGTTTAGTTACGAAACGCTGCGCGTTTTAGGGCCCAAGGACTGCGGGCCTGAGATTGCCACGGCGGCAAGCCTCCTCGCAATGACGAGATGGTGGGAGGCCTTAGCTTCGTAGTATTAAGCCTATTATCCTTTCCATTGATTTTCCGGCTATTGCTGCATTTTCCAAAACTTCTTCGATGGTGTCAGCTTGTTGGTTTTCATCGCCTAGTGCTAGGTTCGTGATCGCTGAGAGCCCGAGTACTTGCATGCCGCAATGATTTGCTGCTATTACTTCAGTCACGGTGGACATTCCCACTGCGTCGCCGCCCCATTGCCGGTAAAGTCGGCGTTCAGCGGAGGTTTCTAGGCTTGGACCTAACACTCCAATATAAACGCCTTGGTGAATGTCGATGTCTAATTCTTTGGCTGCGTCTTGGCACTTAAGTTGAAGTTTGCGGGCATAGGCGTCGGACATATCTGGAAACAAAATCCCTAGGGTTTGATCTTGCCCAAGCACGGGGTTTTGCCCTGTTGCATTTATATGGTCGGATATAAGCATCACATCGCCGGGTCGATAATCTGGGTTTAGTGCACCTGCTGCATTGGTGATAATCAACGTTTCTGTACCCAAGGCTCTTAGCACGTAGACCAGGGTGCTCACTTGTTGCGCACTATGGCCTTCATAAAGATGCAGCCTTCCGTGACACATTGCTATATTAATATCTCCGTTTGTCAAAATCGATAGCCTTCCTGTGTGGGTGGGCGCGGTGGCTCTAGGCATACCATCTATTTGCCTATAGTCGATTGAAACTAATTCTTCAAAGTCTTCAAAAGCCAAATCCGACAAGCCACTGCCAAGTACTAGTGCGACTTGAATTTGGCCTTCAAAATGCTGGCGAATTGATTGCGCGCCATTGCTGATGGTTGTAGCGAAATTGTTCATAAGGTGTTTTTCTATCTGGACTACTAATTGCAGTCAATTCGAGGTTTACTGAGCGTACTATTCTAGAACACTTGAAGGGCTTAGGGCATAATCGATTTGATGCATTTTCTAATTCGAAGTAATTCAGTATGTTGATTAACGATGAACATCTGGCGTTAATTAGCGCCAACCAACCCGCCAATAAGCTACAACATAGTCTGATGCGTGCTGCGGTGGCTATCATTTTGCGTGATGGTGAGCAAGGCACTGAGTTTTTAATGATGCAGAGGGCTTTCCATGACCAGGACCCTTGGTCGGGTCAAATGTCTTTTCCCGGTGGCAAAATTGACCCCGTTGATATTGATGCGAAGGCTGCGGCGGTGCGAGAAGCTTCCGAAGAAGTGAATGCGGATTTGTCGGAACAGGACTATATTGGCCAATTAGATGACTTATATGGCCTTAAGGTTGATGGGATTTTTAGCGTGCACGTGTCCGCCTTTGTATTTAAACCTCAGCGAGAGATGGCGTTGCTTGGTAACGAAGAGGTTGCCGACATGGTGTGGTTACCTTTCTCGTATTTAGACGACGTTAGCAATACCCACGACTATTCTCACCCGTATAATTCTGACGTCAAAATGCCTGCAGTTTTAATCGATGCTGACAAGAACCAGATCTTGTGGGGCTTAAGTTTACGAATGTTGTCTATGCTCCACGAATTGTTAGATTTGCCGATGTCGGCTATTAGTAATCATGAGCACGAACAATTGAAGGAAATTGAAAAGCGCGATATCAGCGCCAAAGATCTTGATGATATAAGCAAAAAAGTCATTAATACAGGTGTCAGGTAAATGGCGGCTGTTATTTCGACCATGCAAAACCTTGGAAGCGATGCTGTTGGTTTCGAGTTGCCTGATGTTCGCCAGAACATGCGAGGTACCTGTTTGCAAAGTTTTGCAGGGCAACCTTTGCTGGTTATGTTTATCTGCAATCATTGTCCGTTTGTGATTCATATGATTGCACCACTAACGGCTTTGGCAAACCAGGCCCAACGAGACGGCGTCGCGGTATTTGCAATTAGTTCAAACGACATTCAAAGCTATCCTCAAGACGCGCCACACAAGATGATGGAGTTCGCTTCTCAACATGGCTTTGAGTTTCCTTATCTGTATGATGAATCACAGCAAGTAGCAAAGTACTACGGTGCTGCTTGCACGCCCGATTTTTATGTCTACGATGGTCAGCATAGGCTAGTCTATCGAGGGCAATTAGACGATTCGCGCCCTGGTAACACTAAGGTGGTTACGGGCAATGATTTAAGCGCGGGATTGACTGCTGCAATTACCGCAGCCGCGCCTCCCGCAAACCAAGTTCCAAGCATTGGTTGCAATATTAAGTGGCGAGTAGGAAACGAGCCTGATTACTTTTAAATGATGAGGTAGAACTATGTCTGTTTATGATCACCGCGCAGTATTTAGAACATCTGAAGAGATTTCGATGCAGGCCTTTGAGGGTAAGGTAATGCTGATTGTTAATACCGCGAGCAAGTGCGGTTTCACGCCCCAATTTAAGGGACTAGAATGGTTGAATCGCAAGTACAAAGATCAGGGTCTTTGTGTGGTTGGCTTTCCGTGCAATCAATTTGCCAATCAAGATCCAGCCAATGACGACACAATTAAAGGCTTTTGTAAGAAGAATTATGGCGTTAGTTTTCCAGTGTTCGCCAGGATAGATGTTAATGGCGAGAAAGCGCACCCACTTTATGCAGACCTGAAGAATCAAGCAAGGGGTGTGTTCTGGAGTAAGCGAATTAAATGGAACTTCACTAAATTTCTGGTCGATCACAATGGTAAGGTGCTTAAGCGATATGCCCCTGTCACCAAGCCAAGCAAGCTGGTGGGTGATATAGAAAAAGCCTTGGCAAATCTAGACCAATAATCTGAATGCTATTTTCGCTTTTTCTAATATTTGTAGGTGCGGCGATATTCGCGACCTTGGCTTTAATGGCGCGTCAGTCTTTGATCATCGGCTATATTGTGCTGGGCGTTGTTCTGGGGCCGTGGGGGGCAAAATGGGTAACCGACACTGAACTGATTCAAGATATTTCGAATATCGGGATTATCTTTCTATTGTTCTTACTCGGGTTAAATTTGAGCCCTAGAAAGCTGCTGGAACTGCTTAAACAAACCACTATAGTGACCTTATTGACCTCGGCAGTGTTCGCCACAGTAGGTTGGGCGTTTGCAACCTTGGCTGGGTTTGACTTAGCAAACGCACTGGTGATCGGCATCGCCTGTATGTTTTCCAGCACTATAATCGGTTTGAAATTGCTCCCAACCACGGTGTTGCATCATCGCCATACGGGTGAAGTGATCGTCAGCGTGTTGTTGCTTCAAGATTTAATAGCGATCGTTGTATTGCTAGTGTTTCAGGCAGTGTCATCAGATCAAGAAATCTTCTTCGAGCTGGCCAAATTGGTAGTGTTGCTGCCGGCCTTGATAGGTGTGAGCTGGGCTCTAAAGCATTGGGTTTTGCTGAAGCTGTTTTTCAAATATGACCGCATTCAGGAATACGTGTTTTTGCTCGCAATTGCATGGTGCTTAGGCATTGCGCAGCTGGCGCACAGCATTGGTTTTTCATATGAAACCGGAGCATTCATTGCGGGCATAACTGTTGCGACTAGCCCCATTGCGCTGTTTATCGCAGAGAGCCTTAAACCGCTACGAGACTTTTTCTTAGTGCTGTTTTTCTTTGCCCTTGGAGCAGGTCTCAATATTTCTGAGCTTGATCAAATCTGGCTGCCTGCAATTTTGATGGGAGGCGCAATGTTGGTGTTAAAACCGGTTGTGTTTCGCTTTGCTCTGCGTCGCGTTTCAGAAACCAATAAGCTCGGATGGGAAACTGGTTTTCGCTTAGGCCAGATGAGCGAGTTCTCATTGCTGATTGTCTTTGTGGCCCTGCAAAGCGCCATAATTCAACCTTCAGCGGTCTACTTTGTACAGCTCGCAACCTTGGTCACTTTTGTCGGCTCCAGTTATTCAGTTGTTCTGCGATATCCAACGCCGATAGCCGTTTCTGACAAGCTCAGAAGAGACTGAATGAGCAGTGTTATTTTGGGTTGTGGCGATATTGGTCGTCGGATTGCGGTGGCCTTGATAGCTCAAGGTCACCGCAAGGAATCGATTGTGGGTCTGGTTAAAAGTGTAGAGAGTGAACAGCGCTGTTTTGATTTAGGCATTAACACGGGTCGATTTGATTTGGACGGTTTGCACAGCGAATTCTCTTGCTGTCATGGAGCCGAGCTTTACTATACGGTTGCACCGCCCAAGCAGGGTGTGGCTGATACTCGCTCGCACGCGCTGTTAAGCGGGCTGGATGCCAAGCAGTTTCTTCCTAGTAAAGTGGTCGTTATCAGCACTACGGGCCTATATGGCGATTGCCATGGGGCTTGGGTCGACGAAAATAGCCCAATCCAAGCACAAACCCAACGAGCCAAGCGGCGCAGTGATGCCGAGCAGCAATGGCTAAATTGGGGCCACAAAAATTCAGTAGCAGTGTGTATTCTCAGAGTGCCTGGGATTTATGCGTTTAGCCGCCTGCCACGCTCGAGAATAGAAAACAGAACGCCAGTGGTCAACCCGCAAGAGTGTGGATATACGAATAGAATTCACGCAGATGATTTGGCTCAAATTAACCTCAATGCTATGCGCTACGGGCGAGCAGGTGAGGTGTATAACGCCACTGACGGCACACCTGGCAAAATAAGTGACTATTTGCAGCAAGCAGCAAAGATGCTAGGGGTAGACGCTTTGCCTGAAATTTCTATGCAGCAAGCGCAGCAGCAACTGTCGCAAGGAATGTTGTCTTATCTTGGTGAGAGTCGAAAGATTAGCAATCGGAAAATGCTTAAGGAATTAAAAATAGTACTGCGCTACCCAGATTACTTGGAAGGACTAAAAAACTAAAAATGCTGCGCCGCCGACGATGGGGAAGGCGACACAGCAATCCTAGGGGTTAGCGACTCAGCTAATGGGTGCTAACCAGGTACCCAACCCAATAGGTTTGTGCTTATTCGCAATGATAGTGGCCCTTGTGTTGGTAGCAACTGCGATTGCGGTCACGGTAGCGGGCATAACCGCCGATTGGGCATATTGCTACAACATTGGGTCGATCATAATAGCTATTTCGCGAGTTGTTGCGCTGACCACCTGAGTAGTAGTCATCATAGTAGCGATTGTTGTCGTAGTGGTTATTGTTGCGGTTATGATGCTTGCGATTGCGATAATCATCGCGGTAGTAATCGTTATAGCGACGGTCATACCTTTTCCGATCGTAGTGTTTTCGATCATAGCTATTATGGTTATAGTGCCGTCGACCGCTTTTGTAATGATTGTTACGATAGTTCCTATTGTTGTCATGCCACCCGATACTAAATCCGGGCACATCCAAATGCACACTGCCTTTGGCATGCGAATTACTCGGCACAGCGGCTACTAGAAACACGATGCCCATAAGGGCAAGGCTATGTTTTTTTAGTAGTTTCATGATATTCACCTCCAATTTGGTGATCTTGTTACGATGGAATTACTTTAGTCCAAAGCACCTTAACCAATACTGAACCGCCAATGCAGAAAGTAAATTCAATCGTGGTATTAACCGGGGCAGGTATCTCTGCTGAGTCTGGTATTAAAACTTTTCGCGCCTCAGACGGTTTGTGGGAGGAGCACCGTATCGAGGACGTCGCCACTCCAGAGGCATTTGAGAGAGACCCGAAATTGGTGCAGCACTTTTATAATTTGCGCCGCCAACCGCTTTTGGATAATGAAGTAGAACCAAATCCCGCCCACACAGCACTAGTTGATCTAGAACAAAGTTTCAGCGGAGAGTTTTTGTTGGTAACTCAGAACATAGATAACTTGCACGAGCGAGCGGGTTCTCAGAAGGTGCGGCATATGCATGGTGAGATTCTTAAAATGCGTTGTGCACGTAGCCAGCAGATCTTTGCTTGCAAGCGTGCTATTGCAGTGAGTGATGAATGCGATTGTTGTAAAGAAGCAGGAAACTTACGACCGCATATTGTGTGGTTTGGTGAAATGCCTCTTTTTATGGAGGAAATTTATCAGGCCTTAGAGAGTTGTGATTTATTTATTGCAATCGGCACCTCTGGGAATGTCTATCCGGCCGCCGGCTTTGTGCAAATGGCAAATCGTGCAGGTGCCAAGACTCTTGAAATAAACTTAGAAGCGTCGAGTGTGGCTAATGAGTTTGATTTGGCGGTGTATGGTAAGGCCGGTGAAGTTCTACCAGGCTGGGTGCAAGAATTTCTAAGCAAAAATCAAAGCGTAGGGCAGTAGCATTGGGTATAAACTTACAAAACTTGGCCACAATCAACCGCTTATTAAAACTACCCACTTATTAGAATTATGCACTCGAGCCATCGCTGGAAAAACCCCTTAACCCTGTTGCTCGCTATGGCTTTTATAATGCCCTTGGCGTTTTCAACCTGGGCAGCGTTGATTAACAACTTCAGCAAGGAGGTTGCAGGCTTTACTGGTAAAGAAATCGGAATTCTACAAAGCCTTAGAGAAATTCCTGGGTTTTTGGCGTTTACTGCGGTCTTGTTACTAGCATTTGTCAAAGAGCAGAAATTTGCCATGCTGTCGCTTGCCGTGCTGGCTATCGGTGTTGTGCTTACCGGTTATTTTCCATCGGTAGTTGGTCTCTATCTCACAACTGTTTTCATGTCAGTGGGGTTTCACTATTTTGAAACCGTAAATCAGTCACTCACCCTGCAATGGGTGCCAAAGAATCAGGCTGCTCATTTTATGGGCCAGATGCTCGCGGTTAAAGCCGCAGCTTCCATAATAGTGTTTGCCTCAATGTGGTTGATGCTTCAATACCTCGACATTTCATATAGGTCACTCTACTTAATGTTTGGTGGTCTTGCCTTGTGTTTAACTTTGTTTGTGTGGAAAACGTTCCCAACATTTGAGGCTAAAGTTGAGCAGCATAAGAGCTTGATTGTTCGTGAATCGTATTGGCTCTATTACGGCTTAGTTTTTTTAAGTGGCGCGAGACGACAAATATTCATGGTGTTTGCTGGGTTTTTGTTAGTAGAGAAATTTTCCTACTCTGCTGCGTCGATCTCGGCTTTGTATCTCGCAAATTACGTGTTCAATCTATTGTTTGCCGCAAAGGTAGGAAAGCTAATCGCATTTATTGGCGAGAGGCGAGCACTGAGTTTTGAATATACGGGATTAATAGTGGTGTTCATTGCCTACGCTTTTGTGGACAATGCGCGAGTCGCAGGTGCGCTCTACGTGATTGATCATTTCTTTTTTGCCTTTGCGATTGCAACAAAAACCTATTTGCAAAAAATCGCGCGCCCTGAAGATATCGCCTCAACCGCTGGCGTGGCCTTTACCATCAACCATGTGGCCGCGGTTATTTTGCCTGCGCTACTTGGATTAGTATGGTTGCAAAGCAATGCTCTGGTTTTTTTAATTGGTGCAGGTATTGCTGTGCTGTCTTTAGTGCTGTCGCAGTTGATCCCCAATAAACCCGATCTTGGCAATGAAACACGTTTTTTTGCGACCCGTGCGCACCGGGCAAATAAGATTTAGCACCGCGTCTTAGCTTTAGAGCTAAAGCCGATGCTTCAGAAGCTGTATTCGGCAATTACTGGAGTGTGGTCAGAGGGGCGTTCTAGCTTTCTGGGGGCTTCATCGATTTCGCAAGCGCAGGCAGCATCGAGCATTGCCGATGAGC
>JBLHME010000090.1:0-10823 GCA_047623225.1 Cryomorphaceae bacterium
GCATTTAATCGCCTACAGTGGTGACGCGTTTCCAGAATGGCGCGGTAACCTCCTCTCTGCAGGCTTATCATCGCGGGCTATCATTCGTATTCAAGTGACTGGAGACAGTGCTACTGAAGTCGAGCGCTTTGCCATGGGAGCACCGATTCGAAGCATCGTTCAAGGCCCAGCTGGTAATTTGTGGGTACTCGAAGATGAGTCGCGCGAGGGTGAAGGGCGGTTGCTGAAATTAGCACCTAAAAACTAGAATCTTCGGTAGCTAAGCACTACCTTGGCCGATGTGTTTGCTCAACTAATCCACGAGCCTATTATCAATAATGGGGGATTGCACCACTCTGAGCAAAACAAGCAGACTAAGATGCAGCAGAATTTAATTGAATGCTCTCTGACTTAAGATTTAGTTAATTTTTCGCCTATAAACATGCCCGCTAGCATGGTATTCAGGAAAACAAATGTAACTGGCTGCAAGTATATGATTGCCGCAACCGCAGGTCCTGGACAATAGCCGTATAAGCCCCAACCAATACCAAAAAGAACTGCACCCAATAGAATTTGTAAATCTATAACCGTGTTCGAGGGAAGCGAAGACACATCCTCAAAAATAGGCGCTTTGCGCTTCAAAACAAAGCGGAAGCTTATCAGCGTGGTAATAACTGCAGAGCCCATCACGAATAGAAGGTCTGGGTCCCAATGGCCAAAAACATCTAGAAAGCCAATAACTTTTGCCGTGTTGGTCATGCCCGATGCAGCCAAGCCAGCACCAAACAGCAAGCCACAAATCAAACTGCTTATGCGATTCATGCTGTACCTCCTGCACCAAACACAGCATTAAAAATGGCCACGGTAATAACCGCCACAGCCATAAAAGTAATCGTGGCAGCTAGTGACCGAGTTGAAAGCCGCCCTATTCCGCAGACGCCATGCCCACTGGTGCAACCGTTACCGATTTTAACGCCCAAGCCAACGAATAGCCCCGCAATGGCAGCCAATAGGTAGTTTGCATTTGCTTCTGGAGCTGGTTTGCCGCTCAGTAGATGGAAAAGAAATGCTCCAAGCAAGATTCCTGCAATAAATAACCATCTCCATAAAGTATCAGTATCGCCTGACCTTCTTATACTGATCGCACCCCAGACAATGCCACTGATCCCGGCGATTCGCCCAGAAAAAAAAGCAGTAACGTCGCGGATAAACCGATCAACACACCGCCGAAAATTGGCCATAAAAAATTGCCCATCTTAAGTTCCCACCTTTACGATTAAGAGTTCGGTTAAAAATTCCAATGCGTGTTTTAAGAAAATTTACCGGCTTCCCACATTTTACGTAATTCGAACTTTTGAATCTTGCCCGAGCCGGTAAGCGGAAACTCTTCAACAAAATACCAAAGGTTTGGCGTTTTTTGTGGCGAGAGCCTTTCACGAAGATAGGCAAATAGCTCTTTTTGGTCGACACTTTGCCCCGCGGCCAAACGTATAAAAGCGCCAATAACCTCGCCCATCAATTTATCAGGTAGCCCCACTATGGCCACCTCGCTTATAGCCGGGTGCTCGAATAAGGTGTTCTCAATCTCTCTTGGGTAGACGTTTTCACCACCACGAATAATCATGTCTTTAAGACGACCTTCTACTGTGACATAACCTCGTTCATCCATCGAACATAAATCGCCCGTGCGCAGCCAACCATCGGCGTCAATCGTTTCGGCGGTGGCTTCAGGCATGTCGTAGTAGCCATGCATGATGTTATAACCACGCGCGCAGAATTCGCCTGTTGCATTGACTGGCAATGTCTCGCCAGTTTCGGTATCGATAATCTTTAGTTCTACATTGGGTAGTGCCCTACCAATGGTGTTGGCTTTATCATGGACATTGTCCTCTGGACTGCTTAGCGTGACCACCGGCGAACATTCAGTTAAGCCAAACATGGAGACGAACACCAAGCCAATTTTTTGCTCGAACAGAGTTGCTATCTCTGGTGCAACAGGTGCGCCGCCGCCAGAGAAAAATTTAAGGCTGGATAGATCTCGAGTCTCAAAATCGGGATGTTCCATAAGTGCTACAAGCATTGTTGGCACGCCGCCACTCACATCAATCGCATAGGTTTCGATCAGCTCTAAAGCTACAGCAGGAACAAATAACTCGAGTAATACGTGGGTATTCCTATTCGCTACCGGGCCAAGTGTGCCGAGCACACAGCCGCTGGTATGAAAAAGCGGCACCATGGTTAAATGCATCGACCCTGGAGCGGCTTCTACTATGGTCTGCACATGCGCTGCGTTATTAACTAAACCTTTATGATGCAAAAGCGCACCTTTAGGAAAGCCAGTGGTACCTGAGGTGTATTGAATCATGCAAGGGTCGTCTGGGTGAACATCAGGTAATTGGATCGCAGGGTCGTCGCCCAGAGCGATAAATTCTGCCCAATCAGCAATGGAAATGACTTCTCGCACTCGCTCTAATTCGGCCGATGCTTGTTTAACTGAGTTCAACATTTGGTTACCGCGAAACTCAGGCAATGCAAACACGCCTACGCTCTTAGATTGTTTAAGAACGTATTCGATTTCTTCTAACTGATACGACGGATTGACGGTTACTAATACCAAACCTGCCATTGCCGCGCCGAACTCAATCAATACCCATTCAGGGATATTAGGCGCCATAATGGCCACGTGTTCGCCCTGTTTGAATTTAGTGGTTAATGCCTTTGCAACTGTGATTGACTCCTGTAGAAGTTGAGAATAAGTCCATTCTCGGCGCTGACTAGGGTCCACAGTACCAGCTATTAGGGCGATTCGATCTGGGCACTCAAGCGCTGCTTCTCTTAGCATATCGCCGATAGTCATATCGCGAACTGCTGGCTGGTCTGGACCTTTTGCGTAGGATTCTGTGTACATTTCAAGCTTCCATCTTTTACTTTGTGAGCTCAAAGCATATAACAATCTTTAACTCATGTTCGCTCAAGTTATTGCTTGATTGAAATGCCAAGGATCAATAAGCTTGGTGCACTCTTTATATGACATCTAACTAACATGCCAATACGCCAGATATTAACAAGTTTCATTTTCGTTACCTTAGGCATCGGAATGATTTTCAACGCCTATGCGGATACCGCGACAGCAACAAATCGAGCCACTGATCTAATCGCCGAACTAGGATTGCGTGAAGCCAAAAATGCTTTTTCAGACAATCCAGCCTGGAAGCCACAACGAGTTGTTGTTAATTTGCCCGCGGTATTGTCCTCACAGCTACCCGATTTTGAAGCTCGTTTGAAAAGCGTTGCTGGTAGTGTCGATCTGGTTATCGATCGATCAGACAATTTTATTCTAAGTGAGGAAGTTCTTAAGGGAGCCGATGCAGTGATTGGATTGTGTTCGCCAAAAACGATGGGCAACGCAGGCGCCGAGTTGTTGTGGTTGCACAATTATTTTGTTGGTATGGATCGCTGCAAAGGATTGAGCGACGAGCAGTTGCAGAACATTACATTTACCAATACCAAGCGTCTGTCGGGGCCTGCCATTGCAGAACATACTATTGCAATGCTGATGTCTCTGACCAGGGGCCTGCCGGCGTATCAGCGCTCACAGCGCGCTGCAAAGTGGGACCCAAGCGTTGTTGGCTCAGTAAGTTTTGGCGAACTCAAAGGTAAAACAATATTAGTAGTTGGCTTGGGCGGTATCGGTACACAAATTGCCCAGCGAGCACACGGCCTTGGAATGCGAGTCATTGCTACTCGAAACTCCTCGCGCAGCGGCCCTGATTACGTTGAGTATGTTGGATTGGCTAGTGAGCTATTAACGCTCGCGGGCAAAGCTGATGTGATAGTCAATTCACTGCCGCTCACAGCAAGTACTAGCGGTTTATTCGATAAGGAGTTTTTCTCCAACGCAAAGGCAGGCTCGATTTTCTTGAGCGTTGGTCGTGGTAAAAGCACCGTCACTGACGACCTTATTGCTGCACTCGAATCTAAGCATGTTTTTGCCGCAGGCTTGGATGTTACCGACCCTGAACCGCTTCTCGAAGACAGCCCTTTGTGGGCGATGGAGAATGTCATCATCACACCGCATGTATCCGCTAGGACAACGCAAAGTTTACAGAGAACAGCTGTTTTGACAGTCGAGAACTTGCGGCGCTATGTGGCGGGCGAGGCTCTGATAAACGTGGTGAATATTCGCGCGGGTTATTAGGCCAACAAGAGACTTAGATTTTCCTCACCTTACTAACTGGCCAGTCAACTGACTTGAGCGGAAGCACAATTGAGCGTGTCTGATGCAGTGCAACCTAAATAACCACGTTGTGTTGAAGGAAACACTGACCACACATGCAAAAAATGTCAGCGTTGTTTAGATAGCAGGGTTGGTATCTGTGTCAGTGTTGTAAGAATTGCTCGCTATGAACTATTCGTCACGCCATTGCGGAGTGCGCTTTTCTATAAAGGCGCCAATGCCCTCTTCTGCATCGTGTGCCAACATATTCTCGACCATAACATCGGCTGCATAAAGATAAGCCTCAGCAAGAGGCAGCTCGCTTTGCTGATAAAACGCCGTTTTCCCGGAGGCCACAGCCAAACTAGATTTGGAAGCAATTTTCAGTGCAAGTGCCATGGTGGTCTCGCTTAATACTTCGGCAGCAACAGCCGAATTAATTAAACCGATTTCAGCGGCATGTCTGGCGCTCATCATGTCGCCAGTAAGCAACATTTCCATAGCGTGTTTCTTTGCGACATTACGCGACAAGGCAACCATAGGTGTCGAGCAAAACAGCCCTATGTGCACGCCAGGCGTACTAAATTTCGCAGTGTCAGCGGCAATCGCCAAATCACAGCTCGCGACTAGCTGAAGCCCTGCGGCTGTTGCAATACCAGCAACCTCAGCGATCACCGGTTTAGGGTGATTGACGATGCTTTGCATCATTGTTGAGCACCTTGCCATTATATCGGCGAAATATGCGCGCCCTCTATCTTGCGTGTCACGCCCTGCCGTTAGTTGTTTTAGATCATGCCCAGCGCAGAAAGCTGGCCCATTGGCGGCGAGCACAATCACTCTTACAGATGGGTCTAATGCAGCTTCATCAAGCACTTGAGTTAATTGATCTAACATGGCTTCTGATAAAGCATTACGTTTTGCTACATCGTTTAGCGTTAACCTAAGAACACCGCCTTCAGCTCGTTGTTCTGTGAGGATATCGCTTCCTTGAGTTTGGTCGGAATTCATTGAGTAACCTTTGATAGTTAAAGTTATAGTTGCGAATACACCTTCAGAATCGATTATAAGTAATTGAAAATATAGTAAATAATACTTTCACCTGCGATCATAAACTCAAATTCATCGGAACAAATCAACCCGATATTGTGTCACAAGCTTATTCGTGTCAACCATATATGAGGGGTCGCCGTCTCGCTTCTGCTGAAATTGGTAGTAGAGGTTTGAGAGGCATTACACTGCAAGACGTGCAGATATAACTTGTCATCTTAGGCATTGTGCGATTTATACTTGCGATAGCTGAGAACAAAACCTTTGCAACGGACTTAGATAAAGTATCTAGAGAAGAGCATGGAAAGCATGGCTAGCGATCTTGCGGTAATAAGCAGATAGAACGCGCGTTCTATATGTAACCAATCCAATAACGGACACCGGCGAGGATGCGCCAAATTGAATGATCTATGGGCATCTCAAATAAAAATAGATGGTTTTCTGCTTAGAGTGTTTTTTGCATGCCTGATTTTAGAAAATAGATGGCGATTAGGATGAGTTATACCCGGTTCTGTATTAATCATTCTTTGTTGTTATACGACAATTATCTAAGCCACTCAGATGTATAACATTATATCCGAATTGAAACGACGCGGCGTGTTCAGAGTTGCGGCTGCTTATGCGCTGGCAAACTGGATTTTGATCGAGGCTGGGTCTGTACTACTGCCAATGTTTGGAGCGCCTGCCTGGTTATTACGCTGCTACGTAATTTTTGTGCTGATGGGCTTTGTGATATCGCTGATTGCGTCCTGGTACTTCCAGATAACACCGGATGGTTTGCAGCGTGAAGTTCAAGCAGAGGAATTACCGCCAACCAAACAACCACCGCAGGCTTCACGCAGACTGAACCTTGCAATGATTGCCATGCTTGTGGTCGCGCTGATTATCTCGGTGTGATTGAATATGTCTGGTCGTGGCGTAGTTGTGGATCAAGGTTTAGCCGATGATTCACCTTCGATAGCCGTGCTTCCGTTCACAAATCGCAGTAATGATCCTGACAACGCCATCTTTGTCGAAGGCATACACGATGACTTATTAACCAAGTTAGCAAATATTGAAACCATGTGAGTTATCTCTCGCACCTCGGTTTTGGCTTATCGTGACACTACCAAGAATATGCGTGATATTGGTAAGGAATTGGGTGCAGGAACGATCCTAGAAGGAGCGGTTCTGCGAGTGGGAAACAACGTTCGCATTAATATGCAGTTGATCGATGCCGATACCGATGAACACCTTTGGGCCAAGACTTTTGATCGTGAACTGACCGCGAAGAATATATTCGATATTCAAAGCGAAATCTCTACTGAGATAGCAAGTGCTCTGAAGACAACATTGAGTGACGACGAGTGGATCCGCATGGCGGCAGTGCCAACCAACAATATTGATGCTTATCGTCTGGTAATTACTGGCCGACAAAACCTGCATCAGCGGCGTAACGACACTATTATCATAGCGGTTGACCAGTTTGGACAAGCCATCTCTCAGGATCCATATTACGCTGATGCCTACGTAGGTATGGCCAATGGCGTACTGTTATTGCATATCAATCACATCGCGATCCCAGCGGATCGTGCGTTTAAGCGAGCTCAGAAATCAATAGATATGGCATTAAAGTTAGACCCGCAGAATGCCGATGCCTTCGCAACTCAAGGATTGCTACTTTCGCAAAAGGCGCGCAAAGACTCTGACCCTCAAGCACGGGTTTTTAAAATTCGCTCATAGCGTACGCTGCAATTTTTACTCCCATTTCATTTCCAGCTTCGGTAGATTTTCGATAGTGCACTCCATCGTAAATTCGTGCGTTGGAAACTTCTTGTACAAACTCATCTACACTTTCCCAGCTTCTACTTACTCCATTGGCTGTCTCACTTACGGTGTTCGTTTAACGATATTAGTCGAGGCGTAGCGAGAATGTCTAGAACTCTGCTGTCTGCATGGCTTAAAGAATTAGCAGAGCGCGGCATTGTAGTCAAGAAGAAGGTCAGCAACAGTGCTCACGCTGAGTAACGTCTCACAGCAGCTGGCGAATCTTTGAGCAGCGTGGTGTTCGGTATGGCTGATTGGAGTCAGGAATGGCTAGAAATAGAACCGGCACTTGAGAATTTAAACGCTGATCACTTAATGTGGAGTCTCAGGCGCTCAGCCAAGCCGCAGCCAGAATTACCAAACCCCTTTATTGTGCATTTTTATCTTCCTGACCAACCTAAAGCGCGCCAAGATAGCTGGTTAGTATTCAAGGGTCAGCAGGTAGAGCTTTGTATTATTGATAACGATTATGCGGTAGACGTGCAGCTGGAAGCCCAAACTGAAGATCTAACCAGAGTCTATATGGGTTGGAATCCGCTTTCAGAGGCCATAGAGAAAAAGACGTTGATCCTAAGGGGTCCAAAACGCTTTACCAATATCGCCGACAAGTGGCTTGGCAGAAGTCGCTTGGCAAATATAGAAAAACAGCCAACAGAATTAAGAGTTTCTTAAATTCTATTACAACGGGCTACTTCAAAGGGCTACGTCGCAACACTATCAAGGTTATCTTACGCAAGAATACTAAGACTGGATATAAGGCCGCCGAGATACGTTGATGGGTAAAAAGAAACCGATTGATCGAGTTAAAAACCCCGCCCGATGAACTAATTATGGCTAGCGTGTGCATAGCATCGGCACCGTAGTGCGCACGGCCAGCCCAATACACGAGCATCCCCTCGTTTAAGTCTTTGCCCTGCCCTAACAGCTCCTTTAGGAGATTAGGGTGTTCGCGTGCATTTACCAGCTCTACTCTTTCTAGTCTGCTTTTGAGTCTATAAAAATCGGCGAAGTTGCTACAAAATGGGCATTCTTTATCATAGACAATGGTTAGGCCTTTGCGGCCTAAAAGTTCTTTATCATTCAAGGTCGAGCCTTCTTAAAATAGCCATGCTCTGAGGTGTCGAGATCATGAGAGCGGCCTACTTTAAGCGCTCTTTACGCTGTTTATGTAATTGTCTACAACGCGCCCTAATACTGTCATTGGCACAGCGCCGCCAAGAACGATGGCGTCATTGAATTGACGAAAGTCAAACTTCCCGCCTAATGCGGCTTTGGCTTTATCTCGCAATTGATTGATCTCAGCATGGCCGACTTTGTAGCCACAGGCCTGACCTGGCCAAGCACAGTATCGGTCAACTTCTCCGCGCACTTCTTCAGGGTTGGATCCATTGTTGGTAACAAACCAATTATTCGCTTCTTCGCGTGTCCAACGCTTAGCGTGCAAGCCAGTATCTACAACTAAGCGACAAGCACGGAACGCCAATGATTGCATATAGCCAAGCCTACCTACCGGTGATGCGTTATACACGCCCAGCTCATCAGCAATTTGCTCAGCGTAAAGGGCCCAACCCTCTGAGTAGGCATTGAATGCTAATAGCGAGCGGATTAGAGGCTGCTTGAAGGTATATTCGCCTTGCCATACATGACCGGGGATCGCTTCATGGTAGGTAAGATCCTTAAGGTTAAATTTGGTATGCAGCTCTGTGGTGCGCAGATTTATCCAGAAGTGCCCTGGTAGCTTACCGTCGATTGAACCAGCGCCGCCATAAGCGCCAGGTGCACCCGCCTCTACGTCTGGCGCAATGCGAGTGACCTCCAGAAAACCAGGCACCAAAGTGACAAACGCTTTTGGCATTAAGCCGCGTATTTCGCTTACCGTGTCTTCGATAAAGCTCATAATCTCTGCACGGCCTTTGTCACCGGGTGAGAAGTGATAACGAGGGTCTTTGCCGAGCGCGGTCATGCGCTCACCAACTGAGCCCTTGGCGTAGCCAAGCGAGCGTAGAATTGGGTCCATACGGCCATGCAGGCTTGCCAGTTCATCTAAACCCATCTGATGGACCTCGTGCGGCGACATAGTCGTAGTTGTGCCGGCCTGCAAGGCCCAATCATAGAAGGCATCTCCATCAGGTTTAGCCCACACGCCGGCATCGCTAGTGGCTTTTGGAGCTAGAGCTTCAAGCGCTGCAATTTGACGATCGATCGCTGGGCCAATCTTTTGCTGCGCGATCAATTTGGCCTGTTTAGCAAAATCGTTTGTAGTAGAGTCGTTTATAACCAAGTCACCACCTAGCAATGCTGTTCGGGTTTCGAGAGACGTAACAATTCCCCATTGCTCCGGTGACTGTGCACGTGCGCCACGCAATTGGCTGAGAGTTTTATCCATCAGAAAGTCCGGTAAGATAACACCTTGTCCGCCTTCAATTCGTGTGCGTTCGGTTTCTCCATCGAGCTGATCGGCATAAGCCGCCATTCGAGAAAGGTAAGCTTGAGCGTCTTCTGCAGTTTCAATAGAGTGGCTGGAGTCAAGAAAACTTGGTATTTCAACAAAAGCACCTGTGTTTTGAGCAACTGCGTAAGGGCTGTTGCGCCATGACCAATTAGAGTTCAATAGAGCAACTTCTCCATACGCGAGGTCAAAGCCTTTCGCGCTCATATCAAACACTGTGCGTACCACATCTACATTCAATGCCTCATCTGCAGCCAGAGAGCTTGAATCGAGGGCGTTCAGTTTGGCAAGCATGGCCTTCACATCAGCTTTAATTTTGGCCTGCCCTTGTGTCGAGCGATCTGCAAGTTTGGATTTATGCCCTAGATACTTACCTTTATCAATTCCGGCACTAGAAGTGCTTTCGGGATAGGCATTAAGTATTAGATCTGTAGCGTCGTTAAGCAGGCGCGTTACGTCAGATTCATGCGAGTTGTCAGTTTTAGACAGAGCATTTAGAGTCGTTGGTGCGCAAGAAGCACTTAGTGAGGCTGCGGCGGCAACTGACGTTTTTAGAAGGGTGCGACGAGATATTTTCATGAGATGGAACCTAAAGACAAGTTGATGTATTTACGTTAACCCAATGAAGCGAAGCAGACAAGTGCAAACGGTTTGGGGTATGTACGTAATGCATGTAATTTGTTGTCACTTCCGCTCAAATTCACGCTGTCCGAAAAAGGTTAAGAAATACATCTTTCTAACCATTTGATTTTAAGTGATAATTTTAGCCCAACTAAACGTCTAGTAAAGAGTACTTTTATGGACAGGGAATTAAACACCAGTATGGAGCGGCAGGCTCTTGTATACTCAAAGCCGACATTCACCCCAATTAAGCAGTGGTCCCTGTTCTCACTGGTACTCACCTGGTTTCATTAAAGGTTGATGAGCCTAACTGTGCGTCGATTAAACTGAAACAATAACTATTGTTTTGAATTCAACCTGAAGTGTACTAGGTAAAACGGACCCTTTAAATGAGAGACTAATTAATTTTGTAAGAGTTAACTTCTGATTTTCGGTGGCAAATAAGCAAGCTTACTTTCGTTAAATGAATGATGCCATCATCATAGGGCTGTAACATAAGTACAGTACATTGTTTGATTAGCTTTTTATGGCATCGTGTTGTCCATTAATCAAATATCTATTATGAATAAGCCTGTATTAGACCCTCAGTTTAAACACTATCTGTCGAAACAGCCTGGTTTGAGTTACGTCAAGGATAAAGATGGCAAGATGCGTAGGGCGCTGATTAATTCTCTGGAATTAGCCCTGGGGCGTAGAAAACTTGAG
>JBLHME010000091.1:0-10633 GCA_047623225.1 Cryomorphaceae bacterium
AACCGGGTCTGCCCATTTTGAATTCTCCAGCCCTGTGGGAACTCAACGAACAAATCTAAATCTTTATGGTAAAACTTATTGTCATGGGTAATTCCCTGGGCTTCGCTATCGCCATAGGCCATTCCATTGGTGAGGCGTAAAAATTCGCCATCGTCGGGCTCCGGTTGAGATATGTCGCGAAAACGCTCTGCGGCTTTTACAACTTCTTGCAATCGTTGATCGTTACGAGGATGCGTCGAAAACAAACCATGATAGCCCTGCACCACACGGCCTTCTGCTCGAGCGCGCTCAGCGGCAAAAAGCTCCTGATCCTTTAAAATTCCAATCACACCAATCATGTCGTCGACTGCGTAATTGTTTTTTGCGATATATTGGGCACCCAAACGATCGGATTCCAGCTCTTGATCGCGGCCGTATCCGCTCATCAAAGCGCCACCTAATATCTGAGACGCCTGAGCTAGCTCACTATTGCCAGTACCTACCGCAACAACCACGGTTGCTACACCAGCGATTTGTTGTTGCGCCGCACGCTGCGCGCCGTGACGGCCGGTAACATGGCCTATCTCGTGGCCTATCACACCGGCTAAATGAGCCTCTTTGTTCATATACGCCATAATGCCCCGTGTTATATAGACATAGCCGCCAGGCAGTGCGAAAGCATTAACTTGCGGGCTGTCCAACAGCGTGAAAGTGAATGGCAAATCTGGACGGTGGCTTTTTTTGGCTAAGCGTTGGCCAATACTATTAACGTATTCCTGCAAGGCAGGGTCATCATAGACCGTGTACTGCTTGAGTATTTCTTGGTGATATTGCTTGCCGGCGTTAATTTCCCAGCTCTCCGACAGGGCAAATTCGCGTTTCCCCGAGACAGGGTTTGTGGCGCATGCCTGAAGCACTAGCAGCAATACCGTCACGCTAACGAGTCGACTTACAACAGATTTAAACATAGTGATTCCCAAGAAATTTTACAGAACAATAATGGAGAGGTTAGCACAAACTAAGGCGTAATCTACGCAGGCGCATTGTTAAGATTTGTGGCTTAACTAAAAGGCGCTAAGAAAATCTGACCTAGGCCCACACAGCGCTCATCAGCGGGCCTGCATGCCAACACTCATGCGAGGGTGGTGGTTTTTAGGATCGTTAGTATAAGCGCCAAAAAGCTTGCCCCACCAAGATCAAAGGAGCCTGAAAATGTAGCAACACCGTGTTCATTAGCAACAACAATACAGTGTGAATCGATTTGAGACAGCGGGCGTTTCGGCAATAAGCCTTGCAGCGCAAACAGCACAATAATGCAGGCAAAAGGAACAACGTCTAAAACACTGATTTGAGGCGCGCGCCTACTTTATAACGCGCTTACCTTCAATCCAGTTGATGATAAGTTCCCATTCAGTCATGTCGCTTTTCGCCTCTGCCAGAGGCATTTCGAAGATACCCACACCAGTGTCCGCTGCCTTAATGTAATTTTGTGAATTACGTAGGGCTCCCACGAACGGCACATCCAACTTCTTGAGAAACTTAAGCAGCGCAGTGTATGACTGATAATTTCGCTGCGTGCGGTTGGCAACCACACCGATCAAAGCCCTACTATTGTTTGCTTTAACACGCGTAATAATATCGGCCACAAAACTAGCTGCCACACGCATATCAATAGCACTGGGAAGGACTGGGATTATCACCACATCGACTAATTTGATGAGGCGAGCGACTTTCGCACTGTCGGTTCGAGCTGGCGCGTCATAAATAATTCTCTGCGTATTAGCATCGGGATAAATTTTACCCAGCAAACCATTAAAGCCCTGAATGGGGTTTTCATCCTTAGGCCTGACTCTTAACCATTCAGTGCTCGATTGTTGCGGGTCAAGATCAACCAAAGCAGTGGGTACATCCCACACAGCGTAGTAAGTCGCAAGGTTCGTCGCTATGGTTGTTTTACCGCAGCCGCCCTTAGGGTTTACCACTAGTATTGATCGCATCAGTCCATCCTCGAATTAGCTTATAATTATAATTATAGATTATCCGACTGAGGATACTATTTTTTGCATTTATTGCCAATCAAGTAGCCAATGAATAGAAAATTGTGCAAAACCGACATCAACGCTTGGTTACGCCGAGGAGGCAGCGCTTGAAACACACCGTATTAATTGTTGAAGATGAAAAGGAGATCGCCGACACCTTAACCTATGCTTTATCTTCGGAAGGTTTCGAGACGATATGGCTCAATAGCGGAGAGCACCTGATCGAAACCATTACGTCCCAAGCCGTCGACTTATGCATATTAGATGTAGGCCTTCCAGACAGTAACGGCTTTGAATTACTCAAAACAGTTCGCCAGTCTGGCGCTGAATTGCCTATTATATTCCTAACCGCGCGCAGCGAAGAGATTGATCGGATTCTAGGTCTAGAACTCGGCGCTGACGATTATGTGTGCAAGCCTTTTAGCCCGCGCGAAGTTGTTGCACGCGTTAAAGTGGTACTTAAACGTGTAGAACAATATGGGCCCCGCCAGCCTTCCCTTAGCGATGGAGATTTCGAGCACAGACCAGCACAACGACAAATTTTTCTGGCCGGCACGGCATTGGATCTTACTCGAGCTGAATACCAGTTAATGGTCGCTTTTATAGGGCAGCCGAATAGAGTGTTCTCGCGTCGGCAATTGATTGATAGCATATGGTCGAGCAACCATCCTTCTGATGACCGCGCGATTGACACCCACATTAAGACCTTGCGAGCCAAACTCAAATCATACAATCCTCACAAAGAGTTCATTGTCACCCACCGCGGGTTTGGCTACAGTTTCGAAAATTAACTATAAATCAAATACCAACTGCGAGATTAAACTTGAAAATCAGTTATGGCCTGCGAGCGTTTGGCATCTACTTTGTCATTCTTGGTTCCTTGATATGGTTCACTTTAGACAATGCCGTAGAACGACTTAACGACGGAATGCGGCAGTCAGCCGAAAGCGTATTGGTCGACATGGCGCATATACTTGCAGCCACTATTGAGGATGAACTCACGTCTCTGTTGGCGGAGCAAAGTGCGCAAACGCGGCATCAACCCAGCCCCGAACAACTCGCACGAATATTTTCTAATGTGCTTGAGCGCAAATTAGATGCGCAAATTTACCAGGTGACTAAAACCTCAATCGACACCCAAGTATATGTGACCAACCAGCAGGGCATGGTCGTTTACGACTCATCAGGAATGCATGCTGGCGAGGACTTTTCTGCCTGGCGCGATGTAAGCCTTAGCCTAGAGGGCAAATATGGGGCACGAACATCCTACATCGACCAGAATCACACTGAACCAGATGACCCAAAGGCAATGGTTGTTGCCGCACCGTTAAAGGTTGCTGATTCGATCATAGGTGTAGTGAGTGTGCTCAAACCAATCAACAGTCTTGAAGGCCATCTATTAACCGAAACTAAACAACTTCGGCGTTATGCCTTCGCTCTGCTCGGATTAGCTCTGGTTTTGGGCTATTTGTTATCTCTGTGGTTTACCAACTCGCTAAATAAAATTGCTACCTACGCCAATAACATGGCTGATGGAAAGCGAGTGAAGCCTCCCGTATTGCGTGACAACCGTCTAAGCGAGTTGTCAAATGCCATTTCATATATGCGTTCTCAACTCGACGGCAAGGAATACGTGGAGAATTACATACACAGTCTTACCCACGAATTAAAGACACCCATCACCAGCATTCACGGTGCGGTTGAATTGCTATCAGAAGACATGCCTAGAGAAGACCGAATACGGTTTCTGAATAATATCAGCACCTCCAACCAACGCATGTCACGATTAGTTGAGCGCATGTTGTCACTGGCAAAATTAGAGGGCTTGACGGAGCTGATGGCCACATCGGAGTTTGATATCGCTGCCACTATTGACCGTTTGATCGAAGAACGCTCGCCAACCTTGCGAGCGCAAGGCATTGAAGTTAAATATCAACCAAAAGATAGGATTAGCTGCACTGGCGACAAAGTCCTTATCAGCCAAGCAGTGGCAAATTTGTTAGATAATGCGATTAGCTTTTGCAGCCATTCAGGTGTGATTAAAATTGAAATAGAGCGCACAGCTAATAATTTTATGGTTCAAGTGTTCAACCAAGGCGAAAACATTCCTGAATTTGCCTTAGATAAGCTTTTCGATCGATTTTTCTCCTTACCCAGCCCTGGCAAATCTCAAAGTGCAGTGAAAAGCACTGGCTTAGGTTTGAGCTTTGTGCGAGAAATCATGAAATTGCATAAGGGCACCGTAAAGATCAACAATATAAAGGGCGGCGTGATGGCGCAACTAGTTTGGCCACTAACACGTCCCGGCTGAGCCTAAGACTCTATTTGCAAGTAAAAAAAAGCGATCCTAAGATCGCTTTCTTTACTATTGGATGTTAACCGTTAGCCGCTAGTTCAAGCCGGCCATGTAAGCAGCCAACTGCTTAATCTGTAATTCGGATAAGCCAAATGCAATATCAGACATAATCTCGTTGTAGCCTTTGCGATCACCCTTCTTATACGCAAGTAATTGCTGTTCAAGATACTCTTTGTGCTGGGCAGCCACACGTGGGAAATTCTTTGGAATACCATGCCCGCTTGGGCCATGACAACTCATGCATGCCGATATGCCGCGTTCCGCAAAACCACCGCGATATATTGCTTCGCCAGCTTCAGCTAATACTTTATCTTCATCAGTTAAAGCGGAGGTAACCTTAGCTGCAAGCGAGGCATAATATGCATCAAGGTCAGCCATATCCTCATTGGATAAACCCATTGATTGCCCAGCCATAATCGCATTCGCACGCTCTCCAGATTTAAAAGCCTTTAACTGAGAAGCTATATATCCAGGCACCTGGCCCGCAAGATTTGGATTTATCGAAAGAGCACTAATACCCTCTGCACCGTGACATGCCGCGCATACAACTGATTTGGCTTTGCCCGCTTGCGCGTCTCCCGAAGCCAAGGCTGTTCCGGTAGCAGTGACTAAGGCGGCGGTAATCCCAACTAAGATTAATATTTTTTTCAACATACTGAGCCTCCAAACATGAGCTCGAAAAGGGAAAACTTGTATGAGCGAGTTTATATCATGCTAACGGGGCGTCCTCAAGTGCACACTTGACTTTTGATACAAGTTTTAAGTCAGTGAATGCGTTAATAGCAATATTATGAAGAAAAAACAGGCCTCCAATTGCAGAAGATTACTCGGGCACTGACAGTTTTTGCTACAATCGCGCGATGACAACTCAGCCCCCATCACACGATCCCGACGATCACTCGCTTCCGCTGCTACTGCGCGACCCTCAGTTCCTACTCGGCGCTGCTGAAGTCAAACAGTTTCCAACTGATGAATTATTTGAAGTAGCTTTTGCGGGCCGCTCGAACGTAGGAAAATCGAGCGCCATCAACGCCATATGTAATCGGCGCAAGCTTGCTCGAACAAGTAAATTGCCCGGCCGCACGCAGCAACTCAATTTCTTTTCCATGGGAGAATCTGCTCGGCTGGTGGATTTGCCAGGATATGGTTTTGCACAGGTGCCTTTGGCGATAAAAAAGAAATGGCAAAACACCATCCACTCTTATCTAGCCGACCGCCCTAATCTAGTGGTCTTGGTGCTGCTAATGGATATTCGCCATCCGTTGACTGACCTGGACTGGCAAATGGTTGAGTGGGCCAGTGAATCAGATATTCCAACACAAATTTTACTCACTAAGGCCGACAAATTTAAACGCGGCAAGATTGCCGCTACTACTCTGAACGTAGAACGCCAATTAGCCGAGAAGGATGGGAATTTTGCAGTTGAAGCTTTTTCCTCACAAAGTTATTTGGGCGTGACCAAGATGCGCGCACAACTTGAAGAATGGGTAAATGACGCGAAACAAAACGTTCAGAAAAGCTGAAGATCATTCTTGGAGTTCAAGAAAAAGCACCTTGTATTTGCAATATCTATAAATTATTTTGAAGCGAGTATAAGAGAAAGGATCTTGTAGGCCCTGACTCGAAAGGAGTCTCCAATAAGAGAATTGTCTGGGGCGGCAACCCCCTCCGCAAAACGACATTCCTCTGGAATAGCTCATACACAGCATTTCCGCCGGCCCTAGACAATTGTTATTATCTGATTTGCCCGCTAAAATAGTCTGTATTCTGTCCACCAACTGGCGATCCCTCTCTCCTTCCACCCTATACCCAAACTTCTGCGCATGATGAGTGTCTAAAACCTTAATTCGGCTTCATATCGGCAGTTGGTAATCGTGTTTCAGAGCGCAATACCCTATACTTTTACTCAGCTATGAATCACTACAAAAAAAGGCTTGAGTCTCTTGTTGCTTTGAAAAACTCCGTTAATTTAAATTATCAAGAGAAACGCCAAACTCAAACTAAAATCCCTTTAGGACATGCAAAGTTCGCCCTAGTAGCGCTGCTGTTTGTGTTAGCGCCAGGATACAATCAGCAAACATCCGAAGACCTAAACTCGGAACAAATGACTGCACCGCCGAGTAACGCACAAGAGCAAGCTGACGACCTTGTTGATACCCTTATTAACCACAGTTTTTATGATGATACGCAAACACTGGACCAAGAAACATTAAGCTCCGAACCAGCAAGCCTAGACCCTCAGGATCGTCAATTGAGTGTAAGGTCAGAGTCAACTAAATTGATTGAAGATCTCGGATTTTCTGGCACACAAGATAGTCCTGGCGAGGTTATACAAAAGAAAGCTTACTGCTTGACACACGCAAGTCTTGAACAAACAGTAGATATAGCACAAAGTTGCGAAAGCATAGCCAATCGGCTTGCAAGCGTTTCAAGTAAAGCCTGCAATGCAGCCAAGCTAGAAAGCAGCGGGTGCCAATCAGTAGGAGGCTTCCCAATTCTTACTAGCAAATTCCCGCCACTCGAGGGCAGGCAGGCACAGGGCCGAATATTAGTGCTTGGAGGTACACACGGCGACGAACTCACTTCGGTAAGCGTGGTGTTTCGCTGGATTGCCAAATTGAATAAGTTCCACAGCGGATTATTTCATTGGCATATAACACCTATGATGAATCCTGATGGTGTATTGAATCGGGCTGCGTCACGTACGAATAAAAATGGCGTGGACCTAAATCGAAATATGCCGTCCGACGACTGGCAAACCAAGGCCTTAAGTTATTGGCAAAATCGGGGCGGTAAAGATCCGCGCAAATATCCCGGTGAAAGCGCCGCGAGCGAGCCAGAAACTCAATGGTTAATTGACGAAATTAATGCATTTCAACCAGATGCCATAATCAGCGTTCACGCTCCATATGGCGTAGTCGACTTTGATTCGCTATTGCTTAATACAGCGCCTAAGAGTCTTGGCAAATTACATCTGAATTTATTAGGCACCTACCCTGGCTCGCTGGGTAACTACGCTGGAATTAACCGCAATATACCTGTAATCACCTTAGAACTTCCGCATGCTTGGGAAATGCCATCGGAAATAGAATCCACACGAATCTGGGAAGATATTGTTTCATGGTTACGCGACAACATCGATAACCGCCCAACCAATAATAGCAATGCAGCCCCTTAAGTTGAGTCAGGCCTGTAACCGAATATCGCCTAACAAAACCTAGGCAGTATCAAGGCCGGCCCGCCAGCTAAACTGGCAATGGAATTTTGCCTCTAAAAGCTTAGCGTTCGTAAATAATCTGCCAGCGGCCGGCTGCGCTACGCTGCCAATATTGTTCCTTAGCGGTTTCGCCCGAATAGTTGTTACTTAGATACCGTTGCTTGTATTTCACCACAAACATATCTTCTTCACCGGGATACAGAAACAAACTTTGCAGCTCCAAATCAACTTGCACAAAGGTTTTAGCCAAATTGAGCTGCGCTTTTCTTTGCGCCCACGGCTTATACCTACCCTTATCAAAATTAAATAAGTCCTTTGAATAGTGCTGCAAGTAAGCATCAGTGTTGAGGCTCTCCCAATCCGACTTCCAATCGTTAATCACCCTGTGGTATTCAGCTTTTCTTTGCTCAAGGGCATCTGTGCTTAACCACTCAATTTGATCGCTTAAAATCACCGGAGTGCGGTCATCTGCACTAATATATTGCCCAATGTCCAATAGATCATCGTTACTTAATACGAAGCAGCCTTCACTGGCCCATGGAGATCGTGCATAGGTATCTGAGGGCGTCCCATGCAGCCAAATTCCGTAGCCGGTACGCTTACGATACAAATCAAATCGGTTTGGGTAGTTCACCGGAAACGCCCCTTTGCCGTATAAATCGGGGAGTTTCTTACCTTCGATATACTGATTAACTACATAAACACCAACCGGTGTTTTATTATCGCCCTCGTTTTGTTTACCATAGCCCGCTGAACCCACGGACATATAATAATCACGTATCAGCTCAGCTCTTCCGCCGACATTTTCATAAAGATAAAGGCGCCCTTCGGGCATGTCTGCAACTAGCACATAAGGGTTGCTACCTATCTCAATGAGGCTTGAAGGGAAAAGAGTGTGGGCCTTGTCCATGTGCGACTTGCTATGCCGCCAGCGATTTCTGATTTGGTGTTTAAAGCCATCAACTCTATGAGCGTTTTCACTCAGGCCAAGACCTGGTGCTTGCAGCGGCTCCGATATAGCTTTTAACACATCTGCTCGAAGAAAATGACCTACGCGACTTTTAGGGAATTTTGCTATGTGATCGTCTGCCTGTTTCAATGCGGCTGACAAGTTTCCGGCTTGAATTAGTTCAATTATATGAACTACAGCAGGCTCATAGTCACCATTGGCCTGACTTGCATGCAGCCCTCCCAAATCCTGCGCATTGGTGACTAGTAGCACCAACGGTATTAAACAAAGAAAAATAAAAGCGCGTTTGAGACTTAGCATAAGGCGCTAGATAACAGCCTCAGCAACAATTTTGGAATTGCTAATACCATTAGCACTCTTAGCAAAGACTAAGAGCTTGCGTATACGGTCATCCACCGTGTTCGATCGATAGTGCTGAGTAAAGCTGACTGCGAAGCGATCGCCTTGATCTACTACCGAAAAATCACTGACGCTAACTTGGATAAACTTTTTATTTGTTAGCCGCACGCGACGCTGTTCACGCCATTGCGGGTGACTAATCGAACTGCCCACCGGCGTATAGTCATTCGAATAATGGGTAATATATTCCGCCACATTCTGCGCTACCCAACTGGCTGCCCAGCTCTTAACTAAATCGGTTGCCGCCTTGTTAAGTTGAGCCTTTTGATCGTTTCCTTGTTGGTTTTTCGCAAGTTGCGCTAGACGTTCGCGCTCCTGTTTGGCTGCAAGCTCATCACGTTCAGCTTGCAAGCGTGAGGCCTTGGCAGCGGCTTGTTGTTGCTTATTACTTAACAACTCTTGTTGGCGCATTTGTGCAGCATTCGCAAGAGTGGTTTGCTGTATCAGCTGCTCACGCAAAGAATCCAATTCAGAAGTATGTGTGGCCTGTAGCGACAACAATTCTTGCTCTGCCTTCATCACCTTCGATTGCAGCGCTACCACTAAACTCTGTTGTTCTTGCAAGGCAGTTTTTAAATTGTCGTTGTTATCCTTGTCGGCCTGATTCGAGCTGTGAGATTTTTCATAACTTGCTCGCAAACTGGCGTTACCGGTTTGAGCTTCTGAGAGCTCTGCGCGCAATGTTGCAATAATGTTTTGCTGCGCTTGGCGAGTGTCGAGCGATGCAATGGTTGGAAGATCGAGCTTCTGTGCCGCCACGTTTTGATCAGCGCTAAGATCTTTGCCTAGCGCTAATCGATAGGCATTCGCAGCTTTAGCGCCGTAGACTGTTTGTACGCTTTTAAATAATGCGGCGGTATTTGGGTTTGCCTGCATGCCTTTGTCTAAAGCTGAGCTGGCTAAATTTAGCTGGTTAGATGCGGCGTACATGGCAGCCAAATTTATATATGGCTCGATTACCCTAGGGTATTCACGAGTTAAACTTTCCAACTCGAGAATCGCGACTTCGCGTTTGCCTAGATTGATTAACTGATTTACCTCTGAGAACCGTTCGGCGAGAACTCTTTCACTTGCATCAGAAGGGTGCTTTAACGTTTCCTCTAGACTGCCTTGAACAGCCCCTCTTTCGTTGGCATCTGCATCTGAAATCGGTTGGATAGATGAAACTAACTGATCTGACCCGACACTTTCTGCAGACATATCTTGGCCAGCACTCTCGTCGCTAGACCACCATTGCGAGCTCGCCGACCCCAACCAGTACAGGCAAACGGTCAAAAACACCGCAATAGCAATTTTAATTGGAAGCTTCTGCATAATTCTCTTTATACTCAGCGGCCTATTCCGATGTTCTTTTAACCTACTCGCCTAGCAACTTTATTCACAACCACATAATGCTTCGCAGCTATTTGCAACTGCGGATGATGCTGGTGAGTAGAAATTGCTAAATACAACTGTGCACAAAAAGAAACATCAAAAAACCAGCCACTTAGCCCAACCCGATATTGATTATCTAACAATCCAAGAGTTTAAACCAAAGCCTAGGCCCTGTCAGTGACTTATAATTCATATCTCATGATGATTTAATGCGCTAAGGCCCAATTTTTGCCCGCGCCTGCATCCACTAACAGCGGTACTTTTAGTTGCGCTACCGACTGCATAATTGTACAAATTTG
>JBLHME010000092.1:0-10408 GCA_047623225.1 Cryomorphaceae bacterium
TTTCTGCGCAGCACCCGCTTGCGTTGTTCAATGGTCAATTGCTCTTCTTCAATGCGCATTTTTTCTTTCACTAATGTACTTTTCGACGATGATTGGCCTAGATTGCTATTTTGTTCACAAAGTCTACGAGCAATAGTGTTTTTGTCGCCTTCGCAATTATTCAATTCTTTAGCGTCGCACCATATGTCTGTGCCCAGTGCCTTGTGAATCAAAACGACGTCTTGGTTAGAGCTGCACTGCACCTGCGCTTCCCATACGCGCGAATTTTCTAAATACTTAAACTGTGATCTAGACACAGATACTACTTCTTCAGCGGTGCTTGGTGACACAGCCGCCATAACAATAATTCCTGTTAGTGCGGCCAAAATAATTGAATACCAATTAGTCATTTTTACTCAGATTGGGTTTTCAGATTTGCCCGTTGCAAATCTTTTTCTGTTTGTTTTTCTAGGCGATGCTGGTCGGCCGCCACTCTACTGTCGGAACCAATATGCTCTTCGCCACGCGCCTTTGCCAGCTGGACTTGACGTTCGCGTTCACTAAATCGGTCTTTTTGCTGTTGGCTTAGAGTGTCGTAACAACGAGGGCAACTCACTCCAGGAATATAGTGCTCTGATTGCTTTTGTTGGTCAGTAATCGGGTATCGGCAGGCATGACACTGGTCATACTGGCCCTTGTCCAAATTCTGATTTACGGCCACACGATCGTCAAACACGAAACACTCGCCCTGCCAAAGAGATTCATTTTCTGGCACTTTTTCAAGGTATTTTAAAACACCACCTTTTAAGTGATAAACCTCATCAAAGCCTTGCGCTTTCATGAACGCGGAGGCTTTCTCACAGCGTATTCCACCGGTGCAAAACATGGCGACCTTTTTATGTTTACTAGGGTCGAGGTTTTTCTCTACGTAATCAGGGAATTGTCTAAACGTCTCGGTGTGTGGGTTGATTGCCTGCTTAAAACTACCAATGCCATATTCGTATTCGTTGCGAGTATCTATGAGCAGCGTTTCAGGGTCCGAGATTAAGGCGTTCCAATCCGCTGCTTCAACGTAGGTGCCAACCACTTTATTGGGGTCAATGCCTTGCACGCCCATGGTTACAATTTCTTTTTTGAGCTTAACTTTAGTGCGATGAAAGGGTTGCTTGGAATGAAATGACAGTTTGCAATCTATGTCTTGCAAACGTTGATCGCTGCGCAGCCAGTCTAAAACGCTGTCTATGTCAGATGAAGAGCCGCTAATCGTGCCATTAATCCCTTCGTTGGCGAGCAAAATAGTGCCCTTGATATTATTGTCGATCAATTGCATGTGCACTTGATCGCGAAAGTCAACATAGTTGCTAAGCGTTACAAATTTATAAAGCGCGCAAACGGTGATAATGTCGGCGCTATTGGAGATTTGTGATGTCATGTTATGTCTCGGCCGGCCAGAACGTAAATCTGGGGCTGTCGAATGGCCCTAATTAGAGCGGCATTATCGTATAGCCCAGTCTTGGAGACAATAAGGCTAAGCGATAAGTTTGTAGAATTTTAACGGCTATTGTTTTAAGCCATAGTTTTTAAGGGAATAGTTTTTAAAGTTATAAATGTGGCTCATGACTCATTCTACCAACCGCGCTGCCAGCTTACGCTGCTGACTACCCAGGTTCCATTTTGATCTGATAGCAGCACAGAGAATTTGTGTGTATCAGCTCTTATCCGATTGGCGTCTTGAGAAAGGTTCACGCCGTGCGCGGCCATTGCCGCAGACAGCTCAATGCTAGCCAAGCCATCGCTGATATCAATGGATCTGATCCGGGTAAACAAATTGATCTGTTGATTGCGCACAAAATACATTTGCACCATTCGCGTTAGATCTTCCTTGGTCATGCCTTGGTGATCACGGTAGTCGGCGCTTATGTGGTCCATTACAGCAGACATAGAGCGTGCTTCCACGCCTTGTTCTATCTGTGATAAGACCTGCTTAACTTGGTCTTCTGGGCTCAGTTCTTGCCCACCACTGCAGCCGTATAAAACCAGCAATAGGGCAGCGCAAAGCGTAATGTTTAGAGATAAATGTGCTTTCATAATGTGTTTTTTAGCAGGGCATCTAATTAATAGCCTTTATACTATCGGCTATGAACTACCTCAGCCATTTGTTTTTCTCTCAGCGCACTTCATTGTCAATGGCGGGTAATCTCATGGGGGATTTCAAGCGTGGGCGAGATGTTCAACAAGCATTGCCGGCGGAGATCTTACTCGGGATTCAGAATCACAAGCTGGTTGATAGTAAAACCGATTCATTTGCAGGCGTTAAGCAACTGCGCACTGTGTTTTCGAACGATAGGCGCCGGTTTGCTGGCGTTATAACTGACATAACCTTTGATTACTTTCTAATTAAGCACTGGCAGCATTTCGCTGTTGCGGAGTACCATCCGTTTGTGCAAAGCTGTTACCACGGCCTTGCGCAGTCCCAGCAATGGATGCCTGAGCGAATGCAGTTTGTGGTCAGCAAAATGCAGGAGCACGATTGGCTAAACGTTTATGCCACTCTTGATGGCATTGATTTGACCATAAATCAGGTTAGCAAGCGCATACGCTTTGAGAATAAAATGGCCGGCGCTATCGAAGAAGTCGAAGCAAATTATGCACAAATTGAAGATGTCTTTATGGACCTGTTTGCGCACTTAAAAGAAGAGGTCGAGCGGGCAGCGATAGAAGGCTGAAGTCTGTGAATTTATTGACAAAAGCGGTTCAATGTAAGCGTCGAGAAAAGCCTAAAAAAAGCTGATAATTCTTTGACAGAACAGGGCGCACTCTATATGATTCGCCCAAATTTGAAACAACACTGTTTATTGCCTGTTTTGAGTTAATTTGTTTGACGCCAACATCGACTTGCTTGATACCAGCATCAACAGTTACTCAATAATTCGTTTTCGAACTCGAGGGCGCACAAGGCAGTAATACGATTAGATCAGCGAGGGCAATCATGGCCGTACAAAAGAGTAAAAAATCAACTTCACGACGCGGAATGCGCCGTTCTCATGACGCAATAAGTGAACCAACTTTGTCAACAGATCCAATGACTGGCGAAATGCATCGTCGTCACCAAATCAGCGCAACTGGTCACTACCGTGGTAAAAAAGTAGTTAACGTTAAAACCGCTAGCTAGCTAAGATATCCGCACAGTACGATTTGCGTACAAATTAAAAGGCCTCGAAGTTCGAGGCCTTTTTGCTTTTATGAATAGCGCTTTTACGTTAAGTTACACGGTCTGACCCAAAAATGCTTCTCAATAGATTCGTATGGGAATCTATTTTTGGAAACCAAATCTTAGATATCGCGAACCAGTTCAGAATCTTAATCTATGACATCGACACAGCTAACTACTATAGCCATTGACGCTATGGGCGGCGATCATGGCCCTGAAGTAACCGTTCCGGCGGCCATAACCTTTCTGCGTAATGCGGCGCAAGCCAAATATCACATTGTGCTGGTTGGATTGGAGGCATCAATCACGCCTTTGGTAGAACAATATAATGGCGCTCTTTACCTTAAAAAGGGGCTATTGAGCATTAAGCCAGCCTCTCAAGTAGTGGAAATGGACGAGTCACCGGCACTTGCCTTAAAGCGCAAGAAGGACTCTTCTATGCGTGTTGCAATCAATCTTGTTAAAGAGGGTTGTGCACACGCTGCGGTAAGTGCAGGAAACACCGGTGCGTTAATGGCCTCTGCTCGGTTTGTGCTTAAAACGGTTCCAGGCATCAATCGCCCAGCCATTAGCTCAACAATGCCTTGCTTGGACCCCACAAAAACCATACATATGCTGGATTTGGGTGCGAATGTTGATTCCAGCCCTGAAATGCTGGTTCAATTTGCCATTATGGGGTCGGTTCTGACTGAGTATGTGGATAAAAAAGACAAACCACGGGTGGCTTTGCTTAACGTCGGTGCTGAAGAGATTAAAGGCAGTGAAAAGGTCAAAAAGGCCTCTTTGCTGTTGTCTGAGAGCAAACTTAACTATGTAGGCTACATTGAAGCCGATGAGATATTCCACAGCAAAGTCGATGTTATTGTGTGTGATGGTTTTGAAGGTAATGTGGCCCTTAAGGCCAGCGAAGGCACGGCCAAAATGATAATGAGCGTGTTAAGTGAAGAGTTTAAGCGCAGCCCATTATCTAAACTTGCTGGTTTGGCATCGATGCCGGTTTTCAAGGCTATGCAAAAACGCTTAGACCCCAGACACCATAATGGTGCAACATTATTGGGTCTGAATGGTATCGTGGTAAAAAGCCATGGCGGCACAGATGAGATTGGGTTTTTGCACGCCATTCAAGAGGCAAGCAAACAAGCTGACATGGATGTAATTGGTCATATCAGTGAGGAAGTTTCAAAAGTATTATCCATATAAAACAATAATTTAAAAACATTATATAAAGTAATTTATCATGAATTTTTCATTTATATTCCCTGGCCAAGGCTCGCAAGCTATCGGCATGATGGGCGAGCTAGCCGAACAACATTCATTGGTTAAAGATCTCTTTGTAGAGGCATCTGACGTGTTAGGTGTTGATCTCTGGGCGATGACCCAGCAAGGCCCAATTGAGGCCCTCTCGCAGACTGAAAATACTCAGCCAGCCCTACTTACCGCAGGTGTAGCGGCATGGCGTGTTTGGCAATCGCTTGGTGGTGCTAACCCCAATATGATGGCCGGTCATAGCCTCGGCGAGTACACTGCTCTGGTCAGCGCAGGAGCGCTATCTTTTGCTGACGGCGTGACCTTGGTTCGCGATCGTGGGCGTTATATGCAAGACGCTGTTCCTGCAGGGCAGGGAGGCATGGCGGCAATAATAGGCCTAGACGACGATAAAGTGATTGAAGTGTGCGCGGCAACCGCGCAAGGTGACGTTTTACAGGCGGTGAATTTCAATGCGCCGGGTCAAGTTGTGATTGCCGGCAGCGCCGCTGCGATTGAGCGCGCCACAATCACCATGAAACAAGCCGGAGCCAAGCGTGCATTGCCGCTGCCAGTGTCGATTCCTGCGCACAGCAGCTTAATGTCACCAGCCTCCGAACTGCTTGCCGAACGCATTGCGGGCATCTCAGTGTCTATGCCAGCGATACCGGTGTTGCATAATTGCAATGTTACGGTAGCTCAATCGCCCGAAGAAATCGGTGCAAACCTAGTTTCTCAGCTCGATTCGCCAGTTCGTTGGGTGGAGTCTGTGCAGTTCATGCATTCTCAGGGTATTGAAAAATATATAGAAAGTGGCCCAGGTAAAGTTTTGGGCGGCATGGTTAAACGTATTGTAAAAGGGGTGGAAGTAGCTTGTGTTGATAAGCCCGAAGCCTTTTCGGTACTGATTTAAAAGCAGTGCTATTTTAAAAGCAGAACACATTAAAAAGAACACAAAAGAGGCCAGATAGATGTTCAATCTAAGCGAAAAAGTTTGTCTAGTAACCGGCGCTACACGCGGCATTGGTAAATCTATTGCGCAGCAATTGGGTGCTCAAGGCGCCACTGTTGTTGGCACCGCGACGTCTGAAGGTGGTGCTCAAAGTATTTCAGATTACCTCAAAGAAGCCGGTATTAATGGACAAGGTATGGTGTTAAATGTGACCGACACGGCATCGGTTGATGGTGTACTCAAAGGCATTGTTGAACAATATGGCGCGATTTCGGTATTGGTTAACAACGCCGGTATCACTCGCGATAACCTAATGATGCGCATGAAAGAAGACGAATGGGATGACATCATGGACACCAATTTAAAGTCGGTCTATCGGCTTTCAAAAGGTGTGTTGCGCGGAATGATGAAGGCTCGCAATGGCAGAATCATTAATATCACATCGGTAGTTGGTGTGATGGGCAATGCCGGCCAAGCCAACTACGCTGCAGCCAAGGCTGGGGTAATAGGCTTCACAAAATCATTGGCACAGGAAATTGGCTCACGCGGGATCACGGTCAATGCCATTGCCCCAGGGTTTATTAATACTGACATGACCAAAGGATTGACCGATGATCAAGTGGCTAGCATGACTGCCAATATTCCCGCTTCAAGACTGGGAGAGCCAGAAGACATAGCCGCCAGTGTGGTATTCTTAGCGTCAGACGAAAGCTCGTATGTCACAGGCACCACAATACATGTCAATGGCGGGATGTATATGACCTAATAGCCTTGCAGCTATTTACAACTACGGGCTTCCGATTTAATAGACGATGTGTTTGTTATAACTTGTATTTATTAGCATGACATAAGTAAATTATTTGCATTCGGGTGGCATTTTTATATAATGCGCCGCACAGGAACCGCTGGTTGGGGTGCTTATAAAAGCATCAAATCTAGTATTTATATCTGGCTCTAAGTTAATCGCCACATGTGTAGTCACACGGCGTAACTGAACAGCTAATTTTTAGCTCCCCTTGAGAGGCACACTATGAGCAGTATTGAAGAACGCGTAAAGAAAATCGTTATCGAGCAACTAGGCGTTAACGAAGATCAAGTGGTAACTAGTGCATCATTTGTTGATGATCTAGGTGCTGATTCACTCGACACTGTTGAGTTGGTAATGGCATTGGAAGAAGAGTTTGAAACTGAAATTCCAGATGAAGAAGCAGAAAACATCACGACTGTTCAACTAGCCATCGATTACGTCACTAAGAACGTGTAATTAAACGCTAGCATATTTTAAAAGGCCACTAAGGGAACTTAGTGGCCTTTTTTATTTTACGGCTTTTTTATTGTAGTGCTCTGGCGCGCATGGCGTGGGGGCAAGAAAAATCAATGAACCTCGCTAGAGGGACTTTGTCGATGATCATCAGAGTTTTGATAGCCAATCGTTGGTAAACGGTTCTCAAGGTTAAATAACTTTGCTCTTTGCGTACTTCTTAGCCCGATTCTTTTATAATCTCAACTGTGTATACGAACCAATAACATTACTATGAGCAAACGACGCGTAGTTATTACAGGAATGGGAATTCTCTCGCCGGTTGGCCTAACTCTTGAAAAGAATTGGCACAATATTACCAACGGAGTGAGCGGCATTTCACGCATTGAGCGTTTTGATGCAGAGGGTTACCCATGCCAAATCGCTGGCCAAGTATTGGATTTTAAACCCGAAGATTACATGGCGCCCAAGCAAGCCCGCAAGATGGATAGATTTATTCAACTCGGCATGGCGGCCAGCCTCGATGCGTTTAAAGATTCTGGGCTAGAAGTTACTGATGAAAACTCAGTGCGTATAGGCGTTCATATGGGCTCTGGAATCGGCGGAATCGACACAATAGAGAATGCCACCAATACCCTGAACACTCGAGGCACACGTCGGGTTTCACCATTTTTTGTACCCAGTTCCATTATCAATATGATTTCTGGCAATCTGTCGATCAGTCTTGGTTTGAAAGGCCCTAACTTGTCGATGGTAACTGCTTGCACAACCGCCACACATGCCATTGGCGACGCCGGCCGAATTATTGAATATGGCGATGCCGATGTGATGATTGCAGGCGGTGCCGAAGCCGCTATTGTGCCAACTGCGATAGCTGGATTTGGTAATGCAAAGGCATTGTCTAACCGTGATGTGGATCCGGCTCTAGCCTCTTGTCCCTGGGATCAAGAGCGTGATGGTTTCGTTATGGGCGAGGGCGCTGCAGCCGTTGTTTTAGAAGAGTACGAGCACGCCAAGGCGCGTGGAGCGAGGATTTACGCCGAGCTCTCTGGCTTTGGAATGAGTGGTGATGCCCATCACATGACCTCGCCGTCGCCAGGTGGTGAAGGTGGCGCACGTTGCATGGTCAACGCAATGCGTAACGCAGGTGTGAATCTACAAGATGTGCAGTATGTAAATGCGCATGGCACATCAACTCCGCTGGGCGATGCGGCCGAAACTCAGGGTGTGAAGTCAGCGTTTGGCAATCATGCCTACGATCTTTGCGTGAGCTCTACCAAATCAATGGTCGGCCACTTATTAGGCGCTGCTGGTGGGGTAGAAGCGGTTTACACCGCAATGGCCCTGTATACGCAAATTGCGCCTCCTACCATTAACCTGCATAACCCATCAGAAGGTTGCGATTTGGATTATGTGGCCAATACCGCTCGAGAGATAAAAATTGAAAATGCCTTGAGTAACTCTTTTGGCTTTGGCGGAACCAACGGCACCATTACTTTGAAGCGATTTCAATAAGCATTGACGGTTTTAATTAACGGGCAGCCAGGCGATCAAATTTCGGTGCATAACCGAGGATTGCTGTATGGGCAATCCTTATTTGAAACCATTGCCATTGCGGATGGCCAGGCTTGTTTGTTGACCGAGCACATGCAACGTTTGCAAAGCGGTGCGCAAATTTTGGGTTTGCCTATCGAACCCAGCGCAATAATAGACGAGATTAATCAGCTAGCCGCCGGGCAGCAAAAGGCGGTGATTCGAGTCACTTTGACCATGGGCGCTGGTGGCAGGGGTTATTTGAATCCTGCTGAGCCGGAATCTCAGCGCATTGTCAGTTTGCATGAATATCCCCAGTACCCAATCGAGAATTGGCAAAAGGGCATAAAACTTGGTTTATCCAATATTCGATTGGGCCACCAACCCGCCTTAGCGGGGCTTAAACACGGTAACCGTCTGGAACAAATATTGGCCCGCTCTGAGTGGCCCGATGACTGCGCAGAAGCATTGCTTCTTGATCAGTCTGGAAATGTTGTTGAAGCCACGCAGTCAAACATATTTATCATAAAAAACAACAACTTACTAACACCTAAACTGGAGTTGGCGGGTGTTGCTGGGGTGCTGCGGGGCTTTGTCTTGGCGAATGCTAATAAGGTTGGAGTGCAGGCCGAGCTTGTGTCATTATCGCTAAGCGACATAGAGCAGGCCGACGCCGTATTTTTGTGTAATTCTGTTATTGGGCTTTGGCCTGTAAAGCAGTTTCAAGATCAACATTATAGTGACTTCGCTCTATCCAATAAACTGCTAAAACTAATCATAAAACATGGGGCTATTCCGAATATTTAGACTGAGCTTTTACGGCTTATTCCTGCTTGGAATTATTGTTGCGTATTACGTGTATGTGCAAGCAATCACCAAGCCGCTGCAAAATCGCGGAGTGCAAATAAACATACCTGCAGGGGTTGGCGTTTCATGGTTGGCCAACACTCTAGAAAAGCAGGGTGTTATCGAAAGCCGCTATGTGTTCAGGGCCTATACCTGGATGAATAAGCGTGATTTGACTATCAAAGCGGGTGAATACACCTTAGTCGACATCGACAGTATTCCTGACCTTGTTGCTAAGGTAGAGCAGGGCAGAGTGATTCAATATGCAATTACCTTTATTGAAGGCAAAACGTTCAAGGAGTATCAAGCCCAATTAGCCAGATCCAAAGGGCTAAAACAGGAGTTGCCTGATTTGAGTGATGCGCAATTAATGCGCGTTCTCGGCTCTCCCGGCAAGCACCCAGAGGGCCAATTTGCGCCGCAGACCTACTTTTTTCAGAAAGGTGATTCTGATCTCGATGTGTTGCAGCAGGCGCATACTAGGCTAAATCAAATAGTTGACAATGCTTGGGAAAGACGTGATGAAACGCTGGAGCTAAGAACACGTTATGAGCTGTTGATAATGGCTTCGATTATTGAGAAAGAAACCGGTGCCGCGATTGAGCGCCCAGAGATTTCAGGCGTGTTTAACAACCGTTTACGCATTGGCATGCGCCTGCAAACTGACCCAACCGTGATTTATGGAATGGGCGATGCCTATAAAGGCAATATTCGCCGCAAAGATCTTAGAACAGATACTAAATACAACACCTATACTCGTTATGGCTTGCCGCCAACACCCATCGCTATGGCCGGTGAAGCATCAATTTACGCCGCCGCAAATCCGCAACAAACCAAGGCGCTCTATTTTGTTGGCAAGGGCGACGGCACACACTATTTCTCGAAAAACCTCAAAGAGCACAACAACGCGGTGATCAAGTATCAACTCGGCGGCAAGCCTCGAGCGTTTTCATCCAATCCTGTTGCTGGTGAGAAATGAGCGATAACGCGCGAGGGAGCTTTATCACCATAGAAGGCCAAGACGGCGCAGGCAAATCCACTAATGTTGAAGTGGTTCAGGCGTATTTACAGCAGCACGATATTGATTTTGTGCACACTCGAGAACCCGGCGGCACAACTTTTGGCGAACAAGTAAGGGATTTATTGTTGGGCTCTGGGGATGATTCTTTGGGCGAGATGGCCGAGCTGTTATTGGTTTTTGCCGCCCGTGCTGAACACATTAAACAAGTTATTGAACCTGCACTGTCGCAAGGAAAATGGGTGCTATGCGATCGATTTACTGACGCTACCTATGCCTATCAAGGCGGCGGCCGCGGCATGAGCATGAGTGAGATTGCCAAGCTAGAACAAAGCATTCAAGGCAGTCTGCGGCCTGATTTAA
>JBLHME010000093.1:0-10380 GCA_047623225.1 Cryomorphaceae bacterium
TCTCAGCTGAGCGACTGTCGTAATCTTCGGTAGCTCTCTTTGAGTTCGTTACCAAGGATTGCGAATGCTTCACCAACTTCGTGTGCTGAATGGCCCGCTTCTTTCTCTAGCTGCTTTGACTTGAGCGAGAAGTGATTCCATTTATTTTCAACTTCGCTCCACTCGGTTTGAATTTCTAGACTGGCTAAGTGCATTTTTACTTGAAGTTCGTCGCGCTGGGTTTTTACGGATTCCGCCATTTGCGCTGATATCTTTTTCAAATCTTCTGATGTTTTCATGGTGTGTCACCTTATATAGAGTTAACCACATGTTAGGCCAAGGAATATTTTTGGCTTTGATCCTTATCAAATGAACAGCAATTATTGGTGCAACTCGGCTACCTTATAAACGACAAAAAATGGTAGCCATTATTTCTGCATAAGCACCCATAAAATCAGTGCTGGTAAACCAAGGGGCAATGATTATGAATACGCCGCCTTGAATGGAAATTATGCCGCCTAAGGTTTGCACCGCATGATTGCGAGTAAAAGACCGAAATAACTGATACAGCCCACCGGTCAACAGCATGGCGGGTAGCGATAAAGCGGTTACCTAAAGGACTTAATACATTGCCCTAAGAGGCGTGTTAAACAAACTGTCTGTGTATTCGAGCATGGTAGCGCCTGCAATGCTCACTAAAAGTTGACTATAGTGTCAAGAATGCACTATATTTTGATCCATCTCTAAGATCTTATCCAACGCTTCGAAATATCGATGATCGTGCGCCATGGTGCACTAAAGTAACTGCATAAGTTTGTGCAGCTGTTATTTATCAATCGCGGCAACCATTAAACCCAACCGGACCTTAAACTATGTCTTCTAAGCCCATTCGCTTTCTTCTCAACGACGAAGAAGTGAGCTTGGCAGATATCAACCCGAACACTACGGTGTTGCAATACCTTCGCGGCCAACTTAAAAAAGTGGGCACCAAGGAAGGCTGTGCATCAGGCGATTGTGGGGCTTGCTCTGTGGTGCTTGGCGAAGTGTCGGGTCAACAAAAGATGCATTACAAGACTGTAAATTCTTGCATTGCACTTTTACCCAGCTTGCATGGTAAGCAACTTATCACGGTCGAGGACTTGCAACACCAAGGCCAGTTGCACCCGGTACAGCGGTCTATGGTCGAGCAGCATGGTTCTCAATGTGGTTTTTGCACGCCTGGATTTATCATGTCTATGTTTGCTCTAAATAAACAGCATGGCGCTCCAACGCGACAACAAACCACCGAAGCACTGAGCGGCAATTTGTGTCGTTGCACCGGCTATAGAAGCATTATCGATGCCGCCATGACGGTGCAAAACCAAGCTGATCAATTTGATGACAGCAGCGCGATAACAATCGAGCGCTTACAAGCGATTGCTGATGATTCGGCCAACGCTACCATTGAATTAAGCGGCGCTGGCTATCGCGCATTTTCGCCACAGTCTATTAGCGAGCTAGCGCGCTTAAGTACACGCTACCCAGAAGCGCATTTCGTTGCGGGAGGTACAGATCTATGTTTGCAGATAACCCAAAACTTACGCCAGTTTGATACTCTAATTTCAACCCTTGATGTGCCAGAACTATGCCAAGTAGAGGTCTCCGAAAGTGGTTTTACTATTGGTGCCGCGGCCAGTTATAGCCAGTTTATAGCGCCGCTCGCGCAACAATACCCCGAATGGGGCGCAATGGTTGAACGCCTTGGTTCACTGCAAATTCGTAATCTAGGCACGCTGGGTGGCAACATAGCAAACGCATCGCCAATAGGTGATATGCCACCCGTTCTAATTGCAATGGGCGCCACCGTGCGTTTGCGCAAAGGTGACAATGTTCGTAATCTGCCGATAGAAGACTATTTTATTGATTACAAAGTGACCGCCTTAGAGACAAGCGAGTTTTTGCAGTCAATATTTATCCCAAAAACCAGCGACGCCACGCACCTTAAAATATACAAAATCTCAAAGCGGTTCGATGACGACATCTCCGCAGTTTTAGCCGCGATCAAGATACGACTTGAAGATGGCAAGGTGTCAACAATCGATATTGCCTTTGGTGGCATGGCAGCAACTCCAAAGCGGGCAGCAAAATGTGAGGCCGAATTGCGCAGCCAGGATTGGAGCAAAGCCACCATTGAGCGTGCAACTGAGGCTTTAAGTGAAGACTTTGCACCTTTGTCTGATGCGCGCGCTTCTCGCGAATATCGGCTGCAAGTAGCGCAAAACTTATTGCGCCGCGCGTATATCGAAATTACAAATCCAGATGCTTTAACGCAGGTGATACAGCATGCGTAAATTGGTAGATATTGATGGCAAGGGTCGTGATGGTCTTCGCCGCGGTAAGATTGGTCAGTCGCTTAAACACGATAGCGCCGATAAACACGTTTGTGGGTCAGCTGTGTATATTGACGATAGACCAAATACAGTTGGTCAACTGCATGCCGCTGTGGGAAAAAGCGCGTTTGCTCATGCCAAGGTATTGTCCTTAGACTTATCAGAAGTAGCACAGTCGCCAGGTGTTGTTGCAGTGGTTACCGCAGATGATATTCCCGGCCACATTGATGTTGGGCCAGTATTTCCCGGAGACTTATTATTTGCCAGCGAGACTGTCGAATTCTATGGGCAAGCATTGTTTGCGGTTGCCGCAAGCTCACACGAACTGGCCTGTAAAGCGGTACAACTCGCCAAGGTTGAATATCAACAATTGCCCGCTGTATTAAGCGTTAAGCAGGCTCATGAAGCGCAATCGTATGTTAGACCAAGCCACACTCAAAAGCGTGGAGACTCGTCAATCGCTATCGCTAGTTCGGTTCATCGTTTAAGCGGTAGCTTGAGCATTGGTGGGCAAGAGCACTTTTATTTGGAAGGCCAAGTTTCCTGTGCAGAGCCAAGCGAAGACGGTGGCATGACTATATACACATCAAGCCAGCACCCTTCAGAAGTGCAAAAATTGGTCGCTGAGGTTTTGGATATCCCATTTAATTTGGTGACGGTTGACACGCGCCGCATGGGCGGGGCCTTCGGCGGCAAGGAGACTCAAGCCGCTCCCTGGGCTTGCATCGCGGCATTGCTCGCACATCACACACAAAAACCAGTCAAAATGCGGCTTGGCAGAACCGATGACATGCTTTTAACTGGTAAGCGGCATCCGTTCGAAAGCAACTACCAGGTTGGCTTTGATCAAGACGGTCAAATACAAGGTATTGAGATTGAAGTCAGCGGCAATTGCGGGATATCACCTGACCTGTCAGACGCAATTGTGGACCGTGCGATGTTCCATTCTGATAATGCTTACTATCTTGACCAAGCAACCGTGATTGGCCATCGCTGCAAAACTAACACCGTTTCAAATACCGCATTTAGAGGCTTTGGTGGGCCACAAGGAATGCTGGTTATAGAAGGTGTGATTGATGACATAGCGCGGCACATACACAAGGACCCACTAACGGTGCGCAAGCTGAATCTTTATGGCAAGACTGAGCGTAATACTACCCACTACCACCAAACCGTCGAGCATAACAATCTGCAGGAAATCATCGAGCGCCTTGAGCACAGCTCAGACTATGCTCAGCGCCGCCAGGAAATAGCCGAATTTAATCAGGCCAACCAAATCATCAAGAAGGGCATTGCCCTAACGCCGGTTAAATTTGGTATTTCATTTACCGTGCAGCACCTTAATCAAGCAGGCGCGTTGATTCATATTTATACCGACGGCAGCATCCATTTGAACCACGGCGGCACCGAAATGGGTCAGGGCCTATTTGTGAAAGTGGCGCAAATAGTGGCGCAAGAGTTTTCGGTTGATGTAGATACAGTTAATGTTTCCTCAACTCGCACTGATAAAGTTCCCAACACATCACCAACGGCCGCTTCTTCTGGTACTGATATTAATGGCAAAGCAGCGCAAAATGCGGCGCAAACAATCAAAACAAGATTGCTGGATTTTGCCAGTGAGCATTTTAAAGTCGAAGCGAACAGCATTGAATTTTTAGACGGCCAGGTGGTGATCGGCGAGCAAACACTAGGCTTCGCAGAGCTGGTGCAACTGGCTTATATGAATCGGGTGTCGTTGTCGTCTACGGGGTTTTATAAAACCCCAAAAATTCATTACGATCGTGAAACAGCGTCAGGCCGACCATTCTTTTATTACGCTAATGGCGCGGCTGTTAGTGAAGTGATGGTTGACACCTTGACCGGTGAATACAAAGTCTCACGCGTAGATATACTGCACGACGTTGGCGCATCGCTTAATCCCGACATTGATCTGGGCCAAATCGAAGGCGGTTTTATTCAAGGCATGGGTTGGTTGACCACCGAAGAACTAAGCTGGGATGACACTGGGCGCATGCAGACCATCGGCCCAGCCACCTACAAAATCCCAGCGGCTAGTGACACTCCAGAGATCTTCAATGTTGCGCTGCTGCCTGACGAGCCGAATCGAGAGCCGACTATTTATCATTCCAAAGCCGTGGGCGAGCCGCCATTAATGCTAGCAATATCTGTATGGTCAGCACTCAGAGACGCCGTAGCCAGTCTCTCTGATTATAAAATAAGCCCAAAATTAAACACACCCGCCACGCCTGAGCGTGTGCTCAACGCGGTTACTCAAATCAAACTGAGTATTGAAAAAGCCGCAACGCAAAACGCGCCATGACAACACATTGGGCAGACATTGTTGGCCAGCTTAACCAGCGCAATCAAGCCTATGTGCTGGTCACTGTATTGGGTGTGCGAGGCTCAGCGCCACGCGACAGTGGCACCAAAATGATCGTCACTCTGGATGACACACACAATACTATAGGTGGCGGCAACCTGGAATACACAGTGACTGAACAAGCGCGCGCTATGTTACAGCAACCTTGTAACGATCAGCATTTAGAATACTACCCACTTGGCCCCAAGGTTGGGCAATGCTGTGGTGGAAGCACCACAATACTGTTTGAATCTTTTGCCAGCAGCCGCGCAAACGTGATGCTCTTTGGTGCTGGACACGTTGGCACTGCGCTGAGCAAAATCATGCTTGATCTTCCGGTATCCCTGCGTTGGGTAGATAGCCGCGCTGAGCAATTTCCTCAACAGCTCGACAGCGAAAAGGCACAAGTAATCGTTAGCGACCAGCCCACACAACAAATCGCAAACATGCCGCAGGGCAGTTATTTCATTATAATGACTCATGATCACGACCTCGATTTCAAATTGTGCGCGGCGATTCTCAATCGAGGCGATGCGCACTTTATTGGCCTAATAGGCTCTGCCACAAAATGGCTGCGTTTTCGTAAACGCCTGTCTGAAGCAGGTTTTAGCGAGGCACAAATTAGCCAAATCCAATGCCCCATTGGTCTTGATGAAGTGCCTGGCAAACGCCCGATGGAAGTGGCGGTGTCGATTGCCAGCCAATTTATTGCAAATTATCAAAGCGGCGCAACTGATCAAACTAAACAACAGGGCGTGCAGTGGAAACAATTTAAGGCTATTGAATCCACGGCCAAAGAATGTGGTACCTGTAATGCCTGCCAAGAGAGCCCAAATGAATAAACAACCGTCAATTTCTGAACCACTCGATATTGTGAGTATTCAAAATAAGTATGTAGACCTAGTGAGTGAACGCGTAAACGGTCGCGCCATTGCGTGCAGCGATGAATGGTTTGCTCCTTGCGATAACTTAGTAAAACCCGGGCGCGGCGTGTTTGAGGCTGGAAAATTTATTTCTACTGGGCAACTAATGGATGGCTGGGAATCACGCCGTAGTTTTGGTCGAGGGTTTCGCCGCACAGAAGGCGCTGAACAATGTGATTGGTGTGTGTTACGCATGGGTTTGGAGGGCGTGGTTCGTTTTTTTGATATTGATACTAATCATTTTCGCGGCAATGCCCCAGAAAGTGTCATGGTGCAGGCCGCGGCCCTAAATGGCGAACCCGATGAAAACACCTGTTGGACAACTATTTTGGCCGCCAGCGAGGTCAAAGCGCATAGTCAAAATCTATTTGCTTGTGAAAGCCCATCGGTGTGGACTCATTTAAAGCTTTCTATGTTTCCTGATGGCGGCATTGCACGATTCCGCGCCTATGGCGAAGTAGTGCCAAATCGCCATCACTATATTGAAGGAGAATTAATAGACCTGGCCAGTGTCACCACCGGCGCAGTCGGCATAGCGGCGAGCGATATGTTTTTTAGCTCCCCGCAAAACCTAACCATGCCCGGCCGCGGCTCAGACATGGGCGATGGTTGGGAGACAAAACGCAGGCGAGATCAGAGCAATGACTGGGCGATTTTGAAGCTCGGCAAGCCAGGCTCGATCCGCAAAGTTATTATTGATACCGCGCATTTCAAAGGCAACTTTCCAGACTCGGCAAGCTTGCTAGCAATCAACGCTGATCAGTTAAACCTATCAGCAGAGCAATTGCAGGATAGCAGCACACCATGGCAAACAGTGCTTGAGCAAACCCCTTTATACGCAGACAAAGAACATTTGTTTATTGGGCAAATTAAGGTTGCTGCCGAGGCTGAGTTTACTCACGTTAAGCTGAATATTTTTCCGGACGGTGGAATAAGCCGCTTGCGAGTATTTGGCAGTATAAATTGGGATTCGCTCTCTGAGTCAAATGAGGGCCAGTGACAGATGCCTCTATCAGTTTTAAATAATGCAAAAGACAGTATGGCAAGAGAGCATTTTCTTCAATGCTGCAGCTCCGCTGCGTGGGTCAATAGAATGCTTGAATCGCGGCCGTTTGAGAGTGCACAAGAATTATTCAACTGCGCCAACACTCATTGGCAAAACCTCACACAAGAAGATTACCTGCAGGCCTTTGACGGCCATCCAAAAATTGGCGACGTTGGTTCACTTCGTGCCAAATACGCAAACACCAAAGAGTTAGCCGCTGGTGAGCAAACCCAGGTCAACGCTGCCAGCGAAGATGTTATGCAGAAGCTGGCGCAGGGCAACGCGGACTATCAGGATAAATTTGGCTTTATATTCATTGTCTGCGCTACCGGTAAATCAGCGCAACAAATGCTAGCGCTATTATTAGAACGCATAGAAAATGATCGCGACACTGAACTATTAAACGCAGCAGAAGAGCAACGCAAGATCTTTCAATTGCGCTTACAAAAATTAATGGAGGCCCCTCAATGAGCCAGATTACTACCCATGTACTAAACACCTCAACAGGTAAGCCCGCCAATCAATTAGCGATTCGTCTCGAGCAGAAAAATGCAGCAGGCTGGCAGACCATCGGGCAAGGCGAAACCAATACAGACGGCCGAATTGCGGATCTGTTAGCCGATGACTATGTTGTAAACGCTGGTGATTACAGAATGTGTTTTGATACAAAACCCTATTTTGATCGGCAAGAGGAATGTTATTTCTACCCCTTTGTTGAAATCGTATTCAGCATCACCGACTCCGAGCTTGATGACCACTTTCACATACCTTTATTACTCAGCCCCTATGGCTACACAACCTACCGAGGCAGCTGAACAATGGTGACCCCACAAGCCCTGAATGCCAGCACCTTTGGTGACTTTGGCGATGTGATTGAAGTGCAAGAAGGTGCTCCTTCCATCAGCATTAACCAAGGATTTACCGAGCGCTACCATGACCTAGCAACGGTTGATGTTGAACAGCAAAACGGCCGCACACTTATCAGTGTGTTCCGCTCTACCCCGCTGCCCTCACCAATTAAGATTGCCATGATGGAGCGCCACCCGCTGTCGAGTCAGGCCTTCATGCCGCTCAGCAACAAGCCCTACTTGGTAGTAGTGGCTAAGGCAGGCGAGTTTAATGAGGCTGCGATTCAAGTATTTTTAGCGCAAGCCAACCAAGGGGTTAATTATCACGCTGGCACTTGGCATCATTTTTGTCTTGCGCTGGGCGATACCAGCGATTTTTTGGTCATCGATCGCGGTGGCGAAGGCCACAATTGCGATGAAGTGCTGCTAAATAAACCCTTTTCAATACAGCTTAGCTAAGGCACTTATTGCAATGAATCAAACCACAGCATACCGCGGCGAGATACTGCATTTCTTAGATGACCCAACGGTGGTTGGTTCAGACAATAGCTATGAATATTTTGCCGATGGTTTACTGCTTGTTGAAAATGGCCTAGTAACAGGGCTCGGCTCGTACTCCGAGCTAGCTTCAAGTAGCGGCAATGTTGAACTGACGCACTACCAAAATGGCTTAATAGTGCCCGGGTTTATTGATACCCATGTGCATTACCCGCAAGTTGAAATCATGGCGTCGCACGGCGAACAGCTATTAGAGTGGCTAGCAAACTACACCTTTCCGGCTGAGATGAAATTTTCGGACCCCGCTTATGCCAGCGAAATAGCCAATTTTTTTCTAGATCAATTATTAAGCAACGGCACCACAACGGCATTGGTATTTGGCACAGTTCACCCACAATCGGTAAGCGCTTTTTTTAGCGCTGCGCAGACAAAACAACTGCGCATGATTTGCGGTAAGGTGCTGATGGACAGAAATGCACCTGACGGCCTGATGGATGACGCGCAAAGCGCTTATAAAGACAGCCAAAGGCTGATCGAACAATGGCATGGCAAAGACAGATTGCAATATGCAGTAACGCCAAGGTTTGCGGTTACCAGCACTGACCAACAACTCGCCATTGCTGAAAAATTGCTTAAAGAATTTCCAGGTGTTTATCTGCATACCCACTTGTCTGAAAATCGCAAAGAGATTGCCTGGGTCAAAAAATTATTCCCTGACAGCAAAGACTACCTAGACGTTTATCATAAGCATGGCCTCACTGGCCCTCGCAGCGTGTTTGCACACGGCGTGCATTTAAGCGACGACGAGTGTCAATGCCTTGCCGACACAGGATCATCTATAGCCTTTTGCCCCAGCTCTAACCTCTTCTTGGGCAGCGGCTTATTTAACCTAAAGCAGGCTGAGAACTTTGCATATGGTGTTGGCTTTGGCAGCGACATAGGGGCCGGTACAAGTTTATCCATGTTACAAATCATGAGCGAAGCGTATAAAACTCAACAGCTTCGTGATGATGGCCTGAGCCCATTTAAATCATTTTATCTGGCGACTCTCGGCGGAGCCCGTGTGCTTGATTTAGAAAACACCATCGGTAATTTCAAAATGGGTAATGAAGCAGACTTTGTGTTTCTCGATTACCACAGCACACCGCTGATGCAACTCAGGTTGTCTCACTGCCACAGCTTGCACGAAAAACTCTTCGCTCTGAGCATTTTGGGCGACGATAGAACTGTTGGCGCAACGCATATTTTGGGCAAAAAAGTGCATTAACACTGCCTGCCTAATGCTCTTTATTTTATAAACAATTTTCAACCAGACTTAATACCCACGATATGACACCTTATATAATCGAATGGATTAATCTAATTTTACGTTTCATACACGTCATCACTGGCGTCGCCTGGATTGGCGCATCGTTCTATTTCGTGTGGCTGGATAACCATTTGCAAACGCCGCCAAAGTGGAAACAAGACAAGGGCATTAAAGGCGACCTCTGGTCTATTCACGGTGGCGGGTTTTACGAAGTTGCAAAGTATAAAAATGGACCTGAACAGATACCCGAAATACTCCATTGGTTCAAGTGGGAGGCATACAGCACCTGGATATCTGGGTTCTTGTTGTTGTGCGTTATGTACTACTTAGGCGCTGAAACTTATTTGATAGATCAGCGCGTGGCAGACTTAAGCCAAGCTCAAGCAATTGGTGTTGGCTTGCTGAGTATTTTTGGCGGTTGGTTAATCTACGAATTGCTTTGCAGGAGCAAGCTTGGCCAATACTCCCTTGTTTTGGCTGTGTTATTGCTTGTTTTAGCCACCGCGCTGGCCTATGGGCTGAGTCAATTAATCAGCGCTCGTGGAATGTATATTCACATGGGTGCGTTGATTGGCACCATTATGGCGGGCAATGTTTTTACCGTAATAATGCCGTCGCAACGAGCGCTAGTCAGTGCCGTAACTGAGGGTACTACGCCTGACCCATCTTGGGGCATGAAGGCCAAACTGCGCTCTGTTCACAACACTTACACGACATTACCGCTGTTGTTCATAATGATCAGCAGCCATTATCCGATGACTTACAACCACCAATATGGCTGGTTAGTGTTAATCAGCCTTTTTGTTATTACCGCTGCGGCGCGATGGTATTTTGTATTGCGCCATACCAATCAGCAAAATATTTTAATTCCCATTGGCGTGGTTATTGCAACGCTTATCCTTGCCTATGCGATGGCAGATATAAATCATGCTGAGCCTATTGATGTTTCTGCGGCCGCGCTGGTTTCACAAGCTGAGGTTGAGACGATAGTGAACATGCATTGTGTGAGTTGTCATGCGAGTCAACCAACAGATGCAATTTTCACCATCG
>JBLHME010000094.1:0-10291 GCA_047623225.1 Cryomorphaceae bacterium
AGTCATGATCTACGGCAGCCTCTACACGCACTGGGTCTTCTAACTGAAACCCTCGGTGGCAGCCACATGGACTCTCAACAAGCTGAGCTGCATGAGCATATGATGTCCGCAGTCGATTCTACTCGTGGAATGCTTGATTCTTTGCTCGATATTTCAAAGCTTGATGCCGGAGCAATCCTCGCACAACCCAAGCCTTTCTTAGTTCAGTCTGTGTTCAAAAAATTGGAATCTGAATTGGCGCCTATGGCTGATGAGTATTCACTCATCTACCGTTCACGAGACACGATTGCTGCTGCTAATTCTGATGCGCAAATTGTGGAGCTCATCTTGCGTAATCTAATCTCCAATGCAATTCGTTACTCCGATGATGGCGGTTTGTTAGTTGCTTGTAGAAATCGTGCGCCTAATAAATTAGTAATCGAAGTTTGGGACACCGGCATTGGCATACAGGAAGACAAAAAAGAAGAAATTTTCAGTGAGTTTAAACAACTGCACAATCCAGAACGTGATTCACACAAAGGCTTTGGACTAGGACTTGCGATTGCTCAAGGTTTAGCAAAAACCATCAATAGCTATATTACCGTGAATTCGACGGTAGGCGGCGGATCAGTATTTCGCTTTGAACTGAACGCATCTGACGCCCAGGTTATTGAAGACATTCCAGAAAATAGTGCGCCTATTAACTTTAGCGGTCAATCCGTAGTTGTCATTGATGACGATTCACGCGTGCGCGCGTCAATGAAAAATTTAATGCTAAGCTGGGGCTGTGAATGCATTTTTGTAGAAAACTCACGCGAAGGCATACAAGAGTTGGGCACTAAGCAACCTGACATATTACTAGTCGACTACCGCCTTCGTGACGGTAAGACTGGTCGTGAAGCAATTGATGACATACGCTCACACTATCAGCAGAACATACCTGCAATCATCATCACTGGTGACACTGGCACAGATCGAATTAAGGAGGCTCAAGCAGTAGATGCGCTACTGCTCCATAAGCCGGCCTCTGCCAAACAATTACACCGAATGATGCGTAAACTACTCGACTAGTTACTACTCAGCGCCAACTCTTCTAACATTAAGGCGCGAATCATTGGAACCGGCGCGCTACCATAACTTAAGAATTTATTATGGAAGGTTTTTAGATCAAAAGCCTCGCCCATTTTTTGTTTAAGTTCTTCTCGAAATGCATAAATTTCGGTATATCCGTTGAAATAACTAGTCAATTGGACTTGCGAGACGGTGGCCCTGCGCCACTTGCCTTCTGCTTCTGTTTGCTCTTGAAACGCATCGTTAAGCATTAACGCGAGCGCCTCGTCCTTTTCCATGCCCAGCACTTGAATGCTGTAGTCCAAAATCGTGTTGGCGACCGAGCGCAGACTCCACTTTTTCCACATCAACCACATTTCAGGTTGGTTGTCACCATACCCCGATTCTAGCATCATGCGTTCAGAATAATTAGCCCAGCCCTCAATCATCGAACCATTAGCAAATATCGACTTGATCTTGCTGGGAGATTTATTCGCATGCATTAGCTGCGTGTAGTGCCCTGGAATAGCTTCATGCATATTTAGTATTTGCAGAATCCAGTGATTGTATTCGCGCAAATAGCTTTCAGCTTGATCGTCGGTGTAACCGTCTAACGGCGACACATTGTAGTAAGTGCTGGCGGTTGCATTATATGGCCCTGGTGCATCAACAGATGCTCCCGCAAAGCCGCGTTGATACTCGGGCGCAAGCCGAACAACAAGAGGTCGAGTTGGATCAGAATCGAGTAGCTGATTATCATCCATGAATTTTTGGATGATCGGCATTTGGCGTCGAATCTCATCCACAAACTTGTCGCGTTCTACATGCTTCAAAGACAAATGATCTATCATTTTCTTTACTGCAAGCAATTCGTCAATAGGTAGTTCCGTGTCTGGGAAATAGGTCGGCCACAAGTCTTTAGTGATGACGATCATTTCACTGTGCAGAGTCAGCTTGGCAGCCAAGGCAACCTCATATAACTGTTTGCCAGTGTAATTCGAAACGATATCGTGTTTGAATTTTTTCTCATAGGACTCCTCACCAAGTCGAAAGTCTCGACCACCAACTTCTGCCAACTCAAGCTGCTTTGCCTCAAGCCACGCCACGTAATCATTAATCGCAGCAGAAGCCGCCGCTAACTTTAAGTTGATCTCATTAAGTTCCTGCTCTCCGAGTTCAATATTGGCCAACTGTTCAGGAATCGTCGAATCAAATACACCTAAGGCTCCCCTACTTTGTTGAATCGCCAAACCTAAATGCGGCAGACTAGGCAGCTTTATGTTTTGTCTAGCCGCTTGGTAGTACTCCGGAACGCGCTCGAGACGCTCACTAATCGTAGAAATTCGTTCAGCAAGAGGCTTGTAGTCGGTGGCAAGAATTAGGCCAAAAGTTCCGGCCACATTATATTGCGATGGGTCCCATTCATAGGCACGAAACTCATCTATATACCAAAGATTGGCCTTCATAGTGCGAACTAAAATCGCCAAGTCCGTGGCATTTGATTTGGAAAGGTTTACCGCACTAAAGGTTTTTAGCACATCTAATTGATTAACGAAAAACGTGCGCCTAAGCACTCGTAACGCTCCGTTCGGCACGGCAAGTTGATTATCGAAATCATAAAAACCCACATACACTGCATAGCCCGGATAGAGTTCCCAGTAACGGTGTAAGAATAGCTCTATATACGCTTCAAACTCTTGATTTTGATCCGAGACAGCTTCAGCTTCTGGAGAAGACTCAGCCGCTTCTTGGGGTTCCATCACAGCAGCTTGTTCAGACACCGAAGTATCGACCTGAGTCTGATTATTCTCTGCGCAGCCGGCCATAACTAATAGAATAAGGATGATTGTCAAATTCGGAATTTTCACGGCTTGCTTCCTCGCGGGGGTTGGTTGCCTTAACTATAAACAAAATAGGCTAATGTCTCCATCTGCAAGCACTACCTGATTGTAGGGTCTAGGCTGTTCAGCGCGCCCGCTGATCTATACAATATCCCCACCAAACATAGACAGTGATAAAACAGCATGACACAAGCATTCCCCCATCTATTAGAGCCTCTTGATCTAGGTTTCACCACTCTCAAAAATCGATCCCTAATGGGGTCTATGCACACGGGCTTAGAAGATAAAGCCAAAGACTTCCCCAAACTCGCTGCCTATTTTGCCGAGAGAGCCAGCGGCGGAGTGGGATTGATCGTTACTGGTGGATTCGCACCAAGCGTTGAGGGTTGGTTATCGCCCTTTGGCAGTAAACTAAGCAAACCCAAAGAAGTAAAACGCCACCTGCAAGTAACCAAGGCAGTACACGATGAAGGAGGTAAGATTTGTTTGCAAATTCTACACGCGGGCCGATACGGTTATAGCCCACTTTGTGTGTCGGCCTCGAATGTAAAATCGCCAATCTCACCATTCAAGCCAAGAGCGCTTAGTACCAAAGGGGTGTACCGAACTATTGATGACTATGCCAACAGCGCAAAGCTGGCGCAAAAGGCTGGTTACGACGGTGTGGAAGTAATGGGCTCGGAGGGTTACTTTATTAACCAATTCCTAGTTACTCACACCAATAAACGCGATGACGAATGGGGCGGTTCGTTTACCAACCGCATGCGCTTGCCGGTGGAAATTGTTAAATCGGTGCGCGCTGCAGTGGGTCCAAATTTTATTATTATCTACCGGCTGTCAATGTTAGACCTAATCGAACAAGGCAGCACTTGGGACGAAGTAGTCATACTTGGCAAAGCGATTGAAGCAGCTGGAGCTACCATTATTAACACCGGCATTGGCTGGCATGAGGCGCGTGTGCCTACCATTGCTACCAGTGTTCCGCGCGCAGCTTTTGCGTGGGTAAGCGGACGAATGAAAGAGCACCTATCGATTCCAATTGTTGCTACCAATCGCATCAACGACCCACAAGTCGCTGAGGACATAATCGCGCGCGGCGACGCCGACATGGTTTCAATGGCACGGCCCTTTCTCGCCGATGCTGAGTTGATCAATAAGGCGGCGCTGGGGAAACCTGAATCGATCAATACTTGCATAGGGTGTAATCAAGCCTGCCTAGATCACACATTTTCGGCCAAACGTTCCACTTGCCTGGTTAATCCTCGAGCTTGTTATGAGTTAGAGCGAAACTATACGCCAACAGCAAAAGCCAAAAAAGTTGCGGTGGTTGGTGCAGGCCCTGCGGGTTTATCTGCGGCAACCATTCTCGCCGAACGCGGGCATCATGTAGATTTGTTCGATAAGGCATCTGAAATAGGCGGGCAATTCAATATCGCCAAGAAAATTCCTGGCAAAGAAGAGTTCTACGAGACCCTGCGCTATTACAATTATAAAATCACCGAGACAGGCGTGAACTTGAAACTGGAAACAGCGGTTAGCGCGAAGGATTTAATCGATGCCGAATACGACGAAGTGGTATTGGCATCTGGCATTCGCCCACGTCCATTAGACATTCAAGGCGCAGATCACCCTAAAGTATTGTCTTATATTGATGTTGTTGTGCATGGTAAAGAAGTCGGTAAGCGAGTTGCGATTATCGGCGCCGGTGGAATCGGTTTCGACATTGCTGAGTTCTTAGCACACGAAGGAACCTCACCAAGTCTAGATATCGATGCATTCAATAAAGAATGGGGCGTCGACAAAGACTATCAGCACCGAGGCGCCTACGGTCATGCCGACCCTGAACCGTCGCCACGGCTAATCACGATGTTGCAGCGCAAGCAAACCAAGGTGGGCAAAAGCCTTGGCAAGACCACCGGCTGGATTCATCGAGCAGCGCTAAAAATGAAGAGCGTGCAAATGGTGGCTGGCGCTGAATACCAAAAAATAGATGACCGCGGCTTGCACTTCACTATTCAAGGTGGAGAACCGCAGGTTATAGAGTGCGACAACGTGATTGTTTGCGCTGGGCAATTATCGCGTAACGATCTTTTTGCGGAATTAGACGCTTCGCAAATACCAACACACTTGATTGGAGGTTCTAAATTCGCGGGTGAATTGGATGCTAAACGAGCAATTCTCGAAGGCTTTGAAATCGCTTCAAAGATTTAATGCCCTGAACTCCTTGGAATATTAGACTCTTAAAACTTTACCGTAAGGGTCTAACTTAGCGCCACAAAACGATCATTTTCGACATCTTTACGAACATTGTCAGCATCGAAAATTTGGCCGTTCATCGCAATATAAACACCAGATTGGCATGCTTGAACTGCAGCCAGCGCACAACCGACATTGAACATAGCATCGCTATCCTTAAAAATGGCCGGCGCCAGAGCGCCGGTCAGCACCACTGTTTTATCAGACACATCGGCCAACGCCCGAGCAGTGAGCGGCATGGTGTCGGTGCCATGCGTAATAATGATTTTTTTATGTGGTGAGTCCTGCACTGCTTGCACAATATGCGCACGATCAGCATCGGTCATTTCTAAACTATCTTTAGCCATGAGCGCTGTCACCTTTGTTTCTAGATGAACTGGCAACTCAGCCAACATCTTGCCAATGGCAGGTGCCCCGATCTCATATTTACTCTTAGCATCAAAATAAATTTTATCAATGGTGCCGCCGACACAGAAGATATGAATAGTATCCATGGATTTATCTCACTGTTGAAACGTAAACTGAATTAGTCGACTCATCGCCTGAATATGGATTCGGAAACGACACTATATGAGCTTCGGTTGATTCGAAAACTTCGTTTAATCTTGCCACAAACGCTTCATCGGGCAGTTCATTTGACCACAATGCAAATACGCCAGCAGGCTTAATTTTTCGCGCTACGCTGCTTAGCGATTCGAGCGAGTAGAAGCTACTATTCTGCTGGTTTAGCCAATGACTAGGCGAATGATCAATATCCAGCAACACTGCGTCCACTTGCTGGTCATTCATAAAGCCTGCTTGAGCATCGGTGGCCAAAGCAAAAAAATCAGCGTGAATTAGCTCACTGCGTTTATCGCTGTGCAACACATCGCCCACTGGCAGAATGCCCGCTTGATGCCAGTTTATAACCGGTTGCATAACGTCGATCGTGCGCAACTGCCCTACTTTGGGATCTTGCAAGGCGTTGAGGGCTGTATAGCCCAGGCCCAATCCGCCAACCACAACATCGAAATTGTCAGCGTGGCCATTTTCGACTAAGCGCTTCAGGCCAAGGGTAGCAAGCTGCTCTTCGGCCTCTACAAACAGGCTCGACATTAAGAATTCTTCGCCAAGCTTGACCTCGTAGATGATCAAGTTATCTAGCCTAGGCTCGGTTCTTCGGCGCAAACTTATTGCGCCCAGATCGGTTTCTACGTAATCGAGTTCTTCGAAAATCAGTTCTTTAGAGTATTGTTGCAAGAGACACCGAGAGTACTTGTTGGTTAAGGTTCGGACTATACGAGGTATTTCTTATGAACCCAAGCACCGGATACTAATCAAGCTTTACTAAAACCGAGTTGCTTGCCACGCAGGATCAAATATAAGGCAAAGCCGGTAGCAACGCCTGGGATCGCTCCAAGTAATAGGCAAAGCCAACCATGCTGTACGCCATGGGTTGACGCGTCGTAGGTACCCCAAATAGCCAACACCAACCAACAGGCAATCGCATCCGTGGCGTAGCCCGCCGCATAAGGATTCACGAAGCCAGCCGTTATGGCTTCTATAACAACTAGATTTTAAAGCAAGGGGGAAACACGGTGGCAAAGAAAAACATTGCAAATCCTATGCAAACAATTGACACGCCAATGTGAATTTCTATTCATTCATATCTGACTCTTTCAGCTTTTTTTTACACATAAATTATAGCTTTAGTGTACGCGACTTATCTCAAACTGACATCAAAGAGCTAGTGCCATGCATACGCTATGCGGGTCTCGCACATAGCCAGAAAAAGGTTCGCATTTGACAAAGCCTGCGCGCGTATACATTTGCCTTGCTGGAATAAAGGCGTCCACAGTGCCCGTTTCCAAACACACTTTGCTGCAACCGCATTTTCTAGCGTTATCGATCAAAAAAATCAACATCGCGTTTGCGATACCAAGACGGAGAAATTGGTCTTTAGTTTTCATTGATTTAATTTCCGTCAAATTTGCATCGTGTTTCTTCAGCGCACCACAAGCAACGAATCGCCCATCTAATCGAGCACTGTAGAAACTCAAATCAGGGTGATGCATCGCCTCAACATCTAAAGCATGTACGCTTTGCGGGGGAGAATGTTTGAACATTTCATAACGGTGCAATTCAAGTAAGCTGATCACCTTGCCATCACTTAGATCATCGAGTCCGATCTCAATCACAGTTGAATCTCCAGCAGTTCAGATAATTTTGCTCTATCTGAAAAATCAGTAAGCTGCAGTTCGTGGTCTGTTCTATTGCCTAACAAAATAAATTTGAAACCGAGCTCTGCACAGGCTTTTTTATCCCATTCGGCGTCACCAAAATAGACCACCCGCTGCCCGCTGCCAGAATTCACCTGTGCTATGCGCATAATCTCAGTTCTTATGTGGTGGTCATTAGAGGTCGCTATTGGAATCCCATTGATATCTATGCCTGCTGATTGCAACTTTATCGCTGCAGACTCCAACCACCCTCCTGTAGCAATCGATAGATTCACATCATCACGTTCTTTTAACTCCGCAATAAACTCGGCTGCACCGGCAGTCGGCTCGACCTTGGCCTCACTTAGATGCCGAACGACCTTTTGCACAAACCTCATTTTTACCAAAGGCTCTATTGTTGCGATTTCATCGCTTCGACCATTGTTGGCCAGCAATTCCATCAGAAGTCCGCGGTCAGTCACATGTTGATAAGTGTCCCAACGGGTATCAACATCATGACCAAGAGTCTCTTTAACCGCACTATTGAAACATTGCTCATCAAATGCAAATGAGTCTACCAAGGTGCCGTCGATGTCGAACATTATTGAGATCATGTGCTTGGCCTATCTTGAGAGTACTTAAATAGAAACGAAAGTCGCTAGGTAGAAACATACAGCAATAAGCGCTATGTTTATCATAACTCGCCCGACTCGGTGAACACCTGCATAACTGCAGCTAAACCTCTTGCTCAAAACCACCAGAATACCCATTAACAAGAACCAGGGAGTAAACAAAAAGGCCGCATCCCCTCTCACAGCCGCGGTCACAGCATCGTGCAAGGCACCACAAAAAACAAAGGTCAGAATTAGCGCAATAGAGCTCGGTAGGTAACCTTTAAGTGGTGCAAAGACATTACGCCCTAAGTAGTAACCAAAGATCGGATTCCAATATTGCCAAAAGCGATCAAACGACGTTGCGGTAAGAGACCGATTTAACATATTCCGCAATGATCCTGGAGCACTCATCGCAACGCCATTGCGACGTTTCACATAAACAGCAAGGCTTAGCGGCCTAGACCTCTTTCTTGTCATTGACGATATTCATGCTCGCTACACCTGAGTTACCCAATTCAACCGAGGCAAACGGCCCACCTAAAAATTTACTTCCTGGGTCATTGATATCCTCTGAATCAGCCTCAGCTAAAATTTTTTCCGCAAATTGTTCAGCATTGTCTTTAGGCCGATAGCCAAGAAAGTCAGCCTTAGAGTTATCCACCGGGCAACGATCGTTATTTGAAATCCCATAGACCACGGTAAAACCGGTAATCGGCGTGTTCACTGATTGTTCAACCAAGTGGATCAAATCATCATACGAAAGCCAAGTACCCAATGCGCGGGCATTATTGACCTGAGCGCATGAGAAGATACGCATACAGACTGACTCTACACCGCGCTTATCCCAATACATGCTGGCTAAATCTTCAGTAAAGCATTTTGCCAGTCCATAAAAAGTATCAGGCTTATGTGGTGCATCAAGACCTATTCCAGCAGTTCGTGAGTGCATACCCACGGCATGAACGGAACTTGCGTAAACCACTCTACGAACACCATTTTGATAAGCCGCTTCCCACACATTGTAAGCACCTACAAAATTTGGGCCGAGCAATTGCTCGAACGGGGCTTCATCACCGTAGGCTCCAAAATGCACCACCATGTCGGCGTCTTTTAGCACCGCGGTCATCTCTTCTAAGCTTTCGAGGTTGGCTTGAATGTAACTCTCTCCTTGGTACAAACTGCCGATATCATCAAGCATGTCTGTACTGACTAGAATGTCAGCCATTTTAGTCAGTGGCTCTCGCAAATAAGAGCCTAGACGCCCTGCTGCGCCGGTTAAAACTATCTTTTTCATACTATCCTCTTAAGAATTAGCGATTGTTAGTTTTGCAACACTATCGGCAATCCGATCCATTGCGGTATTAATTATGTCATCTGACAGCGCGGTTGAAAGTCGAAAAAACGGTGACAATCCATAAGCTCCGCCGGGTACAGCGGCAACTTTAGCGTCTTCTAATAGATATTGCGTAAACTCTACATCATCCGTTAGCACGTCGCCGCTAGGGGTTGTTGAGCCAATGTAATGAGCGCAGCCAATAAAGGCGTAAAAAGCGCCACCGGGCGGGTCTAAACTTAAGCCCTCAATCAATTTCACTCTTTCTACAACTAAGTTTCGACGTCGCTCAAAGGCTGTGCAAAACTCCCCCACTGATTCTTGTGGCCCATTCAAGGCTGCCGCGGCGGCGGCCTGCGCCACTGAACATGCGCCAGATGAAATCTGTGACTGAACCTTATTCATGGCGGCTATCAGTGGCTGCGGCCCTGCACCATAACCAATGCGCCAACCTGTCATGGCATAAGCTTTTGAAACCCCATTTACGATAAGAGTTCTATCTTTGAGCTGCGGACAAGCAGCAACAAACGATACAAACTTACGGCCATCGAACACAATATGTTCGTATATTTCGTCTGCCATTATCATGACCTGCGGGTGAGCGTCTAACACGGCCCCCAACTCACTTAACTGTTCGCCACTATAAATAGCTCCAGAAGGGTTTGAAGGTGAGTTCAAGATCACCCATCGCGTATTATCAGTAATCGCATGCTCTAGATCTTCAGCTTGCGTTAAAAATGCATTTTGTTCGCTACATGGTAACTCTACTGGCTTACCACCAAGAATAAGTACCATATCTTTGTACTGGCCGAAATAAGGCGCGCAAAGTAACACCTCATGGTGTGGCTCTAAACTAGCCATAAGGGCATCGAAAATAACTTGCTTGGCGCCATTGGAAACCAAAATCTCAGCTGGCGTATAAGTTAGGTCATTATCACGCTTTAATTTGGCAACCACCGCTTGCTTCATCTCAGCAGTGCCATCATTTGGCGGATAACGAGTTTGCCCAGCTTTAGCAGC
>JBLHME010000095.1:0-10207 GCA_047623225.1 Cryomorphaceae bacterium
GTCACTTTGGCACAAATTTGGCACACCAGCATTTGTACTGCGCCGGTGCAACTACCTTGAACACCTTAATTCCTTACAATTTATCCTTACTTTAATGTAAGATTAGACTCTGAACTTATGATAGACGAGGTAGACAATGATTACTGCAACCATAACCAGCAAAGGCCAGATCACCATTCCGAAAGACATCCGGAATCAGCTCGACCTGCATGCCGGTGACAAAATTAGCTTTATTGAAGACGCAGACGGATCAATTAACCTGGTGCCCATCAAAAAGCCGTTAAGCGCTCTAAAGGGATTGGTGCCCAAGCCAAATAAAAAGGTCAGTGTTGAGGACATGAATAACGCGATCAAACGCAAGGCAGCCCGTTCTTGATCGCACTCGACACCAATGTATTGGTTCGCTACTTGGTGCAGGATGATCCAGCACAAGCAAAACTGGCAACCAAATTTATCGAATCCAACTGTGCTGACGACGAACCCTGTTTTATCGGGCAGATCGTACTGTGCGAGCTCGCCTGGGTACTGGAAAGTAACTACCAACAAAACCGAAATCAAATCGCCAACGTCATAGAGCAACTACTGCAAGTAGGCCAACTGGAAGTTCAGCAACCCGAAGTCGTTTGGCGGGCATTGTCCGACTATAAAAACTCGAATGCCGATTTCCCTGATCACCTTCTCGCTCGAGTCAACCAGTCGGCAGGCTGTGATTCCACGGTCACCTTCGATAAAAAAGCCAGCAAACAGCCGACATTCCGATTACTCAGCGCTGTCTGAACCAAGGAAAACAGCGCCAAAACAAAACAAGTGTCCTAGCGTAAGCTATTATTTTAAAAAGCAGGGGAAGCCGTACTACAGCGATTGAGTTGACCCTTAGCATTCACTGGGTAAAGGTACCGGCAGCGGTTGGAGCATGAATTTGCTCCATAATCATATTGATGTCTGACTGAGCATTGCAGGCCTCCTGCCACAATACAGCCACAGTGAGATCGTGGATTGCAATAGACTAAAGTGCCAAAAGATTGCAATAAATAATTGATTAAAATGAACTAGTTATTCTAACTCTATGTTTTTAACAAGGTATTTATCGCCCTCCTAAGCGGCAGCTCGGTGGTTCGAATCCACTCCGGGACGCCATTAAAAAGGCCACATTTAGTTGCTAATTGCATACTAGAACTGAGTGCTCAATTCTAGGCACTCAAGCACTCTCCCTGGCCATCCGAATGTCAGAGATTCTAAACAAAGAGACTCTCGTCCGTCGGATATTAACCCCTTAAACCGGCCAGTTCCAGAGTTACTACCTACTGTGCTGGGTACAATAAAAACCTGAATTAGTGCAATTTAACGCCAAAAATACCCTATTATCGCGCTTTAAATTGCTCGCACAGAATCTTCAGTGCAATTAAAGGAATCAGTATGAATTTTGCCTCACTCGACCTAGCCCCAGACCTGCAAAAAGGCATTGATGCCTGTGGGTATAAAAAGATGACCCCGATTCAGGAGCAAGCAATTGTGCCCGCCCGGCAGGGTAAGGATGTTCTGGCAATAGCGCAAACCGGCACGGGTAAAACCGCGGCATTTGCGCTTCCGATATTGCAGAGGATGACCAACTCTGCGTCTGAATCGCTTGAGACAAATCCGCGCGCATTGATTCTAACGCCGACACGCGAGTTGGCTGAACAATTGGCGCGCACCATAGGCGCATACGCCGAATACTTGCCGTTTAACGTGAGTGCTGTGTTCGGTGGCAATAAACTGAGCAGCGAAGCAACTAAGCTAAAAGCTGGGGTTGATATACTGATCGCCACACCAGGGCGTTTGCTAGAGCACATTGCGGAGCAAAATGTGACATTGGCAGCAGTTGAATACGTAGTCTTAGACGAGTCAGATCGAATGCTAGATATGGGCTTTATTAGCGACGTGCAAAGCATTTTGCAGCGCACACGAAAAAAGCGCCAGACGGCTCTTTTCTCGGCCACGCTGTCGTCTGCGGTTAACGAGCTGGCGCATAAGATCCTGCACAACCACGTTGAAATTCGCACCACCAAAGTCAATACCGCTGCAGACACCATTGAACACGTGGTTTACCCAGTAGAAGAGCGGCGCAAGATTGACCTGTTTAAAGATCTTTTAGCGCAGCATGATTGGTATCAAGTGTTGGTGTTCACCAGCACCACACATCAAGCAGACAAGTTGCATAACGCGCTGCGCGAGACAAAAGTTGCCTGCGCCGTTTGTCATGGCGACAAGCGTCAAAATGCGCGCAAGCGTGCGCTGGCCGACTTCAGGTCTGGAAAAATTCAAGTGCTGATCGCAACGGAAGTCGCTGCCCGAGGCCTTGACATTCCAGATATGGATCTTGTACTCAACTACAACTTGCCATACCTGGCTGAAGATTATGTGCATCGCATTGGCCGAACCGGCCGTGCTGGCAATAAAGGCAATGCCATTTCATTTGTAAGCCGCGAGGAAGAGCGCTCTCTGCAATCAATTGAGCGCTTGATTGGCAACCGTATAAAACGCATTACCCAACATGGCTTTGAAGTCAGTGATCGCGACGCTTTAGTAAAGAAGGTTTCTAAGCAGACGCGCCCTGGTCGGCTCAATAAGGCCGGCAGTACCACTATTGATAAGAGCTGATCACGCTTTTGTTGCTCTTGTTTATTAAGTGCTACTCCCCTATTTCGGTATTTTCCGGCTGTTTCGCGCTAACCACCTGCGTATCTACCCGTTGATGCAAATCGTAAAAACGTAATATGTCGGTAAATATCTGCACTCGTTCTACGTAGTGCTTGGCTTGCACTCCTTTATCAAAAGGTTTGCCATAGAGGGTAGGCAGAAGCTGACTGACACTATTCCATTGGGTGCGCTCAAGCCCTTGTTCGCGCGCTTTTCGATAGGCTGCCAATATGTGCTTAAGCCCCATATTGTATGCGCCAACGGCGAACCAGGTGCGCTGCGGCTCAGTTATTTTTTTAGGTAGCCTGGAACGCAAATACAACATATACCGAGCTGAGGCATCGATGCTCTGCGACATGTCCATGCGGTCGTCGACACCTAAAAAGTTCGCCGTATTGGTGGTGAGTTGCATAATTCCACGCACCCCAGTTGGGGACCTTGCGCCATTTGACCAACGTGATTCTTGGTAAGACATAGCAGCTAACAACTGCCAATCAATTCGGCCCTTATAAGCGGCTTTGCGAAACGCGTATTCAAATTCAGGAAGCACATTTTTAATTTTGCGATGAATCGCTAAGGCATCGTAGGTAGACAACCTTTTGGGCAAGCTAAAATAGTAATCGGCCAACTTATCAGGCAAACCATCCGCCACAGCGGTTTCTAAAAACTGATTCAATACTGCAAGCAAATGAGCGTCATGCCGTTTTGGCAAAGTCCACACAACATCTAATTTATCGGGCAATATAAAACTACGATTTAAATTGGGCAGATAATGCTTTGCATTGCGCGCGCGGTAGTTTGTACTTAATACAAATCTCTCGTTGCCGCTGTCTACAGCGCTTAATAGTTGATACTCCGAGCGATGGTCGTCTTGTAGATTGAGTGCGTTGAGTTGTTCAATGCCAAAGTATCTTGCTGACGTGAGAACTGACTCAGCAGCTAAATCTTCAAGGCTAAGGGGCCTTTGGGTACCTCTTTTATACACCACGGTGGTCTGCGCTTTAAACCAAGGCACGCTAGGCTGACTGACTCTTTCGACAAAGGGTGATTGCAGTATTCCACCAACAGCCAAATCTGCAACACCCTCATCTAACAGAGTGAATATCTGTCCGTATGGCACTACCTCAAGCTTTAATTCGGCACCTAAGCTGCGCGCAAAAGTCTCCAACAGAGCATATTCGAAACCAAAGTGCTGACGATTGAATACGTATTGCGAATCAGGTTCGTCGGTAATAAGCACCCGCAGTTCGCCACTTTCAATGATTTGCTCGTATGTTTGCGATTGTGGCCGTGCGAAATACTGAAACGCAGCAACCACAATTAACCCGCCGATCAACAATAGCTCTATATGAGCAAAGCAAAGGCCAAACAATTTCCGTATCGGTTTTAATGCCACAGCCATGCTAATCGGGATCACCATGCACCCAGAATAGCGATTCAACCACGATCTATCAATAAGGAATTGAACCTAAAGATAATCTGGTTTATCCTGCGCGTCGTTCATCGCCAGCAAGCACGGTCGCTGCTGGAGAAGAACGCAACAAATGCTGTGATGTTTGCAGTTTTTAGCAAGATCGGAGAGATGGCTGAGTGGTTTAAGGCGCACGCCTGGAAAGTGTGTATACGTTTATAGCGTATCCAGGGTTCGAATCCCTGTCTCTCCGCCAGTTATAAAAAAAGCCCCGTAAGGAGCTTTTTATTTATTGAAAGGCTTAACTCAAGGAACAGCCGTTAAGATTTCCCATAGTTTCGAGTTTAGCCTTTGGCTAAATCTAAGTTGCGCTGTTCAGCGGCCGCCCAATCTTTTGGCAAAACCTTAGACACAACTATAAAGCTAATAATTGACGGTATAAACATCGCGCAGGTCACACTCATGGCGTAACGCATTGCTGTCAGGTCGCCGTTGCCGGCTTCTCTGAATACATCGATCAGCCAACCGCTGAACGTTGGGCCGCCACCCAGTGCAACCATATTCAAGATAAAGAAAAATAAGGCGGTTGACATGGCGCGCATATTAATCGGCGCCAATGTTTGTGCAATTGCGAAACTTGGGCCTAAGTAGATGCCTAGAAAAAACAACAAGAACGTTGTAAAACCTAAATGCGCCCAAACAGAATCAACCCAAAAACCGCCTATTGCAAGTGGCAAACAAATTGCGATAGCAATAGCAGGCAACCAGCCGTAGGCACGAATATTTTTAGCGCCCCAGATGTCGGCTAATTTGGCACCAAAGAAAGCACCACCTGCATAGGTGGTACCATTGATCACGCCAAGCACAATCACTAATGTTTTAAAGTCAAAAGTAGGGTCTAGCAAAATTAGATACTTTGTTTGAAACGCAGAGAATGCATAAGAAACAAAAGAGCCAAAGGCAATACCAAAACACATGGCCCACCATGCAGGTATTTTGAGTAGGGTTCTAATCGATTCCGAAAACGGTGGTTGCACAATGTCAGCGTGATTATCAAACTCCATTGCGCCACGCTTTGGTTCGCGTAAAGTCAATTTAACAACCAACGCCAGGACAACACCGGTTAGGCCTAGAAAGACAAAAATCCGTCGCCAATCGACCGCTTCACCAGCTGAGCCCATCAAGGATGCGGTAGCAAAATAGGCAGCCATTATTCCTAAAGGGATCCCCATTGAATAAACACCAAGTGCGCCAGCGCGCTCTTCTTTGGGATAGAGATCCGAAATAATCGAATGCGATGGTGGGCTACCGCCGGCTTCACCAACTCCAACGCCCATTCGCGCGAGGCCGATCTGCATAAAGTTGGTGGCCAAACCAGTCAGAGCGGTAAACCCGCTCCAAGTAGCCAGCGCAATGGAAAGAATATTGACGCGGCTATATCGATCAGCCAACCACGCAATGGGGATGGCAATTATGGTGTAGAACATTGCAAACGCCAGACCAATCAACAAACCCAACTGCGTGTTGCTTAGGCCTAAATCCTCTTGTATAAACGGCGCCAAAATGCCGACTATTTGCCTATCTATAAAATTGAAACCGTAAACAATGGTTAACAGGACTAATACGTAGGATCGATAGTTTTTACTCGGCGCTGTAGGATCAGGCATTTAATTCTCTTGGTTAAACTTGCGGTTAATAGGCTTGGGGATATACCAGAGGTATTTATAATTATCGACGCAGTATACCCATAGGACAATGTTCAGGGTATAGATTTATTTAGCCACCTAATGCTGCCCAAGCGTTAGCGTTTTCGAAACACCACAGTGTAGCCAATATCCTTGGCGTGATGGTCCTCAGCACTTTGATAATAGTTAGCTTTAACAAACTCAAGGGGGCCAATCAGCCCACCCGCCTGCAATCCAGCAAGAGCACTGCCAAAACCCTTGTCATCGAACACTTGGGCATTAACGCCAATGCAAAACAAGGCATTAGTTTGTGCCACACGAATCAATTCCTTGAACGCTTGCGGGCCAACATGGCCGTGTGTAAAAGTTCCAGCACTCACCACCGCACCATAAGTACCATCCTCTAGCGCTAGTTTCTTGCTTAGATCAGCTTCGATGTAATTTTGATAAAGATTCTTGGCTTTGCTTTGCTGTAACATCTCTGGCGAAATATCGATTGCGTCTATCGCTATGTTCGACAGCTTGAGTAGTTCCTCAGCAACCAGTCCTGTGCCGGCACCTACATCGAGAATAGGAAGATCGCTGGAGCGTGAATACGATTGGTACACCTGCGCTATATGTTTGGGATAGTTGTAGCCACGTTGCTGGGCAAAGCTAGCGTCGTACGTCTTTGCCCAGTTGCGATACAACTCTTTGTTGTCTTCTGGCGTTTTAACTGAATACGCTTCAGTTAAACCAAAACTTTTTGTATCAGAGCCTTTTACACCAGAGTCTTTTTGCTTACTCATAATTTACCACCCAGCCAACCATTGATTGCTCTAAACGCTAGTGTACTCTGATTAATTCAAACCGCGCCACCAGACCTTTTGCGGTTCGGCCTTGTCGGATGAATCATTACCCTCTAAACCAGATATCGATATCGGCTCGCCCACCATCGGCAAGAGCACTTTAGAATCGCTTTGCAGGCACAGTTGGTACATTGTCTCTAAAGGCTCATACCATGCATGAAAAGCCAAATCGAAGGTGCCGTTGTGCACTGGCAACAGGCGGCGGCTATCTAAATCACTATTGGCTTGCAGAGCCTGCTCTGGAAACATATGCACGCTCGGCCATAAAGTGTCGTACGCGCCAACCTCAAGCATGGCTAGATCAAACGGACCATACTTTTGGCCGATCTCCTTGAAACCGTCAAAATACCCAGAGTCGCCACTGTAGAACACTCTGTGTTGTTTGGCTTTTATAACCCAAGACGACCACAAGGTGCTGTTACGATCAAATACGCCACGGCCTGAAAAATGTTGCGCCGGTGTTGACACAATTTCAACATCACCCAAGGTTATTGATTGCCACCAATCCAGCTCCCTAATGTGCTCTTGCCCTACTCCCCATTTTTCCAGCTTGGCCTTAATCCCTAGTGGCACTAAAAAAACCGCCACCTTATCTTTAAGCTGTTTTATTGATTTTCGATCCAGGTGATCATAGTGATCATGCGAGATAATAACCCCATCGAGCCTAGGAAGATCAGATATAGAGATTGGTGGTTGATGAAATCGCTTCGGGCCCATAAAGCTAAACGGCGACACACGTTTTGAAAACACTGGATCAATTAACCAAAGTTGGTTGGCAATTTTCAGAAGCAACGTAGAGTGGCCAAAGCGAACTATGCTCAACTGGTCCGCAGGCAACGCTGCTATTTGCAGCGCGCTCAGAGCCTTAATCGGCACGGCACTCTGTGGACTATTATCTGGTGCGTCAGCGCGCCAATATTTTTTTAAAATAGGTAACAATTCAGGCTTGCTAATCGCTGGCGAGTTAGCGAATTCACCTGCTTGGAATTGGCTCGATTGCTGAAACGAATCTGCAGAGCTTTTTGCTGACGTTTCAACCTTCACTAGGTAGACGGCTAACACCAGTAGGCCGAGACAGATAAGCCATTTACGCCCGCCCTGTAAGAGCTTCATTGCGCGCCACCCGCCAAACGCTCTGCTTCGCCTAATACTCTTAAAAAGTTCCCGCCCCATATCTTCTCTATATCGATTATCGAATAACCATGCTCGATCAACGCAGCAGTAAGATTGCGTGCTTGACTGGCATCAGCGAAGCCTTGGATGCCGCTACCATGATTAAAGTCATTACCAATTCCCACATGATCAATACCTATTCTGCGCACTATATAATCGATATGCTTAACCATATCGCTCACCGCGCCAGCACCAATAGCAGAACGCATTTCAATTAGAAAAGCTTGTTTAGCCGATTGATCGTCTAGCTCCCAATACAATTCATATGGATAGGAATATTCTTTGGGTAGGCCATGTTTTAGCCGAATTTCGATTATTGCATCTAGCGTTGCTGGCGCCGACAAATCCACTAAGTAGGCGCCAAACGCAGCCACATGAACGACTCCGCCATTGAGAGCAATTTTGTCAAATTCAATGTCGGATAGGTTTCGCGACACATTTGTAATAGCGCGAGCATTTGAGTGGCTAGCGATAACTGGCGCTCTTGATATGGTCAGCGTCTGGAGCGCTGCTTGTTGCGACATTTGTGATATATCAACAAGTGCCCCCAGTGCATTGATCCGATGAATTGCTGTAACACCCAGCTCGGACAAGCCGCCATGCTCAGAAGCTGGCTCATAAGACGCGGTGTTTGAGTGATAGAAAGGTCGAGAAGAATCAGAAAAATCGTTGTGCCCCAAATGATTCAACCCAAACACTCGCACTCCCTGTTGATAAAAATAGTCTAGGTTGGCCACATCTCCTTGTAGCGATCTAGCATTTTGGAACCCTAGTAATATGGCAATTTTGCCTTGCTCCTTAGCGGCAATAATTTCAGCTAACGATGTTGCCAACACGGCATTGTGCTCGGCATCTTCTAGCAAAACTCGAACCGCAAGTAACTTCTGATCGGCAATCAACCTTGCTTGCGCATCACCTTTCGCACTGCGTGGGCCTGGCCCAACAGCGACCGACATAACCACTACGCCCATTCCACCGAGGGTCAACTTTGCGGGTGAAACTTTAGATTCACCATTCTCATCCAAATAAGCCTTGGAGGTTGTGGGGAGAACAATATCGGCGTGTGCGTCTAATAAAATGTTCTGCTCATGTATCTGTAAAACTAACTCCTTAGTGGTCAGCAGCACTGCAGTCTTTTCATTGTTCGGAGTGCTCGCATACGCAGTTATCATTGTGCAGCAAAAGAGTGACGTCGCTAGTCGGCAGGCATTATCTATCAAGTTTTTTGTCATTTCTTATGCGCTTTTACGCGCATTCTCACTTTATTAATATTGTAGGATTTTGGTACTAATGTTCCACCAGAATCACCAATCTAAGCATGCGCATCTTTCGATATTTGCTAATGATCTACTATCTGAAATAACATTCTTTAACTCTTGTCGTGAACCATGAACAAAACATCACCTGTTTTATGGAAATTTCTTGCTTACCCATACATCGATCGCCTGTCGTACTTCAGCGGGCGTTTCGGTCAACGGCCAATGATTTGCATTGAGAATACTTGTTTCACTATTGGCAAAACGATCTACCGCTTGTTGGTTTAGGCTTGCATTCCCCAATGTTGAGCCCCCTGAGAGAACCGCTAACACCGGCAATGTTAATTCTTCAAGTGCAGGCAAAGGACTAACCATCACCAAAGCTTGGCGCAAATAGTTAGCAACCGGCATGGTCTTTAAAACTGGAGTGATCGCGCTGTATCGCTTGGCGATTTCGTCAAATGAATCGGCGTCGCGAATTGCAACTCGAGTTTCCTTATCCAGTTCATGTAAGTCTCTGATGGGAAAGTTACGCCTGCGCAGGCCCAAATGATTCAACAGCAGAATCATTGCTACCAAGCCTTTCACCAACCAACGACAGCGCCGAACTTGCAGCGAGCGCCCTTGCAGTTGTTGCTGCAATGTTGGATCAATAAGAACTAAGCCGTTGGCTTTTTGAGGGTATTTATACGCAAACTGCACCGCAAACTGAGCGCCTAGACTATGACCTATAATGAGCGCAGACTGCGCTTGCTCAGCCGCCAACACGTCTAGTAAATCATTGAGCCAAGTTGTTATGTCAAGATTAGCTCGAGTCATTGACTCAGAGTTGCCGCGCATATCAGGCACGATCAGATTCCAGTTGTTACTCAGCGAGGTATTTTCAGCGAACTCAGACCAGCGAGTGTGATTACTTGCGCCCCCGTGTATGAGCAAGGCAAACCTATCAGACGAATGATTGGCGCGGTGCACCCAGTAGGCTAACTCGGCGCCGTCGGTGGACGCTATTACACGTTTTGGAACTAATTGGCTCATGGAGCATGTGTTTTGGGATTAAACGGCATATCTCTGGCTACCATAAGCATTTGCATGCGCCACAGCAAGGCTGGTGACATAGTCTATTTGCATTAAGAAAGTAGCGCACTATAGTGCCCT
>JBLHME010000096.1:0-10173 GCA_047623225.1 Cryomorphaceae bacterium
TAGTGTGTACATCTAAAAACTGAAATGAGGTTCAAAAATTTGTATTTGCAAGACAGCTTATAACTAAAACTTATAAGCTAATCTGATTTTGTTATGATAGATTGAAGGCTCAAAATTGGTTCGTTATGGAGAAGAACTGAGTGAAATTGTCTCAAATTTTCCTTACTGAATCACTAGTCTGGCAGTGCAAAATCCTATTTCACAAAAGTGTTACCCGCATCTAATAACAGGTTCAAGAATGACTAAAACGATCACTCCGCAAACTGCTCAATCGTTGCCTGTTTTTGAAGATCACGCAAAGCAAGAAACTAAATTTACTACTTGTTATATGTGCGCCTGTCGATGCGGTATTAAAGTAACTACTGAAGGAAACGAAGTTCGTTTTATTCAAGGTAACCCCAACCATCCAATCAACAAAGGTGTGCTCTGCGCAAAGGGTAATTCGGGGATTATGAAGCAGAGTTCCCCGGCCAAACTTAGATCTCCTCTCCTACGCAAAGCTGGTACCGAAAGAGGCGCTGGAGAATTTGAGGAGATATCGTGGGACAAGGCCTTGGATATTCTAACCAAACGCCTCACGAATATTCGCGCCACCGATCCTAAGAAACTGGCGTTTTTTACCGGTCGTGATCAAATGCAAGCACTTACTGGGTTTTGGGCAAGCCAATTTGGCACCATCAACTGGGCAGCACACGGCGGCTTTTGTTCTGTCAATATGGCTGCCGCTGGGCTTTATACCACTGGACACTCATTTTGGGAGTTTGGTGACCCGGATTGGGAGCGCACTAAATATTTCATGATGTGGGGCGTTGCCGAGGATCACGCGTCAAATCCAATTAAAATTGGACTTAAGAAACTAAAAGAGAATGGCGCCAAGTTCGTTGCGATTAACCCGGTTAGAACGGGCTATCAAGCGATCGCCGATGAATGGATTGCAATCCGCCCCGGCACCGATGGAATGCTGGCCTTGGCAATGATTCATGTGTTGCTGCAAAATGAGCTGATCGATGATGAGTTTTTGGTTCGTTACACTAATTGCCCGAGGCTGGTGGTCAATACGCCGGGTGAAGTAGGCAATGGTCTATTTCTTCGCAATGACGATGGTTGCCCAGTGGTGTGGGATCAACTTTCAGAGACATTTGTGGATGGGGCTCAGGCCGATATCGCACCTGCTTTGTTTGGCGATTTTACCGCACCTGATGGTAGGCCGGTGCGCACTGTAATGAGTTTGCTGGCAGAAAAATATCTGAGCGATGAATATTCTCCCGAAGCGGCAGCCAAGGTGTGTGGCGTTCCAGCAGATACCATTGAACGACTCGCGCTGGAGATGGCTCATGTGGCTTTTAAAGAATCCATTGAAATTGAATGTGAATGGACGGACTGGGCAGGGCGAAAACAAGATAAATTTGTAGGTCGGCCAGTGTCAATGCATGCGATGCGCGGTATATCAGCGCATTCAAATGGTTTTCAAACCTGCCGCGCTATTCATCTTTTGCAAATTATCCTAGGCACTATTGACTGCCCAGGTGGTCACTTGGCAAAGCCGCCTTTTCCAAAACACATTCCACCGAACCTTAAGCCAGCTCGGGATATGGCACCAAATACCCCGCTAACATCAGCGCCATTGGGCTTTCCAACTGAGCCAGAAGACCTGGTCATTGATGGTGATGGTAACCCTCTGCGCATAGACAAAGCCTATTCATGGGATGCTCCTTTAGCCAACCATGGCTTAATGCATATGGTGATCAGTAATGCGGTGAAAGGTGACCCATATGAAATTGACACCCTAATGTTGTTCATGGCGAACATGGCGTGGAACTCCAGTATGAACACCGCCAATACCATGGCTATGTTGCGCGAAAAACGTGAAGATGGCGAATACAAAATTCCCTTCATTGTGAATTCTGATGCCTTTCATTCTGAGATGGTGAATTATTCAGATTTAGTTTTACCTGACACCACATTTCTTGAACGCTACGACACAATCTCAATGTTGGATCGGCCGATATCCGAACCAGACGCGGCATGCGATTCAATTAGACAGCCAATTTTAGAGATAGATCGCAATGTGAGATCTTGGCAAGAAGTGTTAGTGGATCTGGCTGGTCGTTTGGACTTTCCTGCGTTTAAAAACGAAGACGGTGCCAATAAATACAAGGACTATAAGGATTTCATCATTAATCACGAGCGCGCTCCCGGCATAGGGTTTTTAGCAGGCTGGCGTGGCAAGAATGGCGACAAGCATTTGCGCGGTGAACCAAACCCCAATCAATGGGAGAAGTACATTGAGAATGAGTGCTTTTTTAAGTACGAGCTAGAGCCGAATCAACGATATTTGCGGCACGCCAACAAGGACTATTTGCAACTTGCATTGGATGCAGGTTGGGTCGGTTCCACCGATCAGATATTGATAGAGGTGTATTCCGAGCATTTGCAAAAATTTAGATTGGCTGGGCAGGGTCTATACGATGGCCCGATGCCCACAGATCCACAGCATAAGCAGCGTTTAGGAACCTATTTTGATCCGCTACCATTTTACTATCAACCCCTAGAGCAGTCTAGAATTAATAAGGAAAAGTATAATTTTTATGCGGTTACGCAGCGGCCTATGTTTATGTACCATTCATGGGATTCACAAAATGCCTGGTTACGACAAATAACTTCACAAAACTATTTATACATGAATCGTGTGCAGTGCGAAAACATGCGGATTGAGGATGAATCATGGGTTTGGGTTGAATCACATAACGGCAAAATTCGTGCTCAGATCAAACAAATGGAAGGGGTTGAGGCTAATACTGTCTGGACTTGGAATGCCATTGCAAAGCAACCAGGTGCTTGGGGCTTGAAGAAAGATGCCAATGAAAGCAAAGACGCATTTTTGCTCAATCATTTAATCTCGGAGTTGCTGCCACCAAAGGCGAGTTTTGCCGACATCACTAACTCCGACCCAATTACTGGGCAGGCGGCTTGGTATGACTTGTGCGTGAGCATCACGCCTGCTGCTGAAGGCGAAACAGGTGCTTGGCCCCAATTTGAAAAAGTGAAACCTTTGCCTGGGCAAGCCGAGTCACCAGATGAATTGAGTTATGCCACACATGAAAATGTGAATCTTAAGCGCTCATTCAAAGACATTCTGAATCGAGGTGCAAAATGAAATTAGGGCTCGTTATTGACCTTGATACCTGTGTTGGTTGCCATGCATGCGCCACTGCATGCAAGCAATGGAACACTTCTGGCACCATCGGGCCGCTGTCTGATCAAAACCCATACGGCAAAGATCCAGATGGAGCATGGCTAAATAGAATACGCACCTACGAAGTAGACGATAGCCCCAACAGCAAAACCGTTCACATGCCGATGTCGTGCATGCAATGCGACGATGCGGCCTGCGTAACAGTGTGCCCTACAGGCGCTTCGTATAAGCGAGAAGAAGACGGCATTGTGTTGGTTGATCAAGATAAATGCATGGGTTGTAATCTATGCGCGTGGGCTTGCCCGTATGGCGCACGCGAGCTGGACCAAGAGCAGGGCGTAATGAAGAAGTGCACGCTGTGTGTGGACCGTATTTACGATGAGCAACTGCCAGAAGCTGAGCGGCAACCTGCTTGTGTTCTGAGTTGCCCAACCAGTTCGCGCATATTTGGCGACTTTGATGATCCCAATTCTAAGGTTAGCCAGCTAACGGTGGAGCGAGCAGGGCAGGCGCTAATGCCAGAAATGGGCTACAACCCGGTCAATCGATATTTGCCTCCACGCGAAAAAGAAGCCGTGCCAACCATGGCAGTCACCGATGGCGCTTCACTTGCAGGGTCCATCAAGAAGTGGGCTAATCGGGTGATAGCGCGCTAGACCTAGCGAAAGATAAGGAAACACTATTCATGAAACCCGCGATTTCTGTACTCATTTTCACCGTCAGCTCTGGTGCCGGTTACGGCTTGCTGATGTGGATGTTTGTTTTACACATGCTGGGCCAGCAAGCAATCGATTTAACTGAGTTATTTGTTGTTGGCTTGATCGGGCTTTGCTTAGTTACTTTGGGGCTGCTGGCATCTACTCTTCATCTTGCCAACCCGAAGAATGCCTGGCGCGCATTTAGCCGCTTCCGCACTTCTTGGTTATCGCGCGAAGGCGTTTTTGCGGTGGCTTTTTATCCAATATTTCTAGGCTATGTGTTAATGCTCTTTGTTAGCGACGGTGAGCTTAGCTGGTTGGCAATGGGCATAGGCGTAATTGGGTTGTTAATTGCGATCGCCACCGTGATCTGCACCGGAATGATTTACGCCAGCTTGAAGCCGATTCGCCAATGGCACAATCCTTTGACCACGCCTATCTACATGCTATTTAGTTTGATGAGTGGCTCACTTTTATTGCTGTTGATAAAGCTCGTTCTGCAAGGTGAATTGTCTATAATTGTCGCGCAGATTTTCATGCTTTGCTTAGTGCTTAGTTTGATTGCAAAAGTTGTGTATTTCGTGTTAATTGGCAAACCAGATGGTTCAACTATCAATACTGCGACAGGTTTTAGTCAAGCTCAGGTTCGCCTATTGGATGCGGGCCACAATGCTGGTACTTTCCTGACCAAGGAGTTTGTATTCGACGCAGGTGCTGTACGTCTGTTGCGCCTCCGCCGAATTATGTTTGTTGTAGCGTTTGCCTTGCCAGTGGTGTTTATTGGCCTCGCTTACTACTATGGCCCACATGAAATAAGCTACTTATCATTGGTTGCCGTGTTTGCAGGCTTGCTGATAGAGCGCTGGTTGTTTTTTGCTGAGGCAAGACACGTAGTGCGGCTTTACCATGGCGACCAACGAACGTAATTAAACCTCAATCCAAAAGACTAACTATTTTAACCAAAAGAACAACCACTATGACTGCACAAATTTTAGACGGTAAAGCCGTTGCTAAGAAAACTGAAGAGGAGCTGGCTGTGCGCGTAACAGCGCTCAAAGAAGCAGCAAATGGAGCTTCGCCGATTTTGGCAACTATTTTGGTTGGTGCTGATCCAGCATCGGCCACATACGTGAAAATGAAGGGCAACGCTTGTAGTCGAGTTGGAATGGAGTCAATTAAAGTCGAGATGTCAGACGAGACTACGACAGAACAACTGCACGCCAAAATCCAAGAGCTTAACGATAATCCTCATGTGCACGGGATTTTGTTACAACACCCTGTGCCTAGCCAAATAGATGAACGCCTATGCTTTGATGCAATTGATCTGCGTAAAGACGTGGACGGTGTTACGTGTTTAGGCTTTGGTCGTATGTCGATGCAAGAGGAGGCTTATGGAAGCGCCACCCCGCAAGGCATTATGCGTTTGCTTGAAGCCTATGATATTGAGCTACAAGGCAAGAATGCGGTAGTTGTTGGTCGTAGCCCAATCCTGGGTAAACCGATGGCGATGATGTTATTGAATAAAAATGCCACCGTCACAATTTGTCACTCGCGCACCCAAGGCTTGGAAGATATTATTAAGCGAGCCGATATCGTAGTAGGCGCTGTAGGTGTTCCCGAGTTAATCAAAGCCGACTGGATCAAACCAGGTGCAGTGGTTGTTGACGCTGGTTATCACCCCGGTGGAGTAGGCGATATCGAGCTTGGCCCTCTTGGTGAGATAGCCGGTGCAATCACTCCGGTTCCGGGTGGTGTAGGCCCAATGACGATCAATACGCTGATCTATCAATGTGTTGCCGCGGCTGAGAAGGAATTACTTTAGATAATTTTTTATCGGCAAGCGCAATGCCTTTGAACTCTTTCAACGGTATTGCAGCGCTGTCGGCCCAGTGATTGGAATAAGGTTGCGCGTTCAAGCGGTTAAATGGAGTATTGACCGCTTTCGGGCAACTTTCTGCCCAACCCAGTCATTGCGAGGCGAAGCCGTGGCAATCCCGGTCTACGGAGTACTGTTCTGGAGATTCCACGCTTCGCTCTGAATGACGGTTAAGGGCACAGCAAGGAACAGCCATCGAATTTGATTTAAACGAGCGTCAGCTACATACTCAGACTGTATGAAAACTCTAATTACAATAGCAAGGACTTCGCGTTACCGGCTGTTTTAGGCGTTCATTCCCTTCAGAGAAATTAAAAGGGTCGAAGCCCTTATTCTGCTAGGCGAAACATCAAAAAGAAGTATCGCGAGTTTGTCGAAGAACAAGAGTTACTCGAAGATATAGTTGTGTTTTACAATACTGAGAGAACCTCTCCCGGCCTTGGTGATTAACCGTTTGCAGAATCAGTTCTCAGGTATATCGGTGAGTTTGATGCTGAAGTGTTGCGCGCTAATCGAAGACTAGGTAAGCCTAGGATCGATGAATTGGTTTCACAGGTAGCAGTCTACTTTGACACGAAGATTGAATTTTTGACAAAGTCTGCCAAAGGTAGAGGCGCTAGTAATACTCCGAGAAAAGTTGCTATGTACGTCGCTCGGCAGGTAGGCGACCATCGCTTGAGTGATATAGCCGAGTATTTCAGGCTTCAGCATTATGGCGGTGTATCGAGTGCTATTTCAGATATAACCAGAAGGTTGAGCGATGAGAAACCGCTGCGAAAACAATTAAAAGATATTATAAAGAGACTTGACCACTAGGGGTTTATGACCACTAGGGGTTTACTACCCGTCGAAAATAGGATAATGAAAAGCTACGTTCGTTTTCTCAATCTACTTGCATCTGAAATAGGTGAGTATTGTTTTCTATTTCGAGATCAAGCTGATTATGGCGAGCATGCAGAAGTGGTTCTAGGGCAGCTACCAACTTTGCTAAATGAGTTATTAAGTCAGGTAGCGAGCTTTTATAGCGGCATATAATACGCGGGGTTACTGAGCATAAAGAAATCAGACATTGAACTTCTTGCGTTGAACGTTGTATTAGTTTTACGCTACAGCCTCGAATTTATGAGAGAGCGTCAGATATTATCAGATAAAGGTTCGGGTTCGGTTGCGCAGACATTTGAGTAACACCTTACCCTCTTCTCTGACAAGCCATCGCCCCAGGCACTCGACTTTATCCGTGTAGAACTCAACAATAAGTTTGAGCGTAAAGCTGCCAGATTACGATTAATTTGAACAATCAATATTCGCTGCTAGCGCCTTGTCGTCAAACCACTGAGCCCATCATATAAATATAAAAGTAGCGATCAATCAGGCTTTCAATACAGAATCTTAAAGAGCTTTAATATTACTGAATTGATTAATGCTGGCTTAAGTTCATGCACTCGGTTAAGAGGCAAGCCTCCCTTCAATATTATAGGAAACCCACTCGGGATAGATACTAAGGCATTACAAGAAAGCATTATTTGAGCTTCACAAAGCATATCAAAGGTTCTTTCCAATTGAATGTTACCGCTTCGTTCATCACTTAAAGCGGCAAAGTTATGCAAGGGTCCAGCACCAAAATCAAGCAATCCAGAATCATACCGAACAACGTTTGGGATCACTTTATTGATCGCCGTTACTACCTGAGCCGCATCGGTAAAAAGGATAACTGGAGTTTTCGCGCCAATTTCACTACGCAGTTGAACGACTCGTTCAGCAGCTTGCTTGTAGAGCTTATTCTCTTGATTCCTTTCGTACTTAAGTTCCGTTAGGGAGTTCGGCATATTATCCAAAAATCGACCGTTTAAACCTTTAGCATGCATATCATTTTGCTTATTGCGAAACAATTGACGAATTAACTCGGTGTTATCCAACCAATATACACAGCGATCGCCAATATTCTCCCCATTTCCATGCCGAAGATGTAGTGCTATGAGGTTTTTATTAGTCGATGGTTTAAAACTTAAACCGCCTAAATACTGGTTAGCCGCCAACTGAACTTCAGATATAAACTTCAATGTCTCTATGGCTTCCATAACTCCGGAGGTTCTTGGCGGAAAAGGGAGCCGTTGGTTAAAAACGACAGCGTCTTCATCTCGAGGCTCGCCAGAATCCACTAATTGATTAAGTGTTTTTATTTCTTCAGTTGTATGTGCTACGTGATCAATGTCTTTAAGGTTTTCTGTCGTCCATTTAGGCCAATAATACCTATCACCAAAATCAAAGTCGCCTATATCATTATTAACCACCACCGGTACGCCGGCCAACTGTGTAAATGGCTTAAACATGTCTAGAAACCTGTTTCTGTTATTTCCTAGGCCAAAACGCGACCCGCGCCAGTCTATCAATAAGGTTCGGTTAGTCTGCTTGGCATACCACCAAGAGCCGAACAAGCAATGCATATGATCACCAAAACCTGCGTTAGGGTTCCTACAGACTACTATTTTGCGATTCATAGCTAACCTCAAAAATCAATATTTGAACAACAGCTTGCAACGATTAGCACTCCAAACAACTTTAAAACTAATCCAAATATCAACCATTTATTCTCTCATAGGACTATTGATAAGGGCGGGAAAATCAGCTTCTTAAAAATGACACCTCAGGCAAAGCCATCAGATAATACAACTAACCAGGACAGACATGTTAACACTTGTTATAAAGAGACTTGACCACTAGTGCTTCCTCACAGCGGTCGTTCAGCTAAAAATCCGGCCCATAGAGGACGTATTGTCCAGCATAAAACAGAGCAGGCTAATTATGGTCCACCATTCTGACTTCTACCTAATTTTAGGAGTATGTTATAAGCAATCGCTCTTAGCCTGGGCTTTTAGATTTTAAATCACTTAAGAATCGGAGACACTGATGCCCCCTTTGAATACCCTTACCCGCAGTTGCTTGGCCGTCGCCATTGGCCAGGCCGTGCTAATTCCAGTTCAAGCGGCCACGATTACGGTCGATTCATATCTGGATAATAATGGCACGGGCTGCACGCTACGCGAAGCCATAACGCAGGCGAACAACACAGCCACTCTAAGCAACGGCTGTGTTTCGGGCAGCGTTGGCACGGATACAATCATGTTTTCAAACAGTTTAGCATCCAACACCATTGCCTTATCAGGCAGTGAACTATCTATTAGCGGTAAGGATATCGAGATTAATGCCAGCAATATCAGTGGTGGCATTACCGTTGATGCCAATAATTAATTTGATGTCTTAAATGTTACTTCAACCACGCTGAGCATGGATAGCCTTACCATCACTGGGGGAACGAGTGCTAATGGTGGTGGGATTAACGTCTACTCAAGCAGCGTGAGCTTAAGCAACAGCACAGTGTCGGGTAATTCGGCTTCTAGTCGTGGCGGCGGAATTTATGCCAGATCCTCAAGCAGTGTCAGCCTGAGCAACAGCACCGTGCCGGATAATTCGGCTTCTGTTGGCGGTGGGATTTACGCTAGATTATCCTCCAGCGTGAGCTTAAACAACAACAGCACGGTGTCGGGGAATTCGGCTGTTACTGACGGTGGCGGGATTTACGCTAGATTCGCCAGCGTGAGCTTAAACAACAGCACCGTGTCGGGGAATTCAGCATCAGCCGACGGCGGTGGGATTTACGCTATTTTCTCCAGCGTGAGCTTAGATAACAGCGCGGTGTCGAGTAATTCGGCTACTAATCGTGGCGGCGGGATTTTCGCTCGCTACGGCAGCACCAGCGTGAGCTTAGGCAACAGCACGGTGTCCGATAATTCGGCTATTTATGGCGGTGGGATTCACGCTAGATCATCCTCCAGCGTGAGCTTAAGCAACAGCACAGTGTCGGGTAATTCGGCTTTTAGTCAAGGCGGCGGAATTTACGCTGCTTTCTCCTCCAGCGTGAGCTTAGCCAACAGCACCGTGTCGGGTAATTCAGCATCAGCCGACGGCGGTGGGATTTTCGCTACCATCTCCGCCAGCGTGAGCTTAAGCATCAGCACGGTGTCGGGTAATTCGGCTGCTGCTAGGGGCGGTGGGGTTTTCTCTTCCTCCGATAGTAGCGTGAGCTTAAGTAACAGCACAGTGTCGGGTAATTCGGCTTCTGATGGCGGTGGGATTTTCGCTAGATCCTCCTCCAGCGTGAGCTTAATCAACAGCACCGTGTCGGGTAATTTGGCTGTTGCTGACGGTGGCGGAATTCTGGCTCAATCCACCAGCGTGAGCTTAATCAACAGCACGGTGTCGGGGAATTCGGCGATGCAAGGCGGGGGGATTCACGCTCGCTACGACAGCACCAGCGTGAGCTTAGCCAACAGCACCGTGTCGGATAATTCGGCTTCTAATGGCGGTGGGATTTTCGCTAGATCATCCTCCAGCGTGAGCTTAGC
>JBLHME010000097.1:0-9970 GCA_047623225.1 Cryomorphaceae bacterium
GTAGTAATGACCACATCGTCCAGCGGAATGTACGGTAATTTTGGCCAAGCGAATTATGGCGCAGCTAAAATGGCGTTAGTCGGATTTATGAATACCCTAGTACTGGAAGGCAAGAAGTACGGTATTAATGTAAACACCTTAGCACCGACTGCTGGCACTCGAATGCTCGAAGACATAATCCCTGATCAAAAAGTGATGGACGCTATGACTGTAGAATCAGTCACAGCTGGATTGCTTACTCTTTGTGATCGAGATGCGCCCAACCGCAGTATTCTTTGCGCTGGAGCAGGCGGTTACGCGACTACTCATATTTATGAGACCGAAGGTATTTACCTGCCGCCGGAACAGCAGACCCCTGAGAATGTTAGAGCCAATATTGACAAGATCAACAGCACTGAGGGTGAGAAGATACTCACAGCTGGGTTTGAACAAACCAACAAGTTTGTTGAGAAGGCGCTTAAGTTTTTCGCTGAGAATGAGTCTTAAGCAGTCAATGAAAGACGTTAGTTAAGTTAAGGGTTCGGTAGCATTTAGCACCGCACAAGCCGTTCAGATAAGCGATTTGCTTGCTGAGCGGCTTTTTCTTATTAGGGTGCGGCAAGCCTATTGTCAGCTCGGTACTTACTGGGTGAGACTCCGTATTGCGATTGAAAAGCTGTATTGAAGGATGAAATCGAACGAAAACCAACGTCAAGAGCGATGCTTAACACTGGTAAGCGTTGATCTTGCATAAGCTTTTGGCCTGCTTCTTCAATTCGATAGTGGTTCACGAACTGGTTGAAATTCCGATAGCCAAGTTTTTGGTTTATCTTTTGTCTCAACTGGTATTCGGGAACGTAGAGCATTGATGCCAAGCTGGCTACTCTTAGATCGTGATCGGCGTAAAGCCGCTCAGACCTCATTCTTTCAAGCAATTCGTCGATTACGGGGTCGCCTTTAGGAGGTTCGGTGGCCGCGGCTTGGCCAACTAGATCGATGTTGGGGTTGAATCGAATGAAGTAAAAATTGAGTGCGGTTGAAAAGCCGAAGATAGCCAACTCAGTTACCACATCCAGTTTCAGAGGAACGGAGTATTCTGTTGCAAACTCCATAGTCAATACTAAAAAAATCAGAAAAGATTGAGTTAAAACAAATACATAGCGAAATGATTGACGGCGCTCTACGAGATCAGACTCACGCCCATGTAAAACCACTGCCATAGCAACCAACACAATGCCTATTTTTAGCAGTTGAAACCATGTAGGCGACTCAGGCAGGCCGATATTATAAAAACGCAACCACAGGCGATGCCAAAATACTAAAACCTGTAAGCAGGTAGATCCACCGGGGTGTGGTAGAACATTCTTCAAAGGTAAACCACACAAACAACAGCATTAGACTGGGCGTGATAGATGCAGGAAGCCACAAGAAACCGATCCAGTATTGAGAGCCCAAAGTTTCCACATAGTGCATGACTAAGTAAGACAAAATGCCGAGCATTAACAACATGCCAACAATTTTTATTTGCGGCTCATTCTTCGAAAATCCAATAAGCAGCATAAACAATATGATCTGCGAAGATGCGAGCAATCGAAGAGTGATATTGAGGGATTCGATAAAGCCAGTGTGTCACTATTGCTGAGAGGACGTATTGTTAAAAGAGGCAGGTCTTTGATTTTCAATGCTTTGCGACATTTTTCAACTGATTTGTACTCAGAGGCCTCCACACCAAGCCGATGCGCGGATCGAAATGACTGAAATACCTCCGCTTTTGGTCGAGATACCCTAAGGTTACCTTTAACTAGTAATATGCTAGCTATTACAGTCGTTCCAGCTGCTCTTTTTTGGGTGTTTCGCCTCAATTGCAAACATTTCATCCTGTTTTTATTTCGCCGCTGGCTTATGCTGAAGTTTAATTGAGAGAATAAATTCATTAGGAGAAATTATGCACATAGAACAGTTAACCACTCAGGTATCTGCCTCAGACCAAATTACCGTTGATGACGTAGCTGGAATCGCAAAATTGGGCGTGGATTTATTAGTGTGCAATCGACCAGACGGAGAGGATGAAGGTCAAACTCCTTATGCGGAGATTGCCGCCGAAGCCGTGAAGCATGGCTTGCGGCCTATCTTGATGCCATTTTCGAGCTATCAAATCACCTGCCCAGATAGGGATGAATTCATTAAACTTATAGAAACGCGCAAGCGTATTCATACATATTGCCGCTCTGGCGCGCGCTGCAAGCGATTGTGGCGCGAAGCAAACTCAGTAGTAGGCGGTGAAGAAGCCTATAACGCCTTGCATGCAAGCACATAATTTATTTCATCTTTAGCATCGTTTTCTGCGACCAAAAAGGGTTACAAGGCATCCTTGTGATATGAACGGTACTATAGCCACTCAACTCTACCAACGATTTCAGCAATTTGTCGCCGATGACCTAGTCAAAGAAGCTCAAAATGGTAGCAATCGGGCGCACACTGAAATTTATGGTTTGTACTCTCAGGCCGTATTTACCTTAGCGCATGGTATTTGTCGAAATCCACAATGTGCTGAAGATGTCTTGCACAACACCTTTGTTAAGCTAATGAAAAAGATTAAAACGTTTAAGTTTCAAGCGCCGTTTGGTATGTGGCTACGCCAAATAGCAGTGAACGAAAGTTTGATGTATTTGCGCCAACAAAAAAAACATAAGCTGGCTATTTCGAGCGACGAATTTGATGGTTTTGAAGATTTAGCGATTGAAAATGTGGAACCGACCACCCGCGCTTATGTCGATAGTGCAGCGCAACATACACACCAGATGGATTTAGACACGGTCCTAGCTGCGCTACCGGATCATGTGCGAACAATCCTTTGGTTGAAAGAAGTGGAAGGTTATACCCATCAAGAAATCGCTGACATGATGGGTAAAACGCCAAGTTATTCCAAGTCAGTAACCGCCAGGGCTTATATATTTTTACGTGCAAGAGTAGGGCAAGCTAAGACCCTCCAGTAGTTTAGAGTGTCACAATCAATGAATATTCAATTTTATAGTTTTGAACTAATAGGTAAAGCCAAAGCAGCGCACGACAATGTACACACTGAGGTTTGATAGAAGATTATGCATGCAACGATAGAACAGTTACTTGAAATTAAAGATGGCCTAGAGTCACCTTTGAGTTCGCATGTTCAGAACTGCGAACATTGTCAATCAAAACTAAGACAGTTAAATGCTCTCAGTCAAGAAATATTTGATAGCGCCAACATGAGCCCGCCGCAACACGTATGGGGCCGCATTCAACAAAGCTTCGAATTTCAGGATCATGAAATCAATATTGAACCCAAGCTTCTGGCAGCAAATGCCTCGCGTGGACGTTTCAATTGGGGGTCTTTGAATACTGCCATTTACACTCTTGCTCTGTCTATTTTGGTTACAGGCTTGGTTGGCTTTTACAGTCTTAACAGCCAGCAGAGTGTGGTGTATCAACAAGCAGAACAGCTACAGGCCAGTATTGAGCAATTAATGCTCAACTCCCGCGGTTTAGAAAGTGTGCTGCAAAAAGTTAATGACACTGACTCTGGCCTCAATGCGGCTGAGCGAGATGTAGCTGATCGCCTGTATTGGCGGTTAATGTATGTAGATCAAATGATCCATGAGAGTAATGGAGAGAACCAACAAGACCCTCAAAAAATGCAAGTTTTGTGGGGCGATCGAGTAAACGCCTTAACTGAGTTAAATCAGCTCTTTTATGGCGGACCAACAAACATCGGCGACCCCGAGATATAGGTGAAAAATGATTGAAATTAATTCTAAAATTGCGCTGTTGTTGCTTTCTATCAGCTTGTCAATGTTTACTCTCAACGCACTTGCGGGTAAAGAGGGAAAAAAGATTAAAGGCAAAGACAGTCAGGCTGAAATTGAGTGGGAGCTCAGTTATTTAGCAAAACGTATGCTGGATCTAAAAGGTACTGATTCATACACCCTTGAACGCAAAGCAGTGACCAAGCCTTTTATAGGGATATGCTCTGACGTGAATAAGTCTGGTGTGGCAATAACCTGCATAACTCCCGACTCGCAGGCCAGTAAATCAGGTCTTAAAACAGGCGATCTACTGATATTCCTTAACGATGTAAGCATGGCGAACCAGGATGAACATGGCAAGGACGATGGCAAGGACGATGGCAAACCTTCGTATTGGAGTATTGTCAAAAGTATGAAAGTTGGCGACAAACTTAAAATGGGTTTGCTGCGTGCGGGCGAGCCCGTGACCATTGATGTCACCGTTGGCACCCTGCATCACCCAGCGTACAGATTTGAAATTGGGAAATAAGGTACCGTGCTGCTTGACCATTGAGTGGTTAGATTTCAGAGGACTAGCGAATTAGATTGATAGAGCATCAATTCTCGATGATCAAAGCAACGCGACAAACCGCGAGACTGTTCTATAATGTGTGAATAAAGAGGCTAATCAGCCTCTTTATTTCTAAACTGATTCGAGAAATTAACAGTGAAAAAATACGATGCGATAGTTATTGGTGCAGGCCATAACGGATTAGTATGTGCCTTTTATTTGGCGCAAAAAGGCTTGAAGACCTGTGTTATTGAGCGCAGTTCAGAAGTCGGCGGAGCTGCTCTTACTGAAGAATTTCACCCTGGGTTTCGTAACTCCGTGGCGGCCTACACCGTATCTCTTTTACAACCAAAAGTAATCAGCGACATGCAGTTGGGCAGGCATGGTCTAGAGGTCGTGCTGCGTAAAATCGACAATTTCTTACCGACTGAATCCGGTTATTTTTTGGCGGGTGGTAATGGGCTTACACAAAGAGAAATCGCTCGTTACTCGAGCAAAGACGCACAAGCCTATGTTCGGTATCAATCGGCATTAGATAAAGTAGTCGATTTGTTGCGAGAGTTTTTGCTGGTATCACCGCCTAATATAGGAGGTGGTCTGGCTGATGTGTTGGCCATGTTAAGAGCCGGCAGCAAAATGAATAAATTGACGCTGAGCACGCAACGAGATCTGCTGGATTTCTTCACCAAATCAGCAGGCGATATACTTGATCACTATTTTGAGAACGACACCGTTAAGGCTCTTTTTGGTTTTGATGCAGTGGTAGGGCATTTTGCCTCGCCGTATGAAACCGGCTCGGCTTATGTGCTACTTCATCATGTTTTTGGAGAAGCGGCAGGTGTGCGAGAAGCTTGGGGGCATGCTATTGGAGGCATGGGGTCAATCACTCAAGCAATGCGCCGTGCCTGCGAAGAGCTTGGCGTAACCATCGAGTTGGATGTGCCGATTGAATCTGTGATTGTGGAGAACGGAAAGGCCACGGGCGTTAGAAGCGCAAGCCAGGAGTACCATGCTCCCATTATTGCTTCTTCTGTACATCCCAAAATTCTCTTCGAGCGCTTGCTTGATACTAAGGAATTAGATTCGGATTTTCGTGATCGAATCGCAGCTTATAAATCCCATTCGGCGACCTTTAGAATGAATGTTGCTTTGGATCGTTTGCCGCACTTCATTCAATCTCCTCAACAAGGGCCAGAAAAAGAAGACTATTTAACCTCAGGGATAGTCATTGCGCCTAGCCTGCAGTATATGGCGGATGCTTGGAGTACCGCAGTGCAGCGTGGTTGGTCTGAAGCGCCAATCGTTGAGATGTTGATCCCTTCGACACTCGACAATACCCTTGCCCCTGAGGGCAAACACGTTGCAAGTCTATTTTGTCAGCAGTTTTCGTATCAATTACCAGATGGCCGCAGTTGGGATAACGAACGAGAGTTGGCCGCCGATCACATCATCAATACAGTGGATAAATTAGCGCCAGGCTTTAAACAATCGATTGTTGGCAGACAAGTATTAAGCCCACTAGATTTGGAAAAGAAGTTTGGTCTGATCGGCGGTGACATCTTTCACGGAAAAATGAGTCTAGACCAGCTGTTTTCTGCAAGACCGGTACTAGGGCATGGCTCATATAGGTCGCCGGTATCTGGTTTGTATCTCTGTGGCAGTGGTAGTCATCCTGGAGGAGGAGTGACCGGCGCACCCGGCCATAATGCGGCCAGCGTTATTTTGAAAGACCGTCGCTGGAAATGGTTTTAAGCTGAGACTGTGAAGTAAACATAAAATTGCGTGATGGGCTATAAGGTATTATTGTCTACCTGTTACAACCTAAATTCTATTCGGGATTATGCGTATAACTTTGCTATTTGCCACCATCTTCTTATTCTCCAATGCTGCACTAGCTCAAGAGCAGGAGTCCGAATTGAGTGTATTGCTGACAAAGGCAATAGCTTCGGAGATTCGTAATCCCGCAGAAATCGAACGAGACCGTAATCGCAAGCCGATCGACACCTTGGAATTCTTTGGAATTACCCCAAACATGAAGGTTATGGAGCTTATTCCTGGCGGTGGCTGGTACACCAAGTTACTCGCTCAAGTCCTTCGTGAGAAAGGTCAGCTTACGGTTTCTATAGGCACCAGCAACGTTGAGGAAAACCTTCTTGGCCTTGAAGGTTTAGATAAAGTAGTCGTGTTGAGATCAGGTGCTGAAATCGGTAAGTCTGAAACTCCAAGGTTACGCACTGTGGCACCTTTTTCATTCAAAGGATCAAAGTTTGACGCGGTTCTAACTTTTCGTAATGTGCATAATTTTGATGCAGCGGGTCGCCAGTCGATCAACCAAGCTGTCTTTAAAGCACTAAAACCTGGTGGCATTTACGGTGTCGTGGATCATACTCGGAGGCATATGGAGCCATTTAATACAGAAAATCGCCGTCGTGCTGATCCAGTGTTAACCATAAAGGAAATTCAGCAGGCAGGTTTCGTGTTTGTAGACTATTCTGATTTACATTTTCGTGCCGATGACGAGCTCCGCTATGAAGTAGGGCGAAAGTCGGTCACAGGCAATACAGATCGTTTCACATTCTTGTTTAGAAAGTCGAAATAGTAACTAGGGATTCTTTATTTAAGGAGTGTCCACGCATGCCCATTCAATTAAGAATGGGTAAGCCTGCCAAGGATAGGTAGGGAGGTAACTTTGCTTGATTAACGCCTGCACGGCGTGACTAGCGCTTGCGATTGATGCGTATATTGCCGCTTTTCCCCTCAATAGCCATTTTGTAACCAAACATGTCTTTGGTAACCGTTACCGCGAAATCACAGTTCTTGTAACGTCGTTTACTCGATTTGACCTGTTTCCAGATTTGACCATTTTCAAAAACAAATAGATGTTTCCCATCTCCAGCTTTAGAGCAGGAAGTGATCCTGCCCTGATAGGATTCGACTTTGTCTTGTGCCGGCGAGACAAACTTTGTGCCACCTAGATCGTCTGGCAAGACTGTCGGCTTAGTATTGCTTTCAGCTCGTTCAGAGATAGTGTCTGAAGAGCTTTGAACTCTCTTAGGCTGAATGTCAGAAGAGCTTTGAACTTGCTCAGGCTGAGCACTGGAAGCGTTTTGTAGGGGAGGGCTCAACTTTGCTCCGAGTTGGTCGAAGCAACTATGTCGTTCAACATCGGCAACGATACTAGCGCATGCTCTTACTTCAGCAGTCACATCTAGGGACTTGGATTGAGCGCCACAAGAGACGGCGAGCAGAACGCTAGTAACTATTAGAGGCAGTATCGATTTTGGATTTATGGGCATGAGATTTACTCCAGCAGTGGCCATGATCGCCCTCAAGAGCAACTCGACCATTAATTTAATTCGGTTAATCATACAAAACTTTACTCCCTAACGGTATTTATTCTATTTGATCCAAAAAATATGCAACGATATTGCCGCTTTTTGCATCTAACATTAAGTAGATACAGAAATAGTCATAAAAACGAAATCAGCAGTTTCATAAGTCGGATTCGCGCTAGAGATAAAAAATATAACTCGGTGTAATTGACTGTTTTCATGAGGCTGAATGTCTGTCGTAAAATTTAAATATTCGCAATGCGCGTAAAGATGGGTACCTAATTGTGGAGTTAACTCGGTTTTTCATTAAAAATCCAGCTATTACAGCGGCATCAATTTGCCTGTTGTTAATACTCGGTATCGTTTCCTTGCAGCGCTTGCCAATCCAATTGCTGCCAACCATTGATCGCCCCGTAATGGCGGTACAGGTATCTTGGCGCGCTGCCAGTCCACGTGAGATTGAAAGCGAAGTGGTTGAGCCAATTGAGCGGGAACTGCGCGGCATCACGGGAATGACCAAACTGCAGTCCTATTCCAACAATAGTAATGCCTTTATCAATATGGAATTTGCGCTGGGTACCGACATGGATCAAATATTCACTGAGGTAGCCAGCAGATTGCAACGAGTTAGAGGCTTACCAGCGGATGCTGATCGACCACAGATATTCCGCAATGGTGGAGGTGATTCCTCCGAAACACTGATCTATTTGTTTGTGCAACACGCTGTTGGTTCGATCATCTCTAGTGATGATCTGGCTGACTTTTCGCGAAAAAACATCGCTCCAGTGTTAGAAAGCGTAGAGGGAGTAGGGAGTGTCGACGTTCAGCAAAATGTAGGCGATCGAATCGTCAAGGTTGAATTCGATCCATTTTTGGCCGCTCAGTTGGGTATCAATGTTGAAACAATCGCAGCCAATATTAACCGTTCAAGCGACGTTAGCGGCGGCAAAGTTGAAGTAGGGCGCAGAGATTTTACACTTCGTTTTGAAGGACGCTATACAGCCGATCAACTTTCCGAAACTATTCTTGCATGGCGCGACGGTGCAGCGGTGAAATTAGGTGATATCGCTAAGGTTATAGTCGGCCCAGATGACTCACAAGAAGTGGTGTTTCAGAATGGGCAGCCAGCCATGGGTATGCGTGTATTTCGCCAGCCTGGTGGTAACACCTTAAACGCTATCGATGATGTGTTGGCCAAGGTGGCAGTTCTCAATGAAACTTTGCCGGGCCAATACGACATCACTATAGAGAAGAGTTTTGATCCTTCAGTTTTCATACGCCGTGCTATCGAGCTATTGAGTGAAAACATGGGTATAGGCATTGTATTGGCGGTGGGCTCTTTGTGGCTTTTCATGCGCCGTATACGTGCAACCTTATTAATCGCATCGGCCATTCCCATTAGTTTGTTTGCCACCTTTATAGTGCTCAATATTTTTGGCCGGACCATCAATGTAATATCGCTTGCTGGACTCGCGTTCGCTACAGGGATGGTGTTAGATGCGGCCATCGTCATACTCGAAAACTATGTTCGTCAGATCGATAAGGGCATTGAGACTGTGCAGGCAGCAATGAACTCTGTGAAAAACGTCGGCGGAGCCTTATTGGCATCGACATTAACCACCATCGTCATATTTGTACCGATTGTGTTTTTCGAAGATGTAGAAGGCCAACTATTTGCTGATTTGGCATTAACCATTGCCATAGCAGTGGCATTTAGTTTGCTGGTTGCGTTGTTTATATTGCCGGTAGGGGCTGCTTATTTTATCCGCAAAGATACTCATGCCCAACACAGCGAATCCAATCATTGGGATGCTATTGTAGACACGCTAATGAGTCTAACCGACAGTTCACGAAAACGCTTTTCGTGGATTGCTGGTTTGACCGTAGTCCCTTTATTGGTTGGATGGATGCTTTGGCCGCAGTTGAATTATTTGCCGCCTGTTAAGCGCGATGCGGTCGACGCCTTTATACAATTCCCATCAGGTGCAAGTGCCGATATGGTGCGCAAAGAGTTTGCTGAAGTAGTGGTCGATCGTCTAGCTCCTTATATGAGTGGCGAGAAAGAACCGCGCCTGAAGAACTATTACCTGTTTACTGGTTCTTTTGGGGGAAGCTTGGGAATTCGCATTCAAGACCAATCGCGCATCGATGAAATGGTTAAAATAGTCAATGAAGAGATTTTGACTGGTATTCCAGATACCCGAGCATTCGCTCAACAAGGTTCTTTGTTTGGGCGTTTGGGCGGTGGTGCGAGTATTAGTATTGACTTGCAGTCAGCCGACTTCTCCGCCCTCAGCGACGCAGCCATCGAAGTTTCCGATCTGGTG
>JBLHME010000098.1:0-9734 GCA_047623225.1 Cryomorphaceae bacterium
ACATATACGGTGAAGGATTAATGGTGCGCAAAGCGCGATATAAATCGATCGCGCGGCCTTCAAAAGGCGTGGATAATCGCTGTGACAAAACCACCTGCATAATATCGCCATCGCGAATATATTCACGGCATCGCTCAACTGCCGTTTCAAAATCAGCTTGGGCAAAATGCAAATCGTAGTCACCTTCAGCAACATTGCCACCGCTTTGCTGAACTATCGGCGCGGCGAAACTTAAACCCAAGCCGTGCACACACTCATGCAAATGAGTTTGGGCTCTTTGATAAGCATCAGCGTCGGCCAGATCCGCCATAGTCACCATAAAAATCCGCCCTGAGAGATTATCAAATACCAAAACATCCGTTGAAACCATTAACATAATATCCGGCACGCCAAGGGCATCCGGTTTATCACTAAAGGCTAATCGAGGTTCAATATAACCGATGGTTTCATAACCAAAGTAGCCCACTAGGCCACCAATCATTTCAGGCAGGCCGGGGTATTCCGCTATTTTATATTGTGTTTGAATTTGACGAATCTCATCCAGTGGATTTGCCACCTTGGACGATTCGATTATCTGCCCATCTTGCTCTATCGTCATGGTCAAACCACTGAAGCGATAGATTGTCGAACAAGGCAAACCAATGATCGAATAGCGGCCCCACTTGTCTCCACCTTGGACTGATTCAAACAGGTAGCTATATGGCCTATTGGCCAGCTTCAGATAGGTGCTGACAGGCGTATCTAGATCGGCGAGGGTCTCGCGTACAACGGGCACATGAGTGAACCCCTTTGCGCGCAACGGGGCAACGAATGCATCGAACTCAGATTGGCAAGAAAAAACGCTGGAAGACATGGCAAATAGACTCAATTAGGCAGAAAATAACTGCGGATAAACATAAAACAGAACTCGGTGCAGACAAGCATTGCTCATCCACATTAATGCTAGCTTTGCCAGCTACGCCAACTGCGCGGTGCAGGATTCTGAATTTGTTTTAAGTGATTTTGCATTGTAATTGGAAGGTGAAATCCCTCAAGTCCCAATGATTGCGTGACTAGACGGCAAGGTCAAGCACTATTGCGAAACCTGTTGGCTTATATTGGCGCGCATCTCATTGATTACCGCCGCATAATCATCCTGATTGAAAATGGCCGAGCCAGCCACAAAAGTGTCGGCCCCAAGGGCTGCAAGCTCACCGATATTATTAGCTTTAACCCCACCATCAACCTCCAAACGAATATCACGACCACTTTGATCAATAATTTTACGTGCAGCAACGATTTTATCTTTTACGTGCGGGATAAAAGACTGACCTCCAAAGCCGGGATTGACCGACATCAGCAAAATCATATCGACCTTTTCGATTGCCCATTCCAAAACCGACAAGGGCGTGGCAGGGTTAAACACTAAACCGGCTTTACAGCCCTGTTCTTTGATTAGGGCCAGACTGCGATCAACGTGTTTACTCGCTTCAGGGTGAAATGTGATTGTTGTGGCGCCCGCTGCGGCAAAATCAGGAATTATTCGATCTACTGGCTCAACCATTAGATGCACATCAATCGGAGCAGTCACTCCATGGTCTCGCAGGGCTTGGCAAATCATCGGCCCAATAGTTAAGTTTGGAACATAGTGATTATCCATCACATCAAAGTGTACCCAATCGGCACCTGCCGCTAAAACATTATCGACCTCTTCACCCAATTTGGCGAAATTGGCAGACAAAATGGAAGGGGCAATTATGTAGTCGGTCATGGCTTGGCGATTAAGGCTGATCTCTAGGTGCTGAGATTATAGCTGATGATTTAGGCTTGAGGGCAGCAAAGCGTTGTTTAGAGCGCTCAGTGCTTTATACCAAACGGTTCAGGGCTGTTCTTATTGAAGCAACAAAAATAGAGCGCCGTTGCCGCGTACAATATTCAGCATCAATACGTCGTGATTAGCAATGGCTCGCTTAAAACTGACCATATTGCTGACCGGTTTTCGGTTTGCAGACACAATCAAGTCATTCGGGCGCACACCCTGAACCCAAGCTATACTGCCGTTCTTTACACTCGCTACCAATACTCCCTGAGCAACGTTAGTGCTGACTTGTCGAGTGTCGAGTTCCTTGAAGGTAGCGCCCTCCAAGCGGTGATGGATCATTGTGCCAGTGCTGGAAACCTTACTCGATGACTCTAGGAACACTGGCAACGTCATTGATTCGCCTTGGCGAAACATAGTGAGCTCGAGTGGGTCACCGGCAAAGTGTTGACTGATAATGGCGTTTAAATCGCTGCCGCGATTAACATCCACTGGACCTGCCTTAACAATCACATCACCAATACGAATGCCTGCCTCGTCTGCCGACGAATCTTTGGTAACACTGGTTACGACAACGCCTCTGGTTTCACGGATATCAAAAGCGTTGGCTAACTCACGCGTTAAATCTTGCACTTGCACTGACAAAAAGCCGCGTTGCGGTGTGCCGTATTTCACCAACTGACTTTTTACTCTCAAGGCAACATTAACAGGAGTAGAAAACCCAATTCGGTTATTGGCGGCGGTTTGAGCAACTTTAGAGATATTGATGCCAATTAACTCGCCGCGAAGGTTAACCAACACGCCAGGGCCAAAGCCGATGTCACTTTGAATGAAATTCTGATAACTCACAGGCCGACTACGCGCGCCCGGTTTTGCAGCCAAGGCACTAATGATCCCTGAAGCGATAGTATTGTGTTGACCAATCGGGGCACCAATTGAAACCACGAAATCACCCACCCGTAAGGCATCTGAATCGCCTAGGTCTATGGCAACAAGGTCGTCTATATCAATCTTAATAATGGCCACATCAGAGGCCTTATCACTACCAACCATCTGCCCTTGAGCTACACGCCCATCAGCCAAGGTAATGGTGATTTTGCTTGCCCCAACAACCGTGTGCTGATTAGTTAACACAAAACCGTTGAGGGCGTCGATGATCACGCCAGTGCTGGCCACTGTATTAGTGCGAGCCTGCGATGAACGCCTTTGTTCAAAAAACCGATTAAAGAATGGATCGTTGAAGAACGGGTCATTTCGGCTGCGCGCTTGAGCTTGAGCAGAAGCTGACACAGCAACTATCGACTGTTGCACGCGCTCGAGCATGGGCGCCAGTGTGGGCAGGGGTTGACCTTCAACCGCTATTGGCAAAGCGGCTTGCGCATTGGTGCCAATAACTGTGCCAATAAGCAGTGTTAATAATACTCGCTTCATAAATTTTTTCTTGCCTATGCTTCTTATTGCTAGATCATTGAATATTCTATTGAGGACAAATGTTCAGTACTAATTATTTGCCACTCCGTGCGGCACATGCCCCGTTGGAACATGTTGTCGAGCAGAGTCACAATGCCCCTGTTGGTCATCGAAAAAAATATCAGCGCCAAAAGTGCGTAGAAACTCGCCTTTTTCCAAACCACCTAAAAACACAGCTTCATCTATCCGGATATTCCAGGCTCTTAGAGTGCGAATCACTCGCTCATGCGCAGGTGCTGCTCGCGCGGTAATAATTGCGGTACGAATCGGTGATTCATCTGCCGGAAACTCTGATTGTATTCTGTGCAAGGCCGAAAGCATGCTGCGAAACGGGCCTCCTGGCAATGGTTTTTTAGCGGCCCGCACTTCGTGCTTGGCAAACTCAACCAAACCTTGTTGCTTGAATACTTGTTCAGCTTCGTCTGAAAAAACCACTGCATCACCGTCAAAGGCAATGCATAACTTTAAGTCGTTTTCAGTTTCACTCTTGTGATTTGAAGGCAGCATGGTTGCGGCTGCAAAGCCAGATTGTAAGGTTCTGGCTACATCTTCTGGGTCGTTCGACAAAAAAACATCTGCGCCAAACGGCTCTACATATCGAAACGGGCTATTGCCGCTGGTAAATGCGGCGCGCGTTATGGGCAGTTCATGTTGTTGAATAGAATTGAAAACGCGTAAACCAGTATCAGCGCTATTGCGCGACAACAAAATCACTTCAACACGCTCACGAGCTTCACCCAATTGATTTAAGTGCAGCAATTTTTTGACTAACGGAAAGGCCGTGCCAGGCAATAGAGTTTCGTTTTCATGGGCGATTTGATACCGGCAATATGCTTCCACACCTCGCTCTTCATACACCTGATGGCTGTCTTGCAAGTCAAACAAAGCCCGCGACGAAATCGCCACCACCATCTTTTGTTTGTCGTTCAGCACCGGCGACTCTGCCATTTAATTAAACCGTGAAAACCAACCATGCTAAGATTCTAACAACAATTGCCATATGAACCTAAAAGCTAACAAACTATTTAGTTTCATAAAAATCTCGTAAATTCCTTAAATTCGCTAAATCATTGAAAACTATTGCTGGGGCACAGTCCAAACGAACTAAATGCCGTGTTGAGGAATTTTACCGCTGCATTCTCGGCTGAATTCGATCAAGTTCTGCGCATCAGCCTCAAAGGTTTCAAGAACATCTCGCGGCGGTAAGATTTTGAAGGTTTTGTTGCCAAAGTCTGGCCCAACCAACGAAATTTTAATACCCGCCTTTTTTGCTAAATAGTAATAGCCGCTGCGCAAATCTTGTTTGTAACTACGGGTACCTTCAGGCGCCATTGCTGTCCATAGCTCGGCGCCGTCATCGTATAAAGCGGCGGCCTGATCAACGAAGTTATCGCTGACTTTTCTCTTAATTGGCACAACCCCAAAATAGCCATAAAAATACTTTAACGGAAAAAAGTGAAAACTATCTTTAGCAAAAATCGTGACTTTGATCCTTTCGGCACGAATGAATAGCAAGGCAATAATGAAATCCCAATTACTGGTGTGCGGCAAAAACACTAACATCAGGCGCTTATGCTCCCAGGGCAATTCACCCTCGAGACGCCAGCCTAGGTAGTCATATAAAATTTTGGCATAAAGTTTTTGCAGCACAGGCGTACCCAATCGGTTATTTCATTTTTGTTATTATTAACTGACTTCAGTTTCAAAGAGTCCAAGAGATGGCCAAGACCAAACACTTGAGTAAATAATAAGCCAAGGAGCGATCATGCTCTAATTAAAATAGGCCTAATTGTGGGTTTTCTTGTACCTTACTAGAACTCGAATCTGAATCACTTGTATCTTTGGTGGTGAGCAAATTAGCAAGTGTGATGCCTATCAAGCGGATTGGCCGACTGCCCACGGCGGTTTTGCGCAGTAACTCTGGCAAGAGCCCTGAAATATCTTCCTTACTTTGAATTGGCGGCTCGCTTGTCTTACCGCGAGTGATGGAAGTGAAGTCAGCGTAACGAACTTTCAGCGTTAGGGTGCGCGCGACCATCTGTTTATTCTCCAGCGCGGTTTCCATTTTCTCAGAGAACTTCAGCAACTTTTGCCAGATTAAAGCTTTGTCGACCACGTTATCCACAAAGGTGGTTTCAACGCCAATCGATTTGCGCTGGGTGTGCGCGCGCACCGGCCGCTCGTCTATGCCGCGAGCTACGTCGTAGTAGTAATCTCCAGAACGACCAAATTGGGTTTGCAATTGTATTCGATCCAATGCCTTTAGATCTGCGCCGGTGAAAATACCCAATGACTGCATTTTCTTTTCGGTGACCTTGCCTACCCCAAAAAATTTTCGTATCTCGAGCTGCTCAATAAACGCCTCTGCAACTTCTGGGCGAATCACGTACAGGCCATCAGGCTTGTCCATATCAGAGGCGATCTTAGCGAGAAATTTGTTATACGAAATCCCAGCCGATGCAGTTAGATTCACGCTCTCTTGAATCTGCTGTTTTATCATCCTCGCCACCTCGGTGGCAGAACCATGCTGCTTTGCCGACTCAGTAACATCCAAATAGGCTTCATCCAAAGATAGCGGTTGAACCATCGACGTATACTGCTTGAATACCTCATTAATTTGCTTGGAGGCCTCACGGTAAGCTTCAAATCGCGGGGGCAAAAAAATTGCGTTTTTACACAGCTTAACGGCTCTGGAGCTAGGCATAGCTGAATGCACGCCAAACTTGCGCGCTTCATAGCTACACGCAGCAACCACTCCACGACTCTCAGGTTTGCCACCTACTATCACCGGCTTACCTCGTAACTCGGGGAAATCTCGCTGCTCAACCGATGCGAAAAACGCATCCATGTCCACGTGCAAAATCTTACGCACAATCAGTCACGCTAGCGTATTTGCCAATCAATGGGAGCCGCACCCTTTTGTTGCAAATAGGTATTGGTCTGCGAAAAGTGTCTGCAACCAAAAAAGCCTCTATACGCCGATAGCGGAGAAGGGTGCGGTGCCTGCAACACCAAATGCTTGCTTCGATCGATGGCGCTGCCTTTTTTCTGTGCGTAAGCACCCCAGAGAAGAAAAACCACATTGGTGCATTGCTGATTAACCACATCGATTACCCTATCAGTAAACAGCTCCCAACCCTTGCCTTGGTGGCTAGCGGCCTGAGCATGTTCAACAGTCAGCACAGCATTCAGCATTAGCACACCTTGCTCGGCCCAGCTTTGTAAATGGCCATGAGATGGCGGCGCAATACCTATATCGGTGATGAGTTCCTTATAAATATTTTTAAGCGATGGCGGTGTTGGCACGCCTGGCAACACGCTAAAACTTAGTCCATGTGCCTGGCCTGGGCCGTGATAGGGGTCTTGACCCAAAATAACCACTCTTACTTTGTGCAACGGTGTGCAATTAAGCGCATTGAAGATGTTTTCTCGCTTTGGGTGAATTTGCTTGCCCGACGCAGCTTGCTCACTCAGAAAATGCAACAAAGTCTGCATGTAGTCTTGTTCAAACTCTGCTTGCAGAGTTTGCAACCAGCCTTGCGAAAGCTTTATAACTTGTGAGGTCACAAGGTCTTAGAACCGAGCGTTTGATTAACAAAAGGTAACTGGATCATTGAAGTAAAACTTTAATTTGATATTTGTTATTAATCTTAGCGGACATTCTACCGCAGATTTGAGTGCACGGTTTTTCCACACGGCGACTAACTAAAAGTTCATGCAAGGAACGTGGCGATTACCGAAGTGTAAGACTCACTGAAATTTTAAAAAATCTACATAAGATTCATAGAGTTGCGTTCATAACTACCCAAGTTTGCACAACCCTAACCCTACTAACCAAACCATATCGAGGCACATTATGTTATCGAACAACCCCGTATTACCAAACTTTGCTAAAACTCTAGTCATTGCCACTGCAGCCGCTATGAGCGTAAGCGCTTTTGCTGGTCACCATGAAGAAGCTGAAAAGAAAATTGGCGACTTAAAAGACATGACTACTTCGGAGGAAAGCATGCTTAAAGCTGATGAAGCTGGAGCCCTTACAACTACTAGTTCTATGCTAAAAGGTAAGGCAGAATCAAACTCCAAAGAACTAAGCGAGGAAGAAATGGCAAAAAAAGCTGAATCTTTGATGCCTGAATAGCAGTAAAGCTATTAGTGACACCAAAAAAGCTCGGCTAAGCCGAGCTTTTTGATGCTCGAGGGCTTCGTGAATATCGAATTGGCGTAGCTTGCTTTATACTACCGCCTCTATAACTAATACCCTCGCACGGAGACCACCATGATCAAAGTTGGAGATTCGATTCCAGCCGCCGGCATCACTGTTATTAATAACGATGGCCAAGAGAACATTTCAGCCGCTACTTTTTTTGCAGATAAAAAGGCCGTGCTGTTTGCTCTGCCCGGTGCTTTTACACCCACCTGCTCAGAAGCTCACCTACCTGGCTTTATTGTAGGCTATGACGACATTGCAGCTAAAGGGGTCGACGTAGTTGCCTGCCTATCGGTTAACGATTCGTTTGTCATGAACGCATGGCGTGCCAGCCAAAATGCTGAAAACATCACCATGATTGCAGACGGTGGCGCAGCATTAACCAAAGAGTTGGGCTTAGTGCTTGATACTTCAGACTTTGGCGGCATTCGCTCACAGCGTTACTCGATGATTATCGACAACGGCGTGGTGACGCATCTGAATGTTGAAGAGGGTGGTGGTTTTGAAGTGAGTGGCGCGGATACTATCCTAAGTCAGCTTTAAATAAACAATAGCCATCATCCATCGGCCAGTGTTTTGGTTGATGACTAAAAAAAGGGGCGTCCATTGCAATGGACGGCCCTTTTTAGATCTGGCCAGTTGAGCTCACGTATGGAGCTCGCGCTCGTTTAAGTCAAGTTCGATGTTGCTCAAGAGGCAGTTCCTTGCCCATTACTGCCGTTCACAAATCAAGCCCCGGCACCGTTATTCGCTTGTTTGTGAATGTGTCTTTTAGTAACATCTGTTGCGTTAAGGTTTCCATTAAGATCAGCCGGCTGGATAGTCTATATTAGAATAATAATAAAAATTATAAGGGGTTAACGTATGTTAAATTTTTCGTCTCGCGCTTTGCTAGCGCTGTTTATTTTTGTGTGTGTGACTTCAGCCTACGGGCAGACCAAGGTCGTGGTTATTCCGATGTTCGGGGATGACGCGGCGTCAAAATGGCTCGGGCCATGGGTAGGTGACACAGCTTATAAAAAAAGTGAGATCATCGAATTTGATGGCAGTAGCTATATTGCATTGTTAGATCACCAGTCTGATTTTTCAAACTTTCCGCCGGAAGCTGGGTTCTGGGATTTGGTGTCCGCATCAGGGGCGAATGGTCTTCCGGGTGATCAGGGTGAAACGGGTACTAAAGGTGACCCTGGGGCGCAGGGTGATCAGGGAATTCAAGGCGATCAGGGTGAGACGGGCCCGCAGGGTACAGCTGCTAATGCGGTTGACGCAATCTGTGTGGCGTTGGGTTCCACTGCCGGCTGTGACTTGGAGGCAGCACTAGCACCAGCTTTCCCAAAGTTGGTATTTGTCACGTCAACGCTGCAAAATGGCAATTTAGGCGGTTTAGAGGGTGCTGACGATATTTGCCAGGGACTTGCTGCGGACCAAAACATCCCGGGCGTATTCAAAGCGTGGTTATCGGACAGCACTGGGTCGCCAGATACTCGATTCAACCACGCCAGTACTCCCTACGCACTTGTCGATGGCACAGTGATCGCAGATAGTTACACAGATTTGGTCGATGGATCCCTTCATCACAAGATCAATATGTACGAAACCGGCGGCGAGATGGTTGGTGGTGCGTACGTCTTCACGAACACGGGCCACGATGGTACCCCGCACAGCACGACAGGAAGTTGTCAGAACTGGTCGAGCTCGGCCAGATCCGAGCCGACCACGTACAGCGGGGTAACGTCGTTTTCGTCCGGTGCTTGGACGTTAGGAGGCGGGGACTACTGTGACTCGCTCCGCCATTTATACTGTTTTGGGCAGTAAACTTCTGGAAGGCCGCCCCCGCACCGACCGGATTCGGTGAGTTTACGAGTGCTTGGCGCCGCGTGTTCGATTTGACATGCTAGCTTCTGTCGCGCTCAGCGCTCGATACCGTTGGTATGACCAGCACCAGATTCTTAGGTAAGCCTGCCCGCACCCAGCGCCACCAGCGTGTTTTATACACCCCAATGCGCGCTGGGCGCGCACCTTGCTCTTGAAGCCGGGTTAGTTGTGCATGAAAACGCGCGAGTGTCGGTTTAGCGGGTCCACATCCCGCTTGAGTGTGGTGGTAGCCCAAAAAGTCTACGCCCCGATCAATCTTTCCCACCCAGGTTTTGTCTGGGTGTTTGTCTAGTTTTAATGCCGCCAGAGTGCGGTTAACCAAGGCCACCGCGCGGCGCAGTTGCCAGCGAGTTTTGCTGAGCACCACCCAATCATCCAGTT
>JBLHME010000099.1:0-9691 GCA_047623225.1 Cryomorphaceae bacterium
GATTTCTTCTGCAACAAATTGGGTTTAGTTGAAACCTCACGCTATGACAATGAGGGCGGCAGATTTACTTTGGTATTTTTAGCCGCTGAACATGATTTGCCAAACGCTAAAAAAGCCAGCGCACCATTAGTGGAGCTGACTTACAATTGGGACGAGGAACAATACACGGGTGGGCGAAATTTCGGCCATCTGGCGTATAGAGTAGACAACATTTATGAAACTTGTCAGTCCTTAATGGACAAGGGCGTTACCATAAACCGCCCCCCTCGCGATGGTCACATGGCGTTTGTAAAATCACCTGATGGTATATCCATCGAATTATTGCAAAAAGGTGACAGCCTTGCCAAGCAAGAACCGTGGGCTTCAATGGCCAACACTGGCAATTGGTAGCTAAACGCCTCGCTATCGGCCGTCATCTTGATTAACCTCTCGTTCACCCCCATATTAGAGATCAAGAAAATTCAATTAGAGAGTGTGCAATGCTGATATCGAACATGGAAATCCTGCCACAAAAACGGATTATAAAACACCTTGGACTAGTTCAAGGCAGCACCGTAAGAGCCAAACACGTTGGCAAAGATATTCTCGCAGGATTCAAAAACATATTGGGCGGTGAACTCAAAGCTTACACTGAGCTGATGTCTGAAGCTCGAGAAGAAGCAACTGAGCGCATGGTAGCGCAAGCTCAAAGCGTTGGCGCCAACGCCGTGCTCAACGTTCGCTTTGCTACATCATCTGTTGCACAGGGCGCGGCAGAGCTTTTCGTTTATGGCACTGCTGTGGTTCTAGACAACCCTGAAAACTAGGAGAACGCTATGGCTGATATAGTCATTGTTTTAGTGTTACTGGCCTTGGGTTATAGCTTTGGATCCTATCGAGAACGAAAGCACTACGCTTCAATACGCGAACGCGAAGAGGCGATGCAGGACATCTTGGTATTTGAAAGCCGCTTTGCGCCCAATACCTTTTTCGCGGCTGATAGCTTGGATGCTAATTTACCCCAAGACCAAAATACTGCCGATGGGCAATCCTGCAATTTTAACGGCGGCGAGATGGTGTTAGGAAATGTGGTTATTTCTACTGACTATTTTAAAATGTTCGTCGCCAGCCTACGAAAATTAGTCGGCGGTCGATTACGCAGCTATGAAAGCTTGTTAGATCGTGGCCGACGCGAAGCTGTTCTGCGTATGAAACAACAAGCGCGCACTCGTGGCGCAAATCGGATTTTTAATGTGCGGTTTGAAACCTCTTCAATTTCCAAGGGCTCCAGCGGTAATCTGGGGTCAATAGAAGTGTTGGCCTATGGCAGCGCGCTGAAGGAATAACTCGAGACTTAATAATGCGCTACGAAAATCCCCGCCCAGTTGAGCATGTAAATTATAGCCAAGAACACCCACTCAAAGAATTTGGTCAATTGGTGCTGGGAGTAGCCGTGCTGATAATCACCATTACTATTCTGCTGAATTTTACCGCCGGTTATCTTGCCAAACACATTCCTTTTAGTTTCGAGCAAAAAATGGTCGGTGAAATGACTATTTTGGATAGCGGAAGCTCTGCACAGACCGCCCAATTGCAAGCCTTAGCCGATCGCCTATCCGAACACATGGCCCTGCCCGAAGGCATGCAAATCACTGTTCACTACGATGAAAGCGACACGGTCAATGCCTTAGCCACGCTGGGCGGCCATGTGCTTTTCTTTCAAGGCCTACTTGACGAAATCGAATCAGAACAGGAGCTGGCGGCGGTTATGGCGCACGAGATCGCACACGTTAAACATAGACACCCAGTGGTCGCGCTTGGCAAAGGATTCACCCTAGCTGCCTTAGCGGGCTTTGTTGGTGGTGCTTCAGGCAGCACTGCAGGGGAATGGTTAATCGGTAGCACCTCGAGTTTGAGCCTGCTGCAGTTTTCTCGCCAGCAGGAAAGCGATGCTGACGCCACTGCAGCGCGCGCGCTTTTTGCTGTTTATGGCCATATTGGCGGAGCCGATGAATTGTTCAAAAAGTTTTCACGCCTGGAATCGGAAAACCTCGACACCAGCGCTGGCATAGAGCTTTTCCGCAGCCATCCTTACTCCAAAGATCGGTGGGGGGCGCTCAAAGCCATTGCACATGCGCGCAATTGGCCCATCCAAGGTGCGCTAACGCCCTGGAAGGCCGTTCTATAGTTGCGGGCTGCGGTTAGCGCAAGTCAATATTGCGCATCTAACTAGAGTTTGAGAGCGAGCCATTGCTTACTGGCTTGTTCGACAATGTCGCTCACTTTAAACTCTTAACCAAATCTAGCAGTGGGGTTTTAGTGGGCTACGATCCTAAGCAAGTCCTTTTTCATCTGGACGGCTATAATACTGGCCGAAACGGTTGTTGATGAAATCGTCAAACAACACATCTTCCTGCTTTACAAAGCCTTGTTGTGGTAATTTTCCTTCGGCCATTAAATCCAAAACCGTACAGATTCCTGAGGCGGTGGTGATTTGAATCGCGCTCCAAAGTTTGTCATTGATGGTCTTGCTGTAGATTTTGTTAGCATAAGACTCTTGCACGAGTTGGCCATCCCGAATGCCGCTCACGCTGATAAACACCAGCACCACATCTTGATAGGTAAGCGGTAAAGACGTTTCAAAAATTTCTTTTAGCAAGGGACGCTTGTCCATCAAACGCAGATCATGCAACAGTATCTTCATGATATCGCGATGACCAGGATAACGTACGGTACGATAATTTAGGTTTCTAACTTTGCCCTCTAAGGTGTCGCACAAAGTGCCAAGACCGCCAGAGGTATTAAACGCCTCATAGGAGACACCATCGAGTGAAAACGATTCGAGTTCTTCCAGCGGCGGAACTTGCATAAGCGTGCCTTCAACAATCGCTTCACAAGGATTACAATACTCGTTGATCAAGCCGTCGGTTGACCACGTCAGATTGTACTTAAGGCCATTGGACGGATACATGGGTAGGGCGCCTACACGCATGTGCACGTTGTGCAGCTCGTCAAAGCTTTTAGCCAGCTCATAGGCAGCAATGGTAATAAAACCCGGCGCCAATCCACATTGCGGCATCAGGGCTGACTTAGAGTCCTTAGCCAGCTCCTTAACCAATCGCGTACAGGCAACGTCTTCTGTCAGATCAAAATAATGCACACCCAGCTCGGCAGCAGCAACCGCCACATGTTTGGTAATGTCAAAAGGGCAAGCGCTCAACGCAGCAAATTTGCCTTTCATCACCGCCTCAAGAGCTGTTTTATCGGTGACATCTAAGATCACAGTCGAGAGGTTTGGATTACTACCCAAACGATCCAAGTTTGCCTGGTCCATATCAGCAACGGTTAAATGATAGTCACCGCAGGAGGTGAGCATTTCAGTAATAATGGCGCCAATTTTGCCTGAGCCAAGTAAAAGTATGTCTTTCATGGTGTTCCTGTAGTGGTTAATCAGCGTAGAAATCGCTAGGCCCCTACTTTAATGCTCTTTTTGGTCATTTTTAATGGTGAAATTGTGCAATTTACTTGCCATGTATCCGCAATATGTCGAAAATACTGACATTATGATCATAGATGGCAAAGACAAAGAGCTCATAGCGCTACTCAGCTCGAATTCTCGCGAATCCACCGCAAACTTGGCTAGACGTTTAGGAATGTCCAGAACCACGGTTACCAGCCGCTTGGAACGCCTAGAGAAACGTGGCGTCATTACCGGATACACAGTGCAGTTTAGTGATGACTATGAGCGCGGACGAATTCACGCGCATGTGATGATTAGCTCAGACCCAAAAAGCAGCGCAACGATTGTTAAGAGACTAAAAACCATCGCGGCGGTGCGTGAGTTGCACGCGGTCAATGGAAGCTATGAGATGCTCGCGCATGTCAGTGCAGAATCAACCCAACACTTAGATGATGTGCTTGACCAAATCGGCAATACCGACGGTATAACAAAAACTACTTCGTCGATTATTCTTTCAACCAAATTTTCTCGTTAGCGCATTAGCTTTCGATTAGAATGCACGCTATGACATTTATCCAAAAATTAGACGCGCGCTGGACCAAAACAAACTCATTGTTGTGTGTCGGGCTTGACCCTAATCTGGATAAATTTCCTATCCATTTAAGGGACGATGATGATGCGGTATTTAAATTTTGCACCGCTATCATAGATGCTACACATGACCTAGTTTGCGCTTACAAACCACAGATTGCCTACTTTGCGGGCGTATCTGCTGAAGACCAGCTGCTAAAAATTCTAGACTATACCCGCGAGCGCTATCCTGACATTCCAATTATCCTCGATTCAAAGCGTGGCGATATAGGAAGTACCGCGGCGATGTATGCGCAAGAAGCGTTTGTGCGCTATGGCGCTGATGCAGTCACCGTGAACCCCTATATGGGTAGAGATTCAGCGCAGCCATTTTTGGATTACGCCGACAAGGGCACCATTTTATTGTGTCGCACGTCAAACCCAGGGGCCGGCGACATTCAAGATTTAGTGATCGATGGGCAGGCTGTTTACGAACGCGTCGCTAGCATGATCAGCCAGCACTGGAATGGCAATGGAAATTGCTGCATCGTGGTTGGCGCCACGTGGCCTGAGCAAATGCGCGATCTGCGCGCGATCTGTGGGAACATGCCATTTTTGGTGCCTGGTGTAGGCGCGCAAGGCGGTAATGTGGAAGCGTTGGTCAAGGCTGGTCAAACCGAACAGGGCAACGGTCTAATTATTAACAGCTCAAGAGCTGTATTGTATGCCAGCAGTGGGCTTGATTTTGCCGCAGCCGCGCGCGCTACAGCGCTGCAAACGCGCGACCAAATAAACCTATACCGCAACCACTAAGCTGCTGGCTATTTAGTCTTTAATAAGAATCGTCTCAGCGTGTTGGTACAATCGATCCACTAACGCGTCAAATTGGTCACGCTCGTGTTTGCTGAAGCACTTCAATAACTCTGCCTCATAATCATACGACACCGGGACTATTTGTTTATAAACATCTTGGCCGGTTAGCGTCAGGCTTAGGTTGTGCCTGCGCCGGTCAGCGCTGTCAACCTCACGAACAACCAATCGTCGAGTCAGTAGCTTTTTCAGCGCGCGGCTGATAATCGACTTTTCAATTTGCGTTTTAGCTGAGACCTCATCGGCCGAGGCACCAGGATATTCACCAAGGACTGCCATAATCCGCCACTCAGTTACCGACAGCGCAAATTTGTCTTTATACGTTTCAGACACAATTTGACTAACACGATTAGACAAGGTCGATAATCTATACGGAAGAAATCGCTCGAGGGTTAATACTGCGGGCCTATGCGCTGTCATATTTTATCCAATCTAATAAATGTTCGCTTGAGTGAATTGCAAATAGTTGCAGAACCAACTATATTAGTTGCAATAACAACTAGTTTAGCGTGTTTTCTCGCCTAGCGAAATAGCTCGGTGAAAACCTTTTGGAGAATCTAATGGCCGATTTGTTCGATAACCCTATGGGGTTGTGCGGGTTTGAATTTATTGAATTTGCATCTAACCAACCAGGTGTTTTAGAGCCTGTTTTTGAAATGACTGGTTTTACCAAGGTTGCGGTGCATCGTTCTAAGAATGTGCATCTCTATCGCCAAGGCGGTATCAATCTATTAATCAACTACGAACCGGCCAGCAACGCTTACTATTTTGCACAGGAGCATGGCCCGAGCGCCTGCGGCATGGCGTTTCGAGTTAAAGATTCGCAGCATGCCTACGAAAAAGCATTGGAGCTCGGCGCGCAACCTGTAGACATCCCGGTTGGGCCGATGGAACTTCGTCTGCCGGCGATTAAAGGGATAGGTGGTGCGCCACTGTACTTGATAGATCGCTTTGAAGATGGCTCGTCAATTTACGACATTGATTTTATTTTTCTTGATGGTGTAGATCACCATCCCGAAGGGTGCGGTTTCAACGTGATTGATCATTTGACCCACAACGTATACCGCGGCCGCATGGACTATTGGGCTGATTTTTATGAGCGCTTATTCAATTTCAGAGAAATTCGTTACTTCGATATTAAAGGCGAATATACCGGCTTATTGTCAAAAGCGCTGACTGCGCCTGACGGTTTGATTCGGATTCCCTTGAACGAAGAAGCCTCCAAACAGACTGGCCAGATAGAAGAGTTCCTAATGGAGTACAACGGTGAAGGCATTCAGCACATTGCCTTCTCCTGCGACAATCTATTGGAATGTTGGGACAAGCTTAAGGCTAAAGGCACGCCGTTTATGAAGGCCCCACCTGAAACTTACTACCAGATGCTGGATCAGCGATTGCCTGGCCATGGTGAGCCGATCGAAGAACTTCAATCGCGCGGTATATTGCTAGATGGCACAACTGAAAACGATGACCCACGTTTATTGTTGCAGATTTTTTCAGACACTCTGATTGGCCCTGTGTTCTTTGAGTTTATTCAACGCAAGAAAGACGACGGTTTTGGTGAAGGCAACTTTAAGGCCCTGTTTGAGTCTATCGAACGCGACCAAGTGGAACGCGGCATAATCAGTGGCGATACTGCATAATATCAACTCAGGTAAGAGGAATAACTATGAAACTCAACGAGACACACGACCCCAGTCTACAAAGCTGGATTGAATCGGCCAATTCGGGCAGCGATTTTCCAATTCAAAATCTTCCTTATAGCATTTTCAAATCTTGCAATAATAGTGGTGATTTTCGCGCTGGCGTTGCGATTGGTGACAAGATTGTTGATTTGAGAGCGGCTCACAAAGCCGGTGTGTTTAGCATGGATCTAACACCTGCGTTAAAGCTACTGTGCCAAGACACTCTTAATGATTTCATGGCCATGGGCCAAGCTACATGGTCGCAACTGCGCCTAGAGCTCTCGCGTGCTTTACGCGCAGGTGCGGTAGCGCAAAGCCAGCTCGCCAGCTGTTTGATTGAACAGACCAATGCCCAATACAAGGTACCTGCGCGCATAGGCGATTACACTGACTTTTACAGCTCAATAAACCACGCTACCAATGTTGGTAAGTTGTTTCGCCCAGACAACCCTCTACTGCCGAACTATCAATGGATCCCCATTGGGTATCATGGCCGTAGCTCCTCAATTGAAATATCAGGGCACTCTTTTCATCGGCCACAGGGCCAACTCAAAGCGCCTGATTCTGACATGCCGACCTTAGCACCCTGCAAGCGTCTCGATTACGAGCTCGAAGTTGGCATCTATATTGGCTCTGGCAATAAACTGGGCCAAGCAATTGAACTACAACAAGCAGAACAACATGTGTTCGGCTTGTGTTTGTTTAATGATTGGTCCGCTCGTGATATCCAAGCTTGGGAATACCAACCTTTAGGTCCATTTCTATCTAAAAGTTTTGCATCAACGGTGTCTCCTTGGATTGTCACCACCGAAGCATTGGTGCCTTATCGCCAAGCGTGGACAAGACCCGAAGATCACCCCCAACCCCTACCTTATCTCGATTCAGATGAGCTACGAGAGTCTGGCGCGGTGGATATGAATCTAGAAGTTCTGCTTCAGACCGCGAATATGCAGAGCGCGGAACGCCTTGCTTTAAGTAATTTTAAGGATTCGTATTGGTCGGTGTCGCAAATGGTCGCACACCACACTGTTAATGGTTGCAATCTTATGCCTGGCGATTTTTTTGGCAGCGGCACTCAGTCTGGTGACAATACAGACAGCATGGGAGCATTGCTAGAGCTGACGCAGGGCGGCAAAAACCCGATAACTCTATCAAACGGTGAGCAACGCACTTTTCTAGAGGATGGCGACACCGTGATTTTGCGTGGCTGGTGTGAAAACGAAACACACCCCCGCATAGGCTTTGGCGAAGCAAGCGCAACGGTGTTACCCGCCGTATCCACTCTAGGTTAGCTGGGAGGCAATATGAAAGTAGAACGAATTCACCACGTAGCGTATCGCTGTAATGACGCGAAGGAAACTGTCGAGTGGTACGTGAAAAACCTTAATATGGATTTTGTCTTGGCTATTGCCGAAGACCAGGTGCCATCCACCAAGGAGCCCGATCCCTATATGCATGTCTTTTTAGATGCGGGGCAGGGTAATGTATTAGCCTTTTTCGAACTTCCAACTAAACCCCCTATGGGCCGTGACGAAAACACGCCCGAATGGGTTCAACATATCGCGTTCAAGGTAAAGGACATGCAAACCTTGCTAGAGTATAAAACCCATTTGCAAGACAATGGCATTGATGTGTTGGGTGTAACCGATCATTCAGTATTTCATTCAATCTATTTCTTCGACCCCAACGGCCATCGTTTAGAACTGGCAGCCCCTGATGGCGCAGAGCAAGCAAAGCTTAATCGCCTAGATGAGGTTAAATGGGAGATGCTTGAAGAATGGTCACAAACAAAGCGCGCGCCGCAGCATGCAAAATGGATGCACAGTGGTGCGTTCGAAAAGAGCGAACTTAAAGCGCTCGACTAAACCGCCGCGATCGATCAATTAAATGCTAAAGCTCACCACCTATTTCCGCAGCACAGCCGCTTACAGAGTTCGTATCGCGCTTAATTTAAAGGGCTTGGAGCATGAACTGTTCGCAGTTCATTTGCTTAAAGAAGGTGGGCAACATAAAACCAAGCAATATCTAAACACAAATCCAGATGGCTTGATCCCAACGCTGGAAACCGATGGTCAAGTGTTGGCGCAATCGATGGCTATTATTGAGTATCTTGAAGAAACCCATGCAAGCCCGGCGCTATTACCCTGCAGCCCGCTTGATCGCGCTTATGTTCGTGGTTTGGCGCAAACTATCTGCAGCGACATGCACCCACTAAATAATCTACGCGTATTGAAGTATCTAACCGCAGAGATGGGTGTTAGCGAAGAACATAAATTACAGTGGTATCAACATTGGGTTGCGGTTGGTTTTACCGGTCTAGAAACGCGCCTTGCCAATGACCTCCGCAGCGGGCTTTGTTGCATTGGCGATAAGCCTTCATTGGCCGACGTGTGCTTGGTTCCTCAAGTCTACAATGCCGAGCGGTTTAACTGCCCGATGCAAGACTATCCGACCATACAGCGCATAAACGAATATTGTTTGAGCTTAGAGCCCTTCGCCCAAGCCGCACCACATTTACAAGCTGATGCTGAGTAGTTCACTTACAATTTCCTGCGCTGCACAGCACCGCCGCGCCCAACACCGATGATGACGCAAGCGCAAATCATCGAGAGCCTGCCCGCGCATCTAAGGCCGTTTGTGGCAACACAGGATTACTCAATCTACAGCGCCAGAGATCATGCCGTTTGGCGGTTTCTTCTCCACCAGTTGAAGACCAACCTTAGCCAAACTGCACACCCCACCTACATTGAGGGCCTCAAGCGAACTGGAATTGGACTAGAAGCGATTCCTCGAATTGAGGATATCAACGCCTGTCTTAATAATATTAGTTGGCGCGCCGTGGTGGTTGATGGCTTTTTACCGCCCGCTGTATTCATGGAGTTCCAAGCCATCAAGGTTTTGGTGATCGCAGTAAACATGCGTTCTTACGAGAATATGATGTACACCCCTGCGCCGGATATTGTGCATGAATCAGCCGGCCATGCGCCATTTCTGATCGATATTGATTACGCTGAGTTCCTGCAACGCTTCGGTGAGCTTGGTATGCAGGCGGTCACGACACAACACGACATTGATGTGTACAACGCAGTCAGGCAGCTGTCAATTGTGAAAGAACAAAGCGATACCA
>JBLHME010000100.1:0-9584 GCA_047623225.1 Cryomorphaceae bacterium
AAATATCCGGAGCTGTCTAAACAGCTACACAAGGGTGGCGACCCGATCGATGCATTTGTCGTTAAATATCGTGATATTACAGCACCGCTGGTCTCTATTGGTGTTTTAAAGCCAGTAGATCCAAGTAAGTACTACCGTTAAAAATTAAAAATAAGGTTATAAGAATAACAATGAAAAACTCACGAAGAGGGAAGTATTTTGGCAACGTCTAATAGACCTGAAGTCCCGTTAAAGCTTTTGTTAATCGCATTGGCGGTTGGTGTTTTAGCCGCTTTTTTGGCGGTTTGGTATCTCAACGCAAAAGAGGCACAATTACGGCGTGAGTTGACGCCGGTGGTTGAAATGCGCGACGCAATCGTTGCCAGCCAAGCTTTGTTAAAAGGCTCTGTGCTGAGTACCTCCAATTTGTCAGTCCGCAGCATTCCAGCGGAATACTTAAGTCGTGAGGCATTAACGCCAGCTGACTTCGATGCGGTTGATGGCAAAATCCTCATTCAAAATGTAGACCAAGGTAATGTGATCTTGGCAAGCTACCTAGCATTGAGTTTTCCTAAGGATTTTTCTGACACCATCCCTCTGAAACGCCGAGCCATGACAATTCAAGTGGATGAACTCAATTCGATCAATGGCTTTATTCGCCCAGGCAACCGCATCGACTTATTTGCGAACCTCCCCGGCAATGCCCTTGCTAGTGAAGCAAGCGAAGACGGCGAAGGCAATTCATCTTCTGGCGGAGTAATTCCGATTCTAGAAAATGTTGAAGTACTTGCCACCGGCCAAAGTGCCGCTCGCGAATATGAAGAGCAAGTGAGGTTATTGCGCGGCGGTTACAATGTTGACATCAATACCGCGTATACAACCCTGACCTTGAATGTCACTCCGCGCGAGGCTGCTATTTTGGTTACCGCTAAGGAGGCTGGCGACTTACTTGCATTGCTGCGCAATCGAAACGATCAGGGCGGCTCTCAATTTTCTAGCCTAGCACCCAGCGATCTGTTGGCTAATGCAGAAAAGCTTGCACAAGATGCCCAGATTAGAGAGGCTAATGCAGCCGTTACTGGTTTTGTCACTGATGCTGACGGTGTCATTCGAACCAAAGATGGCGTGGTGCTTAAAAATCAAAATTTAATCGTAGCGGAGGACGGTACAATTATGACGAAAGACGGCATTATCTTGTCAGGCCGCGGCCTAACGGTTAATGCAAATGGTGAGTTAGTTGACGCCGACGGAAACGTGGTTGACCCAGACACGCTCACGGTCGCAGCGGACGGCTCGATTATCACCGCCGATGGACGCATACTTAGTGGTGAAAAGGCCCTAGGGCTAGGCACTAAAGATCTTCAAGTGGTTCAAAACCCCGACGGCACAAGCTCATTGAAATCTGCCGACGGGACGGTGATTACTGGACTTAATATTAATGAAGACGGCATGGTTGTACTCGCGGATGGCACCTTGGTGGACCCGAACGATCTAGTCATTACTTCAGATGGCCGAATCATGACTAAGGATGGACGAATAGTTGAAGGGGGCGCTGTCGGCATCACCGCCGGTAACTTGACTGTCAATCCAGACGGCAGTATCACTACTGCTAGTGGCGCAGTGATTACTGGCGCAACCTTGAATGATAAAGGCCAGCTTGTATTAGCGGACGGAACAGTGATTGACCCCGATGATTTGGTAATAAATGCCGATGGCAGCGTGATGACCACGTCCGGTAAAGTGTTGCAAGGTTTGACCGCTGACACCTCCGCGGTCGATGGCTTGGCTGGCGCCAGTGGTGGCGCTCTGTCTGTCCCTGCTGGTCAGCTTACTCAAAACCCGGATGGCTCAATCACCACCGCAAGCGGCGCTGTGATATATGGGGCTACCCTAAACGAGAAAGGCCAGCTGGTGCTGGCAGACGGCACCATAGTTGATCCAAACGATGTGATAATTACCGCCGATGGAAGAGTAATAACGAGATCAGGCCAAGAGTTAGAAGGGGTGTCTGCCGATATTTCTAAGGTAGCAGCCTTCACCAAAGCTAAAGTCTATGAAATTGATTATATCGTTGGTGGTGTCAGTAAAGATGGCGTCGCAGAAGTTAAGAAAATACCCGTAGAAGATCCGACAAAAGGGAATAAGCAATGAGAAACAATAAACGTATTAATAACATGTTCATCACTCTGAGTTTTATTGTTAGCGCACTGCTGTTCGCCCCTGAGACATTTGCACAAGGCGCAGACAGTACTTTCAATCTATATGTTGGAGATACTCAAACCATCAACCTTGGCCCGATTAAACGCGTCGCGGTTGGCAGGGGCGGTGTGATCAGCACCTCGATACTTGACGATGGTGACTTATTGATGCTTGCAGAAGGCGCCGGTGAAACAGAGATGACGGTTTGGTTGGACAATGCAGACTTGTTCGTCTATTTAATCATTGTTCAGGAGAAAAATATTGACCGTATCGCTGGCGAAGTCGCCGATTTACTGAGCAAGATGCCCTCCATTACGATTCGCCGAGTTGGTAAAATGGTCGTGCTAGAAGGTGGGGTGGATGAAAATGGTAAAGCTTTGATCGAAAAGATCTCCGGCATTTACACAGACACTATTCTCGATATGACGAAACAAAGCCAAGTAGGCGCTCAAAAAATGGTCTACATGAATGTGCAGATTACTGAGTTCAATACTAACAAACTAAGATCTTTGGGTATTAACTGGCAGACTAGTTTTAATGGTCCACGCGTTGCTTATACGCGCGAGAGTATTTTTGACAATGATTTGAACGGCAGCTTACTCAATAGTGTGCCAGCCGCCATTAATAGCCGTCTACCGCTAAGCCAACAGAACCGTTTTAATAATGAATTTGGTTTTTTTGGTATCGCCACGGAAATCATATCGTCTATCAATTTGGCGCGTAACAGTGGTGACGCCATCATTCTGGCCGAACCTTCCTTGAGCGCACGCAGTGGTGGTGAAGCAGAGTTTTTATCCGGCGGTGAAATTCCATTACCGGTAACCAGCAACGATGGTCAAGCTAGTGTCGAATTTAAAGAGTTCGGTATCAAACTGCGCATCAAGCCTACCGCCGACGATGCTGGCAATATTATAGCCGAAGTGGAAACTGAACTAAGCACGGTAGACCCCTCTCTCTCTGTTGGAGGTATCCCAGGCTTTAGAACGCGTAAAGCATCGACCGATGCTAGCTTGAAGAATGGCCAAACCTTGGTTATTTCAGGTCTCGTTAATAGGGAGTTATCGGACAATACAACTGGCTTTGCATTTCTGTCCAAAATACCAGTGTTGGGCGCTTTGTTTCGGTCTAAAGATTTTAGAAACAATAAGTCCGAACTGGTTATTTTTGTAACGCCTTATATCTACGACGAACTCAGCGACATTAACCTGAAGGCGATTGAAAGAAGCAATCGTATGCGCTCTGAGTTTTTAGAAAACATAGAACAAACAGCCGATATTCTAGAGTAGGGGCAACACCATGTTTGAGGTAATTATAGTTTATAACAACGGTAGTAAGCTTGAAAAGGTCCGTTGTGATACCAGTCGAGCTACTATCGGAAAGTCTCGTGAGTGTCTCGTGCGACTCAGCGGCTGGCGGATTGCGCCGGACCATGCATTCTTAGAAGAAACCCCTACGGGTCTATTTATTGAAGATGCGTATGACAGTGTGCCGACCTTGGTCAATGGACAGCGGGTGACGCGCTTTGGGCCACTCAGCTCTACTGATATTATTGAAATTGGCAAGTATGAGCTTAAAGTAATCCCAGGCATTCAGTCTGCAATGGTTGAATCCAGCGCGGGCCCTGACGATTCACCAGTTGAAATGGATGTGCAAGTGAGCACTTATAGAAACGAACCTCAGTTCGAGCCTGCGCCAGTTGCCAATAATGCCCCTTCAGTAGCACACGAAAACATTCAGCAACCGCCCATACCTGCGACTGCAGTGCCAACCTTCGATGCACAAGAAAAACAGCGCCAAGCAATGTGGCGAAACCGTATCCATCAGGAAGTACTGCGGCTAATGGATCTTCGACGTACCGATGTTGGTGCATTGGATGAGGAGCAATTGCGCGATAAAGTCTCAGACTTTATCGATGAAGCAATCAGCGATTTAGCCGATGCCCTGCCCAGTAACATTGATAAGCGTCAATTAAAAAAAGAAGTTCTAGATGAGTCGGTCGGTCTAGGGCCGCTGGAGTCCCTACTTGCTGACGAAGACGTAACCGAAGTAATGGTAAACGCTTACAACGATATCTACGTAGAGAAACATGGCAGGTTGGAGCGCACAGACGTGAGTTTTTCAAGCGATCAAGCGGTGATGTCAGCGATTGAAAGGATTGTTACACCACTTGGCAGGCGTATCGATGAAAGCTCACCAATGGTTGATGCTCGATTAAAAGACGGTTCTAGGGTTAATGCGATTATTCCGCCGTTAGCACTACGTGGCCCCTGCCTGACGATTCGTAAATTTGCTAAAGAAAAACTAGAGGCGACCGATCTTATTAAATTTGGGTCGGTGAATTCGCAGATGGTTGAATTAATGCGCACCATGGTTGTGCAGCGCTGCAATGTATTCATTTCAGGCGGTACTGGTTCAGGTAAAACGACGTTATTAAATATCATGTCCAACTTTATTCCGCATGACGAACGCGTGGTAACCATAGAAGACGCAGCTGAGTTACAGCTTAATATGCCACATTTGGTGTCTTTGGAGTCACGCCCCGCTAACATTGAAGGCAAGGGTTCAGTCCCAATTCGTGACTTGGTTAGAAACTGTCTGCGTATGCGCCCAGACAGAATTGTGGTGGGCGAATGCCGTGGTGGTGAAGCGCTGGATATGTTGCAAGCCATGAACACCGGCCACGATGGTTCGCTGACAACTGCGCACGCCAATACTCCACGAGATTCAATTGCGCGCTTAGAAGTGATGGTCATGATGTCAGGCATGGACCTGCCAGTTAAGGCGATTCGAGAGCAAGTCGCGTCGGCGGTTGACTTTATCGTTCAGCAAACACGCTTTTCAGATGGCAGCCGCCGGGTTACCCACATATCAGAAATCACGGGCGTAGAAGGAGATACTGTTCAACTAAACGACATCTTTTTGTATAAGCAAAAGGGTATCGACGCCGAGGGAAAAGTGCTCGGTGAGTTTATTGCTACCGGACAAATCCCTCAGCTATATCAATCTTTGCAGGAACGCGGCATCCCGGTTGATATGAGTATTTTTGATGTCAGTGAAGAGGACCGGCGCTTATGATCAGCAGCAGCCTATACCCGCTGATTATCGTCTTTTGTTTTATCAGCATATTTTTATTTGCTTATGTACTAATAAGCAAAGGAACTAGCTTTTGGGGTGAGTATGAGGCTGTGTTTAAGGACACCGCCGACATCAGCATGACCGACATGTTTTTATTTGTCGACTCCCAACGCTTGTTTATGTTTAATATTCTAGCAATTGTCCTTATTCCTCTTTTGACCCTATTGATAACCGGCAATCCGATTATTGCCAGCATGGTATTTATTGCCACTATTATTTTACCCTTTCAGCTTTATAAAAGTATTAAAAGACGCCGTCAGAAGGCCTTTGAGGCACAGTTGCCAGATGCCCTTATAATGGTATCCGGCTCCTTACAGGCAGGCTCAAGTTTGAATATGGCGTTGGAAGGCTTAGTACGAGAGCAACCGTCGCCAATCAATCAGGAATTTATGCTGTTCTTGCGCGAACAACGTATTGGCCTAGATTTTGAAACGTCGATCCGCCACATGGAACGGCGTTTGCCGGTTCAAGACTTTCAAATGTTTACCTCGGCCTTACGAATTTCTAGAGAGGTGGGCGGTAATTTGGCCGAAACCATTGACCGGCTGGCGCACACATTACGCCGCAAAGCTGAGATGGAGGGAAAAATAGATGCTCTAACCGGCCAAGGTAAAATGCAAGGAATTGTGATGACCAGCTTGCCTATTTTTCTCGGCTTCTTATTATATTTAATGGAACCCGAATCAATGACCCTACTGTTCACCGACCCACGTGGCTGGGTGGTGTTGTCGGTGATTATTATTATGGAAGTATTAGGTTATTACTTTATCAAAAAAGTGGTGACCATTGATGTGTGATTTCCTGATTTGTGAGGCAAGCTAGTATGTGGAGTATCTGGTTATACAGCATAGCGCTGTTGGTATTTATCTGCCTGGTTAGTGGCATTGTTTGGATTTCAATGTCGAAACCTGAAGCCCCCAATTCGGACCGTACCTACTTGGATCCGCTCCCACCACTGCTCAAAACAATATGGTACCCAATTGAATTATTAGCGGTTTACGGTACGTCTAAGCTACCGCAAGAAACTTTAAAAAAAGTCGAGCAAAAGTTACAGAAGAATGGTGTTAACTACCTAATGAACGCTGAGCAATTTATCGCTTTGCGGGTTGTTGCGGCTCTCATCTTCATGGCTATTGCTGCGCTAATGGTGTTATCGCTTAACCCAGCAAACGGAGGGATACTTTGGATATTGATTGCGCCTTTGCTTGGGTTTTTATTTCCATTAGTTTGGCTAGTAGACTCTAGAACACGGCGTCAGAAAGGAGTCACGCGAGCCCTACCAGTATATCTAGACTTTATAACTATGTCCGTAGAGGCCGGTTTAAATCTGACGGGGGCTATCCGCCAAGCCATGGAGAAGGGCCCAAAGGGCCCATTACGAAACGAGTTTGGCATTGTTTTGCGTGATCTTCGTTCTGGTGTCTCAAGGGGTGATTCGCTAAAACGTATGGGCGAACGCCTAAACATGAAAGATGTAAACAGTTTTGTAAATGCCATGGTTCAGGCCGAACGTATTGGCGCCAGTATGGCGACCACCCTACGAATTCAGTCAGAGCAACGTCGTAACGAACGCTTTCAACGCGCCGAGAAACAAGCAATGCAAGCGCCAGTAAAGCTCATCTTTCCGCTGATCGTGTTTATTTTTCCAGTCACGTTTATCGTGCTTGGCTTCCCTATTGTGATGAAGTTTATAAATTCATAATGAAGCAAGTAACGCTGACCACACAAACCCAACGGTCGCTTAAGCTAGACCTTACTGAGACTGCTATAGAACGTGTACGGGGTTTGTTTGCAGTTGATATGCAAAGCGTCGACGGATTGTGGATCAAACCTTGTAACTCCGTACATACTTTTGCAATGAAGTACCTAATCGACTTAATCTATTTAGATAAAGAACAGCGAATTATTAAAATAGTCCCAGGCATGCCAACCTGGCGCTTATCGATGGCATGTTCTGCGCATTCTGTAATTGAATTAAAAGAAGGGCTAGCAGCGCATTACAACCTTAAGGTCGGGCATGTATTAAAACTCTAAGTACATAATGAAGACACTAATACTCTATACAAGCACTACTCGCTATTTATCTAAATCACAATTGAATCTCTTATTGAATCTACTGTTTTGTAGCTTTTTATCGGCTTGTGCAAGCACCGCTACAGTACCCAACGACAAAGCTTACCCAAAAGGTCACGATTTGTTCAGCGAACGGCGCAAAGCGATTGAACTTTATCGAGATGAGCAATTCAATGACGCTTTGGCAATTTACAATAGGCTAGTCGTGAGCGTGCCGGAAGACGCCGAACTGTGGTTTCGAAAAGGCAACATCCATGCTCGCATAAGCCAGCCTGAATTAGCAATCCAAGCCTATCAAAAAGCCTTAGTTCGCGACCAAAGGTATTATAAGGCTTGGCGTAATATGTCTTCGATACAATTACGCCAAGCGGCAAATTCGATGACTCAATTGATGTCCATACTGCCAGCCAATCATCAACTGTATGCAGAGAGTTTGTCCCTAACTGAAAATATATTGGAGCTGATTGGTGAAAAGTACATTAATAAGCCCTCTGATAAACCCGCCATTGAAGACATTGAAATCCGTGCAGCTGAAGGCATTCAATAGCGCGGGCTTAAGCTCAGGGCAGGCAATGGTTGAAACCATTGTGGTTCTGGCTATGTCCCTGTTGCTGATAATGGGGTCGATTCAGTTCGCTTTGATGTACACGGCAAAGTCGACTTTGAATTACGCCACCTTTGAAGCCGCTCGTGCAGGTGCGCTTAACTACGGAGACAAAAGGGCCGTGGAATTCGCCCTAGCGATGAACCTTAGCCCACTCAATACGTCTATCCAAGGCGCGGACAACATGCTCGAAAAAATAGACAAAGTTAAGCGCGCACGTAACAAGATGTTGATCGAAATTGACGCGGAGAAGTTCATCTGCATCGAACGTATTAGCCCACCAAGCAGCGCCTTTGAGGACCATGGTGTACCTGATCCAACTGGAAAATTTGGCGGGAAATTGATACCCAATGACCATTTGAAGTATCGAAGTTCGAAGGTTAAAGGGTCTTCGCAACTTAGTTTACAAGACGCCAACCTGCTCAAACTGAGGGTTACTTATTGTCACCGGATGATCGTGCCAATGATCTCTACCGCAATACAGCAGCTAATGGGAGTTTCAGACCGTGAACCTGACCCGCTGGATGGATGGCAAGTACCGACGCTAGGGTCTTTCCATGAAAACTGCTATACCGAAGGTCGAATGCCAATTGTGGCTCAAGCTATTGTACGTATGCAGACACCAATGAAAGATGATTCGTTTGCATCAAGCTGTGAGTAAATCGACATCCGTTCATCGAGCTTTTCTGGTTTGAAGTATAAGGATTTTCTACTTAACAACTCAGTGAAACATTCGATCTACCTTTGCCAAGTTAACTCGCTCATTCACAGAGAATGATGTCAGCGCGCGAAAGGTTAAGCGCTTAGACATTGTCCATGACGCTGTAGCACCGATAACGAGGCAGTTTTGTTTCTCATTTGTTCCTGCCATCAATTAAACGAGGCAGCTATTGGTCAGTAATTTAATTTGCCTGGCATCCCGTGCGGCAAAGTATGAGCTTAACCATAAGGCACGTAAAACTAGCATAAATAAAACCGACGGCCGAATGACTGTTCGATAGATTTTATTGTTACAAGGTTTACTGCTTACTCATTAATATTTGCAATAAAAATCTACTTGAGATCTAAAGCGAAAGGCGACTCTATGAATACCTAGCTTAGTCAATTTAACTTGGCACGGTAAGGACGGTTGAGGTAACAATCGGAGACATTTTCAGAAACACGGCTAAACCTGATAAACTTATTTCATACACCGTAATAACATCCATCAATCGTTCAAAGCGCTGCAGGCATAAGAACACCGATAGCATCACTGAGTGGCGACAGTATGGCGCTAGCTTTGTCGGTTCACGGCAATTAGTTAGCAGCCACAACAAACCATGACGCTGGCGCCCTGCCAAGTTTATTTGGTATTCAGCGCCTAAAGTTTTTCATAAAGAGTATGCCTTCACAGACATTGAGCTCTACCCAGGCATGTCACCGGTTTCTATATTCTCTGAGAGTTCGCGAAGTCTAGCGACCACATCGGGTGTCGCGCGGAAGCGAAAAAATGCACCATCGTCATCAGCGCGTTCTTCGAGTACGTGGCAGTTGGCAAAAATTTCGCCACGTAAACCCTGCTCTGACCAAGGTAAAAAGACTTCGGATTCGATCA
>JBLHME010000101.1:0-9453 GCA_047623225.1 Cryomorphaceae bacterium
CTGTCGCTGACAGAATCACTTGCTGAAGAATTGACTGGCACCGGCGTTTCGGTTACCGCACTGTGTCCGGGTGTTACCGCCACCAATATGGTAACCACTGCGCAGGAGAAGAGTGGTGGGTTCAATTTGCCTTCCTTCGTCATCGGGGAGGTTGAAAAAGTTGCTGCCCAGGGCTATCGCGCCTGCATGAAGGGCGAGGTGATTTGTGTGCCGGGCACTGTCAATCTGGCCGCAACTATAGTGGGGAGAGCTACGCCTAAATGGCTATTGCGCCGTATCTCAGGCGCAATGGATCGCTATAGCCGGGACCGTGATTGACCCAAAGCTAGATTTTAACAAGAGATGAAACATGTTACTACGCAGCATAACCAAACACGTTAAAAACCAAGATTGGTTTGCAGTTGTAATCGATTTCGCCATTGTGGTGTTTGGTATATTGCTGGCCTTTCAAATCACCGAGTGGAATCAAAGCCTTAAAGACAAAAGTCTTGAAAGAGAATACTTAGAGCGCATTTCGCAAGATCTTGAACGTGATGCTAATGCTCTGCAACAGGCGGCACAGCTAAACGAGAGGCAAGCAGCTCGTCTAGGTTTGGTATCTAGCCTTAATAATGATATGGAAGCGGCTAACGCTAATCGATGTGAATACCTTCGGAGTTTATTTGTAGGTGTTGTTACGAATTTTCCTGATGTGTTTAATCAAACCAGAAATGAAATGGTGGCATCAGGTGGTTTAACCATTCTGCAAGACAATACAATAAAGGATCAGATTGGCATATATTATAATGCTTACGAAGCGTATGCGAATGTGGATTCATCGGTCGCGGCAAGCTTTCGACCTTTTAGAGAATTGAGCCGGGGCTACCTCCCTGCCGTTATTGGGAGACCACTGCTGGTAAGTGCCCACGAGTTATTATCTCAAAATGGGAATGCACGTGATTTTTTAAATAATCAAGAGGACAGGTCGTTGAATCCGCGCTTTTGCGCTGACAATGAAAACGAATTTATTACATTTTATAAGGCCATTAATTCAGATCCTGCGTTCTCAGGGCATCTGCAAATGGGTCAAGCATCACATCTTAGAATGTTGCGATTTGCACGCCGCCAGTTGGCTTTAAACCAGAGCCTGAAAATGTTAATAAAGGAAAAGCTAAATCAATAATAAGCTGGCCGATGAATCAACAGGAATCATAAAGGTCTGACTCGACACCTAAGCAGCTTATTCGGCAGCGTTGGTTAAAGCGCTAGCTTTTGACACTCAAGCGCGTTGCTAGACAGCATAAAGTTGCTATGATCGCCTGCCTCTTTATTGTCCACCTTATGCTCTATTAGTGAAAAACGAATCCCAGGCTGCAATCACTGCCGACAGCGCAATCTCTCGGTTTTTAAGATTAGAGTCTGCGGGCTGCATTATTCTAATACTGGCCGCAGTGTTAGCTATAGTGATCGCCAACACACACCGCTTGTAGTGTTCTATGATCTATTCTTAGACACGCCTATTGAAGTTCGTATCGGCGCGTTTGAAATAACCAAGCCATTGTTGTTGTGGATTAACGACGGGCTGATGGCGGTGTCTTTCTTTTTGGTTGGTTTGGAACTAAAAAGGGAATTGATCGAAGGTGAATTATCCGAGCAAGTTAGTGCTGCCTGCTGTTGGTGCGATTGGCGGTATGATTGTGCCGCCAATTATCTATTTGGCATTTAATTACTCCGACCCAGTGGCGGTAAAAGGTTGGGCGATTCCAGCCGCTACAGATATCGCATTCGCTTTGGGCGTATTAACGTTGCTTGGTTCACGCGTGCCTATATAGTTAAAAATATTTCTCACGTCTCTAGCCATCTTCGATGATATTGGGGCAATCATCATTATTGCTTTGTTCTACACCTCGCAAATTTCTGTAGTGGCGTTAATCGTAGCGGCAAATTGTTTGCCTATATTGTTTGTGCTTAACCGCTGCGGCGTGGAGTCGACCAGCATCTATATATTTATTGGGTTGGTGGTGTGGTTAGGCTATTGAAGTCTGGAGTGTATGCAACGCTGGCGGGTGTTTTGTTGGTTTTCTTTATTCCTCTTACCAGCAAATCAGGAGGTGTGTCTCCATTAAAATCTTTGGAGCACAATCTGCACTCTGTGGTGGCGTTCATTGTTCTACCGGTTTTCGCCTTTGCCAATGCAGAGATTAACTTCTCAGGCATGTTGGCTGAGGCGGTCCTGCATGATGTGCCTTTTGGCGTGGCTCTTGGTTTAGTGCTGGGCAAGCAGATTAGTATTTTTTGCTTATGCGGTTTGGCGGTCTATTTTGGGTTTGCCAAGTTACCCAAAGGAATGGATTACCTTGCACTTTATGGAGTCAGTGCGCTTTGCGGTATTGGCTTTACCATGAGTCTTTTTGTTGGTTCCTTGGCGTTTGAGGAAACCGGGGTGAATCTGCTTTTTGATGAGCGTGTGGGTATTATTATTGGCTCACTGATATCCGGCGTTATTGGCTATTTCGTGCTAGCCAAAGCCTTGCCTAATCAATCCGATTAATCAAAAAAGTATTCGAGTCCAATTTGAATAAAGCTGTCGTCACGGAACCTAAATATTGGGTCGCTAGGCGTGTCGGAATTGAAATGACGCAGTTCAACATTTATAGTCACCGCGGGCGCGACTCTGGTGGCAGCTTCGATAAATATCGCTTGGCTGTCTGAATTATCAAAATCTTGCGAGATGCCGAACAATACTTGCGAATCACTTATGTCGTTTAGTGCCAGGCGAGCACCAACAAAAAAATCGTTTTGGAATATGCTGGTGGCTGCTTGATCGCGCTCATCCCATGAGTATTCAGCCAGTAAGCCCAAATCATATACTGAACTCATTATGCCCACTAGGGTGTATTCAGCACCTAGAGTGGCAGCACTGAAATCTTCATAAGTGCTGTCGTTAAAACTGCGTTGAATCGCTTCGAACTTTAGTAACCAAGCATCGGTGGTGAGTTGAATGTCTGCACCCAATTGGTCTATCTGAGGATAGTAGGCGGTGGTGCTGAAGTTTTGAAAATCCGCAAAGCGCAGCAAGTCAGGTTCGCGTGATGTGCCCTTAAACCACGACAGCCCAACGCCCCAATCACCAAAGGTGTTGCTATAGCGTATAGCTAAATCGATATTATTTTCTTCAGAGCTGTCTTCATACAGCTCATTGTCGCTATCAACTACAAATCCGCCATTGAGTCGGCTATTTTTACCAGCGAACGTGCGCGGCCTAAATGCAGGCAATAGAAACGCATCAATGGAGCCAAAGTCATCAAAATATGAATATCGAATCATTGGCTGTCCGAGCTTATCTTCACCATCAATATTCTCAACATTGTCTGTCTGATTGATGATGTCAACCAGATGCTGGGACTCTGTAACGCCCCAGAAAACTCGGCCAAGGCCTGCCGAAAATTCGTAATTCTTGCCTAATTTAGACCACAGCAGTTGGCGTATGTCTGCGTGCGATCGTTCGCCGTCTTGCGCATCCAGGCGCAAAAAGGGTTCGAATACCAATTGCTGATCACCGTTGTCCCAGTCTTTGAAAAACTCCATTTGCAGGCGCGCTGAAAATTGCCCGAGGTCTTCTACAGGGCCTGCTTTGTCATCAAAGAAATAGCGCTGTTCCAGCTCAATAGAACCGTCATAGTTAAGCGCAGCACTTTGACCACTGAAGGCGATTAGCGCAGTTACGATAGGCAATATTTTAAATCGCAATAGTGCGAATGTGGAATCGAGCATATCGCCTACATTGCCAATTTGGCGGATTGCTTTTAAACGTAAAAGGTTCATTTTTAAACGTGATTAGCGAGCACGCTGCAAGCGGTTTTCGTTGAAGTCGTCACCGCTTAAACCCACATCAAAGGTTAGGTTGTTTACTTTTAGATCGGTGCTTTTCCCAGTTTTGTGGTTAACCATTTTGCGCCCGTCGGAGCGCCAATACTTATCCTTATACAGTTTATAGCCCTCAACAGTTAATGTTTTTAGAAGTGTGTCTCGGCGATCGAAATAGACTATTTTTTGCACCCGATAATGCTCTTTATCAATCCATGCTTCGGTGCGCGTATAGCCAGAATATTTGTCGATAGGGCGGTTTTCCACCACAAAAACATCTATGCCGTTAACGCTATCGTCGCGCAGAAAGTTGTATGTGTATTTCTCGACCTCAAACGAAGAGAGATCCTCAAAAGCAAATTCGCTGCCTAGAAACGGGCCTGATTTATTACGTGATGCGATTCGTTTGACGCGTTTTAGCGCAGGAAGGTAAAGCCATTGATCATCACCTCCGCTGATATGTGAGAAGGATAAAAAGGCAGTGCCCTTTACATCCAAGGGTGTGTCAAAAATGGTGAGGCCTTTGTCGCCATCACCTTGCACCTCTAGCGATTTGCTACGCATTTGGCGCACTACTTCCTGGCCTTTCTTGGTGCGCAGGGTCATCACCAAGTCACTTTGTGAGTCTCCCCAGCCAATATTGCGAGACTTCATTTCGCTGGCAATGGCCAGTCCTTTCTCTTGGCTAGTCTCAGCGTGGCCGATCAAAGGCGCACCCAATAGAACAGCTGACAGCAAAATACACATCGATCTTTTCATACAGGCCTCTTTACAGTGAATTTGAAAACGCCCTTAGTATAACCAATCAAAGACCAAAAGGGTGATGGCAGCAATCCCGATGCGCAACCACCAAGACTCATGCACAACTATCAATGGCTATGATCAACTATTTTGGCTGCCTTACTTTAGAACTAAATAGCTTGGCACGTTTGCTGGTGCGATATTGCTTGGGTGTAATGGATGCAAATTCACGAAACATTTTGGTGAAATAGCTAACGTCCATATAGCCCACGCGGTAGGCGATTTCGCTAATGCTTAAATTACTGCTTTGCAAAAGTTCCTTGGCTTCGCTTAAACGCAGGTTTTGCAAATACTGAAGTGGCGTCATATTGGTGGCTGCTTTAAAGCGCCGAGTGAAGTTGCGTTGGCTCATGCCAAATAACTCAGCCACGGTGCGCATTGATATTGATGCTTTGGATAGGTGGTTCTGCATCCACAGCTGCGTCTGCAGAATTAATTCATCTGGATGGTTGCTGTTCTCTTCTTGATTGAAGCTGAGCCGGTCATACGGCTGGCGCACTTCATGCGAAAAATGTTGAGCAAGATGATCTGAAATCGATTTGCTGAAAAAACGCTGCACATGATGAAGAGTCAGGTCGGTTTGGGCGTTGATACTGCCAGCACAAAATATTTTTCCAGCGGAAGTAATAAAGTGTTGGCGTTTTAACTCGACCAATGGGTAGTCTCTGGCAAATTGTTCAAAGTGGTGCCAATGGGTGGTTGCTGGTTTTTCATCAAGTAATCCTGTCTCCGCGATAAAGCAAACTCCGGTACCAGTAGAGTTTAGAATCGCGCCGTGCTCGTATTGCCACCTTACCCAATCGACAATCGCTCGGTTCCTTGCCACTACCGGGCGCGGGTTTCGCCACAAGGCGGGCAAATAGACCATGTCGTAAATCTCTTGGCTAAATTGCGCATCGGGTAGTAAGGAAAGACCCGACGGCATGTCGATGCGGACTTCTCCCATGGCTACTTTTATTAATTCCACTTTGCGAGCGGTACTGCCGAACTGGGTTTTGGCCGTTTGATTAGCGGCATAAAACAGCTCATAGGCATTGGTGATGCTGGTGGCGAGCATGTTTTGAGTGAGAACAAAGGCAATGCGCATTGTGGATCCCTGTCTGTAATGGCCTATTTATTGGCTTATATGGCCTAATTAATAGGGCGAAATGGTCATATAATTGCCATATTATCCTATTTACACATATTTGGCCGCTTGAACCGGCTAGAGGCATTGATATGAACCGTTTACCCGTTATCGTTGGTTTTGGTGGTTATAACGCCGCAGGTCGTAGCTCGTTTCACCACGGCTATCGTCGCACTGTTTTGAATAGTCTGAACCAACCCAAGAGGGTAAGTACCTTGCTTAGCTTGGCAGTGTTGATGCAGCTGGTCGAATATAAAGGCGACCACTACGAAGATAAACAGGGGACTAAATTAACGCCACTTGAAGTTGCAGACAAATATCAATCGACCATTGAACAAAATACGTTGATTAGGAAAATTCACGCCGAACATTTTGATCCAGATCATGTGCCACAAACGCGCGATGTTGAATTAAATAGCGAACAAAGTTCGAGTTTTTCACTTGCTCGTCGAGATCTGCCAAAACCAGTACCAAGCAATTGGCAAGTTGAAACAATTGACGATAAGACGGTTCGAGTTGAAATCTCGGGTAATTTGTCGGTTAAGATGCTGTCGTTCCGCGAAATGGAGGTTAAAGCCGCTGGTATCTTACCTACTGGCTTTATACCAGCAGATCAATACACCTCACGCTTTCATCCAAAGGGCTTGCAGATGACCGTTGTAGGCGCGTCAGACGCTATTAATTCTCTGGGTATTCCTTGGGAGAAAATCATGAGCAAGGTTCACCCAGATGAGGTGGCTGTTTTTGCTGCAAGCGCCCTTGGGCAAGCAGATGAATATGGCATAGGCGGCTATATGCAAGCCCGCTTGCGCTCCAACCGGCCCAGTTCAAAGCAAATGGCCTTGGGGTTAAATTCCATGCCAGCTGATTTTATCAATGCGTATATGTGTGGCAGCGTTGGTACAACCGGTGCGGTTGCTGGGGCCTGCGCAACATTTTTGTATAATTTGCGACTCGCCGTTGACGATATCGCTTCTGGCAGACATAGAGTAGTCATTTGCGGCTCCAGCGAAGCCCCAGTGACGCCTGAGGTTATGGAAGGTTTTGCTGCCATGAGCGCGCTAGGAACTGATAAGAATCTAGCCAGATTGGATGGGCTCGAAGAGGCTGATCATAGCCGAGCATGTCGACCATTTGGTGAAAATGTGGGCTTTACCATGGGTGAATCAACACAGTTTTTTATCTTAATGGACGACCAACTCGCACTAGAGTTAGGCGCCGATATTTATGGCGCTGTACCGAATGTTTTCGTTAACGCCGACGGCTTCAAAAAGTCAATTTCTTCGCCTGGCGCTGGCAACTACATTACCTTGGCGAAAGCCGTTGGGGCGGCCAAAGCAATTGTTGGTGAAGAGTCGATTCGGCAGCGTAGCTTCATCCAAGCACACGGTTCGAGTACACCGCAAAACCGTATCACTGAATCAATTATATTCGACAAGGTCGCGCGAGGTTTTGGCATTGAGAGTTGGCCGGTAACCGCCGTTAAAGCCTTTGTTGGGCATCCCTTAGGGCCAGCGAGTGGCGATCAGCTAGCGAATACTTTGGGCACCTTTGCCGATGGCATTATTCCGGGTATCAAAACCACCGAAGCTGTGGCCTCAGATGTGTTGGATGAAAAATTAGACATTTTGCTGCAAGACAAACAAGCGCTTATGGATGTCGCCTTTTTGAACTCCAAAGGTTTTGGCGGTAATAACGCCACCGCCACGGTGCTTTCGCCTCAGATTGTTGAGCAGATGATGGTCGGGCGCTATGGCGCTGATGCCTTCGCTGAATATGAAGGTATGCGCGAACATGTTAGGGCACAAGCTAAGGCCTATGACGAAAGCGCTATGCGAGGTGAGCTGAACATTATCTACAATTTTGGTGTTGGAATAATTGATGACGCTGACATCACTATAAGTGACACAACGTTGTCGTTTGAGAACTTTGAGCACGATGTGCACTTAGAGTTCGAAAACAAATACGCTGATATGACTAATGGCTAGTAACACGGCCCTTGAACAAGTGAAACAAGCAGAGCAAGTGAAACAAGCAGAACAAATGAAGCAAGCGGCCCAGCGCATGCAATACGCCTTGCCGCACGACCTCAAACTGGTGGGCCTGCATGTTGCTCTTGAGCCAATGAATGCAATGCACACTCAAGCATTGCAAGAAGCGGCGTCGGACGGAGAGCTGTGGAATCTTCACTTTACCAGTGTGCCCAATCATGCGCAATGCAGTGACTACATGGCCATTGCTATGAATAATCGGGACAAAGGCGCGCAGCTGCCATTTGTGGTGCGGCGGCTTAGTGATCAAAAACTCGTTGGGGCCACTCGGTTTTACGTTATCAGCACACACAATCGAAACATGTCGATTGGCTATACGTGGTATTCAAAATCAGCGCAACGAACGGCGATTAATACTGAGTGTAAGTTACTGCTGCTTACACACGCGTTTGAGCAGGCGGGTTGCATCAGCGTGCAATGGCACACACATCATGAAAACACGCCATCGCAGGCAGCTATAGAGCGGCTCGGGGCGGTAAAAGAGGGTGTTTTGCGCAATCACATGGTGACTGAAGATGGTTCTATCAGGCACACTCATTGCTATTCAATGCTCGATACGCAATGGCCAGAGGCCAAACAAAGACTTGTGCAACGATTGCAGCAAGGATAGTGCGGTTAGAAGAAAATGCGGGCGGTGAGCGCTTAGCCCATACTCTCAAGCTGTTCTTCAATTTCGACTGCGCGGCGTTCTAGTTCAAGTTCCCTACGGCGTAGCTTTAGGCGTTCTTGTTCTATCGACAGTCGCTGCTCTTCTATGGATATTTTATTTAGTAAATTCTTGTCAACCGCAGGCGCGGCCGCTACAGATGTAATCACCCGTACCACGGGGGCTGCTGTTTTTCGGGCAGCGAGCTGTCGTTCATTTGCACGCCGAGTTTGCGCCGCGCGCTCTTCACTCTTACGAGTATCTTCGAGGTTTTTGGAGTTATCAAGATTGCTTAAATATTGATCGCTGCAGACCCTTTTCGCAACCGTATCCTTTGCTTCGTCGCAGGCATTAGCATCTTCTTTCGCGCACCACTGTGAGCCATCAGTTTTACGCTGGATAATATTTTCAGCGCTGCTGCCTTCGCAAGTAACATTTACTGTCCAATAAGCATCCTCTTGCCCGTACTGCGCAAAGTCCTCTGCCGACAGTTCCACAACCGCAGCTGACCATGCAATCGGTGCAAACATAATTAAGGGTATGACAAAGGCATAGAAAGTAAAGAAAGACTTCTTGCTGACACTATTACAACTTTTTTTACTGATCATGGGTATGGTTTTGGGCTCAAGCTCTTAGTTTACAACCAAGGCTAATAATTTTGAATGCTACGAAAGTAGACAAATGGAACGTGAATAAGGTTCTTTTATCTGTGCTGAGGTCTCTGTATATTTTAATGTGTTAAATCAAGTTTAGAGTGAGAACAACCAAGCTACAAGCGTCAATTATAAATATTGGACTAAGGTCTAATTGGCTTCATTTAACTCAAGTGCACGTTTCTGCAAAATTAATTCCTTTCTGCGCAGCACCCGCTTGCGTTGTTCAATGGTCAATTGCTCTTCTTCAATGCGCATTTTTTCTTTCACTAATGTACTTTTCGACGATGATTGGCCTAGATTGCTATTTTGTTCACAAAGTCTATGAGA
>JBLHME010000102.1:0-9323 GCA_047623225.1 Cryomorphaceae bacterium
GTCGGAAAATGATGTTTTCTCCGTCCAATTCAACTGAGTAATCATGGTATTCGTCCAACTTAGCTTCTTGCACCAACATCATGGCCTGCCAATCGCCGCCATCACAATAACCAAGACTCTTGATAGACCGAGCTGCGTAGTGATCTGGGCCCCCGTCACTGTGATGTTCAAAAATATCAATTTCACCTGAACCAGTCAACGGCCAGCACACGGTCTCGTCAGGTTCTTGCACCGGTGATTCATTATTTAGCGCGCCCAGCAGCCACCATGCGGGGAACATTCCCGGCTGGCCACTGTTCTCAACCTTTAGCCGCGCAGTCCACTTTCCCTTGACGAATTCTTTGCGATTCTTGGATGCGATGCGACCCGCTACGTATTGGGTATCAGGGTGTTGATTGCCATGTTTATCCATATTGTCACAGGGGCGAGGCTCGCCGAGATCAACCACGCGTACTTTCAGCGTGCCGTTGCTTACTTCACGGGTGTTGAACTGATTATCCGGGACGTAACATTGCTTTTCGTCGTTTACCCAGACCATTTGATCTTGCCAATTTTTTTCATCGAAGCTACCGAAATCGTCAAAGAAATCAATAGTCCATGAGTTCGACGAACTCGTGGTAAGGCCACTTTGCTGTTTCTCAGAATCGACTGCACAAGATGATAAGCTCACTGCCACGACTAGAATTACCAGTTTGTGTGCATCAATTAGCGCTTTCATCGCTTAACCCTGAGCTGTGTCGCGTTTTAAATGTACGATAGCCAAGTCGGTTTCCATCTGTTGAAGCATGTTCCTATCAATCTTGTAAAACAATATCGCAACGGCGCCAATGATGGAGAGTATGGCGGGAATGATGCTGAACATAAGTCGTATTCCAAGAATGGCTGAATCGCTCTGTACTTCATTTGCTACGAAGCCAAAAAGGCCCAGCATAATGCCAGCGCAACCAGCGCCGACGGCGAGACCAGTTTTTTGAGCGAATAATACGGTGGAAAAGACCAAGCCAGTGGTTCGGCGGCCGGTTTTCCATTCACCGTAATCGGCGCAATCAGCGTACATAGACCAAACCAAAGCGGGAGTGGGGCCGTTTAAAAGATTGCCGACACAGTAGACCACCACCATTAGCAAATATTGATCAGGTGGGATAAAAAAGAATGCCGCTGTGGCTACTGCATTAAGAGTGGTTAGCACAACCATCAAGGTGCGCTTTTCAAAGCGATCACTTAAGCTTTTGGTGAGCATGACGCCGACTATCATCGATAACATTCCGAGTGAAAGGAATAAATCGCTCTTATCAAAGATGAGAAATATTGGCGTGTCGTCACTGCCTACATAGTATTTGAAATAATAAAGTAGCACCCCAAAACGAACGGCTAGGGTCATCAGAACCGCAATGGCAGATATAAAGAGTGCTCTCCAAGGGCCATTGCTCCAAATTGCGCTAAGGTCTTTTTTAATGTCGGTGGATCGATCAATGGGCGGATGAACACGCTCTTTGGTGGTCGCGAAGGTAAACCAAAATAGCAGTACGGAAATAACCGCAAAAATTGCCATGGTTAAGCGAAACCCGAGCACTTCATCGCCCCCGCCGAGCAGGGTTTTGAAGGGCCCAACGAAAGTCACGACGATCCAACCGGCAAGAAAGGCGCAAACAAATCTGTAGCTGGATACTTTGGTACGTTCGGCTGACGACGGGGAAATAACGCCCAAAAGGGACGAATATGGAACGTTGATTGCGGTGTACGCCAGCATCATCAGAGTATAGGTCACATAGGCATAGACCACTTTTCCAGAATCCGATAGCTCCGGGCTGGCAAACATTAGGTAGCCGCAGAGACCATAAGGCAATGCAACCCAGAGAATGTAAGGTCGAAAAGATCCCCAGCGAGAACTGGTTCGATCTGCAATTAACCCCATTACCGGATCACTAACAGCGTCTATGATTTTTGTGACCAGGAACATAGTGCCGACCACTGCTGGAGATAGGCCGAATACATCCGTATAGTAGTACAGCAGAAAAAGATTGAAGACTTGGAAGAAAAAGTTAGATGCAGAATCGCCCAGGCCATAGCCTAGCTTTTCTTTGAAGGTCAACTTCTCATGGATCGGTGCTGTTGTCATTGCCTGTATTACCTTATTTTAAATTGTCTGAACTATCCTAGATGGGCTCAAGCTGTCTTAGATGGGCTCAATTGGTATGCGCAAAGAGTCAAAATTTGATCCACAGTACTGTGAACTGGATTAGAAGCAACCACTATGAGATAAAGCGGTCAACAATTGAGATAGAGCGGGTAGCGATTAATGTAGACGGTTAATTCTCTGCCTTACGAGCGCGTTTTTCGAAATGAAAGCGAGAGCTAGTCCATCTTGTCTCATAGCTGACCCATTTAAGCCCATTGGTGTTGTGTCCTTGTCTAAATGCCGTATCTTCTACGCTACTAGAAGGCTTTACTTTGGCCCTACAATTACAAAAATTAAGGTTCATGAATGACGACATTAGTTAACATCAAATCAAGCCAATTAAGCAGTACCGAAACGAAGGTCGCTGATTTGATTTCCAAGATGGGCTTAGATGAAAAAATCGGTCAAATGTGCCAATTGCAGGGTGGTGGTGGCTCAATCCCAAACCATTTACAGGAGTCATTGCGAAGTAGTCGTGTTGGTTCAATCTTGAACGAAGTGAATGTAGACGTGATCAATGAAATGCAGCGGATATGCGTTGAGGACAGCCGCCTTGGTATACCGCTATTGATTGGCCGTGATGTTATTCACGGTTTTAAAACTATTTTCCCTATTCCTTTAGGCCAAGCTGCGTCCTGGGACCCAGAGATTGTTGAGGCTGGAGCTCGAGTTAGCGCAAACGAAGCCGCCAGTGCTGGCGTGAACTGGACCTTCGCACCAATGATAGATATTACCCGTGACCCGCGCTGGGGGCGTATTGCCGAATCCTTAGGCGAAGACCCATATCTGTGTGGCGTGTTGGGAGCGGCGATGATAAAAGGCTTTCAATCTGATGATCTAAGTCAACCTGGAGCGATTGTTGCCTGCGCCAAGCACTTTGCTGGTTATGGGGCTGCCGAAGGCGGTCGCGACTATAATACCGCCAATATTCCTGAAAACGAAATGCGCAATGTTCACTTGCGGCCATTTAAGGTGGCAGTAGATAATGGTGTGGGGTCGTTTATGTCGGCGTTTTGTGACCTGAATGGTGTGCCCGCTACTGGCAATGCTTGGTTGATGGATGATTTATTGCGTAAAGAATGGGGCTATGAGGGCGTGGTCGTCAGCGATTGGGAGTCGATCGTAGAGATGAGTGTTCATGGCTTTACCCATGACGATGAAGAAGCTGCATACGAAGCTGTGATGGCTAGTATCGATATGGAAATGGCCAGTACATCTTATCTAGATCATTTAGAAGACCTAGTCGCTCAAGATAAAATTAAACTTGAGCAAATTGATAAGATGGTTGCTCGAATACTATCCTTGAAATTTGATTTAGGTTTGTTTGAAAACCCTTATACCCGGCCTGAAGACCATGCCGAGGTGCTTAATAAATCAAACTTAAGGGTCGCCAAAGAAGCTGCAGTTAAAAGTTGTGTATTGCTAAAGAATAAAAACAATGTTTTGCCAATGGCTCAAGCAGAGTTGTCGTCAGTAGCGCTTATTGGGCCTTTGGCTGACGACGATTATGAGCAACTAGGTACCTGGGTTTTCGATGGCGAAGCGCAACATAGTGTGACGTGCAAACAAGCTATTGAGGAACTGGTCGGCCGAACCGTGGAGCTTAACTATGTTAAAGGCTTGGAGACTACCCGAAGCCACAATCACGATGACTTTGAAAAAGCGATAAACGCGGCTCAGCAATCCGATGCCGTAATCATGGTGGTGGGCGAAGAGTCATTTATGTCTGGTGAAGCACACTCCCGAGCAAATATTGATTTGCCTGGCCATCAACGCGAATTGATAGAGGCCGTGGCCAGTACCGGTAAGCCTTTAGTCTTAGTCATAATGGCAGGGCGTCCTTTGACAATTGGCAATATCTTAAGTCATGCTGATGCGGTTTTATACGCCTGGCATCCTGGTACCATGGGTGGGCCTGCGATCGCCGACCTATTATTTGGCCTCGAGTCACCGTCTGGTAAATTACCGGTGACTTTTCCTCTAGCGGTGGGCCAAGTACCAATTTTTTACTCTCACAAAAACACCGGTCGACCTGCTACTGACCACACTTGTGTGAGTATGGATGATGTTCCTGCACGGGCATCACAGACGTCGTTGGGGATGACATCCTTTCATCTAGACGCTGGTTATAAGCCACTCTTTCCGTTTGGTTTTGGGCTTTCATACGGTAATTTCAAGTATGTGAAGATCACCACTTCTCACCGCGGTATCGGCTTGGGAGATACCATCGAAGTACATGCCGATGTGATTAATGCTGGGTCCCGTGTAGCCGAAGAAGTCGTGCAATTGTATGTCCGCGATCTAGTAGGGACTGTCACGCGCCCAGTAAAAGAACTCAAGGGGTTTAGGCGCATCTGTTTAAAACCAGGCGAGCGCGAAAGAATATCTTTCTCCCTGCACACAGACGAGTTGGCATTTTATAACCGTAAGATGGAACTAGTAACTGAGCCTGGCCGATTTCATGTTTGGATCGGCGGTAGCTCCGAAGCCGAACTTTGGGCCGATTTTGAGATCCACGATTAAACACTAAACAGAACTAATATATGAATTCTCCACTCCAAGATCAAGCCTTAAAAGCACGCGTCGAAGAACTGCTCTCACGTATGACTTTAGATCAAAAAATCGGTCAAATGACGCAACCCGAACGGATGTCATGTGAGCCAGAAGATGTGACTTTATACCATTTAGGTTCAGTCCTTAGCGGCGGTGGTTCTTGTCCAGGAGACAACCGGCCGGCTGACTGGGTTGAGATGAATGATGCATATTGGTCGGCATCGATGATCGAAGACGATCATCACTTAGCTATCCCCCTGATCTATGGTGTGGACGCGATACACGGCAATAGTAACGTCATTGGTGCAACCGTGTTCCCCCACAATATCGGGCTAGGCGCGGCTCATGATTCAGACCTAGTAAACCGTATTGCACAGGCGACGGCTCAGGAAATACTTGCCGCAGGAGTAGACTGGACCTTTGCGCCAACTTTGGCGGTGGCGCGAAACGATCATTGGGGGCGAACCTATGAGAGCTACTCAGAAGACCCAAACCTAGTAGCGTCTTATGCGGCACCGTTTGTGCAAGGCCTACAGGCTGACATGGGCGATAATAGCGTAGTGGCCTGTGTTAAGCACTGGGTCGGTGACGGTGGTACTACCCATGGCATCGATCAGGGTGAAACAACGCTTAGTTTAGAAGAGTTGCGCGATATGCACATACTGCCTTATCGGTCGGCTATTGATGCTGGGGTTTTAACGGTGATGGCCTCATTCAATAGTTGGAATGGAGATAAGTGTCACGGGCATAAGCAGTTGTTGACCGATGTGCTCAAAGACGAGATGGGCTTCGACGGTTTTATTATTTCGGATTGGGATGGTATCGACTATCTATCAGAAGACTACTATGAAGCGGTCGGAAAAAGTGTCAATGCAGGGATAGACATGTTTATGGTGTCCGAACAATGGCGCGAATTTATCAGTCATGTTCGGAATCACGCAGTCAGTGGCAGTGTGCCGATGTCGCGCATAGATGACGCCGTGCGCAGAATACTGTCAGTTAAGTTCGCTGCAGGGCTGTTTGATAAACCACGCCCGAAACAGCGAGTTTGGTCTAATAATGCTTCATTTGGTGCACAACAACACAGAGAGGTAGCGCGCGAATCTGTACGCAAATCCTTGGTTCTTCTAAAGAACCAAGGCAGCTTGCTGCCGCTATCCAAGCAGGCCAGAATCCTTGTAGCAGGAAAAAGCGCTAACAATCGTGGTCACCAATGTGGGGGCTTCACCATTGCTTGGCAAGGTGTGCAAGACAACCAATCAATTGATGGCGGCACCTCAATCTGGGAGGGTATTCAGACTCAAGCTGGCAATGCGGTTTTAAGCCTAGACGGTTTAGGACTGGACGCTGACCCGCAAAAGCATGATGTGGCAATTGTTGTTATTGGAGAGCGCCCCTACGCAGAGGGAATGGGCGATGTGCGAACTGGCAATAACGTATTGGTTGAAGCGGGTTCGCAGATCAGAGGGCTAATGAAAATATTAGAGCCTTATGGCAGCAGTTTGGAGCTTGCTGAGGCACATCCGGAAGACCTTGCTACGATTAAAAATATCACCAATAAGGGCATTCCGGTAGTCGCAGTTCTACTGTCTGGCAGACCCCTGATAATCAATCAAGAGCTCGCAGAAGTCTCTAGTTTTATAGCCGCATGGTTGCCGGGTTCAGAAGGACAAGGCATAGCCGATGTGGTGCTTGGCGACTACGACTTTCAAGGAAAGCTCTCGTTCTCCTGGCCGAAGGAGCCTGGCCCAGAGCTTAACGTGGGCGATTCGGATTATGACCCCTTGTTTCCTTTTGGCTTTGGAATGAGCTATTCCAAATAGCTATTTTATTTGAAGACACTCATTGATCGTCAAGCTTTAGAACGTTGTCGCGCCCAGCTATCCGATTTCATGCTTGGCGATCAATTCTTTAATTGCCGTTTTGAAGTTACGACTTACTTTGATCTGTTCTTCATTGCCGAGTTCTAGAAAATATTCTCCTTTGCCGCAGGGGATGATTTTCTCAACTCGGCTTAAGTTTACTATCGTTGAACGATGAACTCTTTGAAATATCGTTGAACTTAACTGCGCAAGTAGCGCTTTTAGTGTGCTGCGCATTATCAACGTTTCACCCGCAACGTGAATACACATGTAATCGCCAGCGGCATCTACCCAGTCAATGTCGTGTTGGTCTATCAAGTTAATTACGTCTCGATCCTTTACGACAATTTTAGGAAGCTCACTTTGGCTTCCAGCCTCGTGGTTTCGAGCGCTTTCTGATTTTCTCACCCCAGAGAATGACGACACTATATTTTCCGATCCAATCTTCCGCATCGCATCGATTATCTGAGATTTGGTGTTTGTTGAGCCTTCAACACCAAGGCGCTCACGACAACGATGGATGGCTCGATCTAACTGACTTTCACTGAGCGGTTTTAACAAATAGTCAACTGCCGAGACATCGAACGCCGCAAGCGCGTATTGATCATATGCGGTGACAAATACCACTAGCGGCATGATATCAGCTTGCAGATTTTGAATAACATCAAAGCCTGATAAGCCCGGCATTTGAATATCCAAAAACATCAAGTCTGGCTGTAGTTCATTAGTTTTGGCTATCGCTTGTCGGCCGTTTTGGCACTCTGCTATGACCTCAATGCTGGAGTGCTTTTTGAGGTAGGTTTGCAGTAGATTTAGAGCTAATGGCTCATCATCCACAATAATGATGCGTATTGTGTTCAATTTACCTTGTTCTCTGCTGTAATAGAGAGTGTCTCATAGGGAATATGGATCACAGTCTTAAGTCCCCCTACGGAGCTCGGTACCAAGTCAAAACTAAAATCAGAGCCATAAAATGCTTTGAGTCTGTCGACCGTATTGCGTAAACCTATACCTCTGCCGGTACCGCTTTGCATCTTACTGCTTTGTATTTTCTCTCCAGTGCCTGTGTCGCTTAGCTCTAGAACCAATAATTTCCGATAGGTATGCGCACGCAATCGAATCTCGCCGCCATTTTCACTTTTAGCAATGGCATATTTCATTGAGTTTTCAATCAGAGGTTGCAATAGTAGGCTTGGAATCAAGGCAGCTTTAGTTTCATCATCAATTTTAAAGTCCAATTTCAAGCGCTCTGCAAAACGAGTTTTTTCGATTTCTAGATAGAGCATCAATGCTTCTAGCTCGCGTTCCAAGGGTATTTTCATTTCGGGATTGTTGTCCAGCGAATAGCGTAGGAATTGACTAAGCTGGACAATCATTTTCTGTGCTCGTTTAGGTTCTTCCGTACCTACCAGAGAATTAACGGCATTCAGAGTATTGAATAAAAAATGGGGGTTAAGTTGATAACGCAGCATCTTTAATTGCGCATCTTTGGCTTCAGTTTCAGCTACTAGGCGTTTGACTTTCTCCTCGCTTACCGTAGCCTCTGCATCGAGCTTCATTAGGTTTTCGGCCTGCAATAATTGATAGTAGCGAATGCCGTGATAGAGGGCTGTCCAGCACAAGAAAACAAAAATCGCACCAAAATACCACCCACCAAAATCAGCCCAAATCTCCTTCTCACCAGTCAACCAGATAAATAGAATCATCCGGCTAACATTCCACAAGCCGGAAACTATCGCCACAGAGACCAGGCTAATCGGTATCCGCAACTTCTGAGATTCGTTCCAAATACTGCTGAATACAATATGAAGGGGATACGACAAGGCTATGCCTAATCCACCTTGCATGGCCGTGTGGCTAAGGTGCCGCCATCCAATCTGCCCGTACCACACGGTTAAGGTTAGAAACGTAATCACACACAGGCCAGCCCAGAATACTAACTGTAGAGGCCAGTAATGATTGAAGCCGTGAGATAGGGTGTTGTTGTTCAGAGGTTCATTCACAGTAATTGCCAGATCGTCGAAACCCTATACTACAGCAGCCCCTGCCCTGTGTTTAGGGCAAAATGCCCAGCTAGTCGTCGCAGGCGCCCGCCTTGTCATATCGTGCAGTTGTCCTGCCCAATCGACAGTCACCTTGTATACAGACCAGGCCACATCAAATTAGAAAAACTGCTTAGGACTGGTCGCAATTCTAGACTAGTTTATCGTGGCCTAGATCTTACTTGTCTAATCAAACCCAATTAAACCCAATTAAAGGCAGTCAAGCTGCAGAGCTCTTAGCTGCTTCATCCACAATAGTAACGTCGCATAAAGGCGACTCTTGTATACGGCACTTAACATTGCCGTTTGATTGGCTTGTAGTGATCACTGCTAATGGCCGTTTTCGCGTAAAAGCTCTTTTGTGCTTAGCAGGCATTTAGCCATTGAAGCAATTCTGCTTAGGAAGATGTCTAATCGTTGTCTGTTGCTTGCTGGGCGACGAGAAATATGAACGTTTCACAAGCGCCCCACTTTGAATTGATTAGAATATATGTGGTTTCACCTTTCCGTCAAATGTTAAAGACTTATTCGTCCGTTCTTTTGTCCAGCCACTAAAGCAGTCTTTACCTACTGCGATAGTATTGTTTTTTTTAAGCAACCGCGTCAACGCTATTGCTACTTAGTGGCTGATTGTTCAGCCCGATATTGAGTCGGTGTCATGCCCACAATTTTTTTGAAAATAGCGTT
>JBLHME010000103.1:0-8856 GCA_047623225.1 Cryomorphaceae bacterium
AATACTAGTTCGTGGGTGCCGATCTTTTCGCTAATCCAATAGATTTCGGTTTGATACGAATCAAAGAAGTCAATGAAATTACTAATGCCCTCGGGGTTTGCCGCTGCCAATAGCCCCGGTGAGAACTCCAACAGGCAACACAAGTGGTCTTTGTTGCGTTCAATCACTTGCGTCATTCCCTGCAGAACCTCAAGCTCATGACCCTGGGTGTCACTTTTTATGAAATGAATTTGTTGCAAGCCCTTCGCCAGGTATTGATCGAGCGCAATATGAGTAACTTTTTGCACATCTCTGGCGGCGGTAGGCGCAAGGCGATGGTCGCCCTTATGATCACTTGATAAATACAAGGGAGCCACGCCAGACCTGTTTGATAGCGCTTGATTTTCGATAATCACATTGTCCAAACCATTGATTGAAACGTTCGCTTGTAATAGGGAATAATTATCTGCTTCAGGTTCAAAACTAATCACACTTCCTTGCTCGCCCACTAAGCACGAAAAAAGCACCGTGAAGTAGCCAATGTGGGCACCTATGTCAATTACAGTTTCGCCTGCAGAAAGTAGCTTACATAGCAGCGCTGTCTCGACGGGCTCCCAAACTAGATTTGCGAGAATCACCGACCTAATCACTGGATCATTGATTTCGTCCAAAAATAAGATGAAAGGCTTTGGCCCAATATTTGGAAGATAAACGCATTGTTTGTCGAAGTGTGGCTTTAAGCAATCATTAGGGCTAGTCATTGATTTTTTAACGTAAAGCCCTTCGTCCGGATTCACGTTTTGCAATTGCTTGAAATCAGCGCTTGCACAGATTGTGTGTTTGGCAAAACCATCAGTGTTGAACGCCACCACTTCAGGTGTGTTTCTGCAAAAATTAGCTAGTACCGCTATATCTCTACCACCGTTAAATAAGTTCATCTCTGGCGAATCAAGCATAGGGTGAAATTCAAAACCCTCGATTTCACTGGGCTTTGGGTTCAACAGCTGCTTAGGGGAGCCTTGAGTCCATGAGTTTGCCCAGTGGTGAACGGCAAAGCAGCCTAAACTGATCAGCTTTTGTCTTATGCGTTCACTTAGTACTGAGTTTTCGGCGAGCTGTGCCAGTTCTGGTGCATTGTTTACAAATGGACAAAAGCGAATAGGGGGATGTGCCTCCACACCCTGTTTGGCTGTTTGCTCATACACGTTTTGCAACATCATTGGGCCGGTGGTATTCAACACATCATGCGCAGGCGTCTGGCTGTTACCCGCAGTTAAGAAATCGATAACGGTCTTTAAGAATACCGACCCTGGTTGTGAGGCAAACAAGGCATTACACAGTAACTCTGGCCGTGACTGTTCTCGTGCATGCTTGTGCGGCTCAAGACCTATAATAAGTTGATTGTTGTCCCGTAGGCTCTCGAAGGATTGCAGGCACTCAAAATCAAGGTCGGCATAAAGACCCCCGTAATGATAAATCAGTAGATAACGAATCGCGTCCGCGCGCTGTATGCCGTAAGGGTAGGACAGGTAGGTTTCTTGAAATTCAGGATAGAATTCTTCGACAAAAGCGGCGCCATCGGCGTCGGTCCAAAGTCTATATTGCCAGTCGGGGTGATGAAACTTCCATGAATCAGCAAAGGCCTTCCATTCGCTTGGAACCTGATCAGTTTTCCACGTTTGATGGATAATTTTAGGTATCATATTAAATCAATTAGGCGCTAATAATTCCCTCGTACTCTAGCGGATTTGTCTGACGGCCGTTCCCATGGTTAAAGCTTGGCAGACGAATAAAGTGCAGACGAATAAAGTTGTCGTTAAGCTAATAATGTTGGTATTATCAATTGCTAACTAATTTAACCAGCTTGTTGTAACAATGACCAAAGATAAAAATACTAAAATATCCGGTGAGAATAATGCCTCAAGTGGTGATGAATCATCCTCATCTAATTTAACTGTTGAGCAACAACAAGCGGTTGGAGTAGAGCAGAAAAACACTCGGCGTACGCTGTTAAGAAATACCTTGATTGGCGGCGGCGTGGTAATTTCGACCAGCGTTCTACCGGACCAGTGGGAAAAGCCCCTGATTGACGCAGTGATACTGCCGAGTCACGCACAGACTAGTACGGGTGCTGCTGTGATGGGTGGCGGAGGGGGTATTGCCTCCACAAAGGCCACTGGTAATGGTTTTGATGCGAATGATATTCTTGATGTTTTTGTTGGCGAAGCCTATGCAAGCGCTGCTGACGACTTGACCGGAGGTTGTTTAGTACTCACCGTTGAAGGTTCAGTTGCTACTGTCGAGTTGACCTTGAACACCAGTGTGTCTGATACTAAGACTGGAGTTATAACTGGAACCTCAGTCAATGTCGGCGGCCTACATTTGGGTTACACGGTGACTGGCACTTTAGATAGTGCCACCACGCCAACGAGCTGTAATGGATCGGTAGCGGGTTTTGGTGAAAGCGGAGCCTTCGGTGTTTCGTCGGCTGACCCATCTTGTGCGCCAGTGACGCCGCCGACTACAACGGCTACTCCGACAACGACTGCTACTCCGACTACTACTGCAGCAGCTACCACCACTTCAGATCCAAATGCCAACATGGGGTTTAATTTTAGTTTGTCGAAGTCCTATTGGTCATAAATTAAATTTCCGGACAAACCTTAAAAGCTCTATCTCTATTAACCTAGGATAGGGCTAATCAAAACAGACCATGCCGTTGTGTCGGGTGTAAATCGACGTGTCCACGTGGATTTCGTAGCCCAGTTGAATCAATTCTTTACAAACCCAAAAGTCTTCAGATAAATACTCACCATTAGAGATTCCCACTCTAAAAACATCATAGTGGTTGGTGGCCATTCCTTCTCGTCGCAACATTCTATTTATTTTGTAAACTCTGTCTTGCTGTATCGCATGCTCTACCAATGAGTTAACCGCTGCGCGTGACAATAGTAAGGCCGCGGTACCAACCCGAGAAACCGATTGGAGAACCGGCAGTACTTCAGGCTTAGCATCTGTATTGAGGGTTTGATTGCCTGCAGAATCCTTGCTCTTCAGAAAAACCGGTGCTCCGATAACATCTTTGTTATGGTTGAGCATATCGATAAGGCCCTTGTGGTCAAGATAGACATCGGCGTCAAGAAATAATAGATGCGTGAAAGCGTTAGATTCCCAGAAGGTTGCTAAAAGTGCGTTTCTGGCGCGCGTGATAAGGCTTTCATTGCCAATTGTCATCACCGAGTGAGGAATACTATTGCTCGCAAACCCAAGAATCGAATGCAGATAGTCTGTATGTAACATGCCGTTATAGGCCGGTGTGCCAATTAATACATTTGCGGACATTGCTTGTTTCATAGCGTTGTTTTTTGTAGTTTGAATGATCAGTATTGAGGCGCGAAAAAGCGCTGCAGAGATTCATTTTAACCCAATAGCAGTCTACTATGCTTGCTAGATTGCTGTAGATGACCTCAACCAAAATTTGTATAAATTAGATTTCACCAAGCCAATAGATCAATAATGTATCGTTTTTCTTACCTAGTGACTTATCGCGAGTCTGATAAGAGCAGGCTGAGCAATTTGCTTTATATTTTGGATCAGCTACGCCTTGACTCAACCTTGGAGGTGGTTCTAGTTGAACAAGATGCCGCCCCTCGTTTGGCGGTCAAACAGCATTCAAATCTAAATTATGTTTTTGTCGAAAACGCCGGTCAGTTCAATAAATCATGGGGGCTGAATATTGCGGCTTCTTTAGCTAGTTGTGAGCGGCTGGTGTTCGCTGATGCAGATATGCTTATTGGTGCAGCGGCTTTAGACGAGAGTTCTAAGCAATTAGACAATGGTGTTGACGCGGTAAACCCCTATAACGTTCTAGTTGACCTGACTCAGCAAGAATCTCAAAGGCTACTGGCGCACACTGGCACAGTAAAAATCGACCGAACCACAGAACAATTAAATCGAAAACCTATAGGTCAACACCCGCCATTCTGCGGTGGCGTGTTCGTAATCACCCGCAGCCTTTATGATTTAACTGGGGGCTTGGATGAGCGATTCGAGGGCTGGGGAGGTGAAGACGATGCAATGTCGAAACGGGTTGCCTTCTTTGCGTCGAAAACAACTACGCTAAACAATATCGGTTACCATCTATGGCATGAACCGAGTGGCCGAGCAGGCGATTATCCCCCGAGCTACATCCGAAATGTTGCACTTTTGACGATGTACTACGAGCGGCAACAGTCATTCTACCAATCAGTGGCAAGGGTCGATGCCACTAGCAATGGCTCTCACGCGAAATACAAAATAGAAGAGTCGGTTGCAAAGATTAACTATCAACAGCCTTTGATCTCGTGTTTGTGCGTGACTAGAAACCGGGTACCGCAGCTAGCGCGCGCGATAAGTTGTTTTCAGGCGCAAAGCTATCCTGTTAAGGAGCTAATGGTTGTTTGCGAGGCAGATGACTCAGCAACAATCGACTACTTGGGTGGGCTCGATGACGATGAAATAAAGCATCATATTGTGCCAATAGAGCCAAAACTAAACTTGGGCGAGCTTCGAAATTTATCTATTCAAATAGCCGGTGGGCAATTCGTTTGCCAGTGGGATGATGATGATTGGTATCACCCTGAACGGCTGGCAAAACAACTAGCATCGGCTCTACGCCAAAACAAAGCGGCCTCAATATTACCTCGCTGGTTAATTCACCAACAGCAGAGTGATAAGGTATTTTGCTCAAACGTTAGATTATGGGAAGGCAGCTTGCTATGCCGTAAAAGCGCCCTACCTGCCACCGGGGCCTACGATATAAGGACCAAAGGAGAAGATTCAAAATTAATTGAAACACTGTTTATTCAAGATCAAATCTCAATTGAAGACTCTCCTGAACTTTACGTTTATTGCCTGAGTGGCGAAAACACCTGGGATCAAGCCCATTTTGAAAAAATAATCGAAGCGAGTGTTGAGCTTAGTGTTGAAGATGCGCAGGCGGTTAGAAAACGAACTGCGGTTGGGCCTGCGCCGCAAGAGGGAGAAAGGTAGAATTTAAACATGATAAAAGGTTCATTGGTCACGCCTCATTTAGCACTCGACGAATAACGATTACGCTTGCAATCTTTGCCTTGTGATTACATATGTAATCAATGCGATTGCAATTTAACAGGTCGTAGTACAGCAGCTTCGCCGATGTGTCATATTTTGCATGTCGATAAGCTGAAGAACCATGAGCAGAGTATGTTTGATCGAATGAGTGAATCAGAAAAATTGGTGATGGAGGTTCTGTGGCAGGAATCCCCATTAAGCAGTTTGGATGTTGTAGATAGATTGAGTGACCGAGGCTGGAACGAGAAAACAGTGAAAACATTTCTCAATCGCTTAGTAAAGAAAAAGGTCCTTTCTTATGTAACAGAAGGCCGACGATACCTTTATTCCCCGGCTGTGGAACGTAATGAATTTCTGGCTGAAGAAAGCGAGGGCTTTTTGAATAAGGTGTTCCGTAGAGACATGAAAGAATTACTAACAACGTTTGTACAAAACAAATAGTTGTCAAAAGCAGAGTTGGATTATCTAAAAGACCTGCTCGAAGAAGATAGTGAAAGTAGCAAGGAGAAGAGCCAACACTGCAACAATAAGGGCTTAGGCAATGAATGAATTAGCCGCTACATTCTGGCGCCTTAACATTGAATTCAACTAGTCCCAATTTTGAGCGGCAGACACATCCAAACCTAATTCATCCGCGCTTTGTAAATTATCGCTGGCCAGGTCTTCAGCATCTTCTTCGGTGAATTCTGTTCTTTGTCGTCGTTCAAGCAAGCTCATCGCAACTTCTACGAAGTCGTATTCGGTGACAATACCGACTAATTTACCGTCGTCCAATACCGGCAGACAACCGTGTCTCGAGTTGTGGATATATTGGGCCGCTTTAAGCGTGCCGGCTGTTGGGGAAATAGTAACAACATCCGTCACCATAATATCGCCGATCAAAGTGGAGCCGTAATCTGAACCGGGCTTACTACGCAAACTAGAGCTGTTTGCTGAGAGTACGTCGCGGTGACTAATTATGCCAATCAGCTGGTCAGCTTCATCAACAATTGGGATATGGTGAATGAAAAAACAAAGGGGACAGATTTATTTTATCATAGGCAACGTTTTAAAGAGATAATGAATGTGGGAGACATAGACCCAAAACATCGAATGTTGATAAAGCTGTTACACAACTGTGATGGAACATGCAATTGCGGTGGAAAATTACGCATGTGACTCATGTCTTAGCACCGCTCGACGCGCTTGTGTTGGCCTGGGCGCCTTGGAAACATTGACGATTGAGATCCTGCAATTTGTCGTTACTTAGCCCCTTTTAAAAGGCTCATGTGGTCGGCGTACAAATAGCGTATATCGAAATGGCAGTTGGTATTTTTGTTGATGCTCATGCTTACTCAGAACTTAACGGGGTAAAGCTTTGCGCCTCATTGATAAGAAGCCCAGGCTGGCTAGCCACTAAGGGTTCTGTTAACAGCCTCTTTAGCGAGGTAGCATCGGCAAGAGTCTGATCAATGGCTGGCGAGACATGCTCGGTGTATTTGGCCATTTGGTGAACATTGTCGGGCAGCTCACGCAGAAGTGTTGCATAACTTGATTGCTGATAAACAATCGCGTGGGTGGTGGTTGGGCCGCGTTGAGTGCCGTCAACCTCAGTAAGATAATCACAACCTTCTACTAGCGGATATTTCCTACCCCAACAATGTCCGCCTAAGTACAAAATATCCCAGTTGGTGGTTTTGGCTTCAAGCATGCTCTTAGTGAGATGGCTGAGCGTGGCTGCGTCGAAAATCACATCATCTTCCAGCACCAACACATTTTTGTGTTGGCTTGTTGCGGCAATTTGAATAATGGCGCGGTGTGATAATGCGCAACCGATGTGGTGATTATCAGGCGTTTCAATGGCAGCGAATCGTTGCACCCGATGACTGATCCCTAGCTGCTCAAATTGTTTCTTTGCAGCCCGCCATTTGTCTTGTTCACTAGTTAGATTAATGCAGTAAATAACATCAAAGAAGTAAAAGGGGTTGCTGATCTCGTGTTCAGCTTTGGCAACCGCAGAGCTTGTCTCAGCAGCACCTATATGCGATTTAAAGTGTGCAATCATCTCACCATTGTCGATACCCAATTCGTCATGCGCGATCATGTAGTTGCGAATGCGATCAACCCAATTGAGTGGATAGTGCGTCCCCATGGGGCGATTGAAACGATGTACCCAACGCAAAAATGGCAGACATAAAGTGCGCCCGCCAGCGCGACGAACTTTTTCGTGCACATAGCCCTCTTCGCCACCAAAGCCCTTAAGGCGTGGGTTAACCCTCGGCCATTGGTCTCTCTTAAAGGCAAAAAGGCCCATCCCCTGCATGGGAATATCAAAGGCTTGGTTGTCGATGTCATCAGCTCTTGAATCTTGGGCCCACTTGCCATGCATGCCGCTACCCCAACCAGGCGTGAAATGCGATGACAAGGAAACTAAATCATCACTCACCAATGGGCCCTGCAGAAAATCGGGCGTATCAGGGTGTGTGTCAAAATAGTCCAGTAAGCGCTTAATCGCGCCGGACTGAATCATGACATGCGAGTCGATACCCAAAATATAAGGTGCGTTGGTATAGTTGACTAGTGAAAACTTAGACCATGCTCCTTGGAAATTATCGCCTGGGATGTAAGAATAGTTTGGCATCGCGTCACCTAATCTTTTCAGCGCTTGCGCGCACACTCCGCTAGGATTATTGTCGAGCACAACGAACTCAATATCGTCCAATACTTCCGGATGATACATCCGAATTGCTTGTACTGAGAAGTACACGCCGTCATAGTCATCATACGTAGCCATGCTGATACATAGCTTGTATTTTTTTGACGATACGGGCGGCAGGCTAGGCTGCGCGGGAGGGGCGGTAGTGTAAATTTGTTTGAATCGAACAACACCGTTCAACGCCAATTGGCGTAGCGTAGTTTGTACATCGTGGCTTACGCTTTCAACATCTTCGGGAAAGGCTTCACCCAGAGTGCTTATGATGGTTGCAACGCTTCTAACTCCGTCACATTGCGCCAAAATCAAATTAGTGATTTCGTTGGTAGCGAAAAATTTCCCGGAATCCCGATGTAAAAACCCGTTGAGAGTTTTTTGCTGAGCAGGTTTCCAGCCGGCGATCAGCTTCGGGATTAGGACTGAAGTGGATGATTTTTTCGCGTTTGCAGGGCGCGACGACCTTTGCGGTAAAAATTGTCGGGCGATGACATTGTAAGTTGTGTCTAGCGCCAGAACGTTTTCTTCGGTGATTAAACCAGAGTGAAAATCGGAAAAATCTACTCTGGATTTATCCCACCACAAATGATTCCACATATGCATGCTGAAGACCTGGTGAAAGTCGTTATCCAGCCCTTCAAACAGCGTACTAATTCCTTCTTTTGTCCACATGTGTTTGAAGAAAAAACGTTGTGGGGCAACGTATACTTTATCCGGCAGTTGCGAAGCTAGCGTAGCTGCTTGCTGGCAAGAATGCGCACTCCAGGTGCCATCAAACGATTGGTAACTGGCCTCCAACCATTTTTGTGCGAACTCTGAATTGGGTTCCGCCATCAACAGCGCGTTACATAAAGACGGCATTAGTTGCTTAGTGACAGGGTCGACTACATCTTGTTCAAGCCCGATAACAAACGGATGTTGAAAAAGTTCATCCGGCAATGGATTTACAAAGAGCGTATCCATGTCGGCATAAACACCACCGTATTCGATTAATTTTTTCAGACGAATGAAATCTGTCTGGTGTGCGTAGTCAAGTTTTGAGGCTTTGATGAACTGCCCTTCTTGATGGTCTTGGTATACGCTGCTCTGTTGTACGA
>JBLHME010000104.1:0-8684 GCA_047623225.1 Cryomorphaceae bacterium
TTTCAGGGCTATATTTCAATGCGTTCGAGATAAGATTATCCAATATGAGACTAGGCGCATCGCTAGGACAAAAAACCGTTGCCTCTGGAATTTCACCAATCTCGATACGCGCTGAATTTTTCTCAAACGCCGGCAAGGTGGATAGCAACTTCTCTTTAATCTCCAGCCGTTGATTTTTCTTTAACTCCCAGCGTTGTAGGCGAACCACGTCACTTAGCTGACTAACTCTCTCGTCTGCTTCGCTAATCCCTTGCTTAAGTAGATCAAGCTGGTCATTAATATCCGAGTCAAATACACCAAGTTCCTGTAAACGGCGTTTTACTATTCCTGCCATTTGGTTAATCACTGCTATCGGAGTTCCAAGATTGTGCGAAATGATCATCAGATCCTTGGATCGTGCTTCATAGGAACTCTTTAGCGCCTGCGTTTTGACCTCTACCTCCGCTTTTAGTAACTCAGCGCGCGCGCGTAATGCACGAACTCGATGATTAACAATAAGAAGAATTGCCGCAAGAATAATTAGAACCATGAGCAACTTAAACCAAGTGGTTTGCCAAGTTGCTGGCTCCATGTAAATAGTAAAACTTTCTACACCAGTAACCTCGCTTGAGGTGCTGGAAGCATAGCCAACTTTAAACTCATGAGCACCCGGTCTGAGATTGGTATAGACAGCGAGTCGATTATTGGCATCGACCCTGTTCCAGTCATGGTCTTGATTTCCAAGTTGATAAGCGTACTTGAGGCGATGAGGGTTTCTATAATCTAGCCCAACAAAGCTGATCTCTAAGCGCTTGTCTTCAATGTCGAACATAAATGGTTGTGCAGCCTTAAAACCTCCAGTGTAGTGTTTACGCAAGTTATAGCTGGCGCTATAACTGCTAATATCATTAATCACTAAAGGAGCTGGCGTAAGGTTTTTAGGAATTAGGTTTGCTTCGTTAAAAATCGTTAGCCCTTCGGTTCCTCCAAAATATAGGTTTCCGTCTAGGTCTCTAGCTTGGGCACCAAAATTTAGTTCATTTCCTTGCAATCCATCTTGAACAAAATAATTTGTGAATTCTTCCTTATTCGAATCAAACATACTTAACCCATTATCTGTAGCTATCCAGTAGTTACCGTATGAGTCAGGTAGAAATGAATAGAGAACATTATTTGGCAGCCCATTATCTTGCTGGAAAATCTTGGCATCTCCCGTACTAAAATCGGCTTTCAACAAACCGTTTCCAGTACCCAACCAAAAAATATTATTCTCATCTTTATAGATCGCTCGCACGTCCATTTCTCGTATTTCGGAGCCCCATTTTTTAGCGATTTGGGGGCGACGAAAACCATCTATTTCTTGATCATAAAACACTAAACCGGCACTAGTCCCCACCCAAATTCGACCGGTATCGTCTTGGTACAGGCTGCGTATTCTGTTATGCGGTAAGCTCTGCGAGTTGTCCGCATCGTTTTGGTAAAAAACGACATTGCCAGAGGTTTTATCTAAGACACTCAAACCATGTCTCGTGCCTATCCATAGTTTTCCCTCAGACGTATTTAGTAAAACTCTTATACGATCACTGTTTAGCCTCCCCGGCAGGGGTGATTTACTGTTGAACTGCTCAGCAAGCTGCGTGCTTGTATTGAATTTCACCAAGCCTTGTGCCCACGTGCCTATCCATAGAATGTTGTCGTCTTCGATAAAGCTCGTGGCACCACTAAGTATCAGATTGCGATTAGAAGTATCGCGGATCTGAGCTTTCTCAAAGTGCTGATTTTGGGGTGCTCGGTAATCAACACCAGTATCCGTTCCTACCCACACACCACCATGTTGATCAACGTGCACAGCCCAAACGACTCGATTGCTGAGATGAATTTTTTGATCAACATTGTCGGTAATTCGTTGAAATGCAGTAGATGACAATGACATGGAATTTAAACCGCTGGCGAAGGTTCCAACCCAAAGATTGTCCGACCGGTCACGGTATAAGGTCAAGAGCCGATCACTATTCAAACTATCGGCACCACCTTTATTACTTTTTAGATTGACCAGCACCCCAGTATTCAGACGATATAGAAAAAGACCATTACCATCAGTGGAAATCCAAATGTTATCTTCAGAATCAAGCAGCACATTAGAGATGGATTCAATTGCCGCTAATTTGTTTAGTTTTTGGTTTGGTACTTGATCTGCTCCTTGCCACTGATTCGAAGAATATCGATATGCAACCACTTCAAACAAGCCTTGAGTACTAGATGCGATCAATAGACGACCGCCCTCAATAGGCGAGATATGGTTGATCAAGCCTAGAGTTGAATCATCGACGATTCGCGCTAAGTCACTGTTAGCGCCCTCAGGCGTCGCTAATACATAAACTTCGCCTAAATCAGTACCCAAAAATAATTGCTTGTTGGGCCCAACCGCGACAGTCCTCAGGGCACCCTTTAGGTCATCTAGTTGCTGCTGATAGTTCTGTATTAAACGTCTATCGGCTGAAATCCGGTACAAGGTCTTTTCTGTCACAACCCAAATGTTATTCGAAGCGTCTTCTACAAGGTCATAAATCTCGATATTGGGCGCTTTGGCATCTAAGACAAATCGCGTTAACCTCTCCGACTTAGCATTATACTTGGCTAAGCCTCCGCCTAGAGTGCCCACCCAAAGGTCACCTTTATGGTCCACTAGCAGACGATGGATATAATCATGTTGCAGGGCTTCTTCAAATTCAGCATCTTTCAAGAAAACCTTAAAATCATGCCCGTCGAAACGATTTAACCCGCGGCCCGTGGCAACCCAAATATAGCCAAGCTGATCCTGAACAACATCGTAAACAACACTTTGAGAGAGCCCTTGCTCGATGGTGTAATGCTTGATTGGGTAATTGGCGATCTTCGCATGAGTGGTGTCATCAGCAATGGCTGTCTCAGCCAACACCTGTTGAGTGAAAGCCCACGGAGCTAACCCCAAAAAGCTAAGATACGCCAACGCTACTAGTAAACGCTTGGTCCATGAAAGACTACTTTCGAATAGCTTTAGTTTAATGAAAAACCAAGCTGTTACTACTCTGTGCAAGACTGAAGCCTTCTGGCAAAAACTATTCATTAAAACCAAAGAACTCCTTAACAATCCAATATATTTTCGTTATAAATAACGAGACCGCTGTTGATCGAATAATCTAGTTTCCATCTTCAACTTTTGTGTTCTCTATATCAATGGACTAACGTCCCATAATCTGGATTAGCAGATGGCCGATAGACTAATCCGTGTGCTCTATTTGACTATGCAGTTTCTATAGCTTACTTTTGAATGAACAATCACTCAATATTCTGAACCTGCTCACGCATCTGCTCAATCAACACTTTTAGGTCCACCGCAGCCTTAGTCAACCTCGGGTCATGCGCCTTTGATCCTAATGTATTGGCTTCACGATTCAGCTCTTGCATAAGGAAGTCTAGGCGTCGGCCAGCTGGTTCTGGCTTGGCCAGCACTGCGCTTACCTCTTCTATATGCACATTTAACCGATCTAACTCTTCGGCTACGTCGGTTTTTTGTAGAAAAATCACCATTTCTTGTTCTAAGCGTGAGGGGTCAAGTTGGTCTTTTATCTCGGCTAACTTTTCTTCTAGGCGCGTTCTGTAACTACTCACTATCTCTGGCAAGAAGTCACTTACCTCGCCAATCACTGTTTGCATGCCGGACAAGCGCAAGGTAATCAATTCTGCCATTTTCTCGCCTTCGGTTGCGCGCGACTCGAGCAAGCCGTCAAGTGCTTGCTCAATAATCTTAAAGAGCGCTTCTTTGAGAACCGAGGGGTCTATTTTTTTGGCTTGCAAAACGCCAGGCCAACGCAAAACGTCTATCGCCCGTATCGCTTGCATATCTGGCACCTGATCTTGCATGAGCTTCAACAGGCTTTGCAGTTGCGCTGTAACCTCGGTATTGGGTTCTAAGTTATTGCCCTCGTTTTCTTTAAGGCGAATAAACACATCGATTCGGCCACGCGTTAAGCGGGCTGATATTGCTTCGCGTAGCGTGCTTTCATGCACCCTCAATTCTTCTGGCATTCTGGGTGCAATGTCTAGATATCGGTGATTCACGCTGCGTAACTCGCAGCTAATCTCACCGATTTCGGTGTTGAGGGCGGCTTGTGAGTAGGCGGTCATGCTTTGAGTCATTGATTTTTCTCCGAAAAAGGCGCTTTTGTTGCTGTGTTCGACTGTGAGCGACTATAATACCCGAATGAGTATTCTCAAAGCCAAACCCAAAACTATCCCGGCTCTTCCGCTGCGCCCTGAAACATTGGTCGAGCACTACAAGATCGGCCGCGTTATCGGTGTGGGGGGGTTCAGCGTGGTATACAGCGCGTTGGACACAAAAACCAATTCGGTAGTCGCTATTAAGGAATTTTATGCCACCAATTGCATGCGCCGAGCGCGTGACGGTTCTTTGCATGTTCATCCAAAAGAGCAAGAACACAAATATCTTATCGGCTTGAAGCGCTTTTTTGACGAGGGCCTGACCCTGTCACAAATCGATCACCCTAATATAGTCAACGTGTCCAATTTTTTCCGATGCAATAACACGGCCTATTTAGTAATGCGCTTTGAACACGGTAAAGACTTGCGGTGGTTTATTAAAAACACCGATTACGTGCCAGATGAAGAATTCATTTTGAGCGTATTTTCAATGACCTTAGCCGGTTTAAAAGAAGTGCATAAGAACAACTTTTTACACCTAGATATTAAGCCCAGCAATATCCTTTTGCGCGTCAGTGGCGTGCCTTTGATTCTTGATTTAGGCGCGGCCTATAAGTACCCGCAAAAAGATCGGCTCAAGATCCACACCCTAACCCATGGATATTCAGCGCCAGAGCAACATGAGAAGAAAGATCTTCACTTATGTTCTGATCTCTACGCCATTGCGATGACCATGCGCGCTTGCATCACGCATAAGTCACCACCTTCAGCGGTTAAGCGATTAAAAAAGGAAACACTTCGGCCGCTGCAGGAAACCCACAGCAAATATTATCGTTCCAATCTGGTCAAAGCGATCGACATGGCTAGTAGTCTGGATTACCGAAATCGGCCGCAATCAGTCGACGAGTTTGTTGAAATAATGACAACCCGATAATAATGAAATATTCCGTTGCCCAACAAAGCCACCAGGGCGGTCGTGATTATAACGAAGACCGCACCGCGGTCTATGAGCGAGACGGCGCTATAATGTTGGTGGTTGCCGATGGCTTAGGTGGCCATGCTGGCGGCGACGTTGCCTCTCAAGCTTTTATAGAAGCCTTGGGTGACTCTTTTAAAAAATCAACAGATGCACAGTTAAGCAAAGCCGAGAGCTTTTTAACCTTATCGATTAATTACGCGCATCATACTATTCACCGGCGCGCGGTTAGCCAAGGGTTTAATGTCGACTCACCAAAAACCACCTGCGTGGTTTGCTTGATACAAGACGGCATTGCGCATTGGGCACACTCTGGCGATAGCCGTTTGTATTTGATTCGCAAAAGAAAGATTCTCGAGGTAACTACCGACCACGTTTCAAAAAAATTGGGGCGTGAATTAAATAGCCCGATCAATCGATGTGTAGGTGGTCTAGAGTCTCCAAGACCAGACATTAGCCCGCCATGGGAAATGAACGATGGCGATATATTTTTTCTGGCCAGTGACGGTGCTTGGCATTCTTTCAAACCAGATGACTTAACTGATTATGTTGACCCACAACACCCAACCCTTGGCTTAGACAATTTGTTGCAAACTTTAGAAAATCGCAACAAAGCGCCGAGTGATAACTTGTCTATTGTGGTGTTGTTCTGGGGCGTTAAGCAGCTCGACATTCCTTCAATCAATGAGTATCACGAGCCGAATACAATTCAACTTCTAGACGGTTCTTATTCTGAAAAGGATCAGACCGATGCGCCTGAGAAATTCAATATGGCTGAATTGGATGACGCAATACATGAAATTGAAAGTTTTATTTCTGATTTAGACGAAAAACTCTAAATTCACAGCCACTTTAAAAAGTTTCAACAAAGGTTCCAAATATGAGCAATGAACAATCTGCCCGGCCCAGCGGTCGGCAGCCCGACGAGCTTCGCACTATCAAAATCGAACGCAACTACACCGCCCACGCTGAGGGTTCGGTGTTAATCAGTTGTGGCGGTACCAAAGTGCTGTGCAATGCATCGGTGGAAGACCGCATACCGCGCTTTCTTAAGGGCAAAGGCCAGGGCTGGATCACCGCTGAATACGGCATGTTACCGCGCTCAACTGGTTCGCGTATGGGCCGCGAAGCGGCGCGCGGCAAACAATCGGGGCGCACCCAAGAAATTCAACGCTTAATTGGCCGATCGCTGCGCGCTGCGGTGGATTTGAAAAAGCTGGGCGAAAATTCAATCACCATTGATTGCGACGTGATACAAGCCGATGGCGGAACTCGCACAGCGTCAATCACCGGCGCCTATGTGGCCTTAGCGGATGCTATCAACCACATGCTCGAGAAAGGAATGATTAAAGAAAACCCCATTGCACGACAAATCGCCTCGGTGTCGGTGGGTATTTATAACGGTATGCCAGTATTGGATTTGGACTATCCAGAAGACAGCTCTGCCGAGACAGATATGAACGTGATTATGGACGTAGACGGAAATTTTATCGAAGTTCAAGGCACCGCCGAAGGCGCGCCCTTCAGCCCAGATGAAATGGCCGCTATGATCGCACTCGCGCAGAAAGGCATTGGCGAATTGGTAGGCCATCAAAACAGTGCCTTAGCTGAATAGAAATATGGCTAAGGTCGTTCTCGCTACTGGAAACCCAGGCAAGGTCGCTGAAATGCAAGCGGTCTTGCAGGAGTTCGGCTTAGAGGTTATTCCACAGAGTGAGTTTGATATTGCAGAAGCGATCGAAGATGGTTTGAGTTTTGTTGAAAACGCCATCATCAAAGCGCGGCACGCCTGCCAACTGACTCGATTGCCGGCAATTGCAGATGACAGTGGGCTTGAGGTTGACGCTCTAAACGGAGCGCCTGGAATTTACTCGTCGCGCTATGCAGATGGCTTGGGTGATCAGGCAAACAATCTAAAACTTTTAGAGGTTCTGGCCGGAAACGCTAATCGTACAGCGCGGTTTCAATGTGTGATTGTATTTATGCAGCACCAACACGACCCCACGCCCTTCATTTGCCAAGGCACTTGGGAAGGCGAAATTGCCACACAAGCCGCTGGAGATGGTGGCTTCGGTTATGACCCTATTTTTTACCTACCTAATCACGGCTGCAATTTAGCCGAACTAGAACCAACCATTAAGAAACAGTTAAGCCATAGAGCCAAGGCCTTGGTTCAATTAGAAAACCAACTTAAAAACTCGATATGAGCATCAAACTCGAAAAACACCCTTCTTTCGCTGGCCGTTCTGGGCCGGTTGTTATTGTTGTGGCAGATGGCGTTGGGGTTGCGCCACCCGGACCCGGCAATGCTGTGAGCCAAGCCAACACACCCACGTTAGACAAACTCGCTGCGCAAACACTGTATACCGAGTTGGCAGCGCATGGCACAGCAGTGGGATTGCCCAGCGACGATGATATGGGCAACAGCGAAGTGGGTCACAACGCCCTAGGGGCTGGTCGAATTTTTGATCAGGGTGCGAAATTAGTTAATCATGCCTTAGACAGCGGCGAAGTTTACGATACGCAGGTTTGGCAATCAGCCATAAAACATGGCAAGCAAAATACGCTGCATTTATTAGGCCTGCATTCTGATGGGAATATTCACGCGCATACCAAACATCTGTATGCCTTGATGCAAAAAGCCGCAGAGCAGGGAGTGCGCGAATGCTGTATCCACATATTGTTGGATGGGCGAGACGTGGATGCTCGCTCTGCATCGCTGTACATAGAACAAACCGAAGCAAAAATCGAGTCTATCAATAACGCATACCAAGCCAACTTTCGTATTGCTAGCGGTGGCGGGCGCATGCAGATAACCATGGATCGCTATGAAGCCGATTGGGAAATGGTGCGCCGTGGCTATCATTGCCACACGCATGGGGTAGGCCAAGCCTTTGACAACGCCGCCAGCGCTATAGCCGCACTGTATGAAACGTCGGGCAAGAGCGATCAATACTTGCCCGCATTTGTGATTCAAAAAAACGGCGCACCGGTTGGGCAAATGCAAGACGGCGACGCAGTGATCTTATTCAATTTTCGCGGCGACCGAGCAATAGAAATTTCACTTGCTTATGAGCGAGATGATTTTGATAAATTTGACCGTGACGAATACGCTCCACACCCAGATATTTACTATGCTGGCATGCTGCAATACGACGGCGACGAATTGGTACCGAATCAATATCTGGTGAACCCACCGAATATTGATCGCACTATGGGAGAGTTTTTGTGCGCCGAAGGGGTTAAGTCATTCGCCGTGAGTGAAACCCAAAAATTTGGCCATGTGACATTTTTTTGGAACGGCAATCGCTCTGGTTATATCAACGAATCCCTGGAAACCTATATAGAGATTCCGTCCGATAATGTCGAATTCAACCAAGCCCCTGCGATGAAAGCGCGCGAGATCACCGACGCAACGATTAAATTAATAGACAGCGGTGAATACCAGTTTGGCCGAATCAATATTGCCAACGGCGACATGGTTGGCCACACCGGCGACATGGCGGCAACCATAGAAGCTATGCAAGTG
>JBLHME010000105.1:0-8420 GCA_047623225.1 Cryomorphaceae bacterium
CGTCTATCATAAGTTCAGAGTCTAATCTTACATTAAAGTAAGGATAAATTGTAAGGAATTAAGGTGTTCAAGGTAGTTGCACCGGCGCAGTACAAATGCTGGTGTGCCAAATTTGTGCCAAAGTGACTTTCACTTGTGCCACTTTACTGGTGTTTACTAGCAGTAAAAAAGGCCACGAAAACGTGACCTTTGTATATGGCGTCCCGGAGTGGATTCGAACCACCGGCCTGCCGCTTAGGAGGCGGCTGCTCTATCCGGCTGAGCTACCGGGACTTAATAAAGGTTGAGCCAATACTCTATTTAGGCCCGCTCTACATATTCACCGGTCTCGGTGTTAACTTTGATCTTCTCACCAATGTTAACAAAGGTTGGAACCGTGACCCGAATGCCTGTTTCCAAAATGGCTGGCTTGCCACCACTGGCGGCCGTTTGGCCTTTCACCACGCCTTCGGTATCGCTTACTTCCAATACCACATTTTTAGGTAGATCTACACCGATCGGTGTTTCATCGTAAAAGTTGATTTGCACATCGGTATTAGGCAGCAGGTAACCAGCTTGCTCACTGATGTCGTCGGCGCTCAAGGTTAATTGCTCGTAGTTTTCCGTGTCCATGAAAATATGCTCGTCGCCATCAGCGTAGAGATACTGCATTTTGCGTGGCTCAACGTGGGGCTTTTCAACTTTGTCAGTCGATCTGAAGCGTTCGTTAAGCTTGGTGCCATTGATGATGTCTTTCAGTTCGCACTGCACAAAAGCGCCACCTTTGCCGGGCTTTACATGGCTTTTCTTTAGCACTCGCCATAGATTGCCTTGGTGCTCGATGAGGCCGCCAAGCCGAATGTCGTTTGCTGAGATCTTTGCCATTTTGTTATTATTTTCTCGGTTTGCTAGGGAGTTTAGCCAATCTTTTAGATAAGCGGCAATTATAGGTGAATCAAGCCGCTTATGCCTAGCGTGAATAGCGTTATAATTAGTCTTTGCAACTCCACACCCGTTATCAACCTAGCAGACCCATTTTGTCTTTCGATTACAAAACATTTTTACAAAACGTGGGCCAAGCGCCAGGCATCTATCAGATGTTTGCCGAGGATGGTGCTCTATTGTATGTGGGCAAGGCAAAGAACCTGAAGAAACGGTTATCGAGTTATTTTCGTGCCACAGGCTTGCCAATCAAAACCGAAGCCATGATGAAGAAGGTGGTGGATATTCAAGTCACCGTAACGCACACCGAGAATGAAGCGCTGATTCTAGAGTCAAATTTGATCAAGGATCAAAAGCCGCGCTATAACATTTTGCTGCGTGATTCTAAAAGTTACCCCTTTATTCATATTGACGATTCTCATGAGTACCCGCGTTTAAGTTTTTATCGGGGTGATCGCAGTCAACCAGGCAGATATTTTGGTCCGTATCCTGGTGTTACCGCCATACGCGATACTTTGTCGCTGTTGCAAAAAGTGCTGCCTGTGCGGCAATGCGACGATGTTTTCTTTAGCAATCGCTCAAGACCGTGTTTACAACATCAGATTAAACGCTGTTCGGCGCCCTGCGTTGGGCTAATCAGTAACGAGGCCTATGCCAAAGATATAGAGCTCGCTGGTATGTTCTTGCAGGGCAAAGACGAATCCTTGAATGAATTGCTACAAAGCAATATGGAATCAGCTTCCAAAAACCTCAAGTTTGAAGAGGCTGCAGGCTGGCGCGACCGCATTAACGCCTTACGCCGTGTGCAATCACATCAATCGATTACCAGCGGCCATAGTGATATAGACCTGATAACCGTGGCCAGCTTGCACGGCAAGGTTTGTGTAGAGGTCACCTTTATCCGTGGCGGGCGACACAGCGGCAGCAACGGGCATTTCCCCAAAGTAACCCTTGATTTCACTGAGGCCGAAATACTCAGTGCCTTTATCGGCCAGTATTACCTCAAACGCCCAGCGCCCAAACAGATAATTGTGGGCCTGCAAGTGGCTGATCAAGAACAGCTCGAACCTTGGTTATCTGAACAATCAGATCATAAGGTTGTAATAACTCATTCAGTTCGAGGCAATCGGCGCGACTGGTTGCGCATGGCGCAGCTCAATGTAACCGAGCGCCTCAAGCGCCATCTATCAGAAACGCAAAGCGTGCAACAGCGCTTAGAAGCGCTGACCGAAGTTTTCCAACTCGACGAAACCATTACGCGCATTGAATGCTTTGACATCTCACACACGCAGGGTGATCAAACCGTTGCCAGTTGTGTGGTGTTCACAGACAAGGGCATCACTAAGTCTGATTATCGCCGCTACAACATCAACAATATTACCCCAGGCGATGACTATGCCGCGATGCGCCAAGCTATTTCCCGTAGATATAAACGTGTGTTGAAAGAAGAGGGCGTGTTGCCCGATGTGTTATTGATCGACGGTGGCAAGGGGCAGCTCTCTTCAGCGGCTCAGATCATGAACGAGTTGCAGATATCAGAAGTGTTGTTAGTTGGCGTGGCTAAAGGCGAGGGGCGAAAGCCCGGTTTAGAGACCTTGTTTATTGAAGGCCAGCGCGTGGGTATAAAGCTGGCGGCCAATTCAGCCGCCATGCACCTAGTTCAACAAATTCGCGATGAGGCTCATCGCTTTGCGATCACCGGCCACAGAGCCCGCCGTGGAAAAGCTCAAACGCAGTCTATTTTGCAAGAAATTCCAGGAATCGGTGCAAAGCGCCGGCAGGAGCTGCTCAAACATTTTGGTGGATTGCAGGGCATTCAACAGGCTGGTGTGCGCGATCTAAACAAAGTCACAGGAATTAATGCCGATCTGGCTGAAAAAATTTATCACTATTTGAAAAAATAGATCGCACGAACTGCGCTAATTAGTTAGCGCTACGGCGTCAAAAAATATCTCAATAATGCTACACTGCGCGCAGAATTGTCGACAAAACCAACTCATAAGAAATGACTTTCAACATCCCAAATTGTTTAACCTTTTTCCGAATAGCGGCCATCCCTCTAATCGTGATTGCGTATTTCATTGAATCGAAATACGGCAATTGGTATGTGGCCATTTTGTTCGCATTGGCGGGTATTAGTGATGCTCTTGACGGCTATTTGGCTCGCAGGTGGAATCAAACTAGCAAGTTGGGGGCCTTTTTAGACCCAGTAGCCGATAAGCTATTGGTCACAATCATGCTGTTGTTGGTGGTAAGTAACGCAAACCTTCATGCAGAATTGTGGTCCAATTTCGTATTCACCATAGTGGTGATGATCATCATTGGCCGAGAAATCACTGTGTCAGCACTGCGCGAATGGATGGCAGGGCTAGGCAAGCGAGCAAACGTAGCAGTGTCAACATTAGGTAAGTTTAAGACCGGCTTGCAAATGACCGCCATCGGTTGTTTGTTGTTCAAGCAATCACTTTTTGGCCTGCCGATTTTGTTAATTGGCGAGTTTCTTTTATACGCCGCAGCCGTGCTTACCATATGGTCTATGAGCATCTATTTGAACGCAGCCTACAAGGCGGTAAAAGACGATTAAATCGGGCTAGCGAATTTTTGTCATAAATCACGAATCAGTGATTGACTGATGAACTTATCTGCATATAATACGCCCACTTAAGCGGGAATAGCTCAGTGGTAGAGCACAACCTTGCCAAGGTTGGGGTCGCGAGTTCGAATCTCGTTTCCCGCTCCAAGAATTTATTGTTCGCGATGATTGCTTCGCAATCAGTGACCTAGGTCACTCGCGCTGAAGGTTCTCTTTTGAGGCCCTCGAGTAGTTCAAGATAGGGTAAAGAATTGATCTTTACCCTATTTTTTTGACTGAGCAATCGTGTAGATTAGTGTGTTGTAAATACGGCTCGATGGCAGAGTGGTTATGCAGCGGCCTGCAAAGCCGTGTACGCCGGTTCGACTCCGGCTCGAGCCTCCATCTTTATTCTCTTTATTCGCGGTGATTGCTTTGCAATCGAAGGCCCAGGCCTTCCGCGCTGAAGGCTCTTTAGCTGTTGGCTGAAGGCTCTTGGAGAAAACGGCAACTCGCAACGAGTTGTTATGAAAATTTGAATAGGGAAGCCAATCCCTAATTACACTTGTTAGCCCGGGTGGCGAAATTGGTAGACGCAACGGACTTAAAATCCGTCGGTGGCAACACCGTGCCGGTTCAAGTCCGGCCCCGGGCACCATTTATTCTCGTTATATCAGTCTTGATCAGCTCTCGTTTCTATAAACTGTGGTCTGTCCCCGGTTTTTTTCCACGGTTTTTTTCCAATGAATCGCTTTCAATGATTAGAAAGTCATCGCATTATTGCCAGCCTGTCGGGGGATGCTGCATTTAAAGAAAAGATCGAAAGAAAGTATGGAATGAAGTTAGGGTACGCAAGGCGTGGAAGACCTCGGGGTGGGTAGTTGATTAATTTTTAATCCCTCCGGCACCTTTTCTTGGCACCTTTTCTTGATGAGTGTTTAACCTTGTGACAAAGTTGTTTCTGAGCAAATCTCGGATAACATTGAAGATGATTGTCTATCAATGTTTCTCCATCAGTTCGGTGACAAGCAGACTTTTTTCTAGGGCACACAGTTTAGCCAATAGCTAACCTCCCAGCGGTAACTAAACTCCGTTGAGATCGTCTCGTGAGTATTGCCCATAGGCATACTGACCCTCAAATCGCTCTTCTGTATTACGCCTCGATGTAACAACTGCTATCTAAGTCTTTACTTGAAAAGTCCTGAGTGTCGATACATTTAATAATGCTGCCACTTAGCACGCTGTTTCCTGAGTCCACGACGCCTCCTACAAACACAGCAACTGCATCGTTGACAAGCGCTACACTCTTCCCATCGTCACCTTCACCTGAAAACTCACTGGACTCAGCAATGCTAAACGCGCCATTACTATTGTGAATGCCGAAAGCTGGTTGAGATGCAGCGTTATCTGTCATTCCGCTGGAAATCACATCGTAAAACTTTGCAAATGTAAACGCGCCGCGGTTAACAATACCGCTATTGAACCAACCGCCGGCATCGCATCCACCGCCGCTGCCGCTAGCGCCGAAGTATACCTTTCGCACAATAGGTGACCTATTGTTGTTATACATAGCAAAATTTGAACAATTGCCACCATTGTTAATAACCGACATATTTCGTAACTCGGTATTGCTGGCTCCATTTATAATCGCCGCGGTTTCTAATTCACCATTAAAAGTAGGTGTGCCTGACAAAATAGTGCCGTCGGGAAGGCCAATTCCCGCGCCCTCGATATCAACATACTCAATCATGTCAAGAGTCTCAGTGATTGTGTAGAGCCCCGTCGCGATCTTTATTAAGAGGCGGTTATTGGCGTGCGGCACGCCCTTTCCGATTGATGCTAAAGCCGCACTTGGGCTAGTAAAGTCTGCACCGGAGGGAGCGACTGTTATGGTTGTTGAATAGCAAGGATCACATTTCTCATCAGCGCCGAGTGGAATAACCACGACCTTGACCTGGGCAAAAGCGGAAAAAGATATAGAAAGTAATATTGTAAGTGTTACAAAAAAACGGTTTAGTGTCTGCATAAAGTACTCCATGAATACAAACCAGCAGGGGAGGCTTATATTGTCAGATAGTGGAAAGGGTAAAACTGCTATCTTAGTAAAGCATGTTGGTTTATAAAAATCATTAAAGGATTGTTCAAAACGTCGAATAGTTTACCCGTGGCGCTTATCTACTTGAGGTATTCGAGGCAGTCGCCCTATTAGGCGAATGGCCCGCTGATTCTCAGCCTCGCTAAGGTCGCCTCTACCGAGCTGCTGATGGTTATACTGCCCCAATAATTTCCTTCTAGGCAATCATCTCAGCGACATCTAAGCTTTGTTAGTATCCAGTGGTCGTTATGGCCAGTAACATTTACTGTCCGCAAATTCTTACAATCAGATCTGAAGCAATTACAGAAGATCTGTATTTAACTGAACACGAATAAACAAAATCACACGTAATGACTTATAAACTAAAAATGCTCGAACAGTTCGACGTGAAGCGATCTAGCGAAGATGCTTTTGACTATATTGTGGATTTCTCAAGAATTGATGAATGGGACCACACCATTGTTAGTGCCGAGAAAGTGAGCAACGGTGCCATTAGGCTTGGTAGCAAATTCGACCTCGTGCTTTCAATGGGGCCGCGCAAGATTCCAATTTCGTACGAAATCACAGAGTTTGAATTCCCGACCAGAGCGGTGTTGACCGGCACCAGCGATAATTTTATCGCTGTCGATACCGTAACCTTGGTTAAAACGGCAGATGGTTGCCATGTTGACTGGCGCGCTGAGCTGGATTTTTCTGGCTTCTCCGCCAAGCTGGTACCGTTGCTGGAGAAAAGAATCAAAGCTGCTGGCGCTAAAACTATTGGTGACCTTGCAAGCGCACTAAAAGACGATTATGCACCGCCAAAGCTGGCGCCACTCAGAGCACTGGCAGACAAACTGGTATTGCCGGGTGTTCTGTCATTTACTAAATTTGGATTTCAATCTGCTCAACAGAATTGGAAACCTGTGACGGCAAGCCTTAAGGGAAAGCACGCGGTTATCACTGGAGCAACCTCGGGTTTGGGCTTAAGCACTGCGACTCAGCTAGCGCATCTGGGTGTCAGGCTTACACTGGTCGCACGCAATAAACTTAAGGCCGAAGGCGTTGTTAAAGAGATCATGCGGCGTACTGGTAATTCAGATATTAATATCGAAGTGGCTGAGTTGAGTGATATGAGTGATGTCTCGGCACTGGCAGATAGACTACTTGCGCAAAAAGAGGCGGTTGATATTTTGGTCAACAATGCTGGCGCATTGCTCAACCCGCGGCAGGAAACAGACCAAGGAATCGAAAAAAGTTTTGCTTTGTTGTTATTGGGGCCTTACCTGCTAACCGAGAAGCTCCATCCTTTGCTGGCTAAAAGCGGTGCAGCTCGAGTCATCAATGTTTTGTCTGGGGGCATGTATGCGAAACGAATATCAATCAGCAACATTGAAAGTAACAAGGGCACATATTCGGGCAGTGATGCCTATGCGCGCTCCAAACGTGGGCTAGCGATCACCGGCGAACAGTGGGCAGCCGAATGGGCCAAAGACGGTATCACCGTGCATAATATGCACCCTGGTTGGGCCTTTACGCCAGGCGTCGTCACTGGCCTGCCAGAGTTTACTAAGGCGACCAAACGCGTACTTAGAACTGCCGATCAGGGCGCAGATACAATTGTCTGGTTGGCTCATGCCACTGAGGTTGGCAAAACGTCAGGCTTGTTCTGGCTGGATCGCAACCCGCATAGCACGCACTTGACTAACAAGACCAAAGAAACTTCTGCGCAACGCAAAGCGCTGAGGCAGACTTTAGAAACCTACATTGAGCGCTTAGATCTTTAGAGTGTGATTTGGAACTGGCGGTAATCGGGAACAGTAACCCTATTAGGTAATCGGGGACAGCAACCCTATTAGGCGACTGCTCCAGCCAGTGCTAAGTCCCGCTAGGATAGTGCCGTTAGTATTGCCAATAGGTAACTGCCCCTCTTGTTGCTGTAGTACTGCGCAGCAAGCGAAGCCCTTCGAATGCCGCCAAGACGATTAAAGAGTGATCGAGCGAGCCCCGAGCAGATAAGTCTGCTAACTCTCATACGACCTTAGTAGTGGTAAGGTTAGAATCAAAGTATCCTTAAATGAACGTACTGCGATGAAAAACTTAATAGTCTGGCTAATAGCGGCCATTGTTGTTTCACTTTATGCTCCGATAGCTGCCGCCGATGGCTGCCCAAGCTTGTTCAACTTCAGCGCGACTAAGCTACGCTCAGCAGAACAAATCAATTTTTGCGAACAGTTTGCCGGTAAGGCCCTGTTAGTGGTCAACACCGCCAGCCAGTGTGGGTTTACACCTCAGTTTAAAGGTTTAGAGAGCCTGCATAAAACCTATGGCAATAAACTAGCAGTAGTCGGTTTTCCCTCGAATGATTTTCGCCAAGAGCACACTGACTCTGAAAAAGTCGCGGATGTTTGTTATGTCAATTATGGGGTGACCTTTACCATGCTCGAGCTGAGTTCAGTAAAAGGAGAGGGCGCAAATGCAATGTTTAAGCAGCTGGCGAGAATAAGCGGACAAGAGCCCGGCTGGAACTTCACTAAATACCTTATTTCGGCTGACGGTAAAAAAGTACAGCACTTTTCATCTAGCACTAAACCTACGAGCAAGGCAGTCACAGAGCAGATTGATAAGCTGCTAAGTGAAAGTTAATCACTGCCATCTAAGGATCAGACAACTAGAGGGTCACAACTAGACAACTAGAGGGTCACAACTAGACAGCTAGAGGGTCACGTCTTGAATTGTGAATGAGAGAGGCCCGTATTCACAATTCAAAACGTGACCTTTATCACTCTGACCCTCATCACTCAAATTGGCCATCCAACACACCGTAATGGTGTACGAGAGATATCAATTCCA
>JBLHME010000106.1:0-7985 GCA_047623225.1 Cryomorphaceae bacterium
CCACCCGCACGTTCAATTTTGCTGCTCTGAACTAATTGCCCTATTTGCGAATGTCTTGCTTTCTTTTCGATCACCAATTGCCGCTCGCGATTCAGCTCTTTGTCGCGAGTTAATTTTTTGATTCTAGCCTGCTCTGCCTGCTTAGTCGTCTCAGAAGCAAGTCCTCTTTGATTTTTAGGTTTTTTAAGCCCTTTCTTGCCTTGCTTATGAGCATTCTTCAGACTTTGTTTATCGGTGAGTCCGGCTTTCAGTAATTGATCTTTTAGTGACTTCATTAGAATAAATGTAACCAATTTGTTAATGTTGCTAACGTTTAAATCAAACTGCAACCGCGTATTTCAGGTTCTGCAATCATAAATCAATACACACCAATCGTTTGCACAATATATGCAAAGTACAGCTAAGCATTGAATAATACTGTTTATAATTAAAGTGTTTTTATTGGGACAAATAGACAAACCATACGGCGTGCTAAGCACTCTACCAGAAAAATATTATTTATCGCATGCCCTAGAACTTTTTGAGTTTGTCGAAAATGTGTGCTCGGCGCTACTCGAACAAACGGACAAAGACTATCTTCAGGCCTTCTCAAAACTTAGCCTGAACAGCCAATGTCTGTTGGTTAGATTTTTAAGCCGGAAACCGCAATTTTTAAGGCGCAGTAGTCTCCAATACCCCGAGATAGAAGACATTGACGGAGCGATTGATGAGCTCATTCAAGCTGGCCTGTTAAGTACTATTAAGCCTTCCGACTGGTCCAGTTTTCTACCAACAATGACTAAACCAGAGATTTTACGCTGTATTGAGGTGTCTCCATTTCAAATAGTGGCATCTAGTAGTAAGGCCGTGTTGGTGGAGTTCGCTGCTAAACGCTTTGAAGGTTCAGAACCAGAGCTTTTGGCAATACAAGAGCGCTATTTAGCGCGACGTCATCAACGGAATATCGATTACATCTTATTTCTATTTTTTGGTGATCTAAATAATCGCTTTCAAAAATTTGCTATGCGTGATTTAGCGGTTCTCAAGACACGAGCCAAAAGCGCTGTTGTAAGCCCAAGATTTGACACCAAGCAAGACGCCCAAGACGTTTTCATACTACTACTACAAAAACGACAGTTTCGTGCCACGCCCAAGCAAGCCAAAGGACAAGTAGCAGAATATTTACTTAACTCAAATGAAATCCCTCAAGCTGCCCAAGCTACTAAAGACAAATTAGCACTAGAGGTTGGTATCGAACTACTAGAGGAAAATCCCATCAAGGCAATTGAATTATGGCGCACTAGCAACGATCCCATAGCAACACAGCGATGGATTGGAGAGAGCTATAAGTCACAAGATCGAAGCTTGCTAAAACATGAATTACAAAAATTACGTTCGCAATCGTTACCCGCCGCGCAACGGGTTTTTATCGAGGATTTTTACGCTCGAAAATACCAAGGACAACGGACCAGCATTTTTACCAAGATGCTGCGCGAAAAAAATACGGTTCTTGATATAGACGAAAGCTATATCAATGACGTTGAACATGGCGTTATTGCGCACTATCGGCAACAAGGGCAGATCGCTTACTTTACTGAAAACCACCACTGGAAAGCCCTGTTTGGACTTACTTTTTGGGCTTTATTGTTTAGCAAGAACCTAGTACAACATAACCAATTTGACCTCCTGCCACCGTCGCTCAAAGATGGTAGTTTTTATAGCCAAAACGAAAAAGCGATCAATACCACCCTCGACCTATTCAAATCACCAGAACTCGCCAGTCAATGCTTGACTAAGATTGCCACCCGTCACTATGGTAGTCCGAATGGAATTTTTAGGTGGAACGGCAACTTGCTGGATAGTATCCAGGCATGCCTGCACGCTGCGCCAGCAGGGGGCATTGCAATGGTTCTACTGGCAATGGCTAAAGATTATCCTCACTGCAAAGACGGCTACCCAGATTTAATGATCATCGAAAAGGAAACTCTGCGTTTCGAAGAGATCAAAGCTCCTGGCGACAGCCTTAGATCAAACCAGCTACTCAGTATCAATCGCCTGCGTGATGCTGGTTTCGTGGTAGGTCTGTCACAAGTTAGATGGGCAACTAATCCCCATCAGGTATACGCAGTGGTCGATATCGAAACAACCGGCAGCAGTAAAAACAGCAGTTCTATTACCGAAATCGCCGTTGTGCGCATGCGTGGATCAACGGTGATAGGGGAGTGGTCGAGCCTAGTAAACCCAATTCGCAACATCCCAGCACACATAACTCGCTTAACTGGCATCTCAAATCATATGGTGGAATCCGCCCCAGTGTTTGATCAAATAGCAGACCAATTATTAGAGCAATTAGATGGCGCGATTTTTGTCGCACATAATGTTGGTTTTGATTACGGTTTTATCAAAAGCGCCTTCGAGCGCATGGGGGTAAACTTTCGTATGCCTAAATACTGCACCGTAGTAAATAGCAGAAAGGCCTTTCCAGGCCTAAAGTCTTATAGCTTAGGTAATTTGACTCAGCACTTTGACATTGATCTTTACAGTCATCATCGTGCATTGAGTGATGCTAAAGCCACCGCTATCCTTTTGTGTTTGATTCATGACTCTAACTCAAAAAAAGTAAACTAAACGTCTCTGCAATCAACGCGGTTTAGTGAAATCCCGCAATTGAATTGACTACTACGAGGAAGTCTAGTGTTGCTAATTTTATACGTGCAAAGGTCGTTCTAGAACAGCAAGATAATTACCTAAACCTTCCAATCCAAAAAGGCGGCCTCGGGTATGCCGGAGCCGCCTTGACTGACGTGCGCTTGAAGATCTATACATCAAAAGCAGCGGCAAGGACCTTACCAGAACGATGTACTTTGCAAATAACTGTGCCCAACTCTAGAGACGTTACTTTGTTAGTAATTGTCATGTGGTATTCAGAAGTAGATATGGAAGAATCGCGGTCAAGATCTTGCTTCTGTAGACCGCCGGTATTGACGGAAATCCGAGAAGCTGATTGCCCGCGTTCTTGCAAAGCAGCTGAAGCGCAACGTTGTAAATCTTCATCTACGTTTTTAGCGTATGAAGTTAAGGGTTGAAAAAGAAGCACAGTGGAAATACTAATGATTCGTAAATATGACATATAAAAGTTCCTCTAATAATGTTTTGATGAAATTGATTTAGCCATCTGCAGCCACTTACACAAGTCAAGCGAACTCCAGCGACCTCTCGACGATATTAGAGTCACGATACTTTCTAAAATGACAAGTTATCATCACGCACATAACTATCCAGCATATCTAGCACCACTCTAGTGCCTGCTGATTCACCATAATTGTGCATCGCAATTTCAATGCAAGCGAGCTCTTGCTTTCAAGCTGCACTCGAAAAGTGCAAGAGAGATAGGATGATTCGTACAATTTTGAATACCGTAATTTATTTAATGAAAATTTAGAAAAATTTGAAAAGAAAAAGGATAATTGCAGTACTAAGCAACATAAAACACGCCCGAAAATTCAAACATTCTCAGCATTCGCAGTCTGTTTGGTCACTGAAAAGAATATATTTGAGAGTTAAAGTCCGACGGGTCATTCAAAAGAGCAGGAGCGAGAGTTTTGCCAGCATCTGCGCTTTGACTAGTTGGGCGTAACTGATTGCTGTAATAGAATAAATTATGCAATTTGAATCGACCCTAAATGAATACTGAATCTACAGTGCTTGATACTCCAATCGTTGGGCCATTTTCAGAGATGGCGGCGCAAATCAGAGATGCTTTGATCAACGCTATCGCGCCGCGGCCACCCAGTTCATTCTGGTGGCCTCTGCTTGTACTAACAATAACAATTAGTATTGTATTCTGGTTTTTCAGAAAGGGTCGAGGTGCCAAGGGTGCCAGTGGGCATGAATGGAATTTTGGGAGTATCTAGCTCTAAGAGAGAGATACACTCATCAATCAGCACGGGTAGATATTGAGCTATATTTCATAGATAAAGCGTCTATGCCGCTTTGGACGTTGGCTATTTTGGGTGCTGTCGCGCCATTTATTGAAGCAAATACTATTGGCCGTCTGAAAAATATTTTTGGCCCAGCCCCGCTTTCGAGCCCACTATATTTTGGCGGGTCATGTACGGTGCGGTCACCACACTGGTCGCCGACTTAATATTTTTTCTAACCCACCTGACGATGCACAAAACACAGAGAGGTTGGGCTATTCATAAGGTGCATCATAGTGTACAGGTGTTAACCCCGTTAACTCGTTCGCGGGAACATTTTATCGCAGCACCAATATGGGCATTAGGCCCCGCGATAGGTCTCTCCTTTTCTGCAGCAATCTTTGCTTATCTATTCGACGACAACATTGCTCGAATAGCCATAATGAGTATTGGAATCTTTTCATTGCTGTATGCCTTGAACGGAAACTCTAGACATTATCATGTGTCATTTCGTTATCCAGGTTGGCTTGAATATTAGTTACAAAGCCCAGGCATGCACCATACCCATCACAGTTATTTGGAGAAACATTGGGACACCAACCTAGGTTTGATTACCAGTATTTGGGATAGACTATTTGGCACTCTGTATATTGCAGGGCGATACGAAGAAACACCGTGGGGATTTCAAGCACAAGAGCAACGGCAATACACTACGCTAAAAGATAACTTGCTTATGCCATTTAAAGAGATACGTAAGATCCTAGAAAGCTCTGATCGGCCAAAGGAGCCTTAAAACTCGCAAAAGCCTTAAGCCACAGTAGAACAATGTTATAACGTATTGAATCTTGAATTCAACTCACCCATACTCACAATTCAAGAGCTTGGCACCTGCATTACTCGCACCACACACGGTTAGAAACTAAATTGAATCAGCCTTTTTTAATCTATTGTCTTTCAAGCTAAAGTTCCGACTATTTAATCTGTGAGGATCAGTTCATGCTAAAGAAACATTCATCCCGAACGGGTTTGATAGTTGTGTTGGCGATTGTATTAGTTGCAAGTGCCTGGGGCTTAAGGACCGATCAAGCTCCGCAAGCCCAAGGAGCGCCGACTGACGCGAACGGGCTATTCACAAATATTAATGGCGAACTATCGCATGGTTCAATTGGCGTGAGGTTTCCATTTTTCTTGCGCAGAATAGCCACTTCCATTTTCGGCAGAAGTGGTGCGCCAAAACTGACCCTCAACGATGGCGTTTTCCTGCGTGAAAATGCGCAAAACAGCACGCCAACCGTGACCTGGATAGGCCACGCCACACTGCTGGTGCAAATGGAGCACCTTACGTTTCTGACCGATCCTATCTGGTCTAAACGCCCCAGCCCGATTCCTTGGTTCGGCCCAAACCGTTTCGTCAAGCCGGGGATCAGCATCGATGACCTTCCTGAAATTGACTTCGTTTTGATTTCTCATAATCACTATGACCATCTTGACTTACCTACCTTGCGTCGGCTGGCAAAACGCAACCGAGCAACCAAGTTCTTTGTGCCACTCGGTAATGCCGAGTTATTGCGTAACAATGGCATCGAGCAAGTACATGAACTTGACTGGGGTGACACAGCAAATATAGCCGGAACAACGATCCATTGCCTACCATCCCAACACTGGAGCAAAAGGAGCCTTCGAGATACAAATAAGGCATTGTGGTCATCTTGGGCGGTGACCGGCGCAGAACGACGGTTCTACTTCGCTGGTGATACTGGATACTTTCAAGGCTTCGCAGAGATCGGCGAACAACTTGGACCTTTTGATCTTGCCGCCTTACCAATCGGGGCTTATGAGCCAACCGCGATGATGCGCTCGTCACACATGAATCCAGAAGAAGCCATCCAGTCCGCAATAGACTTAAAGGCACAACGAGCGCTCGCCATCCACTTTGGCACATTCAATTTGAGCGACGAGCCTATCGCAGAGCCCCCGCAACGTTTCAGGCTCGCTGCGCAGCAAGTGGAACTGGGTAGCAGCTTAGAAAGCAACAATGCTTGGATTATGGCTATTGGCGAGACACGCGAGTTTTAGGTTTATAGCAGCCGATTGCTATCAAGACCAGGTAAAATCTGTATGTCAAAAGAGTTAAGCTAGCTTGGTGCAATGCAAGCTGGAGCGCCAGCAATAGATCTTCCGATCTTCGCCCAAGACAACAGATATGTGCAGCAAAATAAACTAATTAAACTCCGCATAGACATCAATTTTGATCTCATTACCCACAATCGGCAGATAGGTTTTGACCCCAAAATCGGATCTCAGAAAGCTTCCAGAAGCATGGAAGCCAATAGTATATTTACGCGTCAATAAATTGTTCGCCCCACCATTAAATACAATCTGCAAGACAATTGGCTTTGTGATCCCTCGCCATTTTAGATTGCCGTTTAATTCAAAATTAGATTTGCCTACCTGACGTAACCCAACCGCGGACAACTTGGCCTGAGGATGGTTGGCTTGGTCAAACCACTTAGCGCTCAGTAATTGTTTGCTTAAGCTTGCATGGTTTATATCCAATGAACCCATTTCTATTATGGCTTCTAGTTTAGTCTGTTCAATATTGGCTGGGTCGAAGTCCAAGGTTGCATCAAATTGATTGAAACGGCCCACGTATTCCGATAATCCAAAGTGTTCTACCTTAAATAACAAGGTTGCATGGCTCTTATCCAGAGTGTATTGACCGGCACGTAACGGTTCGAGCTTACTTGATACCGAGGGTGCTAAAAGTGATACACAGCCGCTCAGCATTAGAGCCAGGCTCAGAATAAAACCCCCTTGTCCCGCTTTTCTCAAGATCATATTGGCGTTTTCACGGCTGGTGTAATCACACAAAATTTATTTCTGATCATTTGGAAACGCTTTGTAGTGCTAATAATTTAGATTTTAATTTTTTTGAACCTAGTTGCTGCATTGTTGCAATATTGCGTTGCGGGATGTCATCAACCCCTGGGTATGAATCTATGGCAAGCTCCACACTCGCTTCGCGCAGTAGGTGCAACATTGGATATGGTGAACGATTGGTATAATTCTCAGCTGATTCAAAGTCAGTTTCGGCAAATTGATACTCCGGATGAAAGCTTGCCACTTGGATCACGCCTTCTAGCTGCATGGCATCGAGTAAACTATCAGCGTGGGTTAAAAACTGATTGTAGACGTCAAAATCTTGTAAGACATTAGGATGAATTAGCAATAGGGTTTCGACCCTAGAATCGTTTTGTAATAGTAAACATGCCTGCTCTAGGTCCGCCAACAGATGCTGTTCGTCGGTAGCTTCGCTTAACGAAAATTCGATAGAACCCGCTGCATGTTTCGCGAAAGGACAAAGATCGAGACCGATTACAATGTCTTGAAGCCACTGCTTGGTGGACGTAATAATTTCAGAATTTGTCACTCGCCCCAAAGCCTCCTATTGGTCTTTTGCCAGTTGTTTTTTAAGTGCTTGTTTTTCCTTAGCCCGCTCGGCCTTTTTACTGGTAGAATGAGTGTGCGATTTTTTCAATAGAGGATTTAATGCCACCGAGTTACGGCGCTTTGGTGGACTGGGGGTTTTTCGCTTTTTAGACATTATTTTGATTATAGCGCTATTTATTCTCGGCTTTTAACAGTTTTGTATTAACTCTGTCTAACCTAGACAGTGCCTCGGACCATCCCTCTTTCAGCTCTAAAGCGGCCAGATAATTCTCTTTGGCTTGACTGAGTTTGCCTAGGGTCTCGTAGACCATGCCTCGATTAAGGTGTGCAATGTGTGCCTGTGAGAACTCTTGCTCTAACGATTTATCATAGTCTTCAATTGCCTCTTGATAACGCTTGGCTGTAAACCAGAGGTTGCCACGATTCACATAGGCTTCTGAGACGTTGTCACTCAAATCGATTGCGCGATTATAGTCCTTGGCGGCCAGTTTGTGATTTTCCAGTGCGACATAAATGATGCCTCGATTCACATGGGTAGCAATTAAATCCCTTTTCCTCAAATTGCCATTTCGAATAGCGTTGTTGCAAACCTTAATGTCTGCGCCACTGGCATGGCCGGTCATGCTGCTAGCTGAG
>JBLHME010000107.1:0-7956 GCA_047623225.1 Cryomorphaceae bacterium
CCCGCGTCCTTGCCCAGAGTCACCTTAACAGACGCTCACTCAGCTGTATACTTGAGCATTTGCCAACTTCCGTAGACTAGCATCCTATTTAATTCCGTCTTCCAGAAGAAAACACCTAACAAACCCAGCTACCCGAACCAAGCCTTACATGCTTCCTGGAGCCTTAATTTACAAACACACTAGCACGACGGTATCGGTTTTCGTCTTAACAGGTATACAGAGCTCTTCAAATAGCACCTCACAAGCATCGCCCTGCCCCTCGCCGTCTTTAAAACCATTCTCGTCTAATTGACCCATGTTACTAATCAGAGGGCAGTTATCGGCTTGATCTAATACCCCATCACCATCATCATCCGTATCCCCTAAGTTACATTCGCCATCGCCATTAGTGTCAAGCCCATCATTGCTTGGATCGAAATCATCAAGGATTCCCAAGCCGTCTACACCAACCGAACAGTCATCACACAAGTCCAAATCCAAATCTTCACACAAATCAGGATTTAAAGAGGCTTCGTCAGCAGCATCAGAAACTCCATGATTATCGTCATCAGAATCACAGGCGTCGCCACTGTTATCGCTATCGGTATCAGTTTGGGTTCCATTCTGAATCAGCATGCAATTATCGCTCTCGTCTAACACTCCATCGTTATCATCATCACTAACATTACACACGCCATTGCTGTCAGAATCCAATTCGTCGTTAGTAGGGTCAAAATCGTCAAGTGGTCCAAAACCATCAGCACCAACTGCGCAGTCATCGCACTGATCGTTATCTGAATCACCACAAATCTTAGGGTCAAGTATTTTGAATAACCTCAGCAGTCACTTAATAAGTTGTGAGCTATCTCTTTGTTGCTATTTTTGTTGCTATTTAAATAAACACCAAACCAATTACTATATAATATCAATCGCTTATAATGCTTTACATGGACCGACTCTCGGTACCATTGGAATAAGAAATGCTCTGCTCTTCGTAATGAAGGCAGGGCTTTTTTATGTCTGCGCCTATTTACATAAGCGCGGCTCCATCTGGTAAAAGGAGCGATGCCATCTTGTGTTTGGTTACAGGGTCTTTTTGCGCACCACGGGATTTTTCTTAGCGCTGGCTTTAGTTTTTCTCTGGACTCGCTTTTTAACTGGTTTCTGAGTTTGTTTCTTAGCCTTCTTCTGCGGAATGGGCGTATTAGCATCTTTTTCCCTAAGCATCACATCCAACACTATATTTGACGAGCTCTCCATATAAAGAATAAATCGATCATACTCTTCATCTGACAAGGATCGTAAAACGTCGTGTTGGCGATACAGATTCACAAAGCGGAGCTCGCGTTCATATTGATTGGGCAATGCCAATAATCCAATTTGTTCCAAGGTCTTTTCGAGCGCGGGATAATAGTGCGCATGAATTTTATTAGGAACGGTATCGGGTCGTGCCTCGCAAGCAATGAAGCACTGCGTAGCATCAACTCCAATGGCATGATCTTTTCGCCGCTCTCAATGCCTTCAAGCGCAGATTTATCCTGTAAGCCCAGACTATCCGCAAGATCTCTTATCGACATATCCACTGTTTCGCGGGCATCACGCAAAAAATGACCGGCATCCGCCATAGCCTCTAAGCGCTCAGGTTCGAGTTTGTTTAATACCGCACTGCACAGCCAGCTTTCGCCGAACATGGTAGTCATTGCAGCAGTGTTTCGCGCCAGATCAAGCGTTCCACCAGCAACCTGACCAGTGAACCGCATCAAAGATTCAAAGATCGAATCTTGTTCATCTTTTTATTTGCCATAGTGCGAGCATAGCAGACCCGATCGGTGTTACGCCAAGCAAGCTTAGTGCGCCAGCATACCTATTTGCAACACCGACGGTACGATCTTAGCGGATTTTAGGTTTGGTTGGGACGATCGACTTAATAGGTATACTGTTGCAAGATTGCACCGCACCCAAAAAACAATAGACATGAAAGTAGCAAGCTTTACCAAAATACTAGTCACGAAAGTAATAGTTACTACCACACTCTTACTCGCCTCTGGCATGGGATATGCGGAAAATCGCATCGATACCCAACGCCCGGATGCGCCGGAACTGGCAGCATATGGGAGCAGCGCTATCGGCGTGCGCACTCTGGAATTGCTTAACGTGGATCAGCTCGACATAGCCAAGATTGATCCAAAAAAACCTAGGCCTGAAGCGCTGCCCCGCTACGACCGGCCGCTAGCCGTTGAAGTGTGGTACCCGGCTAAAGAAGGAGCAACTGGAAGCACTGGGCTTAAAGTTTATCTGCGTGATGCGAGTACTGAGGTAACAATTGAGGGTAAGGCAATGCGCGACGCTTCGCCTGCAGAAGGTAGATATCCTCTTCTTATCGTCTCTCACGGATACCCAGGTAACCGCTACCTCATGTCGCATTTGGCTGAAAACCTAGCATCCAAGGGCTATGTGGTAGCTTCCATTGGACACACCGACTCCACTTACCGCACTCTCGGAGCGTTTGCCTCAACGCAGGTAAATCGTTCTTTGGATCAACTGTTCGTTCTTGCTCAAATGGACAAACTTTCTAAGGATGAGTCTTCCTTTCTCCATGGGCATGTCGATGCTTCGAATACAGGCCTAATAGGTTATTCAATGGGAGGATATGGCGCCGTTATCACATCAGGCGGTGGGATTAGCCAGAAGTATGTCAACGCCAACTTAGGCCCTCCATTTGGCACATTGGGCATACACCAGGCCAACAGCGCTACTCACAACGCGCTTCCTGACAATCGCATTAAGACAGCTGTGGCTTTTGCACCCTGGGGTATGAACGTGGGTATGTGGGATAAGGAATCATTGCAAGGATTGAAAATTCCAATGCTCTTTATCGCGGGTTCGGTTGATGATGTTTCAGGTTACGAAAAAGGCACTAGAGCAATCTGGCAAGGCGCACAGAACATAGACCGGTCTTTGCTGACGTTTGAAAATGCAAACCACAATGCAGGCGCAACAATACCAGCACCAGAAGAGTCTTTTCGATTCGACAAGAAGCTAGGGTTCAATATTAGCGAGCACTATTCGGACTCGGTATGGAGCAACACGCGAATGAACAACGTGGCACAGCATTTTGTGACCGCTTGGATGGCAAAGCACTTGAAGTCAGACAATGCAATGGACGAATACACTCACCTTGTCGAGCGGTCAAACGACGGTGTGTGGGCGATAGACAAAGACGGGACTGAGAAAGCCGAGCATACGTACTGGAAAGGTTTTGCTAATCGCACGGCAAAGGGCTTGCGCTTTGAGACACGGCAAGCAGTGAAATAAAACTGGCTTAAAAATCATCCCCAAAAGCATGATCGAAGCATCATCGATTTGGTCGCTGCGGTGCCAATTCATGATCGCTCTGAGGACGAATAAAACAGAGCGATCAACAGGCTCGACTATTATTGAATAGCCGCCTTAACGATTTCAGCGATGGCCTTTTGACCTGCTGCTGTTGGGTGGAACGGCGCTTGGCTGTCCGGGTTTTTAATCAACACTGTCATGCCATAGGTCCATGGTTCTTCAGAGCACCATTTATGCTCATTCATAACACCTGAGATATCCGCTATCGCAACTCCTGGGATGCTGCCTACCGCCGTCTTGATTGTAGAATTAAGGGTGTCTTGGAGTGTATTGATGTAATTGATTTCGTCGCGATCTAAGTCGCCTAAATCAAAACAATCATCAGGTTCTTGTTCGCTTGGCAATGGGTTGTGATAGGTGGTGAAGATAATTTGCGGAACCTTGCCAGCACTCTCGCCACGTTGTTGAATGGCCTTTACCATGTCTTGGTAATTGGTCGCTATTACACCACTGTTGATTGGCTGCCAAAAGAGTTTTTCAATCGGTGCGCCTGGATTCTCTGCAGTACAGTAACTCGATGAATGTTTGGTCCTGCGGATATTTCTATCGCCTTCTAGAAATTTCTGTTGGGCATGTCTGTCAATATAATTCTCATGGATCTGAGCGCTAACGTCTTCAGCTTGCGCCATATCGGCGATCATATTGGCTTCTTTGGCTCCGTAACCAGTCATACAAAACTTCATCACATCGACAAAATTAACATCATTTGCGCCAAAGGTTAGCACTACTACATCTGGAGTAGCCGCATCATATTTGGTGTTTGGGTCATCTTGGCTTCCCCAGTCACCAAACACAGGAAGTTGAACCTCAACAGGCGCTACTTCTACTTGCACAATAGTCTCGCCTTCTGCTTGCTCTGCAATTTCGTCCTGTGCTGGCTCCACAATCTCGTCTAGTGCTTGCTCGATAGGCTCGTCTTGCGCTGGAATAGTACGCACATCGGCTAGACCGTTGTGATAAGTAGCGCCGATGCATGCGAACTTTGCAAACTTCACACCAAGCTCATCAGCGAGTAAATTGCCATAAGCACTGTTTGAGTTATGACACAGTGGGTTGTCACCATCCCACACAGGTTCATCTGTACCACCTCGCCAATGCGATATATAGTTCGAAAAATTATTGTGATAATAGGTATAGCCGTAGTTAATCCCTTCGCCTGAAGCCACGGAATCACCAAGCACTGCGATAGAGTCGATGGCAGGGGCCGCAGCCTCTTCAACCGGGTTCTCGCAAGCGGATAAAAATATAAGCGCTAAAAACGATAGCCCGCCTAGCAGATGCTTTTTCATCATACTGAAATCTCTCAATTTGGTTTTTGGATTCATGCTAAACCTTCGGTTTGCAACTCTCATGAATTGTTATGGCCGATGTGCGTCATTCATTCCGGCTTGATACACTGAGCAAACTATACCCTTTTGAATTATTCACGACTACCCCTCTCAATCCCTTGCTGCGCATTAGCTTGAGGTAAACGCCACCCGGTTAATACATACTGTTTTAGTTGCTATTTCCTTGTATTGACTCAATCAGCAATTGAAAACAACGTTTTCTACAATCAAAATCGTACATATTACTAACCACCATAACCTCGTCTGCGGAAAAGCGATCAGCCGTCGCTAGCACCTTTTCGCGCACTTGCGCAGCAGAACCAATGGCTCGATTAGTACTGCGCTGATGCACAAAACCTTCAAATTGTGGGGTCGATCGAAATGACTGCGCTTCTTCAGGAGTGAGTAGCTTGCCGCCGTTTGGTCCACTGCGCTGACCCGTTACAAATCTATAGAAATTTACGTCGAAAGCATGCTGCTGCAGTTTCGCCTCTTCTTCTGAATCACAACAAAACACCGCCATAGTAATGATCGCATAGGGTCGCTGGCCACTTTGTTTGGACTTGAAATATTGCTTATAGAGCTTAATAAGCTCGGTCTGTGCCTGCGGATTGATGAATAAAGCCAAGTTATAGGGCAAGCCTCTTTGCGCCGCCATCTCGGCGCTGTCGGCGCTGGAGCCTAACAGCCAAATTGGCACATCGCCGGGGGGCTTTGGGCTCACCAATGGCTCGGTAACCTCGTCGTTCATGTAGGCCGTTAGCTCTTCAACCAATTCTGGAAAGCGTTCAAACTTAGGCCGTTTGTCAGTTGCTAGTGCGACAGCGGTAGACATGTCGGCGCCAGGTGCGCGACCAATCCCCAGATCGATGCGCTGTGGGTACAAATTCGCCAATAGGGAAAAAATCTCAGCCACTTTATAAGCGCTGTAGTGCGGCAACATGATACCGCCTGAGCCCAAACGAATGGTGTTAGTGGCCGCTCCTAGCGCCGCTATCAATATTTCCGGCGCGCTGCCCGCTAAGGTTGAAAATGCATGATGCTCAGACACCCAGAAGCGCTCATAACCAAGCTCTTCGCACCACTGAGCCATAGCGATCGTTTCTTGCAAGGCCTCTGGTGCTTTGTCGGGAGAGCGAGTAAATGATTGATCTAATACGGAAAGTTTCACGGCACAGAGTGGGTAGCATTAAGATGTGGCGTTATTACAGCACAATGATGTGCAAAACACCCTCCTTGGATACACATAGTCTAGTATTATTTATCAAACAAAAATAACAAAAACACATTTAGTATGAAATTAGATCACAGTGTATTCTCACCTAGCCTACGTTTTACTAGTTCACTGCTGGCTCAGCAAGCTGACGAAACCTAGACCATTAAGTCTATTCATTCACATTTTGCCGCCATCGCACAAACTGACTAGGTCTGAGATTCTAGAAATGAAACTATTATTTGCCTTACTTCTGAGCAGCATTGCTGCACAAACGTTTGCCGATTCCGAGCCGCGCAGCACCGCCCGAAGCAGCATTGAAAGCACCAGCTCAGTCATCTACTTAGGTAATGAAGGGCTATTAGTTCAACACGGTGACACCAAGGTTCTATTCGACCCCTTCTTTCACAATGCGTTCAATACCTATCAATTGGTTCCTGACAACATTCGCAAAGCATTGTTTAGTGGAGAGCCTCCTTATGACAACATCAGCGCTATCTTTGTTAGCCACGCGCATGGTGATCATTTTTCCGCTGACGACGTTGCTGATTTTCTGCAAAAGAATCCCAACACCAGCGTAATTGCCCCTAGGCAAGCCATAGATAAACTCGATTTACCAAAACAAGCTAAGGCCAACATCGTAGCCGTTGACTTGGCCTATCAAGATGCTCCCGTGTATCAGAAAATTGGCAAGCTAGAATTCGACGCTGTAAGAATTCCGCATGCAGGCTGGCCGCAGCGCGCTGAAGTGGAAAATATTATTTTTAGAGTGCGCCTAGAGGGTGAGCTCACGGTAGTACACATGGGCGACGCAGATCCTGACGACGCACACTTCAAACCATTGATAGAGCATTGGGAGAAAAAATCCATCGATGCGGCCTTCCCCCCTTACTGGTTCTTTGTTAGTCGGTCTGGCCCGATGATTCTAAAAGACCGAGTTAAAGCTAAAATCAACATTGGCATTCATGTTCCGATAAAAGTTCCGTTCGACCTTTTTCAAAGCGGTGAGCAATATTTTACTGAACCAGGTAAGGGCGTGAAGTTCAATTAGTTTATGTTAGAAATTCTGTCGTATAGTTTTTCCACCAGTGAAGTGTTGGTCATTGTCTTAGCAGCGATTCTGATCGGCATGGCTAAGACGGGCGTGCACGGATCAGGAATGATCGCAGTGCCAATGATAGCTATCATATTTGGTGGTAAAGACTCGACTGGATTCATCCTGCCAATTTTGATTTTTGCCGATATATTTGCGGTTCGAAAATACCATCAACATGCCGATTGGTATCAGCTTCGGCGTCTACTACCCTATGCCGTATTAGGCATTATTATTGGCACCTTGATCGGCGATGTTATCGACGATGATGCATTCACCCAGATCATGGCTTTCATTATTTTTTCCTGCGTAGCACTTATGGTTTGGCGAGAACTACAAACCGACCCCGTTATACCCTCCTCAGCTTGGTTTGTTTCCAGCATTGGTATCATCGGCGGATTCGCGACCATGGTAGGCAATTTAGCTGGGCCGGTGATGGGCCTATTTCTGCTTGCGATGCGCTTCCCTAAAAACGCCTTCCTTGGCACTGCAGCTTGGTTCTTTCTGAGCGTAAATGTAATCAAGGTGCCCCTTCATATCTTCATTTGGGAAACAATCTCTATCGATAGTTTTTTGATTAATTTAATGCTGATACCGGCAATAGGTTTGGGAGCCTATCTTGGTATCAGGCTGATAAAACTAGTCCCTGAGAAACCGTTCCGCTGGTTTATTATTGGCATGACTTTCATTGCTGCATTGGCAATGGTTATTTAGACAATAGAGACTTTTTAGAAAGTAAAAAATTTGAAGCTAAGCAAAAAATTCGAACCCGCACTGGGCTTACTGATATTTCCGCTAACCATGGGTTCGGCTTTGGCCTTCACTATCTTCGGTTTCAACTATTTCAATTGGAGTCACAGCATTGTTGCAGGCTTAGCGGTCTTGGTATTTGGATTGTTTATAATTTCCCTTTGGGAGCGATTGCTTCCGTTTCGAACACAATGGAG
>JBLHME010000108.1:0-7928 GCA_047623225.1 Cryomorphaceae bacterium
TTTTTAGCCGGTTGGCTGTATTTCATTATGCTGCTTGAAGGTCTTCGTTTGTTTCCCTTCGTTGAGTTCATTCAAGCCGATGTGCCAGGCGACCGCAGAGCCTGGAATATGGCGCACATGGAAGGCATCACCAATGGACTGTTGCTCATGGCTACCGCCGCGGTTGCACCATTTATCAAGTTAGGTGAAAGAGCCTGTAAAGTTCTCTTCTGGGCATCGCTTGCCTATGCCTGGTTGTTCACCTTACCTGCGATAGCCAATGCTTTTTTTGAAACTAGAGGCTTGGCGTTTGGAGGCACTCCGTTTGAAGCGAGCATAGCTAACGACATTATTTTTATGTTCGGATGGCCAGCATTTCTCGGAGTACATATTGCTCTGCCCTTGCTGGCCTACGGCATCTGGCAGCATCTAAAGTCAATCTCAAAAGAGGTTCAAGCATGAATGCCAAAGCCAGCCAAACAGTAAATGAAAAAGCCAACCTGGTGGTACGCAAAATAGGCTTCAGCTTAGAACAGGGCATCAATCCAGTGTGGAATCCTAAGCTTCATGAATGGAGTCACATGGTTAATGGCGCTTCGTTAACCATGCCTTACTTAGAGCCATTTCTGATTCGCAGCGTGCGTGAAGCAGCCAAGTTGGTGACTGATGATTGTCTAAAAGAAGAAATGCGCGATTTTAACGCTCAGGAAGGCCAACATTTTCAACATCACCGCCGTTACAACGATATGTTGAAGAGCAATGGCTACCCTGAGTTGGCGCAGGTTGAAGAGATGATGGTGAAGGATTATGCCCGCCTGCAGCACAAAAGCCTTAAATGGCGACTGGCTTACACAGCTGGTTTTGAGACCATGACTGTGGGTGTCACCGAGTGGTTGATTAACGAGCGAAACCTGTTGTTCTCCGATGCAGACGCAAATGTTGCCTCGTTTATTCTTTGGCACATGGTGGAAGAAACCGAGCATAAGAATGTGGCAATTGATCTATACAACCATTTGTACGGCGACGATTATTGGAGTCGTGCATGGGGTTTGGTGACAGCGTCACTGCATGTGGTCAAACATTCTCGTCTGGCTTACATTCGTATGCTAAAAAAAGATGGCCTCTGGAATAAGTGGCGCAGCCGAACCAAGCTCTGGAGCATGGTGACAAGGTTTTTGACCCGCGTTGCGCCAGCCATGTTGCGCGCATTGCGGCCCAGCTACCACCCTTCTAAGGTTAGTGATCCTGTTTGGGTGCAGCAGTGGGTGAGTGCCTACGCCGGCTTGCCGGAAGGGGTCGTGCCTTTGTTAAATACCAACGACCCCGATATAGCGCCGCAATTCGTTTAGAACTCGACCACAATTTTGCCAAAGTGATTGCCACTTTCTTGGTATTTAAATGCATCGCCGAGTTCGGCCAAAGTGAAGCTTTTATCCACTACTGGCTTCCATCCTGAGACATTAATGGCGTTGACCATATCGTCTTGCATTGCCCTACTGCCAACGGCCAGGCCGTTTAAATGCACATGTTTGAAGAACAACTTAGGCATAATCATGGATGCTTCGCGGCCACCCAAAATACCAATTAGGGAAATATTGCCATAAATAGCCACCGCCTCGATTGATTGCGCAATGGTGCTGGTTCCACCTACATCGAGCACATGGTCAACTCCGCCGGACTTTTTGTAAATTGTACGGCCCCAGCGCTCATCTTCTTTATAGTTTATTACCTCATCAGCGCCCAGATCTTTTAGGCGTTGGATTTTTTCATTGCTAGACGTAGTCGCGTAAACATAGGCACCCGCTGCTTTGGCTATTTGCAAAGCAAAGATAGACATACCGCCTGTGCCTTCAACAAGCACTGTATCGCCAGCCTTAATATTGCCCTCAACCACAAGCCCTCGCCAAGCTGTTAGCGCTGCGCAAGGCAGGGTCGCGGCTTGCGCGTAACTATAACCTTGTGGAATAGACGTTAGCGACAGCTCCGATTGCAAAGAGTATTCAGTTGCAAAGCCATCGGCTGTTTCGCCGCTAATGGCAGAAGTTTTTTCTAGATTTGGAATGCCGTCATGCCAGTTTGGAAAAAACAATGACATTACCTTGTCACCCACTTGCCACTTGCTAACACCTTCACCAATAGCCTCAATAATCCCGGCGCCATCAGACATAGGTATTCTTTCTGCCGGTACAGGAATGGCTCCCTTGGCAACCAAGTAATCGTGAAAATTCAAAGAGCTGGCATGCCAGCGCACCAGTACTTGCCCTGCCGCGGGGGCTGGAGTATCCGTTTGAACCAAGTTGAGGTTATCTAAGCCGGCTTTGTCGCCGATTTGTATTGAATTCATTTGTTCCTGCCTTGCATAGATTGATAGAGTTTTCGTTGTCGAAATAATAGATCAAAACGCACTGCACTGCTGATTTTATAAAGCCACTTAAGGACTATTTTCATAGACAATTGGTTTTGGCTCGCTGTGTTAAGCTTGGTCAAAACCAATTATTCTGAATTTCCCCATCACAATTCTGCAGAGTCTTTTAATATGAGCACCATTCTTACTCTCAACGCAGGCAGTTCGTCGATAAAGTTTTCAGTTTATTTGCAACAGCAAAAACTTGCGGAATTTGCTGCTGGCCAAGTTGAAAACCTCGGCCCTGCCGCACGAATTAATTTTGATCACCAAGGCCATGCATACACACGAGACATTGGCTCAGCGGATCACAAGGTAGCGATCGCTGAAATACTCAACGCATTAGAACCTGTTTTAAAAGGTCAAGACGGCGTAGGTCATGAGGTTGTTGGAGTAGGGCATCGCGTAGTGCACGGAGGTGTGGAGTTCGAGCAGCCTGTGCTACTAACACCAGCGGTGATCGATAAGCTTACTGCGCTGACCCCATTAGCGCCATTGCATCAACCGCATAATTTGGCGGCCATTGCGGCGGCGGTAGCGGCGTTTCCTGATGTGCCTCAAGTCGCTTGTTTTGATACGGCATTTCATCGCAATCAGCCGTGGGTGAATGATGTCTTTGCAATTCCAAATCATTTTTACGATGAAGGCGTGCGCCGCTACGGATTTCACGGTCTATCTTATGACTACATAACGACTACCCTACGGCAGCGCTGGCCAGTATTTGATCAATCCAAGGTAATCATTGCGCACCTTGGCAATGGTGCGTCGATGTGTGCAATTCTGAACGGTCGAAGTGTTGGCTCCACCATGGGCTTTTCAGCTTTAGACGGCCTGCCCATGGGCACTCGCTGTGGTCAGTTAGACCCTGGCGTGCTGTTGTACCTAATGGACAAAGGCTTAAGCCGTGGCGAGATCAGCACCATATTGTATAAAGAGAGCGGCCTCAAAGGGCTTTCAGGATTTAGTTCTGACATGCGCGAGCTGCTAGCAAGCGACAAACCTAGAGCAAAGCAAGCAATCGATTATTACGTTTATCGAATACGCCGAGAAATTGGTGCCATGACCACGACGATGGGAGGCCTCGATGCCTTAGTCTTTTGTGGAGGCATTGGCGAGAACTCACCTGATATCCGAGAAATGATATTGCATAACATGGAGTATCTTGGCCTTGAGTTGGACCCCCAAGCAAATCAAAGCAATAGCGAAACTATCGGGCTTGGAGAAACACGGGCTCTGGTGATTCCCACTGACGAGGAAAGAGTTATTGCTCGTGCTGTTGCGGCTAACTTAAAAGCCTAAAAGACGGCTCTTGACAGTATTAGGTTGGTGGCTCAAGGTAAAACCATTTATGCAGAATTGCCAAGGCAAATGGATTCACAGTGCATTTTTTAATACAAGAGTTAAGGGTGCTGAAAATATCGAGTCTCTTGGCAGAGCATTTGCGGTATTAAGTTTGCGCTATTAAATAGAACAAAGGTTGTTTTAGGTGCCGAGCCAAGGCTAATTTCAAAATGGAGGCTGACCAGGCAATATACCTACTCAACAGCAACTTTTTCATTGCTGGGCAGTAAACCATCTGAACATCGTTTAGCTTGCAGGTATTTAAAGCTTCTCACCGCCATGCTAGCCCGTGGTAGATTTATTTTGGCCATCTGTTGATCCGCATTTACTTGCGTCGCATAGCTCCCGTATAGAAGGTAATGCCAGTTTTGATCGAATGACTTTGCGCGGTGTAAATCCTCGTTCTTTACCTCAGGGTGTTGAAGCAAAAAAGTGTCTACCGCTGATGATTCTTTAAAGCTAGCCAATTGGAGTGTTTTATTCGCTGCTGGTTGAGTACACAACCACGTTAAGTAATCTGTTTTACCTAACGGAGATTCAGCGATCAAGTCATCATTTATGCTCGGCTGCTTGTTCAAGCTTGTGGCTTTCAAGTAGTCTGTTGAACTAACCCAGAGCTCCATTTTTGACTTAGCCTGCACCCGCACCCACGCGCCCTTAATTCGATTAATGGTAATTTAGTCCCTGCGGGCAACCTTGTTGCATGGCCAGTAGAGCGTTGTCTCCCTGATGGAATCGACAGATAGGCTAAAACTGGCATTTGCATAGTGCGCAGCCGATCGTGCCCTAACACCTCCACTGAATTTAGCGCCATCCATATTGGCACGGATTTCTTAGGCGCAGCCTTCAGCCACACGCAGCCTAGGCTGATCCCTATCATATCAGCAGGTGCTATTTGTAATGTTGTATGTCGCGACGCTCTAGTTGGCTGAGCATACATATAAACACCTTCTGAACTAACTTCATTGTTAGTCGCGTTCACGTGTGAATACATGCCTTGCACTACTAGAACAATAAGCCCAAACCAAATGGCTTTATAGTTATTCATATGACCCGATTTTGAAATTTTATTACTACGATCTGCAGTTCATATCCAACCCCAGAACTGCGTTGAATATTTACATCAACAACATTTGTTATCCGCAAGCCGAGGATGACGAGTTTAACAAAACCTCATAAGTTAGCGTTCAAATGTCAAGTAGAACCTTGATTTAAGGGTGTCTGAAGCCTTTTGCACAGTCTTTTGCTGAATGCAAAGCCAGTTTAATTGTCGGCTGCCGTGCATTGTCATGTATGTATTGGGTGTAAATTGGGTAAGGTTTCGAGTTGTGAACACCGTTTGACTTTGTCATTAAAAGTTCGAGACATGATCCAAAATTTTTCGATCCAGTACACTTCAGACCCGATTGAAAGCTGAAAGGCTATTCTGGGCGAGGAGACAAATTGAATATTCTGTAAGGCTGCTGCATACTCAAAGTGGTGATTTGGCACTTTTAATATTTCCAGCCAAATTGTGGTTATGTGGGACCAAATTGACCCCATTGAATTATTTAAACGCAAGGTAAACAATCACTAAGTTATGAGGCTAGCATGAATACTGAAATAGGTGCCCTAGAAACACTTCAACAAGACTCGATGAAATCCGGGCAATGGCTTATTGTCGCTATCTGCATTGGGGTATTAGCGCTCGATGGCTACGATGTTCTGTCAATTGCATTTGCTGCACCTGGAATGACGGCGGAGTGGGGCCTTTCCAAAACCGCATTGGGGCTCATCCTGCCTCTCGAACTGGTGGGAATGGCTTTAGGGTCTATTGTGATGGGGTCATTGGCTGACAGCCGCGGTCGTAGGCCAACAATGTTGGTTGGTCTTGTCATCTTGACTATAGGAATGGCTATTGCTGGATTAGCACCCAATGTTTATGTGTTAGGTGCAGCTCGCATTTTCACTGGAATAGGTATTGGTGGCTTGCTTGCAACGGCGACCGCGACATCATCCGATTATTGTAATGAGAAGTATCGTTCGCTCGCGGTCGTGCTCGTTGCTGGGGGTTTTGCCTTCGGCATCTATTTGGGCGCTACATTTTTAGCGCCATTGCTTAAGCAATACGACTGGCGCATCGCCTTTTTCCTAGGCTCTTTTATGAGTGCAGTCTTCATTCCACTTGTATATGTTTTCGTGCCGGAAACGGTTGCCTTCCTTGATCGCAAGCGACCAGAAGGAGCCTTACAACGTATACAAAAAATTATGCGTCGTTTGGGGCACCCCATTCCACAAAAACTGAAACCAATTGAAGAGCAAAAGATTGAGCCAATAGGCTTTAAACAGTTATTTAGCCCCGGGCTGGCACCCATTACGTGGATTCTCATTTTCGCCTATTTTGGAAATATTGCGACTTACTATTACTTTGTGAAATGGTTGCCAACCATTGTTACCGATCTCGGTCATTCCGCATCAGAAGCTACTACAGTTTTGGGTGTCATCAGTTTGGGTGGGGTTATAGGCTCCATCGGGATGAGCTTTATAGCGCGATTTTTAGCTATTCGCCCGTTGATGGTACTTTGCCTAATATTGGCGTCATTCGGGGTTGCGCTGTTTCCTTATTTTACTGAGACGTTGGAAAGCATGAAACAGATAGGTTTTTTTACTGGGGCTTTAATCTTTGCAGCTATTTCAGGTTTTCTAGCTCTTTTTGCCTCATCGTTCCCATCGTCACTACTGGGTTCAGGAACCGGTCTCGTTCTAGGTGCCGGCCGAGGGGGGGCAGTGTTAGGCCCCATGATCCCCGGCTTTCTATTTGCCGCCGGTTTACCGCTAAAAGAAATCGGCATGATAATGGCCGTCGGGTCATTTCTGGCGGGTGTAGCCATCATGTTTTTACGGCAACAAAAACTCGAAAATGAGTGATAAAACAATACGCAGGATCAGGGGGAGGTCTTTCGCGCGCTTTGCTGGGGTCACCTCTTGCATCGTGCGCGCCGGCTGAAGAGGTGAGCGAAGGTATTGGCATTTCAAAGTGATCATTGCACGATGCAAGACTAGACTCTGTATCTGCCCACGTTCTCACCTGATCACTGCACGCAATAAAAACGGCCACCTTAAAAGGTGACCGTGTCTATTGGTGGACGCGGCGGGGAACTGCACTACCTCAATTGTTCGTTTTTTAAAGACGCAACTCGTTGATTTTTAAAGCACCATAAGTTTATAAGGGGATCGAACTGGCACCCCGAATGAACTGCCTGAAATCAGCTAATCCCAAACCACCTTTATGCGAGTTGTTAGGAAGCTAGTAATGACCTTACACCAGCATCAGTCGTTGTAACTCAAGAAAAGTCATCCCTTTATTTTGGCGTAAAAAAGACCTAAGCTTGTAATAAACCTGTATTTCATCTGAAGGTTGAAAAACAGAGTTCGGCAATTGAGCCCATAGGGTAAAAGGCAAGACCTGCCCCCGATTGGCATACGCTGTTTTTTACAGCGGTTTTAGTCGCTTACTCAAGCTCCGCAATGAATTTCTTTATTCCACTATCTTTGTGGATTTGGTCGGCAGTGAATGAATAATTCTCAGAACCTAAAGCACCGCTCACCTTTATTTTTCGCCCGACGATATGCCACTCCAGAAAATCTCCGCTGATTGAGCAATGACTAGGCTTTACCCTAATTAGCTCGTAGCAAGTACCATCTGCATAAAAATGGTTAATGTGTCTTGGTATTACTATGTCACTCATTTTTGCTTCGTCTCTCGTTTTCTGGGGCTGTATAAGCAGCCATCAATTTATAAATACCGGGGTGAGGTCTTGCCTCTTGCTTATATGATAACGGAGATTGCGTTAAACGAGGCTTATTCGTGTGACCCCGGTTATTCGGTTATCGTGGTTATCGACCCCGGTTATCAAGTAATCTAGGGCTTTCATATTGATGTGGTGTTATCACCGATTGAGCGTAAAAACCATGCCGTTTCCCTGAGTGTCATAAAATCAGTTGTTGATACATCTGTCGCAAATTCTTGCATTATCTGTCGTATTATTGTTTAATGACCATCAGTCAGTTAAATCGCGGTTTGAGAAAACACATGAATGCACGCCAACGGCACGAGATTAAAGCAGCTTCCGATATGAGCATTAAAGACACTTTAAAGGCACAGCGCAGCAGTTATTTGGATGAGGGTGAGGCATCAGCCTCAACTCGGATTGACCGAAACGAT
>JBLHME010000109.1:0-7894 GCA_047623225.1 Cryomorphaceae bacterium
GCAGCCACACCATTGAGATTGCCACGCTTCGCTCGCAATGACGATGCGCTAGATCGAGGTCAAAGATCACTGATAACACATCTTATCGCCCTTAAGTAACTGCCGTTCGGGTCAGAGTAAACTTAAATGCCAAATCTCAGGTGGTCTGTTTGCGAGGTCGCCTCATTGGAAGAGGCTTAACTTGAGCCTCAGTAAGCTGTTCTATGTTGACTACCACAAGGTTTCCGCTATTTGTGCATCGCCTCAAGTTCGCGATCAACTGGTTTGCATAAGTTCACACTGACCCAAGTCAGAATATGCTGGACTTCTATTCCTAGATTGTTGCACAGCATGGGTTTAAGTGCATTAATCTCGACACCCATTTACACTCCTACAAGCAACAGGGCCGCATAGGGCCTGCCATGGAGGCCTATCGCTCTAGTATTCCTATAAAGCATAGCAATCTCGGCAACACACAATGTCAATAAATATAATAGTTAGGCTTTTGGGACCTACAAAAAATTAAAATGCTCGTTGTCCATTTGCATCAATGATTTTGTCGGAGACACCGCTGATTTTCGATGAGCAGATGCCCTTGGAAGCAAACGATCAAAATAAAATTCTGCAGTTTGAATCTTTGAGGTGTAGAAATCATCTGATTCTTCGCCCTTACCACTGGCAAGCAATGTTGCTGATTTTTCAGCCTGTAGAGCCCAAAAGTAGCCCATCATTACATAGCCTGAATACATTAGATAATCAACTGAGGCGGCTCCGACCAACTCTCGGTCTTTGCTTGCGCCTAGCATAATGCGCAGTGTCATTAGGTTCCACTCGACTGCACGTTTGCACAAAGTGCGAGCCATGCTGCCAACCGGGCCGCGCGAGAATAAGTGTGACTTAGCGAATGAAAATATCACTTTGCTAAAGTCACGAATCGATTGGCCTTTGTTTGACATCAGAACTTTTCGCCCTAATAAGTCTAAGCTTTGGATGCCTGTTGTGCCCTCGTAGAGAGTCGCTATTCTAGCGTCGCGCGCGATTTGCTCCATTCCATGCTCATGGATATAACCGTGTCCACCAAACACTTGCATGCCTAAGTTTGCAGACTCTAATCCTAACTCAGTGATAAAACCTTTCAGGATAGGCGTATAAAACCCCAATTCATCATCATGAGCTTGCTGCTTTTTATCATCACCAGCAACGGTTGCGTTAAACATTTTGTCGGCAATTTTCGCAGCATGATAAATCATCGCTCGACCACCTTCGGCGATGGCTCGTTGAGTTAATAACATGCGACGAACGTCGGGGTGCCAGATAATTGCATCGGCCACTAAGTCAGGTTGTTTCTTACCGGATAAGGCGCGCATAGAAAGGCGCTCTTTGGCATAAGCCAGTGAGCCTTGAAATGATGCTTCAGCATGACAAATACCTTGCAGTGCTGTGCCGATTCTAGCCGTATTCATAAAAGTGAACATTGCGTCTAAACCTTCATTCTCTTGGCCTAGCAAGTAACCCGTAGCCGCATCAAAATTTAGCACCGCTGTTGATGAAGCACGAATACCCATCTTGTGCTCTATTGAGCCACAACGCACAGAATTTCTTTCTGCTAACTTACCGTCAGCATCAACATTCACCTTTGGAACGATGAACAATGAAATTCCATTTGTTCCCTTCGGTGCGCCAGGCAGGCGAGCCAACACAATGTGGATAATATTCTCGGTTAAATCATGTTCACCGGCCGAAATAAATATTTTGGTGCCAGTTAAGCGATAACTTCCATCGCTTTCATTTAGTTCAGCTTTTGTTTTTATTTGCCCCAAATCTGTTCCACATTGTGGTTCAGTAAGGCACATGGTGCCACTCCACTCGCCGCTTACCAGCGGCGCCATGAATTGTTTTATCTGCAGCTCAGAACCAAATTCTAATACGGTATTAATGCATCCCATGCTTAGCCCAGGATACATTGAAAAAGACCAGTTTGCGCTGCCGGTAATCTCAGTTTTCATTAGATTGATTGAGGTTGGTAGGTTTTGACCACCGTACTCTTCAGGGAAAGATAAGCCCTGCCAACCACCCGCGATATATTCTTTATAAGCTTCTTTAAAACCGGCCGGTGTAGTCACCTCGCCTTGGTTAAAATGACAACCTTCTTTATCACCAGATAAATTTAGTGGTGCCAACACATCTTCACTTAAGGTTGCGATACCATCCAAAATAGCGTCGACCATTTCAGGGGTAGCATCTGACCCATTTGATAACGATTGATAATGAGGGAAATACTCTAATACATCTCTCATTAAAAATTTAATATCTCTTAAAGGTGCTTTATAAGTTGGCACAATGTTTACCTTTCTTGGTGGGTTAGCGTATATAAGTATCGAACACGATTATAGTAGAGCCAACGGAAAATTGAGGGTTAAATACCGTCAATCTATTGTTTTTACTTTATCTCGACAATACTGCAAATGAATAGGTTTATTTCTTGCCTCGTGCGTTACTAATGAAGGGTTGAGCAAAATAGTCGCCTAGTCTCTTTCTTTGTGTAATCGTTACTTTGGAATGCTAATACGATCAATCACTTCTTAAGCCAGCGTGCAGCATAATAGGATCTGAACTCTTCTTTTTGTGTGTAGTTAAGTTTAAGTCTATTGCTCAAAACAATATGACCGTGCCAAGGTATCTCGGCTCAGATCGTTCGGTTGTTGAGACTGAGTTCAATGGCCAGAATTATTGGATGTAGTTATGCCTGATATTCTACTTCCAGAAACACCTTTGGTCCAGCTGTCGCATACATCAGAAATGCTAGCTTCTGTTGCATTACTAAAAATACCCGTCCAAACATTATCGATTGATAATAACGATCCTGGCACGATCATTTGCGAACCATCCGCTGCTTTGTCTATGAAATTGGTCGGGCCGTTGGATAGGGTGTCCAAAACGTTGTCAGTGCTTGAATTTTTCAGCAACCGACATACCATCAATTCGCCAAGTCCAAAATGCTTGCCAATCTCATTCATAGTATAGCCACTACTTTGGTAAGCCTCCTCGATTGCCCTATCTCTCGTGGAGCTCTACTGCTGGTAATATTCTAGCGTTTTTGGTCTTCGTCGTTTCAATGGCTGCAGCTCTATAGATCAAATGATCTTTGCTATCAAGTTTTGCCATACTTACCTCAACAAACTCATCACTTCCGAAAAAGTCTGACTTTCTGAATCAGACCAAATTCAAGTTTCAAGTCCTGAAACTCCATTTCCTGTGACACCCCATTTCTTCTTCAAATTAGCGTTATTCGGTTAGAATATAGATTGATGAATATAGATTGATGAATGTAGATTGATGAATGTAGATTGATTTCTATCGAATATAAGAGCATGGTGCAGGTAAGTATCCCAAATATATCTTTTTCACAATAGGACCATAACTTCATGAATTTAAAACAACTAATCTTTATCCCGATGTTATTTGTTGTGTTTGTTGCACACGCTACTCCTGAGCCACTGCTGAGTGTAGACACAAATAAACTTACAGTCTATGCCGGTGCCGCCATAACAAGCGGAGCGGGCTCAATCGTTGGAGGTAACGTTGAGGCATTCGCCGCCGTGACACTAGGAGCTGATTCAATTATTGGTGTCGACATTGTGGCCGGAGCGGCTGCAACGCTTGGTGCGGGCTCAAAAGTAGGTGGCAGTGTTACCGCTTACGATGCCGGAACGCTAGGCGCGGGTGCAACGGTCGGTAGTCAGCTCATAACCGGAGGCGCTATCGAACTCGGCGCGAATGCAAGTGTCCGTGGTGCTGCTACCTCTGGAACCGCAGTAACGCTTGGCGACTCTGCAAAAGTGAGTCGCAATGTTACGGCTGCAATCGGTGCCGTAGTACTCGGCGCGAATTCAAGAGTCGAGAGTGATGTGACGGCCGGGACTTCTATCTCGGTCTCCGCGAGTGCGACCCATGGTGGCCAATTAAAGGATTCCACCTATACGCCTTTTGACGCACCTAGCGTCGATAGTAGAGGCAATGAACTGAAACTGGCGAAAGCAGCGCTGAACAATATGTTGACAACCGAAAGTCTTGCTACGACGGTGACCGTAAACACTCGGCTCGCCCCTGGTGTCTATCATGCACCCGGTCTAACGACGACTGCGGGCATAAGCCTAACGCTTGTAGGCAATCCCGATGCAGCCACATCTTGGGTTTTCAATATTGATACCTACCTCTCCTTGGGCGCGAGCACGAATATAATATTGGAGAACGTGCACAAAGACAGCACTATTATTTGGAATACAGGGGGCTATACATTTATAGGCGCTGGCTCAACTTTCAGGGGTACTATTCTTGCAGGCAGCTACGTCACGAGTGGTGCAGGCGCTACGCTCAATGGCGTTAAAAATTCTTGTGGTGGTGTTTTCGCAATTGATGGGGCAGTCACACTAGGCGCAACCAACGTAATGGGAGCCGAGGGTTGCACTGTTGGCGCGATGGATAACTTCATCGTAGAAAATGGCACGGCCACGTTCGTTGCGCCACGTAATAGTGGTGGTGGTGGTGGTGGTGGTGGTGGTGGTGGTAGTGGTGTTGTACAACATTGATGATGTGACCCTAATGATGGTGGCGACTCAGCAGCTTACATAGTCGATTGCGATGATTTAGGAACTGTTGATAGATCAGATGGTGGGGGTACTATACCCCCACCGAGTCTAGCAGCAGAACCTTAGCATCGCAGCCCCTAGAAACCCGTATGGATTATCCTAGGAGGTCTTTTTGCTGAGTAAAAGAGCGCTAGGTTACACAAATAAAAGTGCTGCATAAATTTAGGTGCCGAAGGGACTTAAGGAAAATAGAAAGGTGTCAGAAATAGAAAGGTGCGAATAAAAAACACCTTGTTCTTACACAAGGCCACCTTGATAGGGAAACTACCGATACACATGTCAGCAAAAGGGGGACAATCCCTATTTGATCGACTTTAACTCGATGAAAAGCATCTACTAACTCTACCCAAACCATGTAAAGCTAGCCCTATGTCGAGATCTCTGACGACTTTTATTCTTTTTTGTGCTCTTCTAGCTAGCGCTGAAGTGACCGATCTAAGCACTCGCACCCTATCGGGCGCCTTGACCCTAAACGTGGGGCAAAGTTAGTTCGATAGGAATATTGAAATCTCTGTTCGCAACCACTCCTTTGTGGTGATCCCACCGAAGTTTCTTATTTTACGACCGATAACCAGTCGCGAATCAACCGTTGTTAAAATGCGTGCTGGCAGTTCGCAGTTTGTTTACTCCATTGGCAATATCACTGCGAGGCACCTGATACACAATCGTTCTCAGGTTTGATTCAAGAATAAAAGGCTATGCCCTGCTGCAGAAAATATCCGACCAGCCTGCGGTAATCGAATGTTGAGTAGCAGCAAGAATTATTTTAATCTGAGGCTGGTCAACCTCAGCTAGTATTGTCTGAAAGCTCGCGCAGCCTAGCGATCACATCAGGTGCAGCGCGGAAGCGAAAAAAAGCACCCGCCTCATCAGCGCGCTCTTCAAGCACTTGGCAGGAGGCAAAGATTTCGCCGCGTAATCCCTGCGCTGACCAAGGCAAAAAAATCTCGGATTCAACCAACTGCTGTTGGAAAAAATCCATAATTGTCTGATGCAACTTTGTTATATCGTCTTTACGGTGCGCGCTGAGAACAACACAGCCGGGATACTTCGCGTGCAGCTCTGCGATACGCTCTGTTTGTGCGACTTTGGTGCCAAGATAGTCGATTTTATTGAACACCCGAATGCTCGGCACATTATCTGCACCAATCTCAGCCAGTACTTTATCGGTCACTTCAATCTGCATCTCAAACCCCGGGTCTGCAGAATCAATAACGTGCAGTAAAAGCGATGCGTTAATGGCTTCGTCCAATGTTGACTTGAACGAGGCCACCAAGCCATGGGGTAAATTTTTGATAAAACCAACCGTGTCGCTCACCAATACCCGCGGCACACTCTCTGGGTACAATGTGCGCACCTTGGTGTCCAGCGTGGCAAATAATTGATTGGCCACCAGCACATCACTGCCGGTTAAGGCGCGCATCACAGTGGATTTGCCGGCATTGGTATACCCGACGAGTGCTACTTGCGTCAGCCCAGATTGATTCTGTCGTAGCGATCGCTGAATATCACGCCCGGCTTCCATAGCATCAATTTCTTTTTGTAGCTCGCCAATTCGATCTCGAACCTTTTGGCTGTCCATCTGGCTGCGCGACTGCCCTGTACCGCGCCCGCCGGCGCCGCTGCGCTGTCGCCCAACCGATCCGCCGCGCTTAGCCGCCTCACGCAATCGCGGCGCCATATAGGTCAAACGCGCAATCTCAACTTGCACCCTGGACGCATGTGATTGGGCATTGCGGTGAAAAATCTCAAGGATGACCACCGTACGGTCCATAACCTCGCAGTCGACTTCGTTTTCTAAGTTGAGTGCCTGAGAAGGTGAGATTTCATGGTCGACAAGAATAAATTCCACTGGGTCACTAGCCGCTCTAGAACTAGACAGCGGCGACGAATCAACATCGGTTTTTTGAGCCTCTAAGAATTCTCGTATTTCCTCGCGTTTACCAGCGCCCACATACGCCGTTGAGTCGAAAGACGAACGCCTTTGGGTAAACCGACCGACTACCTCCATCCCTAAGGTTTTCGCCAGGTCCCTTAATTCAGCTAGCGAAGACTCGAATTCGACATCACTAACTGTGTCCAATTGCACAGCTACGATTAGCGCCCGGGAAAGGCTTTTTTTATCAGGGTTTGACATCGACTAGTTTCTCATGGGATTTGGGGAGAAGATTCTTTAACGAATATAAATGGACACTCATCGCTAAATACTTGTACAGCACTCCCATAAATGATTGTTTCGATCAGGGGCTGTTTAAGTTAATTTCTCTTTTAGGTGATTTACATTCTTATGGAGTGCACAAATTAGTGTTGCCGCTATCGAGACCTGCTTTCAAGACCTGCTTTCTAGACCTGCGTTGCCGTTCCCGCGACCACATAGAGAGTCACAAGGGGGCCGACTATTAACGCACCGGTTATGTGACTACCAGTGCGCCGCCAGCAAAAAATAGTAATCAACGCTATGGCGGTTAAGAGCGGAACAAATTGAAGGGCAATAACGGTGCTCAACGGATCGAAGCTGGTGATCAGAGTACCGGTGGCGAAAAATATACCGTAGATGATCCCCAGTAAGATGATGAATCCCAAGGTCATTGTTATGACTGCCATCGCATAGCGCCGAACATTGCTGTCTGCATCTACAATCAATTGCGTACACAGTGGTTTCAAAGTAATCATGAATGCCACGGTGATAGGCAATATGTAGATCGCCGTTATGCCCAAATGATGCAAGCTTGGCAATTTGATCGCAACCACCCAGAAACGCAGGTCGGTGCCAAAAATAGTGTCAACAACGACAAGCGAACAATAGGCGATGCCCACCGTGGCAGCGGCAATGAGCAGAGAGAGAAGCCATTGCGGCGGCTCGGTTGTCACCGATGATTTGGTGAAGCGACCTATCACAAGAGTCAGAGCAGCGGATAGAAGCGCCCAGACCATGACCTGGCTTGTTACCGTTTGAGGTAGCCAAGCGGACGCTGGCACCAGTAAAGTCACAGCGATAAAGGCTGGAAAGAAAATCAGAGCAGGTGCAATGCTGTTCACAAGAAATATTCGCCACCATTTGCGATCTCTTGTATTACCCTGCAAAGAAGGCGTGCGGCGCAACGATTGAAATACCTGCAAGCGGAGCAAGGCGTCAAACGCGCTCAGTATCAATATAACAAAGCCGATTAAACCAATGCCAGTTCCAAATTCCTTCCAATGCCATATTTGGTCGCTAGAAGCGCGAGGAGTGCCGCCTCTTAATGTGGCGGCAAACCAGTCTGTGG
>JBLHME010000110.1:0-7662 GCA_047623225.1 Cryomorphaceae bacterium
TTGCTTTAGCATTCCGCTTCGCACAACTCTGAGATTTACCAAAGCAAGTGGCCAGTTCCAAACCTTTTGTCTTAATCAAAAATGCCAATGTCTTCGCGCCCGCGGCGATGGGGATTCAGCATATATTGCTGTCTGCAGGAAAGGTAGCCTATATGGGCGCAGCGATACCTAAATTGGATCAGATTCTGCAGGTCGAGGAAATCGACGTTGATGGGGCAGTGGTTATGCCTGGCTTTATTGACGCACATACACACATGACAGGTGGTGGTGGCGAAGATGGATTTGCCACTCGCGTACCGCCTGTTGCTATCAGCCAATTTACTCGTGCCGGGGTTACCACGGCAGTTGGATTGCTGGGTACCGATGACATTAGCCGAAACACCGAATCGCTTCTGGCTCAGGTTTACGCATTACGTGAAGAGGGTTTGTCTGCCTATTGCTATACCGGCGGTTATCATCTGCCACCAATAACGCTGACCGGTTCTGTGCAATCAGATATCGTCTTTATAGAGCCGATAGTTGGTGTGGGCGAGCTGGCAATAAGCGACCACCGATCTAGTCAGCCTACCTTGAACGAATTGTTGAAAGTAGCCGCTCAGGCCCACGTTGCAAGACTCATGACCGGTAAAGCGGGTGTGTTGCACCTGCATTTGGGTGATGGCGAGCGCGGCTTGCAACTAGTTCGAGATGCACTGCAAACTGCCGAAGTGCCTGCCAGAACTTATAATCCAACGCACATTAATCGGCGCAAAGCTTTATTTGATGAAGCCTGTGAATTGAGTAAGCAGGGCAGTTGGGTGGATGTGACAGCGTTCGAAACTGGCGATGTCGGCTACGAACCGGCTGCAGCTCTATTGAGATTTTTAGATCAAGACTTGCCGCAAGATAAGTTAACAATAAGCTCTGATGGTGGAGGGTGTTTACCCTGCTTTGACGATCATGGGCGTATGACAAAAATGGATTTTGCGACTCCTTCCTCAATGTTAGACGTGTTTTACCAATTGCTCGAGCACGGCGTTGACCTTGATCGCCTAGTGCCTATATTCAGCAGCAATGTGGCGAGCTTGATGAATTTTCACCACAAAGGCCAACTGTCCGTTGGTGCCGATGCTGATCTAATAGTGTTGGACAGCAAAAACAAACTCGATCATGTGATGGCTCAAGGCTGCTGGCATGTGTTTAACAAAGAAATAATAATAAAAGGCACTTTCGAGAATTAATATGCCATCACCTGATATAAACGGCCAGCAACGTGGCTATGTGATCCCAATAGGGGGAGCAGAAGAAAAAACGGATAATCCAGAGATATTACAGCGCTTTGTTGATCTTTGCGGCGGCGAAAACGCCACCATATCGGTGATTCCCACGGCCTCTCAGTTAGAAGACACGGGTGATCGTTATTGTGATTTATTCACTGAGTTGGGCGCCGGAACGGTTTACTCATTGCCAATTGATGAACGCAGTGATGCAAAAAACCCACTGTATCTCGAGCAACTCGAAACCAGCACAGGGATTTTTATAACTGGTGGCAATCAACTTCGGCTGTCTACCATTTTAGGTGGCACACCTATCGCGCAAGCGGTAAGACAACTAAACGCCTCGGGCGTGCACTATGCAGGAACCTCGGCTGGTGCTGCGATCGTGTCGCAACACATGATCATAGGCGGCGCCAAAGGCGTGGTTCCTACCGAAGGCGGAGTCAATCTGGGCCCAGGTTTGGGTTTGAGTAACACGGTGGTTGTTGATCAGCATTTTAATGAACGCAATAGATTGGCTAGGCTGTTGAGCGCGGTGTCTTATAACCCCTCACTGATTGGTATTGGTCTGGACGAAGACACTGCTGCGTTTATCGACGCCGACAATATTTTTACTGTTGTCGGCAGTGGCGCTATCACGGTTATTGACCCGAGTGACATTGAATACTCTTCTATGGCCGACGCGCGCGCTGGTGAAGCATTGACCTTGTTGGACTTGAGAATGCACATACTAGCAGCAGGAAGCCGCTATGATATTAACCAGCGAAAAGCATATACCGAATAAGTTATTATTCGCAGATTGTCAGTAGTTAACGAAAACAGTGGCATCGCCCGCTGTTTTTTTATACCTTTGTCTGTCTGGATCCAATGAAGGGTCAAGTTCCTTATCGACGTGGGCGTCAGTTGCGCCCAACTTCACTCTAATTTTATTAAATTAGCGGTAGATTTATTTATGAAAATATTAAGCACAAATGTTTATGTAGGCCCTAACGTATACGCTGGCTTTCCGGTTATTCGTTTTCAGGCGGATATCGGTGAGCTAGAAAATTGGCCTTCGGTTAAATTGGGCGACGATTTTATTAATGGCCTGATAGCCGCCCTTCCAAGCTTGCAAGAACACGGTTGTTCATATCGAGAAGAAGGCGGGTTTTTGCGCCGCCTCAAAGAAGACGAAGGCACTTGGATTGGCCACATTTGGGAGCATGTAGCACTAGAGTTGCAAAATCTTGCTGGCTCCGACGTTTCATTTGGACGCACCAGAGGCACTGGAGAGCACGCCTGCTATAACGTGGTTTACCAATACAAACAACGTGATGTAGGTCTAGAAGCAGGCAAATTAGGTTTGCGATTGCTGACCCATTTAATGCCTTCGCAAGTGCAGCAGGCGATCGACGCAGATATTGACCAAGACTTCGATTTTGCTGATGAGCTACACAGCTTTGTACGGATGGCACAACGTAAAGAATTCGGCCCCAGCACCGGCTCACTGGTTAAGGCTGCTGAGGATCGAGGGATCCCTTGGTTACGCCTGAATAATTACAGTTTAGTGCAGTTCGGCCACGGCAAGTACCAGCAACGCATACAAGCGACTATTACCAGCGAAACCAAACATATTGCGGTTGAAATATCTTGTGACAAAGAAGATACACATAATCTATTGAATGACCTTGGCCTGCCGGTTCCACAGCAGCTGATGATTTACAGTGCTCGTCAAGCGGTGAGAGCTGCGCGGCGTATTGGCTACCCAGTAGTGCTTAAGCCGCTTAACGCCAACCATGGTCGTGGCGTAACGATTAACTTAAGCACTGATGATGAAGTGGAAACGGCGTTTGAAGAGGCGCTAAAGCATGGCACTGGCTCGTCGGTGTTAGTCGAAAGCTATCTTAGTGGTTATGATCATCGAATGTTGGTGGTTAATAACGAACTGGTGGCCGTAGCCAAACGTGTGCCAGGACATGTTATAGGCGATGGAAAATCAAGCATTGCTGAGTTGCTGGAGATTGTGAACCAAGACCCGCGACGTGGCATTGGTCATGAAAAAGTACTTACGCGGTTAGAAATCGATGCTCAAGCAGAGCGGCTGATGCTAGAAGCCGGCTTAACCGCAGAGAGTATCTTAGATGATGAACAATTGTTTTATCTCAGATCCACTGCCAACTTATCAACCGGTGGCACTGCAATTGACGTAACTGATTCTGTGCATCCAGACAACCGAGAAATGGCAATTCGCGCTATTCGTGCGATTGGTCTTGATATTGGCGGGGTGGATTTTCTGACAGACGATATCGGTAAGTCATACAAAGAAATCGGCGGCGGAATTTGCGAGTGTAATGCTGCTCCAGGGTTTCGGATGCATGTGGCGCCCAGCGAAGGCGAGCCCAGAGATGTTTCAGGCAAAGTAATGGATATGTTGTTTCCAATCGGCAGTAACGCCAAGATTCCGGTAGCCGCGATAACCGGCACCAACGGCAAAACAACTACTTCAAGAATGTTAGCCAGCATAATGAAAAGCGCCGGATTCACCACTGGTATGACGTCTACCGACGGCGTCTATATTGATGGTCATCTTACCGTCAAGGGCGATATGACCGGGCCGACTTCGGCGCAGATCGTGTTACGCGACCCAAGCGTTGATTTTGCCATTATGGAAACTGCTCGGGGCGGAATCGTCAAGCGTGGCTTAGGCTATACAGAATGTGATGTAGCCGCCTGCCTAAATATCAGCTCAGATCATCTTGGCTCGCGTGGTGTCGATACCCTAGAACAGTTAGCCGAGATTAAGCGCGTGGTGGTCGAAGTCGCTAACAAATGTGTGGTGCTGAATGCCGATGATCAACTTTGCCTACAGATGGCTGATTTTTGCCGCGCTGAAAATATTTGTTACGTGACCATGGATTCTGGGCATGGCCTAGTGCGAGAACATATTCGCAGCGGTGGCATGGCCGTTGTGCTGGAAAATGGCATCAATGGCGAGATGATTACAATCTTCGACAATGGAGCTCATATTCCGTTGTTGTGGACTCATCTTATTCCAGCCACCATTGAAGGCAAGGCTTTGCATAATGTGCAAAATGCTATGTTCGCGGCGGCCATGGCTTATAGCTTTGATACGTCCTTGGAAGATATTCGTCAAGGTTTGAGAATTTTCAACACCTCCTTCTATCAAGCACCGGGCAGACTGAATATCTATGATGAGCATGTCTTCAAGGTGATCCTTGATTACGCGCATAATCCAGCAGCGATTCAAACTATTACTGATCTGGCCGGTCGATTGGAAGTGAGTGGCGAGCGCAGAATCGTAATAGCTATTCCGGGCGATCGGCGCGATCAAGACATTATTGAAGCTGCCAATATAGTGGCTGCTGGTTTTGATCACTTTATCTGCAAAGCCGATGACAATAGACGCGGGCGAGGCGATGACGAAGTGCCACAGCTATTACGTAAAACGCTCATCGAGGCAGGCGTGGACGAAAGTCGAATTCAAGTAATTCCATCTGAGGAAGAGGCCGTTGAGACTGCCTTAGACAATGCCAATGAAGGAGATTTGTTGGTGGTCCTTGGTGATGAAATAACGCGTTGTTGGAAACAAATTGTGCACTTTAATGAGGGCGCAGAAGTCAAACAAAGCGCAGAGGCACCGTCGCAAGATTTCCCTGAAAAATTGTATGAGACAGAAGAAACCGCATTTAAGTTAAAACCAGGCCAGCGCTTGGTGCATGACGATCGCGGAGTGCGCTTAGTCGTCGAGCGCAACGAAGATTCTGACTAGTTAGGGCTAGCGAATATGAAATTGGAGCTCGATGAAGTAAGGCGCCTGACTGGCCCCAACCTTTTGTGGAATCATGTTGGGGTCGCGGTTGATGTATTCATTGATGGCTTTGACAAGCAACAAGTGGCCGAACTTTGGCAGGCTAAAACAGCTGAGTGTTTAGAAAGCTTTGCTTGGTCACATGAAAAGACCACCTATCGCCTACACCAAGACGGCGCTAATTTGGCTATGAGCGCTCCATTGGACACCTTGTATACCGCTTGCGAATTGGCTGAATTAGCGTGGGACCGTTGCGTGGCCGAACTTGTACAAAGTCCCATGCCCGATTGGCAAACTCGAATCACCGAACTTAAGGTTGAGCTCGCAGAAGAACAGAACCCAAAGCTAGTAGATTTGATGTTAGCGGCTCAACGAAATGGAGTCAGTTGTTTAGTCGATGACGATGACCTCAGTATTGGTATGGGTAACTCAACTGATGTTTGGCCGGTCACTGACCTGCCTATGCCCAATGAAGTGAACTGGACTAAGTACTCTGACATACCCCGCGCCTATATCACTGGCACTAATGGCAAATCAACCAGCGTTCGTTTGGCTGCTGAAATAGCCTCAGCGGCGTCATTGTGCGCAGGCGTAACTTCCACTGATTTTATCCGCGTGGGTCAAGACATTATTGACCGTGGCGATTATTCGGGCCCTAGCGGAGCGCGAATTTTATTGCGTGACAAGCGTGCTGAAATAGCCTTTTTAGAAGTGGCGCGAGGCGGAATGTTACGCCGCGGATTACCGGTTGATAAAGTGGACGCCGCGTTGATCACCAATGTGGCGAGTGATCATTTAGGCCAATACGGGATTAATACGGTGCAGGAACTGGCGGAGGTTAAATTCCTCGTTTCAAGAGCCTTGGATGCGCAAGGCGTTTTGGTTGTCAACGCTGACGATGAGTTAGTAATCGAACAGGCTATGCAGCTCGATACACCTCTGTGCTGGTTCAGTGTTGACCAAGACAACGCGTTAATTAAGGAACAAATCGAATCCGGTGGCAGAGCCGTATTTGTGCGCAGTAGCCGAATCATCTATCACGCCAATGGTCAATTCGACGATGTAGCACATATTAACGATCTGCCGATGACCTTCAACGGCTCTGCTATGCACAATGTGCAAAATGCTCTGGGAGTGGTCGGCTTGTGCCGCGCGTTGAATCTGCCCCTTGGGGCAATTGCGCAAGGGCTATCAACGTTTGGCAGCAACGCAGAGGATAATCCTGGTCGCGGTAATCTGTACAGCTACCAAGGCGCTGAAGTTATTGTTGATTTTGCTCACAATGAACACAGCATGCATGCTGTTGTAAGTATGGTTAAACGCATGCCCGCGCGGCGCCGGATTGTTATGTTTAGCCATGCTGGAGACCGAAGTGATCAAGACATCATAGATCTTACTCAGGCAGTGCTTGAATTAGACGCCGATCTTTATATTGTGGCAGAGCTCGAAGACTATCTGCGCGGCCGTGAATTAGGAGATCTACCTAAATTGGTTTCCGATGTGTTGCACACACATGATGTAAAGAATGAAGCAATCTACCTTGCCGATTCGCCACTTTCAGGTGCTCAACATGCCTTGGCTAAAGCCACGCCAGGAGACGTTATCTTGTTGTTTGTTCTAGATCAACGTGATCAAGTACATTCTTTGTTAAGTATCTGATTAACAAGTAGCTAATTAGCAACCAGCCATAAATCGCATTAGAGCCATTATTTGCTTGAGCGATTCTGAACGTTTTTATCTACTGAGAGCCTCCCTGTCTTTGTGCTTGGAAATGTGCTGCGCGCAAACGGCGCTCTCAATTGACCGATATAAGACTTAGGGTATTCAGGGTTTAATAATCCAATATCACCAACCTCTTTATGCTTTGGATAGTAAAAGCTGCCAAAGACAATATCCCAAATAATCAAGTTATTGCCGAAGTTTCGATCTGACTCTTCAATGAGTTTAGAGTGATGCCAACGATGCAATTCGGTCATCGAGAAGATGTAATTCAACGGCCCCAGGCGCACTTTGATATTCGAATGCTGGAAAAAACCGTGCACGCTATTAAATACAAAATACAGGGCGATGGTTTCAACGTTAGTGCCAAGGAGTATGAACGGCACAACTTCGGGTAATTGAAATAGGACTTTCTCAAGCGGGTGAAAGCGGCTCGCGTTTAAGAAATAAAGCCTGTTTGGGCTGTGATGCACTGCATGTAAACGCCATAGCAGAGGAACTTTATGGGCGGCAACGTGGATCCAATATCGACCAAATTCCGCAATCAAAAGCATCGAAAATAATTGCGCTATTAACGGCCAATGCGATGGCCAAAGATCACTACCAAACTGGCTGCTTAGATGCGCTGTAATGCCCACCAGTAGAGCGACTAGCAATGGTTTTTCCACAGCAGTGACTAGACCGTTTAGAAACAAGTTACTTATATCCGTAACAAGGTCGTCATCGCTTAGGCTCCATTGTGTTCGAAACGGGAGCAATCGCTCCCAAAGGGAAATTATAAACAATCCAAATACCAAGACCGCTAAGCCTGCAACAATGCTGTGACTCCAATTGAAATAGTTGAAACCGAAGATAGTGAAGGCCAAAGCCGAACCCATG
>JBLHME010000111.1:0-7551 GCA_047623225.1 Cryomorphaceae bacterium
AAACGCTAGAATGGGATACATTGATAGACCTGGAAGGGGAGTTTAGTCACGAGTACTGGCCGAAGGATTCCTCTAATGGAGAATACATGGTGATTGGCGCCAGCCGCGGCAAACAGGATCACGAGCACGACACAAAAGACTATGAAATATTCTTATGGAAAGTGGGGGCACAAAGCGCTAAAGCTACGCGACTAACGTTTCATACGGGCAATGATAATTGGCCAGATGTTTTTATTGCAGACTAATCTACTAACTTTGAGTAGACGCTCTTTAGTTGTTTCTGGGTGACCTGCCAAGAATAATTTTGCTCAAAGTGTGAGAGGTTGTTTAGCGCTGTTTGGCGTTTCAAAGCAGGATCAGAATGCAGTTGTATCAATTGTTCAACCAACTCAGAAACCGTGTGCGCTAGAATCGTGCTGGATGGCAAAAACTCTCTATTATTGTCGCCATCAAAGGCGACTACCGGAAGAGAGCATGCAAGATAATTGAGCATCTTGCCGCTACCTTCACCTGCATCGGAATTTTTAGGGTCAATTGCAATGTCGGCAAGTGCCAAATATCTAGGCAGTTTTTCGAACTCGATCTGGCCTGTGATGCAACAGCACTCATACAATTCATGCTGCTGGAGATAGTCTCTCAAATTTTCAATTGGGTAGCCAATAATCAAAAAGTGAACAGCATTTGTTTGTGCGTTGGTCTGCTTTATTAACTGTTTTAACTCACCTAAACCTTTGGCGTTGAGAAGCGCTCCAGAGTACACAGCAATAGTCTTATCCAGCGGCAAGCCCAATTCTGACTTTAGTTGCTCAGTAGCATCTTTTGAAAGTACTGTTTGGGGGTTGGCGCCGTCTTGAGCCAGGGAAATTTTCTCTAACTTGATAGAAAATTCACTTTGAATTTTGTCTAAGGAGTGGCGCGATGAACACAAGATATAATTGCTACACCACATTAGAATACGCTCAAGCAGATGGCTGAGCCAACGCAGTACAGGCAGGCGTTTAAACGCGCCATGGGATTCCAGTTCGCCAGTCAAGCTTCCTTGCATGTCAGCAATTAGAGGCGTTCGGCGCCAGAAAAAAAAACACTTTAATACGATGCCAACCACGATGCCCTCATGCAAATGTGCATGAATAGCAATTGGCTTTATGCGTTTATATTGTTTGAAGGCTAGCCACAATAGTTTCCAGTCGGCGAGCAATTTATATTTGCTTGGGCCTGCTGCAGTTTGAGTATAGTTTATAATCGTAGAAATTCGAACCGTGTTAACGCCTTCGACATCTCGCCCGTGATGATAGGTGCACACCGTGTTGTCATAGCCCAGTTTTTGAAGGCACCTGACGATTCCTTCAATTCGAATATGGCAACCACGATCAGAGAAAAATGGTGTCGGGGCAATGTGTAGAATATGCGTATTCAAGAGCCTAGCAATGCACGTTTAGTGTCTTTGATTTTTTTCAAAACTAACTCAATTTCTTGCTCGGTAAAATCCTCAGACCAGCTAAGATCGATCGCCATTTGTTTTGCTATCTTGACTATTGCCTCATCGGTAATACCAAGTAAACCGAGCGACGTTCGATTAAAAAGAACATCATCCAACCTAAGAGCTTGTTCATTAATTACAGCCCAGTGGACTTGCCCCAGTAAGTCTGGTTGGCCGGCAAAGATTTGTGCTTCTAACTCGGGGCGACTGAGGCTAGCGACAAAATCATCTAGCTGGCTTCCGTAGACTTGCAAAAGGTGTTGAATTGTACGTTTACTGAATCGCTTAGCATAACGTTGTTGCGCTTGGGTCGAGAAATCGGCAAAGCTACTATATTGACTGGCCTGTAAACGCACTTTTTCAATGGCATAGGGAGTACCTAGTTTTTTCGCCACTAGTTTCATTGTGAGTGCTGATAGCTTACGGCCAGTGGTGAATTTAGCTCCAAGCGCGGTGATCAAACCGTCCACCGAATTAGCCGCAGCATGATCAATGACCTGATATTCGCCCGAGCCCTGGTACACCGTGTTTTGAATATTATCAGTATTCAATATATATAACCCTGAGTAGCCCGATACTAAATCTTGACGACACAGCTTGGCGCTCGGAAAACCTTGATTTATTGCTTCAAGCAACTGTTTCACGTGATCGGATTCGAGTTTGATATCGTTATTGGGACTTTCAATGTCGTTGTAGCTGGTGCCGATTAGAGAGTAGCCGCGCCACGGGATAATGAACACGTGCCGACCACCGCGATCAATTTTTGCATCACTCTGATGCTTAGTGGTAATGGCAATTGCATGATCCGCCAACTGCCGAGTAATTATATGTGAGCCGACCGCAAAGCCATTAATGCTGGGCGCGTTTTGCGCCGCGGCAAGATCCTTGTTGAGATTGTCGATCCACGGGCCTGCTGCATTTATCACTAGCTTAGACTTAATTTCAAAAATTTCTTTGCCAAGTTCGTCCCTTGCTTGAGCGCCAGTCACCTTATTCCCTTCTACGATGAAATTTTCTGCACCTACGTAATTGTGTATTTGCGCTCCGAGCTGTTGTGCAGTTTTTAAAATAGCCAACACCATGCGCTCGCTATCGCTCATATGGCGTTCGTAGAATACTACGGCACCAGTATGATCCTCATTACTGAGGTCGCAAATTTGGTTTAGTTGGGGAGCCGATATAGAGCGGATTGGCGGCAAGGTTTGTTCAGCAGAATCGATCAGCCGGTTTTCACCAAAGCACAAAAAACGATAGGCTAGCATGCCACAATTTAGGAAATACTTACTGCGTTGAAAGTCTCGATAGGTGGGAACTGCAAAAGGCACAGGTGTTGATAAATGTGGCGCTGCGTATACATAGTGCGCACGTTCAATAGCCGACTCGCGAACTTTACCAAATTGCATTTGCTGTAAATAGCGGATCCCGCCATGCAATAATTTTGAAGATGAGCTCGACGTTTGAGATGCGTAATCGTGTTTTTCAATCAGTGCTGTTTTATGACCTTGTTGAGCGCAGTGCAAGGCCAACCAGGCGCCACTAATTCCACCACCGATTATAAGAACATCGAAGTGTTCAGTTTGCAGTTTAGCTAAATCACGCTTAGATGAGTCCATTTGCCTCATACCACGCTATGGTTTTAGCGACACCTTCCTCTGTGCTTACCCGCGGATTATAGCCAATAATTTTGCGCGCTTTGGTGTTATCAAAAGCTCGCGACTTGACGAAGAACTCTACGCGTCGAGTATGCAGTGGAGGGTCGATTGCAAAGGGCTTGCAGAGCGCCTCACATATTTTGGCAGCTAGCATTAGTGGGCCTATCGGCGGCGCTAAGCTCGGTGCTTTTACGCCTAAGCCCTTAGCTATGGTAGCGGCTAATTCCTTTAAAGTGCCGTACTCGTTTGAGCAAAGGATGAACCTTTGCCCTAGAGCTTCTGGGTGTTCGCCGCAGAGAATGACCCCATCGGTGAGGTCGTCAATGAAAGATAGGTGGTACAAATTCTTGCCGCCACCGAACAGGGGAAAAAAGCCTCGTTTAATTTGCTTAAACATTTTTAGTAAGCGCATATCGCCCGGGCCATAGATTGCGCCTGGTCTAAAAATGCATCCAGCCAAACCGCCTTGCATGGCGGCAGCGAATAATTCTTCGCCGGCCAGCTTGGTGCGCTGATATATGTCGCCTGGATTAAATGGTGACTCTTCATTTGACGGTATTTCGTCTATGTCGCCATGCACTCCAATGGTCGAGCAATGAACAGTGCGGCCAACGCGGTGAGTTAATGCTGCATCAACAATATTTTGCACACCTTGTACATTAACGGCCTGATAATAGGAGTCGGGGTGCCCGGCGGTTCGATAAACCGCAGCAATATGGTAGATGATGTCTACTCCCTGGGCTGCTTGTAATACCGATTCGCGATCGCTTATGTCGCCATAGACTAAGCTAGCACCAATTTCTTCTAGAGCGCTCGTATTAGCTGTTTTACGAACAAGAGCGACTACCTGCTTGCCCTGTTGTTGTAGCTTGCGGGCTAAGGCTCCACCAGTAAATCCAGTGGCTCCAGTGATCAAAACTCTTTGTTGTGATTGATTCATTGCTGCACTATTCTAAGCCTGTTTTGCGTAAATCACCAAAGTTAGAAAGGGTGATGTGTGATTCGCCTAGCACCACTTATGCTAGGGCATTTTCGCGTTACGGCCGGCAAAAAGGATTGCGGCAAAAAAGCGAGACATTCAATGTTTGAATGCATCTCGCTCAGAGGCGTGCGCCCCCCGCCTTTTCAGCTAATTGCCAACTTTCAGGTTATTCTGAAATCACTACTTGCTCAATAACCACGTCTTCTACTGGCACGTCGCCATAAGAGCCCGCTTGGCCAGTCGCTACATTTTCAATAGCATCAACCACGTCCTGACCATTAACAACTTCGGCAAACACGGTGTATCCCCAACCGCGAGAGGTCTCGCTTGAGAAATTCAGGAAATCATTGTCTTTAGCGTTAATGAAAAACTGTGCTGTGGCTGAATGAGGGTCATTAGTGCGCGCCATAGCAACAGTGTATTTAGTGTTTTCCAAACCATTATTAGCTTCATTAATAACAGGGGGAAGCGTGTCCTTTTGATTCATGCCTGGCTCAAAGCCGCCACCTTGGATCATGAAATCCTTAATAACTCTATGAAAAATAGTACCGTCGTAGTGGCCAGATCTAGCATAGGCTAAAAAATTTGCCACTGACAAAGGAGCTTTCTCTGTATTGAGTGCCAGTTCAATATCTCCAGCGCTTGTTTTTAATGTAACCATTTGAATATTAGTCTCTGAATTTGCGTTGTTGTTAGATTCGTCATGATGTTCTGCGCAGGCAGAAAAGGAAATTATTGAAAGTAGCAAAATTAGCTTTGAAAATGATGATTTGCCAAAATGCTTTGAAAAAATTCTAAATTTATTGCTCATATAAAAAGTGATCTGATGATTAGGTCTGTTGTGGTGAGTCCGCAGCAGTCTATGCGTTGCAGTGAGGCGCAGCGCCTAAGCCAGCTATGTTCTAATTAGTTCTCGATCGGTGAGTATAACATCTAGCGGCACATCCCAAGCCTGTGCGTTAAGTGAATTAACCTCTTGGAAATGGTGCGCCAAACCAACTAATAGTGGCCTTAATGTTTTTGGGTTATTGAGCCGAAATGCCATAGCGCGATCATAAAACCCAGCGCCCATGCCCAATCTATTGCCAGCTCGGTCAAACGCGACCAATGGCACCAGCACCACATCAAATTGCTTTGCAGGCATAGGCGCGCCAATCGCTGCTGGCTCTAATATGCCAAAGCGGTTTCGACTTTTGAGCGCGGTTGCCGGATAAAAATGCATTAGCCCACTATCGAATGAAGTGATTCGAGGTTGGTATATTTGCGCCTTGGTCAGCGACTTCTCCAAGCTGTTGGGCGAAATTTCGCCGCCCACGGGAATATAACTCAACACGCGCGTCGCATTTCTAAGCTGTGGAAATAATGAGCCGACCCTTGCTAAGCTTCTCTCTGCGATATCTCGCTCATTAGCTGGCAAAGCAGAACGTAGCCTGCGTTTAGACTTTCGAGTATTTGTGCGCGAGAGCGGTTGCTTGTCCATCGGGGGTCTGCCGCGCTAGACGCGTGCGCATAGATGCTTCATAAATAGTTGCTTCTTAAAAAGCAGTGCCTAAATAGCGGCGTGCCTAAATAAAGTTAAAAAGAGCGTTACCCATATGTGCCGTACAGAGCTTGGTGCCTTGAACCAAACGTTCAAGTGGGAGTCTACTAGCAACATCAGGTCCGTTCCAAAGCTTATACAGCCGCAATCAATTGATTGCTATTAAGGAACGATCACAACAGCGACTAGAACCAACCCCCGGGTAATAATACTAGGTTCTAAGGGATTAGAAGCACCTACTAACACCACAGGCAACGCCAGTAGTAATTATAGCAGCGCTGCGTAAATGGAGGTGAATTATTAACACTCTTTGAGTAAATGACCGCGTCGAGTGGGTGATTTGGCTCGTTTTAGAAACTTTCTGCTTCGCGCAATACTTCATCAATGCGTTCTTGCATTGAGCTAAGTTTGGCTTGCACATGGCCTTGTCCGACCGTGGATTTCTTTAGTTTGAGCAATTCGTTGGTAATGTTTAATGCGGCCATGATGGCGCATCGCTCAGCGCCAATGATTTTGCCGGTCTTTTTAATATCGTTCATGCTTCGATCAAGATAGCGCGCTGCTTCAAGCAGGTCTTCTTGTTCCTCTGGAGGGCACGCAACTGAGAAGTCGCGGCTCATTATGGAGATGTTAACGCCTTTATTTGACATAATATTAAGCTTTGTTGAAGTTGCTAGATGATTGGTTTGTAAACAGAATTAAGAGAGGTCAAATGAATAGAAAGGCAAAACAGAGCCTCATTGATCCTCAAGTGATCGCAACTTCTCAACTATTTTTTCGAGTCGGCTGCAGGCCAATCGATTCTTTTCTTTCAATTGAGTTTTCTCAGATAAGAGCTCGTTCTGCTCCGATTTCAATGAGCGATTTTCGTTGTTAAGTCTTCTACACTCGTTGATCAAAGTATCAAGGCGTTGTTCCAAGCCTAGGATGTTGGCTTCCATGAGGAGTCCTCTTCATTTGTTATGGGCTACATAGTAAGGCTTGTATTAGGATTGCGTCAACCAATATGCGGGTTTAGGCAGGCCTAAGCTAGCTTATAATAGAGCACTTTGATGGCGGTATCGGTTAGAATACGGCTTTATCAATTGAAGCACAGCGTTTATGAACACCGAAACTTCTCATCAATCTCGCGCAGACCGTTTTACCCAAATAGAAGCCACTTTGGCCTTAAGCGATATTGAACTTTCTGTCAGCGAAGTGCATGGCACCGTGGTAGGAGCGATTTCAAACCATATGAAATCAGGTGTCACACCGGATTTGCTCAAATTGATTGAACCCGCAGCCAACCCTGACGACCCCCGCTTCAGCCAATTGCGTGAACTGTTGTATGACATGTATCGTGAAAATAGCGAAGTCTTATTGGAGAGTAAAGAAGGCTTTGCGCCGTTGCTGCCAAATGACGATGAATCCTTGTCGATGCGTGTTGATGGTCTTGCCACGTGGTGCAAAGGGTTTCTATTGGGGCTACTGTATAACAATGCCTTTAGTATTGATCAAATTCCTGAAGGTGGCGCCGAAATCGCACGCGACATGCTGGAAATAGCCGAGGCAGGAGTAGGTTCTGACGAGGAGCGGGAGGAAGACTGGGCACTCTCCGAGCTAGAGGAGTACATAAAAGTAGGCGCGCAGCTTATTTTTGAGTTTATTTATTCCGAACGATCCGCCGCAGCGCCTAAACCTTCTCAATAGTTTATGAGTACAATGATCTATAAACGTAGGCGAGCCGAACTTTTAAACCAAATCGGCAGCAACGATATTGTGATAATTCCAACCTCACCGGTGAAATCACGAAACAGCGATGTTGAATATCAGTTTCGTGCCGACAGTGATTTTTACTATCTTTCAGGCTTTGCCGAGCCTGAGGCTGTTGCGGTAATGTGCCCAGGTCGCAGTCAGG
>JBLHME010000112.1:0-7301 GCA_047623225.1 Cryomorphaceae bacterium
GACATAGCCAGGCAGCAAGGCGTTCGCTGATATACCATTTCGACCGAGCTCAACAGCCAATGCACGCACTAGGCCGATCACAGCAGCCTTGGTTGTGGAATAGGAGGCATGATAGCCAGTCCCCATTTGAGCAGCAATTGAGGACGTTACCACCAACTTACCAGGTGCTTTGCGCTCCAAAAGGTGCGCAATGACTGGGCGAAAAGTATTTACAACACTGTTCACGTTTAAGTCAATTCCACTGTTCCAGGTAGCGCTGTCTGTTTCATGCAGAAAGCCGGCTGGGCCAGCACCCCCTGCATTGGCAAAACAAGAATCAACTTTTCCATAATGAGCCAGGGTTGCAGCAAAGGCGTCATTGACCTGTGATTCGTCAGTGACATCGCATACAAAAGCTTTTGCTTGTCCGCCACGGCTAGTTAATTCAGCGACAGCCGCTGCGTTCTTCTTTTCGTTTCTGGCCCAAATCGCTATAGATGCGCCTGATTTTACTAGGCCTCGGGCAAAAGCCAGACCAATACCGCCATTTCCGCCAGTGATCAGGGCGACATGCCCATCTAAATTAAACATTGTGATACTCCGTTGAATCGCCTTTCGAGGCCGTTAATTTATATTGACTATATGTATACTTAAATTAAGTTAATTGCAATATATACGTCAATTTGATTAATTAAAAGTCTTATTTAGGTGTATTTAAACGACGTAATGCTTACTAATATATTTGCAGTCACTAAATGCCCGAAGTTAAGTAATGCGTATAAAGCGTGGTTAAATCGGACTTTAAGGATGTTAAACGCCATGATTTTCTGTGAAATAACATATTATCATATGAGTTATGCAATAAAAGATTGACTGTTTTTGCATCTTGCTTTATTTTATTGACTTTAAGTGTAGTTAAAAGTCATATTTGAAAATAGACAAGAGGAAATCTAATGTTTAAAGTAATTTCACACCGCCGTTTTACAACGGTTGTCGCTATAGCGGCGGCTGGTCTTACAGCCAGTCTACCGGCTACCATTTATGCTCAAGAGCAGGTGGCGCCACTCGAAGAAATTATTGTGACCGCGCAAAAGCGCTCGCAATCCCTACAAGACGTTTCAATGTCAATCTCAGCCTTCAGTGGCGACGCACTTGAGACCCGCAATATTGAAGATTTTGCTGATTTGCAGTTTTCAGTTCCAAACGTTATCTCAGATGGCAATAGAATTGCCATTCGAGGGGTTGGCAATAACGCGGCCTCCACCACCGCCGAAGGTGGTTTGGGTTACCATATCAATGGTGTTTATCTAAACCGCCCGCAGGCGGGCAGTAACGAGTATTTTGATGTGGAGCGTTTGGAAGTTCTGCGTGGGCCACAGGGTACGCTCTATGGGCGCAACACCACCGCGGGTGTTATCAATATAATCACTAAGAAGCCGACCGAAGAACTGGGCGGCGATCTATCCGTTACGTTGGGCAATTACAACACTCGTAAAATTAAGGGCGCGTTGAACATACCGATTAGCGATAATGTTCGACAACGATTTGCCGGTTTTTGGCTTGAGCGTGACGGATATAGCACTAACCTCTTTACTGGCAATGACGTAGATGGGCGCGATAGTTATGAATTACGCAGCAGTACCTCTATAGATTTTAGCGATAAGCTTTCGGCAGACCTAGTGATTTCCTATTTGAAAGAAGACAGCAATCGGCTCGCAGGCGGCAAAGGTGTTTGTACTCGGGATTCAGTTCTAGGTTGTTCGCCCTTGTCTTTTGGTTTTGACACGCCCGACGCGACAGGTAATATTTTCCATGTGGTAAGTGCTATTGCCGGTGGAGGTTTGATATCTCCCGGAGACTGGTTCGCTGATACCAACAATCCAAATGATTACCGCACGGTTAACCGCGATATCGAGGATGAATATATGGTTGATCAGTTTGGTGTTTCCCTTGAGCTCAACTATGAAATAGGCAACTACAACCTTACGTCGCTGACTGGTTACTATGAAACAGAAGTAGACGTAATCCAAGATTTTGATCGATTTGTTCCTAGTGTGAACCTGAATTTTCCAGTGACCTACCGAGCTAATGGCCGGGACGTTATCACCACCGATCAGCATAAGTCTGGGCGACGCGATCCCTCGGACTCTGAGCAATTTTCTCAGGAGTTGCGCATTGCATCAGACTACGATGGTATGTTTAACTTTCTGTTGGGTGCTTATTACTTTGACGAGACTCGTGTTGGTCAAGTAATAATTACCTCTCCCGCGTTAGCCTTAGGCCAACAGAATTTCGGTTTGGAACTGGATGCCGAATTTTTCAATGTGCAAGTCGACCCTTTAAAGAATAAATCATTGGCGCTTTTCGGTGAAGGCTATTTTGATCTCAGCGAGCAGACTCGATTGACCTTGGGGCTGCGTTACACCGACGATGAAAAGTCGATCCGACAGAAACAAAATTTCTTTATATTCGTGGATACTGGTTGGGTCGAATCAGAAAGTGACTGGCAAGAACTTACCGGCAAGGTCACCATCGAGCATGCTCTTAATGACGATTCGATGGTATTTGCGACTTTGGCAAAAGGCTATAAAGCGGGTGGAGTAAACCCTGGAGCCCCAACAGACTTTGAGCCTGAATTTATTAATATGTTCGAAGTCGGATCAAAAAACACCTTTTTGGACGGGCGTCTGCAGGCGAACTTCGGTGCGTTCTTCTATGATTACGAAGACTTACAACTCGGTGCGGTGAGTCCGACTGCAACCCTTACTGTAAACGGAGATGCTACTGTTAAGGGTGTTGAGGCCGAATTTGCTTTTGCAGCAACCGACCGTTTACTAGTGGATTTCAACCTTGCGTGGCTTGATTTCTCGATTGATGATTTTGCTTCTGGAGAAGAGGCTGACCCTCAAGGGATAGCGCCCGGTACGGTGCCTTTATTGGATGGCAACGGCGAGCCCGTGTTTTTTCAAGGCAACTTGGCTAAAAACCTAGATGGTAACGCAGTGCGCAACGCACCCGAAAAGTCATTCAAAATTGGCGCTGAGTATACCGCCAATATCTCAGAAAAATATGAGCTGACAGGCCGCGTTGACTACTACTGGCAAGATGATTATTTTGCTACCGAATTCAACAAATCTTCGGACGTAATTGATTCTTGGCAACAGATGGATGCTCAATTGGTGTTGAGACCAATGGACGCCGACTGGTCTGTTAGGGCTTTTGTTAAAAACATCCAGGACAACGACGATATAATTCGCAATGGTCAGGACGGGCCGTTGGTTGGTCGCTTTCGTACGGTTAGCGTACTCGAGCCACGCACTTACGGTGTTGAATTGCGCTTTCCATTTTAATAGACAATCCTAGCCGGCTAGTTAATGTGGCATAGATGAGTCGGCGACTCTCCTCACTCTCATTTGTACGGATACATCGATGCCATTTTACTCAGTGCCCGGAGCAAGTAGTCCGGGCGCTGCCTTTTTTTTACCTTTTCATGTGGGTCACACAACCGCGAAGGTTCTTAGTTAACGTTGTTAATAAAAGAACGTTATTTACAGAACGTTGTTTAAAGATGTTGGAAGCTAGTGGGAACGGCAATTTTAAAAAACTAGCGAAACACATTTAGTAGATTACATTATTCATGACACAAGATTTCTGAGCTTAACTATGCCGATTAAAATAAGTGCTATCTTCGTATCCCTCATATTGTTTGCTGGTGCTTGCGTGGCAGAAGATGTGCCGAACGCTGATGCTAAAAATGCAGAAGTTCAAAACGGTAAAAAACTTTTTAACGCGTACTGTATAGCTTGCCATACCGGTGCATTCCCAGAAGCCCCCAAAATGGAAGCACTGAAACTCTATTCTCCGGAACAGATCTACGATGCGCTCAACTCGGGAGTGATGAGTGCCGCCGCCCTGATGATGTCAAATCAAGACATACGGCAGGTTGCGCATTACCTAACCGGAAAAGAGGTTCAGGACAATCCGCAGCAAACACAATTGTTTTTGTGCGAGTCAGGCGCAAAGGCCGCCACGAAAGGGTCGGCTAGCTGGACGGGCTGGGGCGGGCTGCAAAAAAATCAGCGTTATCAAGCCGATGAAACAACTATCAATCCTGACAATGTGCATGGACTAGAGCTCAAATGGGCGTTCGGGTTTCCTGGAGCCACTAGGGTAAGATCGCAGCCTACAGTGACCGAATCGAAGGTTTATATAGGCAGCCAAGAAGGCACAGTCTATGCGTTGGATGCGCAAGTTGGCTGTATTCACTGGACCTTTAATGCTGGAACTGAAGTTCGTGGCGCAATAAAGCTGCATACAAGCCCTGCTGATGGGGTTCCGATACTGTTGTTTGGTGACACAAAAGCAAACGCCTATTCGCTTAATGCAAATACTGGTGCATTGCTGTGGAAAACCAAGGTTCACGAACACGCTCTCGCTACGATAACGGGCTCCGTTAATGCCGACAAAAATAAAGTATATGTGCCCATTTCTTCATCTGAAATAATACCCGCCTCTAGACCTCAATATGAGTGTTGTACGTTTAGGGGCGCGTTGGCCGCCGTTAATTTAATAGACGGGACTATTGCATGGAAAACCTATACAACCGCTGAGCCAGTTGCTACTGGCAAAAATTCTGCAGGAACTAATAGTTTTGGTCCTTCTGGGGCACCTATATGGTCCAGTGCAATGTTGGATAACAAACGCAACTTAGTTATTGCTACGACAGGGCAGAATTATTCTTCGCCAGCAACCGGCACCAGTGACTCGGTTATTGCTATGGATACGGCTACAGGGGAAATACAATGGACGACTCAGTTGTGGGAGAACGATGCATGGAACGGTGCCTGCCATTATAAATCGGCGAATTGCCCAGAAGAAAACGGCCCTGATTTTGACGTAGGCACAGGCGTTATTCTTACAAAAACCTCGAGCGGTAAGGAGATGTTACTGGTTGGCCAAAAGTCAGGAATAGTCTTTGGTCTGAATCCAGATCAAGACGGCAAGATTCTTTGGCAACAGCGTGTTGGCAGCGGTGGCACCATGGGCGGAGTGCATTGGGGTATGAGCAGTGACGGCGATCGCTTGTATGTTGGCGTCTCTGATTTACCAACCAACAACCCATATGCCGAAGGTGACCCACAGCCGGGGCTAAAGGCGTTGAATCCAAGCACCGGCGAAATTCTATGGCAACGGCCACTGCCTAACAACTGCGCTGGCGAGACCAAATTTAGATGTTACCCAGGAATCTCGGCGGCTGTCAGCAGTAGCCCAGGGCTGGTCTTTGCCGGCGGAATGGACGGGATGTTGCGAGCAGTTGATTCAAGCAATGGCAACGTTCTCTGGGCGCACAATACTTATAGGCCTTACACCACGGTGAATGGTGTAGTGGGTAAGGGAGGGTCGATTGAGGTTGATGGCCCGGTTATCGTCAATGGTCAGCTGTATGTTACCTCGGGCTATGACAAGTGGGCAGAAATGCCCGGCAACGTATTACTGGTATTTTCACTGCCTGAAAAATGATCCTGTAGTTCTCTATTAAAAAAACTACGCCAACGTTTACGGAGTAATTAATGAAAACAGTTACCAAACTACTATCGCTAGCGATAGCACTGTGTCTTTGCGGGCAGGTCAGTGCCATCGAAACAGATGAGGCCGCCACCATAAAAGACACCAGCACAAGCATTATGGGCATCAATCATATTGGCTTGTCGGTAAAAAACCTGGATGAGACTTTGGCATTTTATCAAGAGGCCACAGGTTTTGAGCTGGTGAGGCGAGACAAGGTTTCGACTAATAAAGACGCTGATGCGCTATACGGTCACGACGGTGTTGCTTACGAAATAGCGGTGCTCAAAGCCCCCAACATGCAGTTTGAACTTATAGAGTTTAAGCACAATGAACACGCCTCAAGACAGCGCACTCCAGTTTCCGGGTCGGGTATGACACACACCTGTTTTCAGTCACCTTCGACCGATTCTGGGTGGGACAAATTTATTAAGGCGGGTGCTTCACCGCTGTCTAGGGGAGCAGAGCCTATTGATCTTGGTGGATACGGCATAACCTACGGTTACGCTTATGACTCAGAAGGCAATATGATGGAGCTTGAACAGCTCGACGTAGAAATACTTAGACGCGTTCAAAAGGACAAAACCTGGGAAGAATTCAGCGAAGTTATGTGGATGACGCAGGTAGCGCTGGTAACCCACGATATAGAGCGGCTAATGAAATATTACGAGAGTATGCTGGGCTTCCAACCCTTTCGCGTAGCTGATATTTCGGGCAAACCCAAGTTCGATGAAATTGTAGATATTGATGATGTGAAAATGTTGGGCGGATGGTTCAAAATGGATCAAGCCTCCAAAATGATGGAGTTTTGGCAATTCATTAATCCTGTTACAGCCGAATTTAAAAGCGAGCGCGACGCCACCACTATGGGCTATTCGTTTTCGTTAGAAGTGGGCGACATTCAAAAAGAATATCAGCGATTAACAGGCCTTGGCGTGGACTTTATTAGTAAGCCAGTCAAGCTAGGTGGTTTCTGGCAGGTCTATGCCCGCGACCCCGACAGCAATATTTTTTCTCTACGACAAGTTGTTGATGTTGACTCCGAGTACTCTGTACAAAAGATGGATATCAGTAAGTTGGACTAAATATATCCTCTGAGTGTTCAATTAGTTTTATAGAACCACTTTCGACATCACTTTGGCGCTTATGCCTATATGAACTATTGAACCAACCCTTCACTTTTGTAAACTAGATCAATAATGAAACATATTAAGCCCACGTTAAATTTTGTTCTCGCCATTGCAATCTTTGCAATCAGTAGCACCGCATGTAGTATAGAAACGAGCGACTTTGCTTCATTCCCAGATTTTGACAGTAAGTTGTTCAGAGCAGATTTTGATTCCGAAAAATTGACAGCGCTTGAAGATCGTATGCGCAAATTTGTGGCTGATGGAGACACCATGGGTATCGCCACTCTGCTCGTGCGCGGCGGAAAAGTCGTCAGCTATGCTCAGGCTGGTGTGCGCGACATTGTGAAGGGAAAGACTATTACTCAAGATAGTATCTATAGAATCTATTCCATGAGCAAACCAATAACCGGTGTGGCGATGATGATGCTCTATGAGCAAGGTGAGTTTTCGCTAGACGACCCCGTGTCAAAATTTATCCCAGAATTCGAAGGCCTTGAGGTTGTAAAGAATTATGAGAAAGACGGGAGCTTCGAGTTAGAGCCGCTTGAACGTCAAGCAACTATGCGCGAGCTAATGAGCCATACCGCGGGCTTTGCCTACGGCTTCTCTGGCATGGACCCTTCGAAT
>JBLHME010000113.1:0-7223 GCA_047623225.1 Cryomorphaceae bacterium
GCCCATTTCGGTGTTTTATCTTTTAACGAAGCTTCTAAGCCCTTTGGGGCATCGGTATACTTTTGCATGTACTCCCAATCTGCCAAGCCTTCTTTAAATAGCACATGCATCATAGCTGCCGCTAATGCACCATCAGTACCAGGCTTGGGCGCAATATGAATATCTGCTTTTTTAGCAGTACCCGTTTTTGACGGATCAACCACTACCACCGTCACGTTTCGTTCTCGCTGAGCACGGCTAACATGCTTCATGAAATTGATTGAAGTTGCCACCGCGTTGCAACCCCAAATGATGATGATATCTGAATGTCGCACATCACGTGCATCAGCACCCCGCACGGCGCCGGCGCCCGCTCGCCAACCGGCATAGCCGATGTGTGTACAAATATTCCCAATACGGCCTGAGTAATTGAGATCACTGCTTAACCTTACAACCCCGTCGCGTTGCAGCTGCCCCATGGTGCCGCCATAAAAATAAGGCCAAACAGATTGACTACCGAAATCATCTGTCGCTTTCTTGAACGCTTCAGCCACGGTATCCAGTGCCTCTTCCCACGAAATCGCTACGAATTCACCACTGCCTTTTGGACCGATGCGCTTAAAGGGCGTTTTCAATCTATCAGGATGGTGCGTACGCTCAGCATAGTTCGCGACCTTTGAGCAGATAACCCCGAGTGTGTAATCATTGTCTTTCGCGCCCCTAACCTGACCAATGGTATTCTCATCAACTACCTCCACTTCTAAGGCACAGGCCGAGGGGCAATCATGAGGGCAAACGCTGTTTTTAAATTGAGACATAATCGATTTCAAAAGACATCTAGTAGCCAACAGAGTCTACTCAAGTCAGATCAAAAAGAAAGTGAAAAGCGCACCTTTCTAGGAGGCCGTAGTTTGCAGACAGACTATTTTTTTTGTGCCTTCAACAATTCCATCAAAAGGCTGTTTTCAGAATCTAACAATTTAGACACGCGGGATTTTTGCAATAGCTCACTAATTTGGTGTTGGCGATTTTTGTCGGTTAGCTGCTGTAGGCAATCTTTGAAGTAAGCAGGTTTAGATTCATCGTCAATCATATGACCCTGCATAGCCAACTTCTCTAAAGCAACGTGATGCTCACTTTGACGCATCCGTTCTAACAATTGGGCAGTATTTATAACCGCGTTAGCACCAATAGCTTGCCCCAATTTATGTAGTAGACCACTGCCTTTGAGCACTGTTTCATCATTTGGCACCGCACTGAGTGTTTCTTCGTTACCTGATAATAAGCTGGGCTGTTGCACTAAAAAGCTGATAACTTGGGCTACTGGCGACAAGGTATCGGGCCGATTCGCTGGTCCCTTGGGCTTACTCGCAACACTAGGTTTACTGGCTGATAACGATAGTTCATTTTCGCTCACGCCAACTAATTGGGTAAGCTGATTTATCATCAACTGCCTGAAGGTGCCTGCTGGTAAGTTATTCAACAAGGGCCGTGCTTTGTCGGCCAATTGGGCACGATGATCAAGGCGGCTCAAATCTAACGGCTCCGACAAATTTTCGAATAAAAACTCCGGTAAGGGCTGCGCTTGCTTTAGGCGCTGTTGAAAGGCCTCAGATCTTTCTTTGCGGACCAAGGAATCTGGATCTTCTCCTTGAGGCAACATTAGAAAGCCAACCTGCTTGTCATCCGTAAGCAGTGGCAACGCTGTTTCCATGGCTTTCCATGCTGCTTTCCTGCCAGCTCGGTCCCCATCAAAACAAAACACGATAGAAGGTGCAGCGCGAAACAATCGCTGTAAATGGTTTGGGGTGGTGGCCGTTCCCATGGTGGCCACGGTATTCTTAAAACCATTTTGGGCCAAACCAATAACATCCATATAGCCTTCTACCACAATGGTTTCTGCTGCCAAGCCAATATCTCGCCGCCCTTGATTTAAGCCGTAGAGTTCACTGCTTTTATGAAACAGCACCGTTTCTGGAGAATTAAGATACTTAGGCTCGCCCTTACCGATAATTCTGCCACCAAAACCCACCAATTTTCCGCGATAGTCTTCAATGGGGAACATAATACGAGCTCGAAAACGGTCATAGTGCCCGCCTTCGTCTTTCTCTATCAACATACCGGTGTCGACTAGTTGTTTGGTGGTTTGGGCATCTGAGCCTAAAGCAGCAGATAAATTATTCCACCCATCTGGTGCAAAGCCTACGCCAAATTCAACCGCAGTTTTTCCATCCATACCTCTGTTTTTTAAATAGCTAATCGCCTCATTCGCATCAGGGTGCGATTTAAGTTGTTGCTGAAAGTAAGCTTTAGCTTTGCCTAATAAATCATGCAGGCCCTGATGATTAGCGACTGGTCTAGCAGACCCCGTCTCATCGCGCGGAATTTGCATTCCAGCTCGCCCAGCCAACATTTCTATCGCCTCGACAAACGCTAAGTTATCATAGTTCATCAAAAAACCCACTGCGGTGCCGTGCGCACCACAGCCGAAGCAATGATAGAATTGTTTCCCAGGGCTTACGTAAAACGAAGGTGTTTTTTCATCGTGAAATGGACAACAGGCCCGATGTTCGTGTCCTGCTCGCTGCAAAGGCACGCGCTGATCAATCAACTCGACGATATCAACGCGAGAAATTAACTCATCAATAAATTGTTCGGGAATTCTGCCCACTTGTTTTGGTTTGCCGGTTAGTTAGCTTGGTATAATCCTAAAAACTTCTGCTGAAATACGAAAGTCTGTACAACTTCTTAATATGCCTAAAAAAGTCATAAAATCATTCATCACCAATAAAGTGACCTCATGTTTTTTGACTTTTTTATTCATATCAATAACGCACACATCTTTTTCGCATTCAAGCCGCGGTTTCTAGGATAATCAACAGCCTAAACTCGCTTAACGAGCTATCGTAATGAGGCACCTTTAGTTGTCGATTCATTATCCGATAAGCCGCCAATATAAAGCAAGCAAGGAATCGTAACGGCACGCTTAATTCATTGATCTAAAGACCACTTGAGACCGCACAATGGTTAAATTATCGGTTATCGCAGTAGGGGAAAAAATGCCGCCGTGGGTAAACCAAGGTTTTGAGGACTATGCGAAACGTCTCAGAGGAAATACCTCTCTTAATTTGATAGAAGTGCCCGCTTTGAAGCGAGGTAAGAATGCCGATATTCCGCGCATACTACAACGTGAAGGCGAGACGGTACTATCTCAATTGCCAGATCATTGTCAGTTAGTGACGTTGGAACGCACAGGTAAACACCTTGATTCTTTGGCGCTGGCCAAACAATTAGCGACCTGGCAAACAGAAGGCCAAAGCGTGGCATTTGCACTGGGTGGTCCAGAGGGTTTAGACCCAGCTGTCATGCAACGGGCGAATCATGTATGGTCGCTATCAGCCATGACGTTTTCACACCACGTGGCCCGCGTAATGCTTGCTGAACAGCTCTACCGTGCATGGTCGATAAACCAAGGCATGCCGTACCACCGATAATCATGAGTAATCACATCACTAAACTAATACTGGCCTCCAGCTCGCCAAGGCGCAAAGAACTGCTAACACGCTTAGGCCTACCTTTCGACACCCTAGCCGCAGACATTGATGAAACAAAGCGGCCCAACGAATCTCCCAGTATCTATTGCAAGAGAATGGCATTCGAAAAAGCGTTGGTCATTCAAATGAAGCAAACCAGTGCGCTCGTTCTGGGCTCAGATACCAGCGTGGTATTGGGTGATACCGTACTGGGCAAGCCAGCCGATCGAACTACCGCCATCGCAACACTAGAACAACTCTCGGGGAAAATTCATCAAGTCATCACATCAGTCTGTTTGTTATCGCCAGAAAACGTGGCAGAAATTGAGGTTATTTCTAAAGTACAATTTGCGAAGCTAAGCCGACAGCAGATAGAAAGCTATTGTGACACTGATGAACCTTATGACAAAGCAGGCAGCTACGGCATACAGGGCTTAGGTGGCGTATTCGTTCAACATATTGACGGCGACTACAGTGCTATTATGGGCTTGCCATTAAATGCCACATGGAATCTTTTACAATCCTATTATTCTGCAATTCAATCTCAAGCTACCGCAATCAATGACGCCTAAAACTGAACAAATATTAGTCAACGTCACACCACAAGAGTGCCGCGTTGCATTGATTGAAAATGGCATGTTGCAAGAGTTGCATATTGAAAGAGCGGACGCCAAGGGCATTGTAGGCAATATTTATAAAGGCAAAGTCGTGAGAGTGCTGCCCGGCATGCAGGCGGCTTTTGTAGAAATCGGTTTAGAGCGCACGGCTTTTTTACACGCCAAGGATGCCCATTCAATGATTATCAACGGAGAGGACACTAATGAAGGCGATGAAAAATCCGAGCCCGCTATCACCTCGTTGGTTCGAGAGGGACAGGAAATACTGGTACAAGTCGTCAAAGATCCCATTGGCTCCAAAGGAGCGCGTTTAACCACCGAACTATCTATTCCTTCAAGAGTGCTGGTTTACCTGCCAAAAGCCACCAACATCGGTATATCACAGCGAATCACCGATGAAAGCATACGCGAAAACTTGCGTTCGATGATAGAAGCTACGCGAGACACCCACCAATCTAAAGGCGGATATATCGCTCGCACCACAGCGGAAAAAAGCTCTGAAAAAGAATTGCAACTCGACATGGAGATACTGGCAAGACTATGGTCGAAAGCCTCTCAGAAAGCTCAAAAAAACAAAGCCCCCGCACTGGTCTATGAAGACTTGCCTTTGTCACAACGCGTACTCAGAGATTTTGTAACCGATTCCGTTGCCGAATTATTAGTCGACTCTAAAGAAACGCATGACAAGCTTTGTGCGTTAGCGGCAGAAATTATCCCAGATGCCCTCCCGCTAATAAAACACTATCCTGGCGGTAGACCCATTTTTGATCTGCATTCTATCGAAGATGAAATCGAGCGTGCGCTGGGCCGTGAAGTGCCGCTTAAGTCTGGTGGAACTTTGGTGATTGACCAAACCGAAGCCATGACGATTGTTGACGTCAATACCGCAGGGTTTGTCGGCAAAAGGAATTTGGAGGAAACGGTTTTCAAGACCAATTTGGAAGCCGCTCAATCTATCGCCCGCCAACTAAGACTGCGAAATATAGGCGGTATTATCATCGTTGACTTTATAGACATGTTGGATAAGGGTCATCAGCAACAAGTCGTCAAAGCCCTAGAGCGCGGCCTATCCAAAGACAGCACCAAAAACAACCTCACTGATGTTTCCACCTTGGGGTTGGTAGAAATTACCCGTAAGCGCACCCGCGAGAGTTTAGAACGCTTACTCATGGAAGACTGCCCAGTGTGTAGTGGGCGTGGTGCCTTAAAAACCCCACAAACCGTCTGTAATGAAATTCTACGGGAAATTCTCCGTGAAGCCCGCCAGTATGAAGCCAGCAAATTTATGGTTGTGGCGTCCCAAGCCGTGGTTGATCGCATGCTAGACGAGGAATCTTCCAGTTTGGCTGATTTGCAAGAATTTATCGGCAGCCCGGTTCACCTGCAGGTTGAACCGACCTATTTCCAAGAAAATTATGATGTTGTGTTAACCTAAACTATCAATACACACCTTCTCGAAACCTGTAAGGCAAATAGTGCGCTGAAGGGCTAATTTCACCTGAGCGTAAACGCTGGACGGCTACATTTTGCTAAAGCTAACCTGACATGCTTAGCCTAATTTTGTCCGTTTAACCCAAAAGCTATTTACATGCAAATACAATATATGTGCCTCGATGGCTTGGCCATTGATACTTAACGCCAAGATCAGCAAACCCGCGATTTAATCCCATTCATGCAAGCGGATATGCCCGCCTACCGGCCCAATATAGATAATTATTGAGCGCTATGTTTTTCAAAAACTAGTCGATCATTGGACCCTTAGCTATCGCTCAAATAAATCGGTGCTACGAAGCCTTTCGCTTGAGGGTTTGGCATTGCCTATGCTAAATGCGGTTATGGCTGATTTCTCGTTCCAAAAATTCGTGGAGCATCTCTTTACATAGCGTCTTGGTGTCTGACACGGAAGGATCCATTTTGCTACCAGGCGCATCGGGCTCGGGAAAGAGTAATGCCTGCCTGTGGTTAAATCATATTGGCTTAACCTACCATACAGATGAACTGGCAATGATTAACCATAAAACCCATCAACTAAGTGCATTAAAACGGCCATTCACCCTGCGCAAAGAAGCGATAAAACGCTTGCGCTCGCACCTTCAGGAACGAAAAATACAGAAATGTCGCTGCCTGAAGCCTGAGTCCATCGACATTGCTCCGCCGTATTTAGATCAACCTTTATGGTTGCCACATAACCTGAAGTTTCGCTGCCATTACAAGTATTTGTAACACCCGGTATAGTCAAAATTGACCCTACTGTGCCAGATAGACCGTCGTAATCCCAACCAAAGTCACTTTCACGCTATCTAGTGACCCGAGCAGTGAACGCGCTACCGGTAATGGAGATGCATAGGGTTAAATCATCAAATGAGTCAAAGTCGTGACTCGCCTGAGCTATGGGTACAATTATATCCATTACCGTTTCAGCAAAACTGTTGAGCTTGTTACCAGCGGGGTCACCCAGTTGGCCAACATTTTGATTTTAAGTCTCATGGCTAAAATAGCAGTGGCCCAGAAGTGGCCGTGGTGGTCACATGTGCAGGAAGCAGGATGCTATTAATAACAGTCCGTGTCCATTTTTCAGGAAGCATTGTGTGGGCAGATAAAGCACTGCCTGATATAACCATGCTCTTGAGCAAGGCGCGTCTTGGCTTATTACCGGCTGCTTTAGACTTGCTTATTGAATGAGCGGGTTTCTTTGAAGAAATATTGTTCGAGTTATCCATGACTTTCGAGTTATGCCTGAAAGTGGTGTATGGAGTAGTTAACTAAAAGCGGCGTATCGGGATGAATTGAGTTTACAACAACTTAAACTTCCACAGACATACGCCACGATGAAACAGAATAAAATTATTTCCTTTGAAAAGCCATAGCAAATCATCGATCCACTGCAAGAATTGATTCGAAATGGCGCAAGGCAACTCATTCAAACCGCGATCGAGAGTGAATTATCTGATCTGTTGGATCGCAATGGTGAAAAAGTCTCAGATTCAGGACGTGCCGGTGTCGTTCGTAACGGCTATTTGCCAGAACGTGAACTGCATACTGGGATTGGCCCAGTCAAGGTACGTATTCCCAAGGTGCGCTCCCGAACTGGAGT
>JBLHME010000114.1:0-6968 GCA_047623225.1 Cryomorphaceae bacterium
AATCGGCCATCTGTAGTGTGGAAAGTCTAGATGCTACTCGGCAAGCTCCTTGTGCCGACTAGTTTTTAATGAATGCTTAATGAGAGAAAAAATTTGAAATTGGTCAGAGCTGAATGACCTTATATAAAAGCTACACAAAGACCGAAAAATTGATGAAACTAACCAGCCACTCCGACAAAATCGAATTTGTTAACCACTGCAGCCTTTTCGCAATTCTTTAGCTTGGTCTTGATTTGCTTACCATTAGCCTTTGAAGCCGTGCTTTTTACAGGTCGATGAGTCGCAACCCGAGCAGTATTAATCTCTGGGGAACCTTCAAAAGGGATGTTCTGTTGCACTGATAGCATAATTTAAACCTTACATTCAATATCTTAAGAAGACTTATTCTAATCAACTTGATTCCAAAACAACGACTTGGTCGCCCTCTTAACTTGAAAAACAGTATAGACAAAGGAATCGAACTTGTAATAGAACGCTTTTATCTATGATTAGTCGATCGGGTTATAATGAATTACGTTGACCGCGAGCTAAGATGTCATAGACTATGTCGCTAGATACTTCGCAGCGTCGTTAGGGTGATGAAGGATGAACGCTGCCGAGCCGGAGTCATTAAAAGGGTGAAACCAATTTTGGATAATCAAAGTTCTGAAAAATCGTCCGCAGCACTAAGGGTGCTGGCCATACTTGAAACCGTGGCGACCTCTTCTAGTCCTATGACCGCCACTGAGATCAACCAAGTTCTCAAGCTACCCAAGCCCACCATTCACCGCCTGTGCATGATGTTGGAAACCCAGGGCTATCTTCAGCCTCGGCTTGACGGCCGTGGCTATCTTCCTGGCAAACGACTTTCTAGCATGGCCTTGGGAATATTTAGCAACAACGACCACTGGCGTACTGAGCGCCATGGAATTTTGCAGCGCTTGTCAGAGAAGATTGGTGAGACCTGTAATATTTCGATCCCCGATGGCTCACAGATGATCTACTTTGATCGAGTTGAAACGCATTGGCCATTGAGAATACAACTGCAAAAGAATGATCGAGTACCCACCTATTGCACAGCCTCCGGAAAGCTTTTCTTAAATCATCTTCCGAGCAGCAAACGCACTCGGCTGCTTTCCAAAATGAACTACCAACAGTTCACTCCCAACACCATGACTAACCTGGAAACGCTAAAAGCTGAGCTAAAGCGCCTGCGCGAGCAAGACATTGGGGTTGATAATGAAGAGTTCATGCACGGAATGGTAGCAGTTGCGGTGCCACTCAAAAATGACGATGGTCAGTTTTTTGGTGCGCTGGCAATGCACGCACCCAGCGCGAGAGTGAGCATGGAAAAAGCGTTGCAACAAATCCCTACTCTACGCACGGCCGCGGCTGAGTTGATTGAGCTGATAAACGAATAAATCAACTAACACCTCCTGCCGATCTGCCACCAGACACGCAGAGTCATTGATTGTTATTTATTGTCGAATTTGATCATGTCAGCCGCTTTTTCGGCAATCATGATCGCTGCGGCGTTGGTATTACCCGAAATCAGCTCTGGCATTATCGAGCAATCCACCACCCTTAAGCCCTGAGTTCCGTAAACCTTTAAACGCGAATCCACTACCGCCATTGAGTCTCCTGCGGGGCCCATCTTACAGGTGCCGGATGGATGATAAATAGTCGCGCTTCGCTCACGAGCAAAACTCAACAACTCTTGGTCAGATTGGTTTTCCCAACCTGGTTCATGTTCATCGCTAATCAATTGTTTCAATGCCGGTGCCGCCGCGATTCTCCTCGAAAGGCGAATTGCCTCAATTGCTGTTTGTTGGTCCAGATCGGTTGTTAGATAATTCGGGTAAATTAGTATCGGATCCTCCACATCATTGGATTTCAAACTAAGATAACCGCGGCTAGTTGGTCTAAGCTGGCACACCGATGCAGTAAACGCTGAAAATATATGAGTGCCTTGAGCCGGATTATCTGAGCTCAGCGGCTGAAAATGAAATTGCACATCTGGTCGATCCGGGCTTAAATTTGTTCGAGTGAAAATCGCCACCTGACTGGCTGCCATCGTCACTGGCCCGCGGCGAAACAATGCGTATTGCAGGCCCATCGCTATTTTGCGCAGCGGATTTTTCAATTCGTCGTTCAGGGTGATAGCCTCATTAACTTTATATACTGAACGTATCTGCAAATGATCTTGCAGGTTTTTACCCACACCTGGCAGGTCTGCTACTGGCACAATAGCGTGCGACGCCAGTTCAAGTCGGTCACCAACACCCGATAGCATTAAGATTTGCGGCGAGCCTAGTGAACCAGCCGTCAAAATCACTTCTCTACTGCAATGAACTGCTTGTTCAATGCCTGCGCGTAAATATCGCACACCACAAACTCTGGGTTTTAGTCGATCGTTTGAATCGAACAACAAATTTTGCACATGCGCGCGCGTGATTATATCTAGGTTTGCTCGCTTCTTGGCCGGCTTTAGAAACCCAGTGGCAGTACTGCAGCGGTGGCCATATCGATTTATATTTAATTGAAAGTAGCCAACGCCCTCTTGTTTCGCAGCATTAAAGTCCTCGTTATAGGGGATGCCTATTTGCTCGGAAGCTTGAATGAATCTGTCACAGATATCACGTTTAACCCTGATATTCGAAACACTGAGTTCGCCTCCTTGACCATGAAAGTCATCTTCGCCTCGTTCATTATCTTCAGACTTTATGAAGTAGGGCAACACATCTTGATACGACCAACCGTGATTGCCCAATGCTGCCCAATTGTCATAATCCTCAGCCTGACCACGTATATACAACAAACCGTTAATCGAACTCGACCCGCCTAGCACTTTACCTCTCGGCCACTGAAGTCTACGATTGTTAACACCCGCTTCAGGCTCGGTTAAATAGCACCAATCCATGCGTGGATTGTGCATGGTTTTGAAATAACCGATTGGCAGGTGAATCCAGGGATTACTGTCCTTACCCCCTGCTTCTAATAGTAGTACGCGCTTGGTACTCTCTTCACTAAAGCGATTCGCTAACACACAGCCAGCTGAGCCTGCACCGACAATGATGTAGTCGTAAACCGTTTTCAAATCGTTTTGATAGATTTGGCGACTAACACGCCAAAAGAGAGGATTATTGGCCTGCCAGAGTAGCAAGCCAAGACTAAACCTACAATCGCTTTGCCGCCCAATTGATACGCAAGGTATCAAATGCACATAATTAACAACTATTATGCGAACTTCGTCTAGGCCGTGAAGTTAATAATTTGGTGGTGTAATCACCCAAACTACCACCGCATCTTCAGTTTCAGATGGGTTGCGCACACTATGCCGATCATCGGGGTTGATGGCAAAACTATCACCGGCTCCGAGTGAAAAAAATTGCTCATTGATCGTGACATCAAGCTGCCCAGACTGCACATAAGCCGCCGCCTCCCCTTTACGTTCTCGTGGTTGTTGATCGCTAGACGCCAGCGGGGCAAAGGTTGTCAACAGCACCAGCAGACTGCCAGAGAGGCTTGGCGACAACAACTCCTCATGTATCCCTGTGCCGGTAAATTTAAGCTGCCGACGAGAATTCGCACGGACTACATGACCTAGCTCTTGCATCGGCTGCTCATTTTCAGAATGAAAGAACCAAGTGATTTGCACACCCAATACTTCACTAATGCTTTGCAACACCGGGATAGGCAGAGCCGACACACCACGCTCCACTTGGCTGATATAACCAACCGAGCGAGCAATTTTGTCAGCCATATATTGTAGAGTCACACCCTTGGCCCTGCGTAAATCACGAATCTGATGACCGATTCTCACACTCTCAGGATCTAGTCCTTGATCGCTTTGGTTTGGAAGATCAACCATAGTCAAGAATATCTTCAACTAAACGGTTGCTTGCAACTAACACCTAATTCTTTCCATTTTAGGGTCGTAGAATGATCTTAACGATGGCTTCACAGAATATAGCTGACACTCAACCTCAATTTCAAACTGGCTGTTTTCTAACCAATCCTTGGTAACGCCCTCGGCATGTTTTACATAGCACATTGCCACGGTGGCCCCAACGGTATGCCCAAACATAGCGCCTGTTACGCGGCCAGCCACCGCACCGTTGGCGCAGATTGGTTCCTCGTGATAACAAAGCGGTTCAGGGTCTTCGAATAGAAATGCCACAAAGCGCTTAGTCAGCGGTCCCTTGGACTTTTGCGCCAGCAGAGCTTTCTTACCGATAAAACCTCCTGGTTTATTAAAGTCAGAGGCAAAACCAAGCCCGGCTTCGAGTGCCGTGTTCTGGTCAGTAATGTCATGCCCCCAATGACGGTAGCACTTTTCGATTCTGAGCGAATTCATGGTGTGATAGCCATAGGGCCTAATACCAAACTCTTCGCCAGCTTGCATAATTGATTCAAATACACTCGGTGCATACTCGGTGGGAATGTAAAGCTCCCATCCAAGTTCCCCAACATAGGTAATTCTCGACGCGCGCACGACTGCGTAGTTCATATTGATTTCGCGTGATGTAGCAAAAGGAAAACCTTGGTGGCTTAAATCAGCTTCGCTTAACTTGCTCAAAGTGTCGCGTGATTTGGGACCCATCACTGTCACTACCGCGAAAGCCGAGGTCATATCGGTGATCACTAGCATTTCATCTGCGCACTTATTACGCCGCAGCCAATTCAAGTCACGAGTTTGGTAGGCTACCTCAGATACCAGCAAAAATTTATCTTGCTCAATGCGGGTTACAGTGACATCAGCTTCAATTCCACCGCGCTCATTCAACCACTGCGTATACACCATTTTACCAACCGCGACGGCAATATTATTGCAGCACAGCCGATTTAGGAACTGCTCTGCATCAGGCCCTTCGACCTGATATTTACAAAATGAACTTTGATCAATAACGCCAACAGCGTTACGCACAGCTTCATGTTCAGCTCTATTATTATCGAACCAGTTTTGTCGACCAAACGACAATTGGTATTCACGCTGTTGGCCCTCATTAGCAAACCAATTAGCGCGCTCCCAACCATTTTCAACACCAAATACAGCGCCCATCTCAGCCAATTTGTCATGCAGTACAGACCGGCGTACGCCGCGCGCAGTTTTGACCTGTTTGAATGGATAGTGAGTCTCATACAAAAGACCTAGTGACTCCGTGGTGCGCTCTTGCAAATATCGCTGCGTGCTTTGAAACGGCATGTTGCGTTGAATATCAACATCCCATAGGTCTTGCGGAGCATGTCCTTTGTGAATCCATTGCGCCAGCATTTTACCCGCGCCACCGGCAGATTGAATGCCCACAGAATTGAAGCCCGCCGCAACAAAGTAGTTGCGGCACTCTGGCGCCTCACCAAGGTGATAACTATCATCGGGAGTGAATGCTTCAGGCCCATTAAAAAACACCTGCAGAGCGGTTTGCTCCAATACCGGAACGCGATGCATTGCCGCCTCTAAGTATGGCGCTAAATGGTCAAAATCTTCAGGCAATTCATCAAAACAAAAATCTTCGGGAATACCGTCCATTCCCCAAGGCTTGGCGTTTGGTTCAAACATGCCAACCAGAAGCTTACTGGCGTCTTCCTTAAAATAACAATAACCATCCATATAGCGCAGCGTGGGCACGCCATGTTCAAGGCCTTGAATAGGTTCGGTGACTACATAAAAATACTCAGCCGCATGCAACGGCGCACTGACCCCAGCTTTACGACCAAATTCACGCGCCCACATACCGGCACATATAACCACGTATTCAGCATCAATGTCACCGTGCTCGGTAACCACACCTGAGACCTTATTGTTGTCGACCTTCATGTCTAGAACTTTGCAGTGTTCAAATATCTTGGCACCGCCGTTGCGGGCACCAATAGCCAACGCTTGGGTCACATCCACCGGGCTTGTCATGCCATCCATCGGTAGATGCACGGCGCCGATAATGTCGTCTATATTCAATAAAGGCCAAAGGTCTTTGGCCTGATCAGGCTGAATAACGTCACAAGGAAAACCTGCAACTTTGGCCATTGATGCTCCGCGTTTTAATTCAGCGAAGCGTTCTTTTTTGGTGGCTACTGTTAAAGAACCATTGCGTACAAAGCTAGTGGCCTGACCTATCTCAGCTTCCAATTGCTCATACAAACTTGCACTGTATTTCGCCAGCATCGACATGCTATAACTAGCGCGAAGAGTTAGCACTAGGCCGGCTGCGTGCCAGGTTGTGCCACAGGTAAGTTGCTTGCGCTCCAATAGCACGACATCTTTGATGCCATGCTTAGTTAGATAATAGGCAATGCTGCAGCCAATAACGCCGCTGCCAACGATAACCACTTGCGCTGAGCTTGGTAACTGCATAGAAATGAAATTGGTTCCTATTAATATGAACTTTTTATGTGCGGCTCTACAAATCTAATTAAAAACCACGGTGCTATTACCATGAACCAGCACCCTATCTTCAAGGTGTGCTCTTAGCCCTCGTGCTAACACCGTTTTTTCTACATCTTTACCCAAGCGCACAAGATCCTCAACCGCGGCACTATGGCTTACGCGCACCACATCCTGGTCAATGATTGGACCTTCATCGAGCTGCTCAGTCACGTAGTGACAAGTTGCACCAATCAGTTTGACACCGCGCCTATGCGCTTGGTGATAGGGTCTCGCGCCAATGAACGCGGGGAGGAAACTGTGATGGATATTAATTACCTGATATTTGTATTTCAGGCACAGCGCTGGGGGGATAATTTGCATATAGCGGGCTAGTACTATTGTTTCAGCATTGCAGTCGTCGACAATACGCTCCACCTCATCAAAACCCAGCTGCTTATTGTCATTGTCGATAACGACGTGGTGGTATTTCAGGCCGTAGAACTCACATAGGCCGCGCATGTCATCGTGGTTCGAAATAACACAGGCAATATCAAAAAACAGCTCTTTGCTTTTCCAACGATCGAGTAAATCGGCTAAGCAATGCGTGCCTTTACTGACCATCAAA
>JBLHME010000115.1:0-6796 GCA_047623225.1 Cryomorphaceae bacterium
GAGCAAACATTGGTGGTGCTGATCAGGCCAGTGCATTGAGCTTGCTTTCACCCGAGCTTTGGAAAAACAACACTAGTACACTTTTAGGCAGCAGCGCCGCTACCGGCGGAATTATTGGTTTAGCAAGTTTAGGCAAAATAGCCAGCCTACGTGCCGGCGGTGGAAAAGTGGCTCGAGATATGGGAGCCACAATTGTCACGCCAGACACGCGGGATCCTTTACGCCGGCGCTTGTACAATGTAGTGGAAGAAATAGCCTTAGCATCCGGCACGCCGGTACCTGAAGTTTACGTGATGGAGAACGAGCCCGCGATCAACGCGTTTGCCGCAGGTTACACCCCGGCCGACGCTGCTATTGCAGTGACCCAAGGAACGCTCGAAAAGCTTAATCGAAGTGAGCTACAGGGTGTAATTGCGCATGAGTTTAGCCATATCTTTAACGGCGACATGCGCATTAATATTCGCATGATGGGCGTGATTTTTGGGGTCATGGTGGTCGCGATTATAGGCAAAAAATTTTTGCTCAGCAGTCGCCATCAAATCTCCTCTTCTCGTAACAACAATGGTACAGCTATCGTTGCTATTGGCTTCGCTTTTGTACTGGTTGGTTATATAGGCTTGTTCTTTGCAAGATGGATGAAGTCTGCTCTGTCGCGGCAAAGAGAATACCTAGCGGATGCCTCAGCAGTTCAATTCACTCGCGACCCAAGCGGGATAAGTGGAGCATTGAAAAAAATTGCCGCTTACAGCGATGCCTCCTATTTGCACACGGACGCTGAAGAAGTCAGTCATATGCTCTTTGGCAGTGGATATCGCTCCTTGATGTTCGCGACACACCCTCCTCTTGAAGAACGCATTTCGCGTTTAGAGCAGGGGTTTCAAAAAGAGGATATCTCTGTGCTTGCCAGAAAACTCAAAGCACAAGAAAAACGCGAGCATATTCAAGCACAAAAAGCTGAATTGGAACACCAGAGCGAGCTCAATGCTAAGAACAAAGGAGGGATGTTTGATGTTGAGTCGATGATGAATAATATTGGCAACCCAGAGTTTGAGCGAATCGTTGCTGCTGCAATGTTGAGCGCTGAGCTGCCGTCCGGGTTAAGCAGCGCAGCGCGAAGCTTAGAGTGGGTTCCAGAGGTCATATTCTATTGTTTACTGGATGGAGATATAGACCTCAGGCAAAGACAGCGACTTGTGGTGACCCACCAAATGGGTGATATTTCCGAGCAAAAGCTGGCACACCTCATATCAGCTAATCAGCCGTTGCAGGACAAGCAGAGATTGCCGATTCTAGAGATTTGTTTTCCAACTCTAAAGCGCAGACCTATTACAGATATTGAACGCATTCTTGAAACCATCAACGCTTTGGTCACAATCGACAACACAGTAGATTCCTTTGAATACTTGCTGTCCCGTCTAGTGGAGAAATATTTGCGTGAATCGAAAAACCCCAGCGCTAGCCGCTTGCACGGTACAAAGAAGCTTGCTGATTGTGTGCAAGAACTGTCTGCCGTGGTTTCCATCGTAGCATCTCACGGTCAAAGCACGGCGGGCGCGAAAGGCATTCAGGCGGCCCAAAAGGCGTTTAAGGCAGGAATGGGTGCTGTGGGCATCAACCACACCAACTTATCCTTCAAAGATAACTGGCAAGAGCTTCTTGATGACGCTGTGGAGGTTTTAGACCAGCTAACACCGGCCGATAAAAGAAAGGTGGTGCAAGCATTGGCCGCCACGGTTTCAAACGATGGCGTACTGGTTACCGCAGAGCACGAGATGTTGCGGATTGTCAGCTCGATGATCCATGTGCCTTTGCCTATTCTTACCCAAGCTGATTTGTATAACACCTAGAAGGTCGACCGCCTCATTTGCTGCAGTGAACGAAATTAAAAACCGGCTCTTGCCGAATCGACAGGTTGTTTCGTTTTGCCAAGCGATAGTTGTTTAGCTAAACGCTAAGCCGCGTTAAAATAAACCTTATGTCTAATGTTGTTTACTCAAATATTTCCTGTTTGAAACACTACTGCCAGTGGCAAGCGGATAACGCCTTAGTACAGCACCTATTACCCGAAGCGCTTGTGCCATGGCTTGGCGGCACTGGCTCGTTAACGCAGGCATTACGAGTGATAGCAGATGGTACCTTTAAGGTCAGTGTTTTGTCTGAGCAGATTAAGGTTCCCTTTTGGCATGAACAGCGAAAATTACAGCGAAGTTTACATTTGGCTGCCTTGATACGGGAGGTTGAATTGAGTATTCATGAGCGCCCGGTAGTATTCGCGCGCAGCATTATTCCGCTGAATCTAGTTTCAGCAGGTCGCGGTGGCTTGAAGAATTTGGGAGGTACGCCGCTGGGTCATTTGTTATTCAAGGATGGCAATATGCGCGTTTCAAAGAGAGAGTTTCTGAGGTTGCAAATAAATCAAAAAACAATACATGCGCGCCGCACGCCCTATGATTATCTCGACTCTAGAATTCTGGTGAGCGAATTCTTTTTGCCAGAATTCAATAAGTACTTATAAACACAAAAAGGCCAGCTTACGCTGGCCTTTTTCATAACATAAAGGTTAATGCGCTAAGACAGAAGCGGAGCAATTACTAGGCTCACGATTGCCATAACATTAATCAAGATGTTCATCGATGGACCCGATGTGTCTTTGAATGGGTCGCCGACTGTATCGCCTACCACTACAGCTGCATGGGTGGTTGAACCCTTTCCGCCGTGGTTGCCGCGCTCTACGTATTTTTTAGCGTTGTCCCAAGCACCGCCAGCGTTCGCCATTGTGATAGCAAGTAGAACACATCCTAATAAGGCACCACCGAGCATTCCGCCCAAGGCTTGTGCGCCGATGCCAAAACCCACAATGGCGGGTGCAGAAACGGCCAACACTCCAGGCAAAATCATTTTCTTTAATGCTGCAGTTGTTGCGATGTCAACGCAGCGTTCGGTATCAGGCTCAGCAGTTCCTTCGAGTAAACCAGGAATCTCCTTGAATTGTCGGCGAACCTCTTTAATCATATCGAAGGCAGCTTCTCCCACCGCCGTCATGGTCAAGCTACTGACCAAAAACGGGAAGATGCCGCCGACGAACATGCCGACCAGAACTTCTGGGTCATTTATTTGCAAGCTAAAGCCTTCAATGTTGCCAGAGACCGTTTCAATAAAGGCAGAAATTATCGCCAATGCAGCAAGTGCCGCGGCGCCAATTGCAAAGCCTTTACCAATCGCGGCAGTGGTGTTGCCCACTTCATCCAGAGAGTCCGTGATCTTGCGAGTTTCTTCGCCAAGGCCAGCCATCTCAGCGATGCCGCCAGCGTTATCAGCAACTGGGCCATAGGCGTCAATCGCCATGGTGATTCCCACCGTAGCCAACATGCCAACCGCTGCAATTGCCACGCCATATAGGCCGGCAAATTGATCGGAGAAAAAGATGATCGCGCAAAGCGTTAAGACAGGGATAACTACCGATTCCATGCCTATCGCTAAACCAGCAATCATTACCGTCGCTGCACCAGTTTCACCTGCGGCGGCGATAGTGCGAATAGGCTTGCCTGCAGTGTAATACTCGGTAACTAGGCCGATAATGATTCCGCCCACAGATCCAATTACCACCGAATACCATACACCGGTGCTAATGCCGAAATGTTGAATCAAAAAATAGGAAGCCACGATAAACAAAATTGAGGTGCCCATAGTGCCGGTGCGCAAGGCTTTCTCAGGTGCTTGATTGCTGAGCAGCTTGATCAACAAAATACCGAGTATCGAGCAGACCAAACCCATTGATGACAAAGCCAGGGGTAGAAACATAAGGGCTTGTTGGTCACCGCCAAGCAGGGCCAATGCGCCCACACTCATGGTTGACGCAATCGCGATAGTGGCAATCATTGAACCGCAATACGATTCAAAAATATCAGAGCCCATGCCGGCCACATCACCAACATTGTCACCAACGTTGTCGGCGATAACAGCTGGATTGCGCGGATCGTCTTCAGGAATACCTGCTTCAAGTTTACCCACTAAATCAGCGCCAACGTCAGCGCTCTTGGTGAATATACCGCCGCCTACTCGAGAGAATAAAGCGACCACAGATGCGCCCATACCAAAACCATGTATCGTGTGTGTCGTTTCAGGGTCCCCGCCGAAGTAATAATAAAGAAGACCTAGGCCCAACAAGCCCATAGATGCAACGGTCAAACCCATTACCGAGCCGCCATAAAATGCCGTCTTTAAAGCCGCAGCCGCGCCCTGCTCGTGCGCAGCGGTTGTGGTTCTGGTATTTGCCTTGGTGGCAGTGAACATACCGATATAGCCGGCAAAGGCGGAGCAAAATGCTCCGACTATGAACGCTATCATGGTGTTCAGCCCCAAGTCAGAGATGCCAATTAGAATGGCAAGCACGGCTAAAAAGGCTAATAGAATGGTGTACTCTCGGCGCATAAACGCCATAGCACCGATATGAATCTGGTGGCCGATGCTGGCTACTTTTGGATTACTTACTTTTTGTTTGGCGATAACCGTGTAAATAACAAACGCGATTGCCAAGCCTATCGCCCCAAGTAACATGGGCACTAATAGTAAAGACATAAAGACTCCTAAGGTTGTTGTTAACGGGAGCAGAGAAAGATTCGATCTATTTGGCTAAAGCCACACTCTCCCTTTTAACTCTAGTAAGAGCAAAAAAGTCGCCGAAAACAGCACTCGAAGTGTGAGTTGAGATACACAGTAAATCTAGTTTCGAATCGGCCTCTTTCCAGCGAACATGGAATGTATTATTTTTATATGATTTTTAACGGCACACGGCTGCTAAAAACCACCAAGTAAGTATAATACAGCCACTTTTTCAAGACTAATCTTTCGGAGCGATCAAGATGTCTTTAAATAATGTAGGCCCAGGAATCTCTTTACCTGACGACGTCAATGTAATCATTGAAATACCGCGTTACGGTGACCCGATTAAATACGAAGTAGATAAAGAGACAGGCGCGATGTTTGTTGACCGCTTTATGTCTACCGCCATGCACTACCCTTGTAACTATGGTTATATTCCGCAAACCTTGTCAGATGACGGCGATCCGGCTGATGTTCTGGTTTTGGCGCCTTTTCCCTTGGTGACTGGTTCGGTGGTTCGGTGTCGACCTATTGGCGTGTTGGAGATGGATGATGAAGCCGGCGGCGATGCAAAGATTCTTGCAGTGCCAGTGGAAAAACTAACCAAATTCTACAATAACGTATCTACCTTTCGAGACGTGCAGCAAGAAATGTTGGATAAAATTTCACATTTCTTTGAGCATTACAAAGATCTTGAGCAAGGCAAGTGGGTCAAAGTTAAAGGCTGGGCAGGCAAGGAAGAGGCGCGCAGAGAAATTATTCAGTCTGCCGAGCGTTATCATACGTCGCTAGAAAGCTGATTTACTTCTACAAAAGTGCTCAGCCAACTCGAATCATAGCTGGGCTATTTTTACAGTAGAGCAGGACTCAAAGCAGACTAATTAGCCAAGCCTAGTCTTTTTAGGCCATATTTTATAAGCACAGCGGCTTCGCCCGTTTCTTTATTTAGTTGGTTGAGCAGTTCGTATTTTAGGTCTTGATGTAAATTTTGTAATTGTGCTAGTTCAAGCGCTTCAAAGCTGAGCAGCCAGTCGCACTCACTCATGCCGGCAATTTGAGAGAGCAAGGCGCTTGTTTCGGTTTGTTTCTCGCGGCAATCTCGCAACTCAGCATACAAAGCGAACTGTGCCCTTGTATAGTCGTCATAGTGTTGATCTTGGGTAACATGGCTTGACGGTGCCTCATGTTGTGGAAAGCGAGCTTGATCAGCCGAACCGCCACTAATGCCAGTCACTGAATCTCCAACAGCCATGTCATAGTCGCCCCAAGCTGGGTCAAACAGCACACTGCCATCGGCATCTTCGACGGTGCAATTTACAAAGCAAAGTAACACGTTTTTTTGCTCGCGACGGACAATTTCTTTAAGCTTGCCGCGCACGCAAATACCTGAAAGGAAATTCAAGCGCACAGCCTTGCCCACTTCAATGTGATGGCGCTTTAATTCATCAACCGTATAGTTCGAGAGGCATCTTTCCATCGCGCGGAGTCGTCCTATCGGTGAACCAAAACCCTGCGCATGGGCAGAGGTGCCTTGCCCCTCAAGTTCGATATTATTAAATGCCAACTGGGTTAGACCGCTAGTGTTGACGTAGTTTGCATTGCCAACTGCATCACAAATTACGCGGCTAATCACACCAGAAACCTGTAAGCCAGAATTCAATCTCAGGGTGTTTACGCTGGCTGCTGCTTTTGCTTCATGAAGCGCGCTGGCACCCCCCCGACGGCAACACATGTGGCGACCAAACTCCTCTAGTACTTGGCTCATGTGACGACAAGACTCGGTCACAAACAGTTGGGGTTGTGCGGCGGTGATATCGTAGCTAGAGTTTATTGCGTTAACGGTAAGCGGCTTTTTGATGACGTTCAGATCATTCAAACAGCTTTCGCTTTCGGCTAAGGATGACAATAAACCAGCACCAAAAATAGTGTAATCATTCACCTCACCAACCAGACCGTATTCGACGGTCCACCAGTGTAACCTAGCCAACAATGAGCTCTCGGAAGGCTTAAGCTCTTGCGATTGGACTTGTTTAAGTGTGTGCTCAGCCGCCGTTACCTGTGCCGTACTGGTATCGCTTTGTTCTTTCACAATTGACAGCTGCCTGACTGCGTTGTACACATCAATGTCGTGTTGTGTCGTGACCGCCTGCATACCAAGCTCACCGAAGCGTTGCAGGAACTCAGCGTAATCAAT
>JBLHME010000116.1:0-6430 GCA_047623225.1 Cryomorphaceae bacterium
GCGTTTGAAATCGGCGCAAAAAAAACCATAGTGTTTTATTTGCACGGCCTGCGCGGGCACGCTTTTGCGCAAAAGGCAGCGCTTCAGCACATGGTGAAAAATGTCGGCGTTAGCATGGTTTCTCTTGAGTTGCCAGGCCATGGAGAAGATTCTTTTGTGGAGCATTGTATGGTGCCTCGATTTATGCGGATTGTTGCCAGCATTAAACATGAAGTGGGTTTACGCAGCACTGAGGCCGATCAAGTTATTTTGATGGGTTACTCCTTTGGCGGCGCGCTCATGGCGTTGGCGGCGCGAGAGTTGGACCAAGACCTTGATTTTCAACCCAAGGTGAGTGGCTTTATTGGAATAAGCACGGCCTTTGATGTGGGCCATAATGTTCCTCGTTGGCAGTTAGGTCTGGCCAACGCAATTGCGCCTGTCTCGCGTTTCTTGTTTGCGAAAATACGCCGTTTAAGTAGATTTTTGACCATTCGTGAAATGAACGTCGAATTAATTTCACCTGATCTGAGCGTGCAAGAAGCGATTTATCAGGATGAGTTGGTTTACAAAGGGCGCATACCATTAAATACCTCGGCGCAAGTCTACAAGGCGGGATTGGCCGCAAAAGCAGTAATGCATAAGTTAGAGATGCCCTCGTTGTTATTGCATTCCAGAGACGATGCTATCGCAGTGGCGCCTAGGCGCGATCAGTTTGGTCCGCGAGTTCAATTACGCCTGTTCAAAAAATTGCGACATAATTGTCTTGACGGTTTGGCTCGTGAGGCGGTTGTGTCGCGCAAGGCAATTACACAGTTTATAGCAGACAAGCTTTAAAACTTGACCGCTGTTGGAGCGCGATTCTGCCGATTCTGATTGTGCATCGCGTGGCTAGGCTAGGTTTTGGCATAGCTCGCGTAGAAATGCTCGGCCCAGAGCCAAAACCAAATAGTGTAATTGCTGACATTCTCGCAGTATGATTGACAAAACCAACTCAACATTGCACGCCATGAATGCACTAGAAATTCGCTGCGAGAATGACTTGCGTTATACGAGAAGCTTAAAAGTCACCGTGATGTAATACGCGTTAATCAACAAATAGAACGGCATGAGGCTGAAGGGCCAAGTGGGATTAGGCGCAATCTGCTTTCAACGTCAGCGTGGCTAACCAAAGGAATGGCACCAGAAATCACCAAGATGGCGGATCAATATATTGAAATGCTGGGTGTTGAATTGCCTTTGGAGCTCTATGTATATTCCAGCCCGCAGTTTAACGCCGCGTGCTTTAAACCTGAGGACGATAGGCTGTATGTGATATTTTCCTCAAGCTTGCTTGAAGGTTTTAATTCTACTGAGCTTAAATTTGTAATGGGTCATGAGTTGGGTCATTACGTTTACGATCACAATGCGGTTCCGATTGGGTATTTGTTGCGCGGAGAGTCTCGCCCAGACCCTCAGCTTGCGTTGGAATTGTTCGCATGGTCGCGCTATGCCGAAGTTTCGGCATAGCGCGCAGGCGCGCACTGCGCGCAAGATAAGGACGCAGTAGCACGTTCATTGTTTAAGCTCTCATCAGGGCTTACGTCTAAAGTGGTTAAGTTCAGTTTGGACGGTTTTGCCACACAGGTCGATGACATGAAAATGACCGACCAACAACCGGGCCAGGGAGCGCCGCAATCTGATTGGTTTTCCACACATCCTTTTAGCCCGATACGAGTGAAGGCAATGAACCTCTTTGAGCAGTCTGGATTGTACGGCGGTAAAGGCAATAAAATTGAATTAGAGGTCGGTGTGCAATCAATCTTAAGCTTGATGGAGCCAAGTTATTTGGAGGCAAAACCGACACCGCAGAGACGATGCGCCGCCTTTTATTTACTGGACTGATTTCGGTTGCAGATGCCAGTAATGGGATATCAGAGAAAGAGCTCGACGTTTTCGAACAGTTCTTTGGCAAATATGCCTTCACAGACAAGCTAGATGTCGAGAAAATAAAGCAAACCTTAGACGGGCGGATTAATGAAGTTAATAACAAAACATCTACCACTCAAGCAATGCAAGTTCTGCACGACATGTGCGTAATGGCCAAAGCTGATGGTGGTGTGAGTGCTCAAGAGAGAACACAGCTCGAAGTCGTGGCGCGAGGCCTAGGTATTCCGAGCCAGTTGAGATGTCAGTCGGTGGGTGCCGACAGTGACTTGGATTAGATATAGACTTAAAACGTATATAGAAAGACCTTTATATTACTTTTTATTATATAGGGCCGTCCCTATACTTATGCTTATCCAAGCCTAAGTCACCGATTGATCGGTGGCATATCCCGAGTGATAAGCATGAGTTTAGAATTGTTAAAAAGTACCCAGAGCCGCGAATTGGTTTTTCACGACAACGCAGACTTAGTTGCGTTAAATGAATGTTATAAAGACAGCAAACCGAGTGAGATAATGAGGTTTGCGGTTGAAAATGCTCGCAATCCTGCGATATTCACAAACTTTCGCCCGCTCGCAGTTGCGTTTTTACACTTGGCCACTCAACCAAAAAAAGACATTCCGGTGATTTGGGTTGATCATGGTTTTAATACTCCCGAGACCTATAGACATATCGAACGCGTGGTCGAGCTATTGGATCTGAACCTTAAAGTCTATTCGCCGAAAATGTCGGCAGCCCACTACACTGCGGTTTATGGTGATATCCCGCCGCTCGATACGCCTGAGCATGATCGGTTCTCTGAAATAGTAAAATTAGAGCCGTTTAATAGAGCTATGTCAGAGTTGCAGCCTGACGTTTGGTTGAATGGCATACGTCATGACCAAAATGCACACCGAAAAAATTTGGATATTTTCACCTTTGGGAGTCATGGAGCGGTGCGTGCAGCACCGATGTTCCACCTAAACGAGCTCGATGTTGAAGAATATATTTTCGATAGCGAACTACCAGATAATCATGATTACTTTGACCCAACCAAGGGTGAAGAGCATCGTGAGTGCGGCTTGCTGTTGCAAACCTAATGAGATGTTTTGGATTTTCTTCTGGATCAAATTGATAGTGCTCCATTGATTAGAAAATAGGTGACGCCCCAAGCTCATTTGCTACAATAGGCGAATGCAAAAAGCCGATCATCTACTTCATTTATTAAACAACACGAGGGCTCATGATAATGAGGCCCTAGGCCGTGAATTGGGCCTGTCAAAAATGCAGATGAAGCAGACCTTCGAGGGGCTGGCAGAGCAAGGACTGCCTCTGCGGCAGAATGCTAAAGGCGACTATTGTGTACAAAAAGGCATCCATTTGCTGGATGCTGAAGAAATAGCAGAGGTGCTGCGCCAAGACTTTCCTCTAGATTCGTTTGAACTTTTTCAAAGCTTAAATTCCACTAACAGTCATTTGTTATCACAAACTTTCGGTCACGGCCGTGCCCGAGTGTGTTTAACAGAGTCGCAATTGGCTGGTCGCGGTCGACGCGGAAACGAATGGTTATCCGCACCCTACCGAAATATAATGATGTCTGTTAGTTGGGGCTTTGCAAGTTGGCCTTCAACGATAACCGGGCTGGGTTTGGCGGTTGCTCTCAGTGTGACCAAAGTGTTAAATGAACGTTATGGCCTTGAGGTGAAAATCAAATGGCCAAATGATTTGCTGGTTAATGATGATAAGCTGGCAGGTATACTGATAGATGTGGCGGGAGATGCTAGCGGGGCTTGCAATGTGGTCATTGGTTTAGGCTTGAATGTTGATCAGCCTGATTGGTCTGATTGCCAGTCTGCAGCCTATCGATGGCAAGATTTAAACGGCTTAGGTATTAAGCTGAATCGCAATGTGCTAATCGCGCAAATACTAAATTCATTGACACAAATGCTTCAGTCGTTTGAGAGTGCTGGCTTTGAACCTTTAGTGGGGGCCTGGAATTCTCTGAGCAGCTATGCGCATAGGCGCATTAGGGTAGGCTCTGATACTGATTTTATCTGCGGAGAGATGGCTGGCGTTGATTCGATTGGTGCCCTAATGCTGGATGCTGATGACGGAACCCGCCATAGGTTTACCGATAGCAACGTTAGCGTTCGCTTGATGCCAGCTTGAGAATGCGCCTACTTTGCGACATAGGTAACACTCGTTTGAAGTGGGCCGTTGAAGAATCTGGTGAGTTTATAGCCTCTGGCGCTTTGGCTAATGGTGATTTGGCCGGCCTTTTGCTGTCTTTGCCTAAGGTGCATCCAAGCTCTGTATGGGTGTCTTGTGTGGGCCCTGAGCAGCAATTTGAAGCGTTTAAGCAATTGTGTAAAGAGGAATTTGACCTTGGAGTAACGCGTGCCAAAGTCAGTCAGTCTGAGTGTGGAGTCTCTAATGGCTACCAAGATCAGCTCAAATTGGGGGTTGATCGCTGGATTGCCGCTTTGGGTGTGCGGCGAATAGTTGAGCGGGGTGCGGTCATTGTTATCGATGCCGGTACCGCCCTGACTATTGATTTATTGGATCAGGATAATATCTATCAAGGGGGCGCAATACTGCCAGGGGCAACTCTTATGCATGACTCTTTGGTGGCGCGAACGCAGGGTATTGACTCAAGCCTTATAAGCTCGCCTCCGGTTGTTGGCAAGACCAGCATGGAATGTGTAAACTCTGGGGTTCACTATGGCTTAGTCGGGGCGGTTGACCGAGTTGTTAAAAAAATGCAGAAAAGTTTACCGCGTAAAGCGGCTTTATTGATTACTGGTGGCGATGCAAGTTTTATTAAGGGGCACACTAAATACAAAATGCTAGGCGTTGAACATCTAGTGCTTATTGGCTTATTGGCCATAGCGGACCAGTTAGAATTATGATTCGTTTGTTAATCTATGTCTGTGCATTTTTATTGCTAGCCAACTTCTTTGCCTATTTTTGGCCCGATCAAGCGAACTATGCTCCTCATGTTTATCCTCAGAAAGCTGACGTAAATCAGAATTTTCTGCGTCTTAACAAAGAGATCGAAGATAAATACTACAGTCAACCTTCGGCACTGAGCGCATCTTCTGTGAGCAAAGTTTTGAGTGACGGTGATCGCAGCGCCGTGATGGCCGCCAATTGTTATCGAATTGGGCCGTTTATGCACCGCCCAAATTACGAACTTGCTGAAGCTGTGCTGTTAAACGCGAATGTGGAGTATAAGAAGTCAAAGCGTGTGAGCAAGGAAACAAGCGTTTTTCGAGTTTACCTTGGGCCATACTCCACCGCAGCAGAGGTGGCCGACGTGCGCTTGGATTTGAAGCGCGGTAATGTGCTTGATCATTTTGTGCGTAAGGAAGGTGATGACCAATACATAATTTCTTTAGGAATCTACACTACTCAAGAGTCAGCCAGCATGGCAGTCAAGTTATTTGATGGCACGTTGGACAGTGTGAAGCTAAAGGATGAGCAGTTAGTGTTGCCAGATAGTTTTTGGTTACATTTTTCAGTAGATGAAGATGATCAAATCAAGTCTCAGTTAGCTCAAATGGATTGGGGTGAGCAATCTGCAAAAATGGGTAAGCATCTTTGCCAGTGATGCGGTCTGTTTTCAGGCCATTCTAGGGGCTTAAAGTTTCCTCGAAATTTAGCGATTTTTTTTCAAAGAATCGTTGTATTTAGTATTAACTAGCCCTAAAATGCGCCCCCTGAACGTGGTTAAGCCTGCATAGCTCAGTAGGTAGAGCAACTGACTTGTAATCAGTAGGTCGTTGGTTCGATTCCGACTGCAGGCTCCATTCGTCAAGTTTAAGCCAGCGTTGCTGACTTAAAGGCGCAAGGCTGGTTGATTTAAGGCTAGCTTAGGCTTGTTTGGCTTGGGTACGACGTTTAGGATTGAAGAATTGGTGGGGTGGCCGAGTGGTTAAAGGCGACGGACTGTAAATCCGTTCTCTCTGAGTACGCTGGTTCGAATCCAGCCCCCACCACCATTCTTTAAAGACAGCGAAAATTTTTGAGCGGGTGTAGTTCAACGGTAGAACCTGAGGTTTCCAACCTCATGGTGTGGGTTCGATTCCCATCACCCGCTCCATTTTTTAGCCCACGTAGCTCAGGGGTAGAGCACTCCCTTGGTAAGGGAGAGGCCATCGGTTCAATTCCGATCGTGGGCACCAGTGCTGTTTAAGTTTTGTTTCGCTATCGCGAAACAAAAGGCTCAGGGCTGTTTTTAAGCTCAGGGCTGTTTTTAAGCTCAGGGCTGTTTTTAGGCTCAGGGCTGTTTTTAAGCTCAGGGCTGTTTTTAAGCAGTATTGTTTTTAAGTTGTAATAGTAGTGAGAGATGATTACCGAATTGACTTTATTTCGGTATCGAGTAAATTTGGTAATTATTTAATTTATATATTGGTAGGTTGATACTATGTCTAAGGAAAAATTTGAACGTAATAAACCGCACGTTAACGTTGGTACAATTGGTCACGTTGACCATGGTAAGACAACGCTAACTGCAGCAATCACTAAGTGCTTAGCAGAAGCCTAT
>JBLHME010000117.1:0-6420 GCA_047623225.1 Cryomorphaceae bacterium
CACAACGGGTTTTAACGAAGTCTTCGTCATAGAGTTTTTCGCGCACAATAACGTGCGAGAGTGCATTGATAAAAGCAACGTTAGTGCCAGGCAACAATTTCAAATGGTGTTCGGCTTTGACGTGCGGGCTATCAACCAATTCAATTTTTCGTGGATCAACCACTATCAATTTAGCGCCTTCGCGTAAACGCTTTTTCAAGCGTGAAGCAAATACTGGGTGAGCATCAGTTGGGTTGGCGCCCATCACAATGATGACGTCTGAAGCCGCTACTGAGTCAAAGTTTTGTGTGCCGGCGGCTTCGCCTAAGGTTTGTTTCAAACCATAGCCAGTTGGCGAGTGACAAACGCGCGCACAGGTGTCGATATTGTTATTGCCAAAACCGGCACGAACCATTTTTTGCACTAACCAAACTTCTTCATTAGTACAACGTGATGAAGAGATACCGCCAATTGATTTAACGCCGTATTTATCTTGAATTCCGCGCAATTGGCTGGCGGCAAAACTAAACGCTTCTTGCCAAGAAACCGCTTGCCATGCATCGTTGATCGAATCACGAATCATTGGCGTAGTAACGCGCTCTTTATGAGTGGCGTAACCAAAGGCAAAGCGGCCCTTTACGCAGGAGTGCCCACGATTTGCTTCTCCACCTTTGTAGGGCGTCATGCGCACCAATTGGTCGCCTTTCATTTCAGCTTTAAACGCACAACCAACGCCACAGTAGGCGCAGGTAGTGATTTTTGAATGCTCAGGCTGACCAGCGTCGACCACTGATTTTTCAACTAGGGTTGCTGTTGGGCAGGCTTGCACACACGCGCCACATGAAACACATTCAGAATCAATAAATGCTTCTGACTGGCTGGCGCTTACTTTAGATTCAAAGCCGCGGCCTTCGATGGTCAAGGCAAAAGTGCCCTGAGTTTCTTCGCAGGCGCGCACACAACGCGAACATGCAATGCATTTGCTCGGGTCAAAATCAAAGTAGGGGTTTGATTGGTCTTTAACGCTGTCGAGGTGGTTCTCGCCTTCATAGCCATAACGCACCTCGCGCAGGCCAACAGCGCCAGCCACATCTTGCAGTTCGCAATCGCCATTGGCAGAGCAGGTCAGACAATCTAAAGGGTGGTCAGAGATGTAGAGTTCCATGACGTTGCGGCGTAACTCGGCGATTTCACCGTTTTGCGTGGTGACGACCATGCCGTCTTCAAAGGGTGTGGTGCACGACGCAGGGAATCCACGCCGGCCTTCAATTGCGACTATGCACATGCGGCATGAGCCGAAAGGTTCGATGCTGTCGGTGGCGCAGAGCTTTGGCACGTTGATATCCATACTCGAAGCAGCGCGCATTACCGATGAGCCTTGCGGAACGGTCACACGTTGGCCGTCAATGGTACCGCTCACCATGGTGACTGTGCTTTCTGGGTTGGCCAAGTCTAAATAAGAGATCGGCGAAGGTGTGCCGTAGTCTTTGTTTGGATCTGGGTTGCCAATTTCCACCATATCTCTCAATAGGGGCATGTCTTTTATTTGGTTCATAATTAACTCGTCAGCGCTCGCTGCGTTTACTTCTGGTTACTTTTGCCTGTACCTACTTCTGAAAATCTTCGCCAAAATGCTCTAGAGCACTTTGAACCGGGAAAGGAGTCATTCCACCCATGGCGCACAAGGAACTGTTAACCATGGTGTTGCATAAGCTACCTAATAAATTAAGGTTAGCGTCGCGATTATCATTTGCTCGAATTTTGTCTATCACTTCAACGCCTCGCACTGAGCCAATTCGGCATGGGGTGCACTTGCCACATGACTCTTCAACGCAAAATTCCATTGCGAAGCGAGCTTGCTCAGACATATCAACCGTGTTGTCGAATGCGACAATTCCTCCATGGCCTAAGACGCATTTAATAGCGGCTAGGGCTTCATAGTCCATTTCAGTGTTCCACTGACTCTCTGGTAGGTAGGTGCCTAGGGGGCCGCCTAACTGCGCTGCACGTAATGGCTTGCCGCTGGCGCTGCCACCGCCGTACTCGTTTAGCAGTTGGTCTACAGTAACGCCAAAGGCCAGTTCAACTAGGCCTGTGTGTTTAAGGTTGCCGGCAAGTTGGAACGGCATTGTTCCTCGAGAGCGGCCCATGCCAAATGAGGCGTAATGCTCAGCGCCTCTGGCGAAAATGATTGGCACAGTCGATAGTGACAAAACGTTGTTTACCACAGTCGGTTTGCCGAACAAGCCTTCTAAAGCTGGCAGTGGCGGCTTGGACCGAACTACGCCGCGCTTGCCTTCAAGGCTATTGAGCAATGCTGTTTCTTCGCCACAAACATACGATTTTGCGCCCAGACGAACTTCAAGATCAAAGTCATGCTGACTGCCTAAAATATTAGCGCCCAAAAAGTTATGCTGATTAGCGATCGCGATCGCGTCATTAAGGATCTTGTATGAGTGAGGGTATTCTTCTCGCAGGTAGATATAACCTTTGTTGGCACCAACCGCGATACCCGCAATGGTCATGCCTTCGATCAGCGCGTAGGGGTCTGCTTCCATCTGTAGCCGATCGGCAAAGGTGCCTGAGTCGCCTTCGTCAGCATTGCACACGATGTACTTTTGCTCACCTTGTGCGCCCAATACGGTCTGCCATTTAATTCCGGTGGGAAACGCTGCGCCACCGCGACCACGTAGCCCGGACTCTTTTACTTCATCAATACACTCTTGTGCCGACATCTCCAAGGCGCGGCGCAAGCCAACATAACCTTCGTGCTCCTGATAATCATCGATCGAAGTAGGGCGTGTTATGCCGATTCGCTTAAAAGTCAGACGCTCTTGTTTCTTTAGAAAAGGTATCTCTTCGGTGAGGCCGAGATAGAGAGTATGGCCTGATTTGCCTTGCAACATTCCAGCCGAAATTAAATCGTCAATATCGTCAATCGATACTGGGCCGTAGGCTACTCGGCCTTCGTTGGTTTCAACTTCAACCATGGTCTCTAGCCAAAATAGACCACGTGTTCCATTGCGAATTAGTTCAACATCTTCCTGGGCCAGGCGCTCTGCTACTTCATTGGCGCCTACCGAAAGAGCCGTTGAATCTTGTGGGACATATATTTTAATAGTCATTTCTATGCTCCCTCTGTGCTGGCAGCAAGCAATTCGGCAACCAAACGGTCAACTTTATCAGTGTTAACGCGGCCGTAAATATTGTCGCCCACGCGCACTGCTGGAGAACAACCGCAATTGCCTAAGCAATACACTGGCTCGAGTGTTATCAGGCCGTCTTGTGTGGTTTGACCATAGTCGATACCAAGCGCTTTTTTAAATTGGCTTTCGATTGCTCGGCCGCCCATGGCCTGGCATGACTCTGCACGACATACTTCAATCACGTGCTTGCCTTGTGGTTCAGAAGTGAATGTGTGATAGAAGGTCACAACGCCGTGCACTTCAGCACGCGAAAGATTCAGTGCTTTAGCAATGATGCCTACGGCGTCACTTGGAATGTGTCGCAGCTGTTCTTGCACCTGACGCAATATGGGCAATAAAGGCCCAGCTCGCTGGCTATGATCGTCGAGTGCTTGTTGCACCACTACTCCGACGTCAGCTTTGGTTGATTGTTGAGTCATTGTTTCTCTTTGAATTGGCTATTTTCAGCACATATATGCAATAAAATACATATAGATTAATGATTTATGCTACGTTATCACGCTCTTAGCTTGTATCAAATATGAAATAAAATGCAGATTAACAATTTACGCATCGTTCCCAATTGGCGTTTGGAGGATTTACAGGGGCAAAATCTGCATGTTTCGTTTCTTCCTTTATTAGCGGCAATCAAACGCCATCAAAAACTGACTGCCGCGGCCGAGCAATGTGGCGTGTCATATCGGCATGCGTGGAACATATTGCGCGATGCTGAGGCTTTTTTCGGCCACCCTGTTACCTTAATGGAAAGGGGCCGTGGAGCGAGCCTGACAGAGCTCGGCAGGGTCTTGTTACAAGCTAATCAACGAATCGAAGCGCGGGTGCACACTCAGATGGAAAGCTTGGCTATGGAGCTAAACGCTGAAGTGCATAGAGTGCTGTTAGATCAGGTGGGTGTGATACCTATTTATGCCAGCCACGGCTATGCGGTAGCGTTGGTGCCAGATCATCTAGAAGGTTTTCAGGTTGAACTGCACTACCATGGGCCTGCCGACGCTCTGCGAGCACTTAATACGGGCGCTTGCAGCATCGCTGGGTTTAACTTACCGCTGCATCACCGAATTGCCTCGCAGCAAAATCAATATTTGGACATGCTCGATCCTGACAAAATCAGTATTCGGCGGTTTATCAAAAGACAGCAGGGCTTGATGATTGCGCCTGAGGTTGTAGACAAAATAAAGACGATTGCTGATCTGCAAACGCCAGGGATTCGATTTATCAACCGTCAGCCGCGCTCAGGAACGCGTGAATTACTTGACCAACTTCTATTGGACGCCGAGATAGACAGTCAATCTATAAGAGGCTATGACAATCACGAATACACCCATTCGGCTGTTGCCGCTCACGTGGCAACCGGTATGGCTGAGGTTGGTTTCGGGGTTAAGGCCGCCGCTTCACGTTTTGATCTGGATTTTTTGCCGATCACAGAAGACCGATATTATTGGGCCTATCGCCGTGATGCGGAGCAAGATCCTGAGATTCTGGCATTTAACCAAACATTGATTTCAAGCAGTTATCAAGACGCGGTGAATAAATTGCCGGGTTACGAGTGCGAGCAATGTGGTGAGCCGGCATTGGCCGCTGAGTTGTTTGCTTAAACTCACCTAATGAGTTTTACTCATGCCAGAAAGGTTATAAAGTAGTTTGTCAAAAGGCTTTGCAGCGATCTACTATGCTTTATTGTTAACTTGTGGAATGCAAAATGACTGTCTTGCAAAAAATATCAAAAGACGAATTGCTAGCCGCGCAGCTGCCGGTGGAGCAGGCCAATGGCTTGCCCAATGCCGCCTATAACGATGCCGAAGTGTTTGCTTTTGAGCGAGACAATGTTTTAGGCAAAACATGGGCAGCGTTGGAATTCGAAAGCGCTCTTGCGTATGCGGGGTACATGAAGCCTGTTGACTTCATGGGCTTACCAATCTTGTTGGTGCGAGATCGCGACGATCAAATCAAAGTTTTCCACAATGTCTGCAGCCATAGAGGCATGGTTTTGGTGCCTGAAGAAGGGCCCGCGCATAACCTCATTCGTTGCCGTTATCATTCTTGGAGTTATGACTTAGACGGTAAATTAAAGAGTACACCGCACATCGGTGGGGTCGGAGTGCACACTGCGCCCGGCTTTAGCTGTGAAGGAAATGGTCTAAAAGAAATCCGCAGCGCTGTTTGGATGGGAATAGTGTTTATTAATTTATCGGGCGATGAAACTGCATTCGATGACTTTATCTCACCACTGGTTCAACGCTGGGAAGCCTTTACTGGCTCAGGTGCACTGAATAACTTGCATGTGGCAGTGAGCTTCAGCCAAAACTCTTTTGAGATTTCTGCAAACTGGAAGTTGGCGATAGAAAACTATTGCGAGGCTTATCACCTGCCATGGGTGCATCCTGATCTCAATTCATATTCGCCCTTAGATTCGCATGTAAACTTGCATGTTAACGAATACATGTCTGGCCAAGGCTCATTGAACTACACACTATCCGAGGTGTCAGGTAATAGTTTGCCAAGCTTCCCTAATTGGCCCGAGGAGCGGGTGACAGAGGGTGAATATATTTCTCTATTCCCAAATGTTTTGCTAGGTCTTCAATTAGATCACGCGTTTGCAATCATCCTACAGCCCATAGCCTGTGATGAAACTTTAGAAAAGCTACAGCTTTTCTATGTTAACCAAGAGGCAGTTGGCGACTCGATGGCTGACTGTCGCGCGGCGGTTATGGATGCTTGGCAATCGGTGTTTAGTGAGGACATTTTCGCGGTGGAAGGAATGCAGCAGGGCCGAAATTCTCCAGGTTTTAAAGGTGGCGTATTTTCGCCTGTGCTAGACACACCCACACATGATTTTCATAAGTGGGTGGCGAGCCGCTACCAAGCAGCACTTGATTCAGAGCGTAAATAATATGACTACACATTATAAAAACTATATCGATGGCGAGTGGGTCGACAGCGCTCGCCATCTCGACGTGTTGAATCCAGCAACTGAGCAAGTAGTAGGAACCATTGCCTTGGCCAGTGCCGAAGAAGTTGACGCGGCGCTCAGATCAGCGCGGGCTTGTGTTGATTCTGGTGTATTGACAAGACCAAGGCCGGTTGAGCGGGCAAGAATCGTGCATCGAATTGGTCAAGAGATTCTGGCGCTGGCTGAACAATGTGTTTCTTTATTGGTCGCCGAAAATGGTAAGACGACAGCCGAAGCGCAGACTGAAATTGAAGTAGCTGCGCGCTACTTTGAGTATTACGCTGG
>JBLHME010000118.1:0-6413 GCA_047623225.1 Cryomorphaceae bacterium
CCAATACAATCTTTCAGTGAAAATTCAATTTTAGGCCCATAGAACGCACCTTCTCCGGGCTGCAAATCCCAATCCAACTTATTGTCATTGAGCGCCTGTTCGAGCGCCAACTCTGCACGATCCCAATCCTCATCACTGCCCACGCGCTGTTCAGGCCGGGTGGACAGTTTATAGATCACTTCGTCAAAACCAAATGAAGCGTAAATCTCGTGTAAGAAATCAATAAACTCGGTCACTTCGGATTGAATTTGATCTTCAGTGCAAAATATATGGCCGTCGTCTTGCACAAAACTGCGCACACGCATGATGCCATGCAAGGAACCAGACATCTCATTGCGATGACAAGAGCCAAACTCTGCTAGCCTCAACGGTAGATCACGATAGCTCTTCAAGCCTTGGTTAAACACTTGCACGTGGCATGGGCAATTCATTGGCTTGATAGCGTATAGCCGCTCATCGCTCGTGAGGGTGAACATATCGTCACCAAACTTGTCGGCGTGGCCAGATTTTTCCCACAGGGAAATATCCACCATTTGCGGAGTTCTTATTTCCTTATAACCGCGCTCGTATTGTTTTTCGGCCATATAGGTTTGAACCGCCTGGTACAGCGCCCAACCTTTGGGGTGCCAGAATACGTTGCCAGGAGACTCGTCCTGCATATGGAATAGATCTAGGGCCTTGCCGAGTTTTCTATGATCTCGCTTTTCAGCTTCCTCCATGCGACGCAAATACGCCTTTAATTGCTTCTTATCCGACCACGCTGTGCCATATATACGCTGTAATTGCGCATTGTTGGAATCACCGCGCCAATAGGCACCAGCTAACTTAGTTAACTTAAACCCATCTCGCAAGACACCTGTAGAAGGTAAATGCGGGCCACGGCATAAATCTAAAAATTCACCCTGTCGATAGACAGTAATGGTTTCATTCTCAGGGAGATCAGTAATTATTTCGGCTTTGTAGGCTTCACCAATACCTTTGAAATAGTCAATGGCATCATTTCGATCCCATACTTCGCGAATGATTTCTTCGTTGCGTTTGACAATTTCTTGCATACGCTTTTCAATCGAAACTAAGTCATCAGGTGTAAAAGCCTCTTTGCGAGCGAAATCGTAGTAGAACCCATTTTCTATCGATGGCCCGATTGTAACCTGGGTCTCAGGGTATAGCTCTTTGACCGCCTCGGCCATTATGTGGGCGGCGTCGTGACGTAAAACCTCTAAACCTTCTTCAGTATCACGCGTGATAAGAGACACCGTGGCATTATTGCTGATCTCTCGTGAAAGATCCCATTGCTCATCGTTGACCATAACCGCAACTGAATTGCGGCGCAGACCACTGCTGATTCCATCGGCTATTTGCATGCCTGTGACAGGCGCATCAAATTGCTTAATCGCACCGTCTGGAAAGGTAATATCTATCGACATAATTTGCCTAGCTAGCTATATTCTATATGTACTAAATTTGCTTTGGTTATTGACGGCCGAAACGGATTAAATAAAACAATTTCCCGCTAACCAAACTAAGCAGCGTATTGTATCTCAACCACGCTAAAACGAAACCATTAATGAGCGAGAAAGAGCAGCAATGACAAATTCGCTTGAAAGCTCGCAGAATCAACTTGCTGAAGGCATGCTCAAACAGCAATCAGCCTAATTATTTTATGAATAAAATCACAATTACTGCACCCGATGACTGGCACTTACACTTCCGCGATGGCGAGATGCTGCTCGAAACCGTACCAGCGACAGCACGCTGCTTTAAACGCGCCATCGTCATGCCGAACTTGATGCCGCCGGTCACCAACGCCAGAGAGGCGTTGTCCTACCGACAACGAATTTTGGCAGCTCGACCCAAAGACAGTGACTTTAATCCTTTAATGACACTCTATTTGACCAATGAAACGACGCCCGAATTAATCAAAGAAGCACATAGCGCAGAAATTCCAGCAGCCAAATTGTACCCCGCCGGCGCGACCACCAACTCTGATGCAGCGGTGCAAGGCATCGAAAAACTCTACCCAGTGTTTGAGGCGATGAGCGAAGCTGGAATGTTATTGCTCGTTCACGGTGAAGTGACCGAAGATCATGTTGATATTTTTGACCGTGAAAAACGCTTTATCGATCAACACTTAGCTCCAATACACGCACGGTTTCCAGATCTAAAAATCGTCTTTGAACACATCAGCACCGCTGACGCAGGCGATTTTGTGCTAGAAACTAGCTACTCCATGGGCGCCACAATTACTCCACAACATCTACTATTAAACCGCAACGATCTTTTAGTCGGTGGCATAAAACCACACAATTACTGTTTACCCGTGTTGAAACGCAACACACACCAAAAGAGATTGTGTGAGATTGTCGCCAGCGGTTCAAACAAGTTCTTTCTGGGAACAGATTCAGCACCCCACGAAAAGCACACCAAAGAAAATGCCTGTGGCTGCGCTGGATGCTATAGCGCCTGGGGTGCAATTGAACTGTATGCGCAAATTTTTGATAAACTTGATGCTCTGGATAAACTCGAAGGTTTTGCTAGTCATCATGGGCCAGACTTTTACGGCTTGGCGCGTAACAGCGGGACAATTACCCTGCAACGCAGCGAATGGGCTATGCCCAATGACATCGACTTAGCTAATGGCGAAAAAATAGTGCCGTTTTATGCTGGTCATATTTTGAACTGGAAGCTCACAGAGCAAAGCTGAATTAGCCTAACAATGACAAAGCAATTTTGAGACATAACTGTTCGACAAGGATAATTTGAGGCCATCACAATGAATGAACTTTTTACCATTGCCAATTTAGTAGATCTATTACTTCTCGTAATGCTGCAAGCAGTATTGGGTTTTGACAACCTATTGTATATCTCTTTAGAAAGTAAACGAGCGCCTCTGGATAGACAGAAATCTGTTCGATTCTGGGGGATCGTGTTAGCGGTTGGTTTACGAATCGCGCTATTGTTCTTGCTTCTCAACATGATTCAGAGTTTTCAGCAAGAAATGTTTTCAATTCATTGGGAGGGAGTTATTCACGCCGCTTTCAATTTGCACGCCGTTATTGTTTTATTTGGCGGCGTATTTATTTTGTACACCGCGATGAAGGAAATACTCCACATGATGAGCTTAGAAGAAATGGATGGCGAAGACCGCGATAGCAAGTCAATGGCCTCAGTAATTTTCTGGATTGTGGCCATGAACGTAGTATTTTCCTTTGACTCGATTTTGAGTGCTATGGCAGTAACTAAGCAATTTTATATTATGGCAACCGCTATTTTGATCGGTGGTGTATTAATGGTAGCTCTGGCTGAGACAGTTACTGAATTCCTACAGAAAAATCGTATGTATGAGGTGCTTGGTCTATTTATCTTGTTCTTAGTTGGCGTAATGTTATTGTCAGAGGGCGGCCACCTATCGCATATGAAGTTGTTTGGCAACAGTGTTGAGCAAATGTCAAAAACCACATTTTATTTCGTTCTGTTTGTGTTGGTAGTGAGTGACATTGTGCAATCGCAATACCAAAAGAAACTTAATCGCGCAAAGAGCAAGGCGATAAAATCAAACTAATCCAGTTTTAAAAGTAACAAACCCTATCTTAAGAAATAATAATTAGCGGAAATTAGTTTCTTGCCAGACAATATTATAAACACTCATATAGGTGTTATTATTTGCCAATAATTAGAATAAGAACCTCTACTTAAATCAGTAACCCAAAACATCCCAAGGAGGCTGTATGAATGATTCAACGCAATCTTCATCTGTGCTCGTTATATCCAATGACACCGATGTAGTTGAAGCAATAATCGCCGGCAACTTAAGTGACCAGATTTTCCATGCACGTAAATCTGTGCAACTGGTTCTCGACGAGCCTACATTGCTGGAAACCAACAGCATCATTATTTTTGATATTGGCACAGCAGACAACAACGTCAGCCAAGCGATAGATCAAGCAATAAAGCTAAAGCAAACCGACCCTACGCAAGTATTGGTGGTGGTTGGTGATAAACAGCCTCTGGCCGATATTCTCAAGTCAAATATTCAGCCGATGATTTATCGGGCCTTCAATAAACCGATTAGCCCTAATCAGATCTTTCTGGCGTTTAAATCTGCAATTGCACTTCACCAAGACTTGGTAGAAAAGCAAGCGGCCGGCGAAGATATTTTAGTGGTAGGCCCTTCTGAGAATCGCGCCAACGTTAATACCCTTGCCGCACAGCGAAAGACCAACCCTGCTATCTTTGCCGCTCTCGGTTTAGGCGTGCTGGTGATTGTAGCCTGGTTGATTTTTGGCGGCAGCACACCGGATGAAACAGCGCCTAATATTGCGACGCCTACTCCGGCGATTGAAGCAAGTAATGGAATTGAGCTGAATGAAAGCGAAGCGATATCTCGAACTAATGCACTCAACCAAAAAGCCTCCAATGCGATGCTTGAGGGTCGTTATGTGGCCCCAGCCGGTGATAATGCTCTTGAGTATTTCGATCAAGTGCTATTGATAGACCCTTACGACTCAACCGCCTACGAAGGCAAGAAGTCAGTGGCCTTGGCGCTTCGTGAATCCTACGCTATTTTGGTTCAGAACGCCGAGTTTGACCGTGCGCTAAAAGTGATCAATGCGCTTAAACGTATCGAACCACTCAATCTCGAAAATGACAAACTGCATGCGAGTCTAGAGAAATCCATCATCGATCACGTAAAGACTGTTAAGGCGACAGGCTCTTCGGAAGATATTGCGCGAACCACTGCTGTTCTTGCTAAAATCGAAAGTGAATTTGCCAGTTCTAAATCTGCGTCAGATGAGCTTAAAGCAGAACAACTGCTAATTACCAAAATCGATGCCGCGCTTGACGCTAACAACCTGATACCTCCGCAAAAAGGTAATGCTTACTCGCTAGTGTCAGACGCACTAAAGAGTAACAAAATCAGCAAATCTAACTCTGACCCTAGAGTAAAAGCCCTAAGTGCCAAGTTGCTCAGAATGGCAGGCGTTAGTCTCACGGCTGACAACCTTGCGGAAACACAAAAATTGGGTGCTCTAGTAAAACGCCTCAATGTTGATCGTAAAGGCCTTGCTGCGTTGGACAAAGACTTGAAAGAAAAATTAGCAACAGTGGCATTAGAAACAGCAAAAACTGAAGAAGCAGTTGTTGAAGTGAAGGAAGAAATTGCGCCGCCTCCGCCTAAAATCAGTCCGGCGAAAATCATCAGTCGCGAACCTCCAAGATATCCCGGCCGCGCGCTGAAAAACGATATTGACGGTTGGGTGGGCTTACGCTTTAAGATCGATACACAAGGTGTGCCCTTTGCAATCGAAGTAGAAAACGCAGAGCCGGTTGGTATATTTGATTCCGCCGCGATCAAGTCAGTAAAGAAATGGCGCTTTTCACCTGCTCGAAACCAAGATACAGGCTTGCCAGTTGAGAGCGCTTATATCTCTACCAAAGTTCAGTTCCGCTTGGGTAAATAGTACTCAACTGACAACTTTTTGAATCAAACTTAGCGTGGAAGAATCAAAACCTTCCGCGCTTTTTTTGGTCTGTGAATTGTCATTTTGATCCAATAAGGGTTTAACTTTCTTTGCTAATCTCTTGCCCAGTTCTACACCCATCTGATCAAACGAATTAATGTTGGCAAACACACCTCCGCAGAAAGTTCTATGCTCATAAAACGCTAATAAGCTACCCAATGCCCCCGCTGAAAGCCTATCCACAACAAGTGTTGTAGAAGGGCGGTTACCGCTGAACACCTTGGCTTTGAGTGCCAGTTCCGAAAGCCCTTGGTCTGCATGCAACTCGCGTACTTGATCTAAATTCTGACCAGACAGTAGAGCTGCAGTTTGTGCAACTCCATTGGCTAACAATTCCTTATGGTGTTCATCGTAGGAATGGTCGGGCTTTTTGACCAAAATGAACTCAGACGGGATCAATGAAGTGCCTTGATGCAACATCTGAAAAACCGAATGTTGCACATCAGTTCCCACTCCGCCCCAAATCACTTGAGAAGTTTCCTGATCTACATCACAGCCGTTTTTTTGTTTGTCTTTGCCGTTGCTTTCAGTCTCAAGCTGTTGCAGATAATCAACCAGCGAACGCAGGCGATAATCGTAGGCAAATATTGCGCGAGATCTAACCGACAAAAAGTTTGCATAATAATGGTCCAACATCGCTGCCAGAAAACATGCGTTTTGTTCTAGTTCGCTTGTATAAAAATATTGGTCAACCTGAGAAGCACCCGCTAAAAACTGCTCAAATTCATCAATCCCTAACACCAGTGCAGCAGACAAAGACACTGATGACCAAACCGAGTAACGACCACCAACCCATTGAGGAAAAGTCACTACATTTCTATCAGACACGCCGTAGATAGCGGCATTTTCAGGCTGAGCCGTAACCGCATAAAAACTTTGCATAAAGTCCTG
>JBLHME010000119.1:0-6389 GCA_047623225.1 Cryomorphaceae bacterium
GACCACACATTATTTGTTGCCTGGGCAACTAAGTTCAATGAAGAGCTTAAGCGGAATAACTGGGGTAGCCTGAATCAACTCCCCACTGTAATCGGCAGTGAAGGCTTTGGGAATGTTTCTGATACACAGCTAACCTTTTTAGGCTTTGATTATTTTCTCCCTATTCATACTCAGCTGTTTAGTCAGCTTGAAGCTTTCGGCTGCGCCATCGAAATAACCGAACAAAGTTTTCGTTATGAACAAGAGCCCACATTTCGACATAGTTTCAATAACGCCCAGGAAGAATGGAATCATATTGCGGCATGGGCACTAGAACGCGTCCAACACTCCCATGATATCCGCGTTGCGTTAATTTGCCCTGACACTCAGGCCATCAAGGACGTTGCTATCGAAGCGTTTGAAGACCAACTGAGTATCAAAGACACTTTAGCCAGTGAACTAAATCTCAGCGCTGAAAAACCTTATCACCTCTCTTTGGGTGTGCCTCTTTCCGCTACGTCCATTGGAAAGTCCGCGCTAATGCATTTGAGTTTGCTATCTCGATTTGAGTTTCAAAGCTTGAGTGATTGGTTGTTATCACCGTTGCTTGGCATCGGTTCTGATGTTGAAGCCCGCGCTGCTTTGGCGGTTTCACTGAGAAATCGACTTCCTTATGAGTTGGATCTTTTCACTTTGGTGCATTCACTAAACACTAAAAATGAAAGAGAGACAGAGCTTCAGTCCACCCTTAACGATCTACTAGCACTTAAAAAGCAAAGCACTGGAACGCAAAGCTATCGACAATGGGCGGTGTTTTTTCGAGACGTTCTACAATTATTAGCGTGGCCTAAAGTGGGCTTGAACAGTCACGAGCATCAAGCGTTTGAGTCTTGGAATGGGTGTGTGGAACAGTTTGCTGCATTAGATGTGGTGAGTTCACCTATTTATCTTTCGGAGGCGCTTTCAACGATAAAGCAGCTTTGCGATCAAACCATCTACCAAGACCAGGCAAACCCCAATGTGCAAGTTCATATTATGGGCGTACTTGAAGCTGCTGAACTGTCTTTTGATGCGGTTTGGCTCGCAGGGTTTCATGAAAACGCGTGGCCACCAAAGCCGCAGGTCAATCCCTTTATTCCATTAAGCATACAAAAGGAAAAAGGCATTCCTGATGCGGCGCCCGAAATATTCCTACAAAATGCCAAAGACAAGATCAAGCAACTGCTGGCCATGGCGCCAGAAGTGGTTGTGAGCCATGCTACGAATATAGAAGACATAACAGTAGGAGCTAGCCCTTTGGTATCTCACATTGAACTAAGCGAATCGACTATTGTGCCTTTTGATGTTTATTCGGCTATAGGTGATTCACATGGAAATCTAGAAACACTTCAAGATGCTGTGGGCATCCCATTTGAAGCAGAGCAAGCCAAGGGCGGTGCAGGTTTAATTGCTTCCCAATCCGCCTGCCCATTTCAGGCTTATGCAAAGTACCGTTTGATGGCAGACCAAGAACCTGATCCTGAACCGGGCACCGATCACCGAACGCACGGCACCTTGGTGCACGAAATATTACACCGTTTTTGGGAGCAGGTTAAAACCCAACGTAACTTACTGACATTGATAGATGCTGATCAGTTAGGTGAAAAACTGGAACCCTTTATCGCATCGGTTATTGCCAAACGAAACAGAACGAGTGGTCTAGAGCAGCAATTTGATAGCGCTCAAATCAGTCGCGTTAAAGCGTTGTTGCTCGAGTGGCTAGCGTTAGAAGCCAGTCGTCCAGCATTCACTGTAAGCCTTCACGAGCAACTCATTGAATACTCTTTGGCAGGCTTAGGCTTGCGCTTTATCGTAGACCGGGTTGACGAGCTTGAAGGTCGCGTTGGCAACGCGGTCATCGACTACAAAACAGGTGGTAACAATACCGAAAAGGATTGGTGCGGCGAAAGACCCAGTAGTCCGCAACTGCCACTTTATGCGCTAGCTGTTTCAGAACAAATGGGGGAAGTAGAAGCGCTGGCGTACGGGCAAATCAATGCCAAGAATACCGCCTTAATCGGCCTCGCCGTTGAGACCGATTTACTGCCTGACATGAAACCGCCCGAGCTCCACGGCAAAGGTAGCAACGTATTCAAAGACTTGCAGGAGTGGGACGAAATGTTGCCCTTATGGAAACATCGCCTTGAAAAACTGGCGGTCGAATTTCGTGAGGGTAATGCTTTGGTAAACCCCACAGACAAGAATATAGACTGCGCACATTGCGAGTTCACTCCATTTTGTAGAATAAAAGAGTTAAGCGCGGTTGCTGTGGAGGATGAAAGTGCCCCTGCCTAACGATCACGCGCAGCGCCAACGTGCATTAGACCCTAGCACGTCATTTATTGTGCAGGCACCGGCTGGGTCAGGCAAAACAGGTTTGCTGGTACGTCGTTTATTGACCTTACTTGCCCAAGTACAACAGCCTGAAGAAATACTGGCTATCACCTTTACGCGAAAGGCCACGCAAGAAATGCGCGAGCGGGTCATTGGTAGTTTGGCCAAGGCCGCGAATGGCGAAGCCTTTGAAGAGCATGAACAAGATTTGCATTCGCTCGCGGCCGCAGCACTAGAAAGAGACAAAGAGTTAGGTTGGAACCTAGTGGAGAATGCCAATCGGTTGCGAATCATGACCATCGATTCTTTGTGCGCCGATTTAGTGCGGCGCATGCCGTGGTCAGCACGCTTTGGTGCCATGCCACAAATTGAGCAAAACCCAGAGGCACTTTATCTAGAAGCGGCGCTGAACTGTATTAAACAGTTAGAGAACAAGAACACGGATAATGGTGCGGCGGTAACCACCTTATTAGTAGAACTAGAAGGGAATTTAACCACCCTGCAGGCTAGGCTGGCCAATATGCTCTACAACAGGGACAGATGGCTACCGCTGATTTTGGGCAAAGGCGGGGCTGATGCTTTACTTGAGGCGATAGCCGCGTCATGGCAGCAGCTGATTGAGAGTGAATTGGCTTCTATGGATGGCTGCTTAAGCCAGTCAACTCAACAGTCATTGATAGCGCTGGCGGCATATTGCGCTGCAAACATACCTGAAGATCACCGTGGCTCTGCTTTTGGGCAAACTATTCTTACCTATGCCAGCATTAGTGTCGACACCGACGCAAGCAGTAAACAAAAGATCTCGGCGAAGTGGCTAGCCATTCGCTCATTACTCATTACCGGAACGGCGCTACGTAAGCCCAAAGGCCTCAATGTACGTATGGGTTTGGGGCCTGCCTCCAAAGACAAAGAGAAGCAACAGCTGATTGATATCATCAACACTTTAGAAGGTGATGAGCACGTCATCAATCAGCTAGTTGAGATTGCATCACTGCCTGATGCTGGCTTTGATCACACCCAAGAAAACTTACTCAAAGCCATCGCCGCCCTTTTACCGACTTTGGCCTCTGAACTTTATTTACTGATGAGTGAACGCGGCGTGGCCGACTACCCGCAAATCACCACACAGGCCATCGACGCCTTGGGTAACTTGCAGCAACCCTCAGATTTAGCATTAACCTTAGACGCCAAACTGGAACACATCTTAATGGATGAGTTTCAAGACACTTCCCCGCATCAATTAAGGTTACTTGAACGCTTGTGCGCAGGTTGGCAACCCGATGATGGGCGCAGTCTGTTTTTAGTGGGCGATCCCATGCAATCTATTTATCGATTTCGTGATGCTGACGTTCGGGGCTTTTTAGATGTGCGAGACCACGGCATTAATGATATTCGCCCTACTGACTTACGGCTAGATACCAATTTTCGGTCCGCAGGGCCTTTGGTTCAGTGGGTAAACCAAACCTTGCCCGACGTTCTGAGCGAACAAGACCAGCCCGAATTGGGCGCCGTGAAATTTAGCCCGTCAACGGCTTTCAAACAAACTGAAGCAGGGCAAGCTCGTTGCCAGCTAGTGGTTTCTAGCAATGCAGCAGATGAAGGAAAAGTCGTTGCCGAGCAAGTTCAGGCATTGGCCCAGCAAGTTAACCCAGACCATGAAATAGCGGTACTCGCTCGCACTCGCAATCACCTTAAGAGTGTTGCACAAGCTTTGAGGCAATCAGGCACTGAGTTTGAATCAATCGAAATTGAGCTATTGGGCGACCAATCTTGCGTTCAAGACTTAATGGCGATCACGCGACTATTCGTGCACCCGCTAGATACGGTGGCGTGGCTAAGCATTTTGCGCGCGCCATGGTGTGGTTTGACACTAAACGATATCACCATATTAAGAGCCCATAATCGCAGTAAAATATCGCTTTGGGATAACGACGCCGTATTGCTTGATTTAAGCCCAGATGGCGCAGCGCGCTATCAGCGTCTAGCCAGTGTGGTTATGCCAAGACTGGCCAGTTACCACGGTGACATTACTAATCGCATCCGACAAACCTGGTTAGCCTTAAGCGGCCCAGCCTGCGTTTCAAAACATGAGTTAGATTATTGTGACGCTTACTTTAAACTGCTTAGAGAGTTGGTTAAACAAGGCGCCTCGATAACGGCCAAAACTTTAGACAAAGCGGTTAATCAGACTCGGGTATCGTCTCCCGCTGCGCAAATAAAACTGTTAACGCTACATAAAGCAAAAGGGCTTGAATTCGACACTGTGTTTTTAGTTGGCTTATGCGGTAAACAGAAAACCAACGAACAAACGCCAAAGCTTCTAGAGTGGGATGCCAGCTCTTATACTCAAGCCGCACTGATTGCACCAGCAAACTACCCCGGCAAGGAAGATAAAAAGCATACAGATTGGATTAAACACCGAGACAAGCAACGTGAAGGCTTGGAATCGGGTCGTTTACTCTATGTGGGTGTCACTAGAGCGAAATCCGCGTTGATCCTTTTTGGGCATTTAAAAAAGGACACAGCGAAACCCGAATCTAGCAGTTTAATGCATTTGCTGTGGGACCAGTTGGGCAGCGAATTTCAGCAAAATATGATTCAAATAGCGCCGACAGATAACGACAATGAGTTTGATACACGCCCCCAAAACTTTATCCGGCGCCTTGGTCTTAATCTGCCCTCGCTAGATTTGCCACAGCCGCTGAGGGTACAGTCTCACCAGACAAACGCGTCAACGCCACTGGAATATGAATGGGCGCAAGATCAAGCGCGCATGGTTGGTATTGTGGTACACAAAGTGATGCAAATACGTGGCCGAGAAAACCTAGCTGACTGGAATATTTCTGGCTTAGAACATTATATAAAGCGTCAACTGACCCAGCTGGGTTTGGTCGACCAGGACAACCTAGAAGCAGCGGGCTTAGTGACGCAGTATGTAGAGAACACGCAACAAGATGCCAAGGCAAGTTGGATATTCAATACAGATCATCAAGAAATTGAGATTGAGTGGGCTTTAAGCGGCCTTATACGAGGGCAAGTTCAACATCGCATCATAGACCGCAGTTTTGTTGACGAAAGCGGAACTCGCTGGGTGGTCGATTTCAAAACCAGCCCCCACAAAGGGCTTGATGTGGAACACTTCTTAGATGAGCAACAAAAGCGCTACGCCGAACAGTTAAATGACTATGGTATATTAGTTCATGGCTTAGAAACAGACGCGCCCATCAAATTAGGATTGTATTTTCCTGCGCTAAAAGCTTGGCGCGAATGGGTTTTCGTGGCCTAGCAACCCAACCGTGCGGTCCGTGCCCTGATAAATCTAATTGCTAAACCTTATTACTTGCTATTGGTTATTCTGCTTTTTAAGCAAGATTTCTATTCGCTCTAGCCGCTGTTCAATCTTCTCGCTGTGCTCAACAATGGCCTGACGCTCTGCTGAGGCACCCTCTCCTGCTTCTTCGTCAATTCGTTTGTGTTCTTGCTGAAGGGTGTCGAGAACCACACCAATCATCATGTTCAAAAACACGAAGGCTACAATGAAAATAAAACTCAAATAGAACATCCAACTTAATGGATAGACTTCCATGGTTTCATACATCACGTCAGTCCAATCTTCAAACGTGGCCACACGGAACAAAGTGAGCAGCGATATAGATATATTGCCCCATAGAACGGGATTTATGTGATCAAAAAATAAGGCACCTATCGCAGCGTAAATGTACAGGATGATAAACATCAAAAGCGCCACATAACCAATTCTTGGCAGCGCTAGCACAAAGGCGTTCATTAACAGCTTTAGCTCCGGAATCATCGAAACCAAGCGCAATACTCTGAACACTCTCAGCAAGCGGCCAATTAATACGGTCTCGCTCCCTTGCAAGGGCACTAAGCTGGCAATAACAATCACCAAATCGAAAATGTTCCAGCCGCTTTTTAAGAAAGTTTTGATAGAGCCTGCAGCGATAATTCGAACAATAATCTCGATCAGGAAAAAGACCGTGACAAAAATATCTAAATAACCAATTAGGCTAACTGAC
>JBLHME010000120.1:0-6346 GCA_047623225.1 Cryomorphaceae bacterium
TAACAAAGCCTTGTTGCTCGATACCCATGCCCTGTGCAAGCAAATTTACCTGCGCGTCTGATAGACGAAACACCTCAATAGTAATCTCATTCTCTTCAGTAGTCGGGTCGCTGCTGTCGCCATCTTCTGATAAGTTTTCAGACAGTTCTTGGAAATTGCTACGGCCGCCGATCAATTTGATATTAACGATTGGTTGTTCAATGGTGATTTCCTTGACGGTACGGCTGGCATAATCAACTGAGGCACTAAAAGTAGCGACTTCGATAGCGTTACCAGCGCCAAACCGTTCTGGATCAGCGATGCTAAAACCACTAAAAACTGCAGTTCCGTTGGCAAGGTCTGTTTCAACCTTGGCTACCTTAACCGCAGTGCCCAGCGCTCGGCTACCCTGAGTTTCAATCTCCTTGGCGATAAGACCGTCAATTTTGCTTGCAAATAGAGTGAATCCTAGCGCGATGACAACGGCAAGAGTGATAATAATCAGTAGTGGTTTTTTGATGGCGCTCACCTTTCAGCATTTAGTTGCTGAGTAGAATGTTGATGTGTTAACGCTAGCAGATTCAGCAGCGAATTCAAGCTCACTCACTAAATTGTAAGGCTGTTAATGAATTAGGCCGCTAGCGCCACCAACACTTGGCGTTTACGCTCGCCAGAATAAGGCCGCCGACCGTGCATCGTGAGTTTATTATCAATTAAAACCACATCACCATCCTGCCATGCTAAATCGTAAGTGAAATCTTTAGCGAGCTTGACCACTAAATCAAGAGCCCTGATCTGAATGTCTGACCCATCGCCGAATGTGATGGCACTAGAAGGGTTCTCGCGCACACCTTGCCAGCCGAGATAAGCTGCAATCAGTTGGTTGTAGAATACTTGCGTGCCATTGTCTAAGGTTCGTACTGCTGGCAATATCGGGGTGATGGCGCGCAAGCCACCATCGCTTAGCCATTCCCATGTGTAACCCAAATCCTGCAATTTTTTCTCGGCTTGCAGCTTAGTTTCTACGCTCAGTGTGCTCTTCCAACTGCGGCCTTGCCCGGATGCCTGGTCGTCTTCGCCCGGCATGCTGGTTGTGTATATGAGCCCTTTATCGGCGAAAGACTGCGCTAGTTCTGGCGCTGCCGCGCTTAGCGCCTCAAATACTTTGTCCGACCGGCAGATAGGTGTGGCTCCACCTGTTTGTGCTGCGCTTTTGCAAAAGAAAAACAATTTGTCTGGCGACACAGGTGTCTGCGCCATTTCATGATGCAAATATATTTCAATGTCTTTGGGTGCTTCATTGGCGGTGAATACCCGTTCGGTGAAATTGATTCTAACCGCATTAGACAGCGATTCTTGATAAGTAAAGCTTGGGTAACCGAAGGCCGCCGAAAAGGCATCAAAGCTGTCAGCGTCGACAATCGGAAAGCCACGAAATAGTACCGCGCCAGATTGGCTAAGCTCACGCTCAATGTGTTGTTTGTTGACGCGCACCCAATCAATCGTTTGTTGCACTGTTTCGACACTATCGCTGTTTAGCGCAAGTGTCGGGAAAATACTGCTGCCGAAATCTAGCTGTCCATCGAAGGTTTGAAATTCCATGTTTTGAGTTGGTGTCTTATCGTTCACAAGTTGCCTCGCCATTTTTGGCTGGGTTTAAAGTCGGGACTTCAGCTGAGGTCTCAATCGTAAATTGGGTAAAAAGTATTAAATGCTGCCTCGCAAAATACGCCAGGATCATTAAAGCGTTGATTTGCATTGAGGGCGTTGATTTGAATCATCTCATTGTCACTCAATTCAAAATCGAACAATGCAAGGTTTTCGCTTAAGCGTTCAGGTCGGCTGGTTTTAGGAATAATTGCACAGCCTCGTTGGATGCCCCAACGCAGTACAACCTGAGCGGGTGTCTTTGCCAGTCGTTGAGAGGCTTCGATCACAACCGCTTGGTCGAGTACAGAGTCATTTTGGCCTGCCATGCCAAGTTCCATATAGGAAAGAGCACCTAATGGCGAAAACGCAGTCACAGCAATGTCATTTTGTTTGCAAAGACGCAGTAAAGCTTGTTGCGTTAAGTAAGGATGAGATTCAATTTGGAGCATAGCGGGCTTGATGTTCGCATAGCTAAGTAGGTCGTGCATCAGGCCCGTGTTGTAGTTACACACACCAATTTGTTTGCTAAGGCCGGCTTCGACCAACTGTTCCATTGCTAACCAAGTTTCCATAAGGGGAACCTTGGCGGCGTGCATTTTTGGCTCAGCGGCATCTGGGTCAAACAACCAACCGCCCGGGTAGCGTGTGTCAATTGAGACGTACTCTAAGGCGATCGGAAAGTGTATCAAATACAGATCCAGATACTCGAGACCTAAGTCATCCAGCGATTTTTGTGCTGCCATACGCACATGCTGTTTTGAATGGTGGGTGTTCCAGAGCTTAGACGTGATCCACAGATCTTCGCGCCTGCACAGTCCATCATCGATAGCTCTTCGTATGCCCTCACCAACTTCTATCTCATTGCCATAATCACTTGCGCAGTCAAGGTGGCGGTATCCGCTTTTAATTGCCTTATAGACCGTTTCAGCACATTGCTCGGTAGCTAGCTTCCACACACCGAAACCTATTTGTGGAATTGAACGAGGTTCTGACATTTTTTTATCCTGGCTAATATTGCGTTTTTAAAATTGATCGGAAAGCGTGCGCTCCTTACAAAGCGCTAGGCGTTGTGTCATCGAAACGCGCCGCAAGGGGCAATTGGGATTGACAAAAAGCTAGAATATTATATCTTATATAAGACACAAGTTACAAATCAACTTAAATAATTGAATTCTATAGTGCCATTGGTGAGGCATTCACTCTAAACTTCGTTGAAATCAGCCTATTACAGCTGATAACAATAATAGCTAAATATCATTAACGGGGTGCCCCATGAGTCTCAGTACTAATTTTCAGCCACTGTATAAGCAGGTCTATGATCTTTTGGTCTCGCGTTTGGTCGACGGCCATTGGAAGCCTTCTGCGCCTTTGCCCAGTGAGCACGCATTAGCAGCTGAATTTGGCGTGAGCCAGGGCACGGTGCGCAAAGCCTTAAATCAGATGGTGGCAGAAAACTTGTTGCAGCGCCGCCAAGGTAAAGGCACTTATGTTGCTGAACACACTCAAGAAAGCTCCCTGTTTCGTTTCTTTCGGTTCAGAGAACCGGGTGGAGAATCAATGGTACCCGAGACCAAAGTGGTCTCTTCTCACTGCCGCGAAGCCAATGCCCAAGAGACAGAGGCACTGAGCCTTGGCGAAAATGAACAAGTGGTGGAAATGGTTAGAGTGCGCTCTCTAAATGCTGAGCCCACCATACTCGAACATGTTATTCAGCCCTTGTCTATATTTCCGGGTATTGATCAAGAACAACAAATTCCAAATTCCCTCTACACGCTATACCAAGAAAAATACGGCATCAGTATTGTTGAAGTTAAAGAAGAACTGCGTGCCACCGTACTTAATGACGAGCAGGCCAAGATTCTTGGCGCTCCTGCTGGCACACCAGCACTTCTAGTTGAACGATCAAGCATCAACATCGATGGCCGCGTTGCTGAATGGAGCGTAGCTGTGTGTATTACTAATAATTTTGTTTACTCCGTAAGCCTAAGATAACTAAGAAGTTTTATTTAATGAACAAATCTCAAGGCACATTATTGCCCGGCATTGAATGCCCCAACTGGAACGCCATTGAGGCTACCAGCATTTTGCAACCGCCACATTGCATTGACACTAGTAGTTTGTCCTTGCAGAGCAGTGACGGTGAATTACGCCTGGAGGTGACAGCCCACGGAGTTCGGCTGCGCTCCGCATCTGAGCGAGCTTGCGGTTATGGCCTATTAACGGCGCAGGTTGAGCCTGTGCCTCTGGATTTGCAGGCTGGGCCAGAGCACGCAGTTGTAGAAGCGCTGGACCTTAGAATCACCATTGGATATCAACCGTTTAGCCTAGATATTCAATCCATCGACGGCGAGCGGCTTTTACGCTCACCCAGCGACGGACATTTTGTTAGGCGGCACCGAGTGCCTCCGCTGGCAAAAACTGATCAAGGTTGGCTTTTCTGTATTGATTTATCCTCAGGTGAAGAGATCTATGGCCTAGGCGAGAAATGGGGTCCACTGAATAAGCGTGGGCAATTATTACGCTCGTACAACCAAGACGCGCTTGGTGTAAACGCTGAGGTTTCATACAAAAATATTCCGTTTTGTTGGAGCCCGAATGGCTGGGGCATGCTTGTTCACACTCCTGCCGCAGTTACCCACAGCGTGGGTTATGCACCATGGTCGCAAAGAAGCTATTGCGCACTAATAGAAGATGATCATCTTGACGTGTTTATTTTTACCGCCGATTCGCGTGCTGACAACAACAACACTGGCGCAAAACTAATATCGGATTATACCGCACTAACCGGTCGCGCCCCTATGCCGCCAAGCTGGTCTACCGGTGTGATTCTATCCAAGGCCTATTACCAAGATGCAGAAGAAATACTGTCTGTAGCGCGCGAGGTGAGAGAGCGGGGTATGCCGTGTGATGTCATTACCTTTGATGGTCGTGCATGGCAAGATACTGACACCAGATTCGCGTTTGAATGGAGCCCGAGCCGTTACCCTGATCCCAAAAAGGTGATTGATGAGCTCAAAAAAATGGGCTTTAAGATCTGCGTATGGGAATACCCTTTAATTTCCACCAAGCATGCTTGGTTTGATGAATTTGCAGATAAAGGTTGGCTGCTCAAAGATAAGCGAACTGGGCAAGCCTACCAATACGATTGGGACCAACAGGCTTTTGGCAGCGTACTGACCTCCTTGCCTCGTTCAGGCATTGTTGATTTCACCAGCCCTGAGGCTTATGCCTTCTGGCGTGACGCACACAAAGATCTATTTGATTTGGGTGTCGACATGATTAAGGCTGATTTTGGCGAACAGCTGGAAGACGATAATATGTTAGCGAGTAATGGTGAGTTTGGCTTAGCATTGCACAATGTTTATGCGCATCTTTACAACAAATGCGTGTACGAAGCGGCCGAAATGTATTCGCCGTCGGGCCCCTTTCTATTCAGTCGAGCGGCGTGGACTGGTTGTCAGCGGTTCAATAGCCACTGGGGCGGAGACCCACAAGCCGATTGGGAAGGCATGATAAGTAACATCCGCGGTGGCTTGTCATGGGGCCTAACTGGCGGGCCGTTTTATGCCACAGATGTGGGTGGTTTTTATAAAGATACGCGCGACGACACACTCTATGTGCGTTGGGCGCAAGCCGCAATATTTTCAGCACATTTCCGCTTGCACGGCATTGGTGAACGCGAGCCATGGTCGTATTCAGCTGCTGCTGAACAGGCTGTGATGCAGGCGCTAGACTTGCGCTACCGTTTGCACACTTACCTGATTAACGCCATGCGGCAGGCGTCTGAAAGCAGTTTGCCGGTGCAGCGCGCAATGGTGTTGGCGTTCCCTCAAGAGAAGCAAGCTTGGAGCTTTGAAAATCAATTTATGTTTGGTGATGATCTTTTGGTGGTGCCGTGTTTTGATCCCCAAGGCATGGTTGAGTTTTACTTGCCAGAAGGGCACTGGTTTCGCTTTTCTCCTGAGCAAGAGGTCTGTCAAGATGTGCTACTTGGGCAGAGGGTCTATCGCCAAAAATTGGCGCTGAACGAGATGGCGGTATTTGCCCGTTCAGGCGCCAAAATACCGCTCAATGCAGCGGTCAAAACCACCGACGAATTAACAAATAATAATGAGATCAAATATTGGAAGGCAACTTCCAGCAACTGATCCGCGTGTGAACTAACCGGCTAGTACTAGCCCAAGGAGAGATTGATGCAAGGCAATGACCTAATTTTCACTTTTGTGTCCTGTGTGTTTTTCATGGCCATAGTAGGTTGGATTTCGTATCAAAAAACCAAGGGCGGTGTGGACGACAAAGACGGCTATTTTCTTGCCGGTCGAGGTTTGACTGGCACCTTTATTGCTGGCTCTATGTTGCTCACCAACCTTTCTGCCGAGCAGTTAATCGGTTTGAATGGTTCGGCCTACGCCTTCAATATGAGTGCGATGGCGTGGGAAGTTACCGCCGGTTTTGCCACCATTATCATGGCCTTGGTCTTTCTGCCTAAGTACCTCGCGGGTGCTTTCACTACCTTGCCTGGTTTCTTGCAAGAGCGCTTTGATGACGGTGTTCGCCGCATGACGGTAGTGCTGTTTATGGTGGGCTATGGATTAGTCACCATTCCTTCGATTCTGTACTCTGGGTCAGTCGCAGTATTGAGGCTATTTGATGTGCCCAGTCTATTGAATTTACCGTATTCAGAGTCGCTTATTATTACAGTGTTGGTGGTTGGTTC
>JBLHME010000121.1:0-6308 GCA_047623225.1 Cryomorphaceae bacterium
CTCTTCTTCAACTTGACTGAAACCAACGCGCAGACTGCCGGGTTGATGAAATGGCGATGGATCGCCCGTCAGCTTGGGTATCTCTTTGGTGTATAAATCTAAGGATACCTGATGAATCTGAGAAACCGTTTGATTGCCATTAAAATTGCACAACAAACCTGCGGCGTGCCAGGTTGACCCACTGGTTAATTCGCCCTTCTCAATCAGCAGAGTGTCGGCCCAACCTTCCTTGCTCAAGTGATATAAAAGACTCACTCCAAGTGGACCACCACCTACAATTACAACGCGCGCGTAATCAAGCATATTCAACCTCAGGTTTGGTAATATTGCCTACTTGGCTCACTCAAAAAATGTGTAAACCAAGCGTAAACAGATCAAAATAATCGCACTGTGTGAGTGTCAGTATCAAAACAATGACCAGGTAGCCCCGCCAAAATAGAAACAGATTGGTTCTACTTTTTACCAAGTTCAGTAAATCTAATCGAATAGAAATTATGTAAAACTTGTATTGAGCAAAACTACCTTAAACTTGACGATAAATACACATATTTTCCATTTAATGAGACTATTAGAACCAATAATCGATATTATGGTTGCCGCATAACACTTACATTGATAATCTTGCCGTTCCAACAAGCCAGCAGGCTTTATACACACATCATCACTGATTAATAAATGATCGAAGGAAGGTATTTATGGCTCGAATGACTCCCAGCGAAGCGTTCGTTGAAACCCTTGTTGCAAATGGCGTGACTGATATTTTTGGTATCATGGGTTCTGCATTTATGGACGCTATGGACATTTTTGCACCAGCCGGTATCCGCTTGATTCCAGTAGTACACGAACAAGGCGCTGCTCACATGGCCGATGGCTATGCCCGCGCCACTGGAAGACACGGTGTGGTCATTGGCCAAAATGGCCCAGGTATTAGCAACTGCGTTACAGCTATTGCCGCCGCTTATTGGGCGCATAGCCCAGTGGTAATGATCACTCCTGAAACTGGCACCATGGGCCAAGGCCTTGGTGGCTTTCAAGAAGCCGATCAATTGCCGATGTTCCGCGAGTTTGTTAAATATCAAGGCCACGTAAACAACCCTGCTCGTATGGCCGAATACACTGGCCGTTGCTTCGACCGGGCCATGTCTGAGATTGGGCCAACCCAATTGAATATTCCACGCGATCATTTCTATGGAGACATTGATGTTGAAATCCCACAGCCGGCGCGCTTAGATCGAGGCCCGGGCGGCGAGAAATCATTGAAAGAAGCGGCTGAGATACTGGCTCAAGCCAAATTCCCAGTGATTGTATCCGGCGGCGGTGTAGTTATGGCCGACGGTGTTGAAGAGTGTAAAGTCCTGGCTGAACGCTTAGGCGCACCAGTGGTGAACAGCTATCAGCACAACGACTCGTTCCCAGCCAGTCACCCACTTTGGTGTGGGTCGCTTGGTTACCAAGGCTCTAAGGCTGGTATGAATTTAATTGCCAAGGCTGATGTTGTGGTTGCATTGGGTTCACGCTTAGGCCCGTTTGGAACTCTGCCGCAGCATGGAATGGACTACTGGCCAAAGGACGCAAAAATAATCCAAATAGACGCCGACCATAAAATGCTCGGCTTAGTTAAGCCAATTTCGGTTGGCATTTGTGGCGATGCCAAAGATGCAGCTGTAGCACTGAGCAATTTACTAGCTGATAAGACCCTAGTCTGCGATGCCGACAAACAAGCTCGGGCTGCTGACATTGCTGCTGAAAAAGCCGCATGGGAGCAAGAGCTAGATGAGTGGATTCATGAGAAAGACGATTACAGTCTAGACATGATCGCCGAACAAGAAGCCGAAGAAGGCAACTGGTTACACCCTCGTCAAGTTCTGCGCGAATTAGAGAAAGCCATGCCTGCTGATGTGATGGTATCCACCGACATCGGCAACATTAACTCTGTTGCTCACAGTTATCTTCGCTTTGAACGCCCGCGTAGCTTCTTTGCTCCAATGAGCTATGGCAACTGTGGTTACTCACTGCCGGTGATGATGGGTGCGAAATGTGCTGCGCCTGAGCGACCCGCAGTGGCTTACGCTGGTGATGGTGCCTGGGCCATGAGCATGGGTGAAATAATGACCGCTGTACGCCATGACATTCCTGTGACGGCTGTGGTATTTCATAACCGCCAATGGGGAGCCGAGAAAAAGAACCAAGTAGATTTCTACAATCGTCGCTTTGTCGCCGGTGAACTCGATAGCGAAAGCTTTGCTGGCATTGCGCAAGCCATGGGCGCGCAAGGCATCGTGGTTGATCAATTAGAGGATGTCGGGCCTGCTTTGAAAAAGGCAATTGATATGCAAATGAATGAAGGCAAGACTTGCGTTATTGAAGTGATGTGCACACGAGAATTGGGTGATCCTTTCCGCCGTGACGCATTAGCAAAACCGACACGTCATCTGGAAAAGTACAAAGACTATGTATAGAGTAAGATCATAGTAGTTGGTTCTAACAAAAGACGCCAATTCTGTTGGCGTCTTTTTTTTGCCGCTTCTCTCTAATTGCCTTATTAACCCAAACCGTCAAACCCTACATATGCTCAGCACGACCCCTATAGAATGCCCGCAGTTTTTACTCGATCGGGCTAAAGCCAACCCAAAGATAGCCACGGCTGTGATCAACGCCGGTTCTCAAATCGCTTTAGAAAGCTGCAAACTTGCCGTAGCAAACGAACTGATCGAACCAGTATTGGTAGGAGACGTTTCAACCATTAAACGTATTGCAGCCGAAATTGATTTTGATATCAGCAGCGTTCGACTGCTGGATGCGCAATCTGAGGCCGAGGCCGCCGCAAAAGCAGTGTCGTTGGCGCGCCATGCAGAAGTTGCAGCGCTTATGAAAGGCCACATTCATACCGACGAATTATTGCGGGCAGTTATTAATAGCGACACTGGGCTGTTAACTGGAACTCGATTGAGCCACGTATTCCATATGTCAGTGCCAGGGCGTAGCGAATCCATTTGCATCACCGATGCGGTAATCAACGTTCTACCTGACGTGAAAATTAAACTCGACATCGCCCGTAATGCCAGCCAATTGCTGCATGCCCTGGGCAACAAAAATCCCAAAATCGCTGTGCTCTCTGCGACTGAAGTTGCAACCCCCGCAATGCCTTCAAGCATGCAAGCGGCTGAACTTGTTGCGCTGGCGGCCGAGTTAGGCGTGCCTGGTGCGATGATTGATGGCCCCTTTGCTTTTGACAATGCGGTGTCACCCCAAGCCGCGAAGCTAAAAGGCATCTCAAGTCCTGTGGCTGGTCATGCAGACGTATTACTTGTGCCCAACATAGAAACGGGCAACGCACTTTTCAAACAAATGGTTTACTACATGAGCGCAGCCGCTGCAGGCATTGTGCTTGGAGCAAAAGTTCCCATCGTGCTGACCTCCAGAGCGGACCCAGCCGCTGCTCGCTTAGCCGCAACCGCTCTCACCTCAATTTACGCTGCAGCCAACCCACTCGCTGCATAAATAGGAAACTCTCGTGACCGACCTAATTAGCCAACAGCCCGATCAAACAGCATCTGCGGAGGAGTTATTTGGCTTTAAAACAAGCCTCAAGGTTCCTGCGTTTAGCCAACGTGATGAGCACGTGCCAGAAATCGATTCGGCCTATTGCTTCAACCCAGATGTAACGCTGGCGATTCTTGCAGGCTTTGTGCAAAATCGACGAGTCATGGTGCAAGGAATGCACGGCACCGGAAAATCAACTCACATAGAACAAATTGCCGCCCGCCTGAATTGGCCCTGTGTGCGAATTAATCTAGATGGCCACATCAGCCGGCTTGATTTAGTGGGCCGTGACGCAGTGGTGCTGCGTGATAACAAACAGGTGACCGAGTTTCAAGAAGGTTTACTGCCTTGGGCAATACAGCGCCCGGTTGCACTTATATTTGATGAACTGGATGCAGCGCGCCCAGAGGTTATGTTTGTGATTCAACGAATATTGGAACGTGAAGGCAAGTTCACGCTACTTGATCAGAACAGAGTGCTTTCGCCGCACAGTCACTTCAGGCTTTTTGCCACCGCCAACACAGTAGGCCTTGGCAACCTGAATGGCCTTTACCACGGAACATCAGTAATGAATCAAGCGCAGATCGACCGTTGGAATATTGTCGCCAAGCTCAACTATCTTAGCCCTGAAGAAGAGCAGAAAATAGTTCTGAGTCGCGTAGCCGATTTGGATAATGATGATGGGCGTAAAACGGTGGCCTCAATGGTGGCTTTGGCCAATCTTACTCGTAACGGATTTGAGGCCGGCGATATATCCACACTAATGTCTCCACGTACGGTTATTTTTTGGGCCGAGAACTTGCAAATTTTTCGCGACCCTGCCGCGGCCTTTAGACTTAGTTTTTTAAATAAATGTGACGACGCCGAAATCAGCATCATTGCTGAGTACTACCAACGTTGTTTCGATCGAGAGCTACCTGAAAGCGAATCAATCAGCGCTTGGTTTGAATAACTGAACGCGGCAATCGGTAGCTAGCCATGGAGCGCCTAGAAGTATTACAACAGAAACTCGAGCACTGGTGTGCTGCGTCTATTCGAGCTTTGAGCAAAGACCCGTCAGTGCAATATCGTGGTCATGGGCTATTTGTTGACAATCAGATATTTGCTCTAAATGCACCGCATCTGCAACTTGATTTTGCCACACATAAAAGTACACAACTAAGAGGCGTCGCAGACGGCGTAGCCTTGCGCCTTCTGCACAGCAACACTGCGCTGCATAAAGAGTTAAGCCCCATAGACAGCACCGAACAATTGGTTTTTGATTTGCTCGAACAACTCCGCTGTGAGGCATTGGCGCCGACTTCGTTGCCCGGCATGCGCACCAACTTGCAACAGCGTTTCTTGTTTTGGGCGCAAACCGCGTCCACTTCCAAACTGATTGAAAATGATGTTGGGCTATTGCTGTTTTCACTAGACGTTGTGTGTTGGTCTCGTCTTATGGTGCTACCCATCCCCGAACAAATTGAAGACATCATTGAGCACACACGCTGGGGTTTCGCCGACAGCATAGGCATTCATTTACGGCAACTTAAACGCGACATTCAAAGCCAACATAGCTTTAGTAAATCTGCCAAGGCTATCGCCACCGCTATTTCAGGCATGATCAATGAGGGAGACAGTGAAGGTGACAAAGAAGGACTAAACGCCACAATTAAGAACTTTGCCATCAGCAAAGCGTTTAACAGCCAATGGTTTGGAGCGGACAACGCAGCCTTGCAGAAAAATTTTGGCGTTTCGTCAGCGACCGTTATCGACGCCGCAGATAACGGCTTTGAGTATCACGTTTTCAGCCGCGCTTATGATCGCGTCAACCAGATAACTAAAGTGATTCGACCTGCGCAGCTTGCTAAACTCAGACATCAATTAGACAAGAGAATTAAGCAACAAAACATTAACACGCATAGAGTGGCCCGCCATTTGAAACAACTCGTTTCTAGCCCCGTCTTGGCAGGTTGGTCTTTTGGTGAGGAACAAGGTTATTTGGATTCAGCTCGGCTAACTCAATTGTTAAGCTCACCTAACGAGCGGCGATTATTTCGCCAAGAACAGATAAAACCTAAGAGCGACTCAGTGGTCAGCATCGTGGTTGACAATTCCGGTTCTATGACCTACCACAGCTTAGAAGTTGCGGCCTTAGTCGACACACTAACGCGAGCATTGGAACTCGCCGACATTAAGACCGAAGTGCTTGGCTTCACCACTGGAGATTGGAGCGGCGGCAGGGTTGCTAAAGATTGGACTAAAGCGGGAAAACCCACAAACCCTGGAAGACTTAACTCGCTGAGTCATACCATCTACAAATCTGGTGAAACGCCGTGGCGGCGCGCAAGGCCAGCTATTTCAGGTATGTTACGCACAGATCTATTCCGTGAAGGGATTGACGGCGAAGCGCTCCTGTGGGCGCTAGAGCGCATTACGACCCGCTCTGAAGCGAATAAGATAATCATTATGCTCTCCGATGGCTCGCCTATGGACACCAGCACCAGAGCGGCCAACCATGAACGAATTCTCGATCAACATCTTGCGCAGGTTGCGCAAAGCATTGAGCTGCGTGCTGACGTTAAGCTTTGCGCCCTTGGGGTTGGCTTAGACTTAAGTTCTTACTATCAAGAGAGCCTGTCTATTGATATTGAGCAAGAGCTTACGACCAAAGACTACTTCGGCATTGTTGATTTACTAAGCCGGGCCGTTTAAAGCATACAGGCGGATTTGCCACCTTCAATTTACCGGTCACCAGCATTACAATTTCTGGTTAGCGGGTTTGT
>JBLHME010000122.1:0-6068 GCA_047623225.1 Cryomorphaceae bacterium
TTGCCGACGTGGCAATCTCAGGCCGCTGCCTCCGCCCGTCATTGCGAAGAGGCTTGCCGACGTGGCAATCTCAGGCCGCAGCCTCCGCCCGTCATTGCGAGGAGGCTTGCCGACGTGGCAATCTCAATCTTGCGGGTTACTCAAATACCGTTAGGAGATCTCCGATTGCAAGACTATAACTTTAGCGTGGTAACTCCGCTCTCACCACCTAGCAACAACACATCGGCGCTTCGTTGGGCAAATAATCCATTGGTAACAACCCCGGCAATCTGATTCAGTTTTGTTTCTAACTCAACTGGGTTATCTATTGTTAGGTCATGCACATCTATTATAAAGTTGCTGTTATCGGTAATTACTCCGTCACGTAAAATAGGGTTGCCGCCCAACTTCACGATTTGACGTGCCACGTAAGATTTCGCCATTGGAATTACTTCCACCGGTAGCGGGAATGCGCCCAAGGTGTCGACAAGTTTAGAATCATCGGCAATGCAGATGAATTTATCACTTGCTGCTGCGACTATTTTTTCACGCGTTAGCGCGGCGCCACCGCCTTTGATCAAGTGGAGATGCTTAGTGGATTCGTCTGCACCGTCGATATAAATTGGTAGGTCGCCGGATTGATCGAGTTCCATCACACGGATGCCATGGGCTCTAAGACGTTGTGCTGTTGCTTCTGAACTGGCCACTGCGCCATCGATTTGGCCTTTTATTTTGGCCAGTTCATCAATAAATAAATTGGCGGTTGATCCGGTGCCAACACCGATTACCCAATCCCATTCAATGTATTGAATAGCGGCTTCTGCCACCAACTGCTTTGCTTGTTCTGGAGTCATGGTTTCACACTCGACGGTAAGTTACGTAGTCAAATTTAGGGTCGTTTTCAGGATTCGATAGGCGTTGTGTTTGCTTGAACTCGAGTTTGGAGAAATTCGGAAAGTAGGTGTCGGCCGGTGGTGCATCATCCACCTCGGTGATTTCCATTGATGTGGCATAGGCGAGGAACAACTTGTAAATTTGCCCACCACCAATCACGAATGCTTTGCCGGTGTTTTCGGACTCTGCCAGCTCGATTGCTTTTTCTAAATCGTTGGCCACGATTACGCCATCGGCTTGCCATGCTTGGTTAGCCGTTAACACAATGTTCAGGCGGCCTGGTAGCGCGCGGCCAATTGAATCGTAGGTCTTGCGGCCCATGATGATTGGCGAGCCCATGGTGATTTTCTTAAAGCGAGGTAGGTCGCCAGGCAGGTGCCAAAGCAGGTCATTGTTTATACCCATTTCACCATTTTCACCGATTGCGGCAACTAAAATAATTTCCATTAAACAGCCACTGGTGCGCGAATCGCGGGGTCAGGTTCATAGCCAACAAGCTCGAAGTCTTCGAATTTGAAGTCGAACAAATTGTTCACGTCGGGATTAATTTTCATGCTCGGTAAGGGCCGAGGTTGGCGCGCGAGTTGCTCTAGCACCTGCTCTTCATGATTGCTGTAAATATGCACATCGCCAAATGAGTGGACGAACTCACCAAGCTCTAAATCGCAGGCTTGTGCCACCATCATGGTTAGCAATGCGTAGCTGGCAATGTTAAACGGCACGCCCAAAAACAGGTCGGCGCTGCGTTGGTATAACTGGCAGCTTAATTTATTGTCGTGTGACACGTAAAACTGGAATAGGGTGTGGCAGGGCGGTAAACCGGCTTTGGCCATTTCTTCGATCTCGGCTGGGTTCCACGCTGAAACAATTAAGCGCCGTGAACTGGGGTTAGTGTTGATTTCGTTTATAACCCACTCCAGTTGATCCACACCTGAAAAATTGCGCCATTGCTTGCCGTAAACTGGCCCAAGCTCGCCCCATTGTTGGGCGAAGGTGTCGTCGCGCTGAATCTTATCGATGAACTCTTCTAGCTTGTATTGCCATTCGCAAGAATGTTTTTCTAAATCTTTGTCTAAGCCTTTTTGATTTAAATAGTTTTGAAAAGGCCATTCATTCCAGATGCCAACGCGATTGTCTACCAAATACTTAATATTGGTGTCGCCACGCACAAACCACAATAGTTCGTGAATGATGCCGCGCAGGAACACTTTTTTGGTTGTCAGTAAAGGGAAGCCTTGCGCCAAATCGCAACGAATCTGCCGGCCAAACACGCTGCGCGTGCCAGTGCCAGTGCGGTCATCTTTGCCGACACCGTTTTGGTGCACATCTTCTAATAAGTCTAAGTATGCTTTCATTGAATTAGCTTTCTCGCGACACGGCTCTATAGCCAATGTCTGAGCGAAAAAATATGCCATCCCAAGATATCTTATTTATCGCTTGATACGCCAGTTCTTGTGCCTGAGTAACGTTGTCGCCTAGAGCCGTAACGCATAGAACTCGACCACCGCTGGTAACAACTTGGCCATTTTTGAGCGCAGTGCCGGCTTGAAAGGTTTTGCAGTTTTGCGTATCGCATTGATCGAGCCCAGTGATCTCTAAGCCCTTAGCGTAGCTCTCTGGATAGCCGCCTGCCGCGAGGACCACGCCTAGAGCAGCGCGCGGATCCCATTGCGCTTGCACTTCGTCAAGCTTGCCGTCTAGAGCCGCAAGGCACAGCGCCGATAAATCAGACTGAAGTCGCATCATGATTGGTTGCGTTTCGGGGTCGCCGAAGCGGCAGTTGAATTCAACCACCTTGGGAATTCCGTCGGAGCCTATCATCAGGCCTGCGTAAAGGAATCCTGTGTAGGGATAACCGTCGCTTTTGATGCCTTTAACCGTTGGTTCAATCACTAACTTCATTATTCGGTCATGCATTTCGCTGGTGACTACTGGTGCAGGAGAGTAGGCTCCCATGCCCCCAGTGTTCGGCCCTAAGTCACCATTATCGCGCGCTTTGTGGTCCTGAGAGGTTGCTAAAGGCAAAATATTATCGCCGTCGACCATGCAAATGAAGCTGGCCTCTTCGCCGACCATAAACTCCTCGACTACTACGCGTGCGCCAGCATCGCCAAACTTATTATCGATTAGCATGTCGCGGGCGGCTTGTTGAGCTTGCTCAATTGTGTGCGCCACAATTACCCCCTTACCAGCGGCTAGGCCATCGGCTTTGACTACAATAGGGGCGCCTTGTTGGGCTATATAAGCTGCGGCTTGATCGGCATCAGTAAATACTTGGTAGGCAGCAGAGGGAATGTTGTGCTTGGCGAGAAAATCTTTGGTGAAGGCTTTCGAACCTTCGAGCTGGGCTGCGCCAGCGGATGGGCCAAAGCACTTTAGGCCTGCGGCCTGAAACGAATCCACTATGCCAATAACTAATGGTGCTTCGGGGCCTACAATAGTGAGGCCTATATTGCCTTGTTTGGCAAAATCGAGCAAGGCGTCGATATCTTCAACGCCAATCTGCACATTGCTAACTTTGGGCTCGCCAGCGGTTCCAGCATTGCCCGGCGCAACGTATACATGGGTGATGTGTTCAGCTTGCGCAACTTTCCAGGCCAGTGCATGTTCGCGCCCGCCGTTGCCAATAATGAGTACTTTCATAAGCTAGAAGAGATAGACCAAGTTAAGCGAAGGGAGATGGAGCGCAATTTTACCTCGTGCAGGTGCAAAAGTCTCACCTCCTTAATCGCTGTTAGTCCTCCTTTTCACTCTCTTTGGCTTTAGCCGCAGATTCTTCCAGGCCCTTGGAAAATTCTCCTAAGCCTTTCATTAACTCGCCAAATTGCTTGCCCGCTTCTTCTGGTGTCATCTCATCCATGTCTTCCATTTTTTCTAAAGCTGCACCAACCGATCCCTCGTTATACGCTTTTTCAATTTCTTGACTGTAATTGCCCCATTTACTTTGCAGGTTTCGAGCACTGCGCTCTGCTCCAAAGCTCATCATAATATTGAGGGCGGCAATAATGCCAAATACGATCATGGCAGTTTTAGCTTTAATGTTATGAACTTCCACGCTGGCGGTATACAAAAGGTAGCTGCCCCACAACGCCTTGATCAGGTTGGCGATATAGGGAATGAATGAGATCACTGCAATAACCGGCCCAATTGCGAAGCTATAGGCCACGCATCGATAAGCGGTTTCATAATCTTTTTGGGAGCCCATTAACTTCCAAATCACAAACATGATGGCGGCAGCAACAAAGCTCCCCAGCACCGCAATGATAGGCACAATGATTAGCATGCTAAGGGTCACAGCGCTGCCAATCAGGGGGTTAAATTTTGCCAAGCCGATAAGGCTGAAAATAAAACCGACAATCATTGTTACCGCAGTCATGACCACTAGGAAAATAATAGGATTTACATAACCGCCAGAAGTAGGCATGTCTCGATAAAAGCCTATAGGGTCTAAAACTACTTTCTTGGCTTGTTCAACGACAATGCCAATATTAAATTCTTCAGATTTTGATGTCTCGTCATTCATGTTGATGGGCTCCTGTATAGGTTTTTAGTAAATACACAAAACAAGTATAGCTATTTGACCTGCGATTCTACAAGTTGCAGACAGCTACTTTGCGCCAATAAAACCAAGCTGTCGCCATGCTTCGTAAGCCACAATGGCAACTGTGTTAGAGAGATTAAGGCTTCGGTTGTTGGGCGCCATGGGTACGGTTAATCGATTTTTAGCATCAACATCTTCTCGTATAAACGAAGGTAGGCCGCGAGTCTCAGGCCCAAATAAAAGGTAGTCGCCTTGTTCATACGCCACCTGTGAATGAATTTGTGAGCTGTGTGTGGAGAGTGTAAACAGCCTAGCAGGCGCTTCGTTTTTCAGGAACGCGGCGTAGTCTGCGTGGATGCTGATCTTACTCCAGTCTGAATAATCGAGGCCTGCTCTACGCAGCTTTTTATCGTCAGGCACAAACCCCAAAGGCTCTATCAGATGAAGTTGTGCGCCTATATTTGAACACAGCCGAATTATGTTGCCGGTATTGGGTGCAATTTCAGGTTCGTATAGAACAACATTCAGAAGTGCCTTCATTTGCTGCGCGTTCGATTGAGTTCGATCTTGAGCGATTGGCCAGACTTCAGAACTTCTGTGAGCGACAAGAGCAAAGAGATAATCATAAAGATCAAGCTGGAAACAAACAGCACTTCGCCAGCGGTTTGTTTATTCCATATCAAGGCGAGCATTGAAAGAACGCAGAGTAGAAAGGCCACAACACCAGCCGCCTGCATAAACTTAATTAATTGTATTCGCACATGCAGGGAACGGATTTGCTGTTCTCTGTTTTCATCTCGATCGTCACCAGCGAGGGTGTTGAGGGTTCGAATAACGCTCGCCAGCGCAAGATATCGATTGGTATAGGCCAAAAATAATAAGGAGATGCCAGGAAATAAAAAGGCTGGGTCTGTGATGCTTAAGTTCATGGGAGTCTATTCCTTAAAATGGTTTTACCACCACCAAAATCACGATTCCGAAGAGTAACAAAATGGGTAGTTCGTTTAGCCAACGATAAAACACGTGCCCGTGTGGTATTTGGTCGTTGGCAAATTTCTTAATGGTTGCCGCACACCAAGCGTGATAAATCATTAACAAGGCGACCAAAACGAGTTTTGCGTGCAGCCATGCTCCGGTGATGCCATAGCCAAGCCAAAGCCAGGTGCCAAAAACTATAGAGGCGACCAATGATGGCGTCATGATGCCGTTATACAGTTTGCGCTGCATGGTTTTGAATCGGTCGCGACCTATCTGATCTTCAGCCATTGCGTGATACACGAATAACCTTGGCATATAGAAGATGGCCGACATCCAACAAATGACAGCGATAATGTGCAGTGCTTTAATCCAGAGCATTAGATGGCCGAGGTAGTGGAAATCGTTATTAAGTTTATCACTGTTTAGATGACATCAGATCACCAGATAATCTTGTAGCAGAGTATCGAGCATTTGTTTTCCGCGCACGGTAGGCACTAAATGCTGTTGCTTGATGTCAATTAGTTGCAGCTCTAAGTGTTTGTCTAATACGTGCTGAATATCAGCAAGCCGACAAGCCGTGCGATCTTCAAACAAGGCCAAATCAAAGCCCTCACTGAGCCGCAGCGCGTTAAGCATAAACTCAAAGCTAAGCTGATCTTTTTCGACCACGTCTAGG
>JBLHME010000123.1:0-5994 GCA_047623225.1 Cryomorphaceae bacterium
AGGTAACTTCTTATATGACGCCGATAGCTATGCCGACGATCTACCGTATTGGCTGGAAGCCAACTCAAAGCCCCACTTGGTGGTGCCGTATTCGCTTGATGCGAATGACATGCGTTTTGCTAGCCCACAAGGTTTCAATTCTGGTGACCAGTTTTACACTTATTTAAAAGACAGTTTCGACACGCTTTATGCCGAGGGCGAAGATACCCCAAAAATGATGTCGATTGGCCTGCATTGCAGAATCATTGGTCGGCCTGGCAGATTTGCCAGTTTGGTGAGGTTCTTGGATTACATTGAGAATTTCAGTGATGTATGGGTTTGCCGACGCGAAGATATAGCCCAGCATTGGTGGGACCACCATCAGCCAGATAGAGTCTAATACCTGCTGTTGTTCGATTAATTTCGAGATCAAATATTGAAGCATTAACATTTTGGGGTGGCTGAAAAAACGCCGTATACTCCAATGCGTACGATCCAATTTGTAAAAGTCAGCGCCCAAATTTCACGAGAAATTATCCTATGCCAAACCTCGATAAACAAAGTCTTCCCCTTGCGCTGATCGTCGCCGTACAATTGGACACCGTCAGCGATGTCGAATTCGAGTCGTCGTTGGACGAATTAGGTGACCTAGCAAAGACCTTAGGGCTGAAGGTGGTCGGTCAGTTTACCCAAAAGCGTTCGTCTTTCGACTCTACGGCGTATGTAGGGGTTGGTAAACGCGAGGAAATACGACAATTCTTAGAGGGTCAACAAGCAGACTTAGATTCCTTGTCGCCGGCTAAATCTATGTCGGCTAGTGACCCAGTGGACCTTATTCTGGTCGACCATGAAATTTCGCCGTCCCAGGCACTCAACCTGGAAAATGAAGTCGATTGCGAGGTGATGGATCGTACCGGGGTCATCCTCGAAATTTTTCATCGCAATGCCCAATCCCACGCATCCAAGGTACAGGTCGAGATTGCGCGACTGACCTATATGGCGCCGCGTTTGCGAGAGGCAGCCAAGCGCGGAGGGTCGGCAGGGCGACAGCGCAGCGGTACCGGCGGGCGCGGTACCGGGCAGTCGCGCAGCCAGATGGATAGCCAAAAGGTTCGCGATCGTATTGGCGAGTTACAAAAAGAAATTGACGCCATGGAGGCAGGTCGGGATATCCAACGATCGTTACGTCAGAGACAGTCTGGGCTAACACAGGTGGCACTTGTCGGTTATACCAACGCGGGCAAATCCACCTTGATGCGCGCCTTGACCGGCAGTGAGGTGCTAGTCGCTAACCAATTATTTGCTACGCTGGACACCAAGGTGCGCACATTGCACCCAGAGGGCGTGCCGCGGGTATTGGTCAGTGATACGGTTGGTTTTATCAAAAATTTACCCCATGGCCTGGTTGCCTCGTTCAAGTCAACATTGGACGAAGCCATTAACGCATCGCTTTTGCTGCACGTTATTGATTCTAGTGACCCCGGATTTGCGATGCAGCTTGAAGTGACCGATAAAGTGTTGGCTGAGATTGGTGCCGATAGTGTACCGAGCATTCGGGTGTTCAATAAAATTGACTATCTGGACGACGCGGTTGCACAAACAGAGCGTATCGCAGAGCTGCAAGCCAAGTATCCCGGTTGTATTGTTGTTAGCGCACGGCGTAAGGGTGATGTGGCAGAGTTGCATCAGGCAATCATGCATTTTTTCCACAAGGATTTGACCGAATCTGAGATCTTTTTACCTTGGTCAGAGCAGGGATTACGCGGCGAAATCTTTGCCTCCTGCCACGTGCTTGAAGAGCGGGCTGATGACGATGGTGCGTTTTTTCGCTTCCGCGCTACCCCTGATGTGGTCGCCAGGCTTCGCGAACTTTCAGAAAATATTGAAACCGGTGACCTACAACCGCTGAATTAATGATGGTCCAGGACTGTGAGTTTACGATTTCAATAGTCTCCCTTAAGTTAACACAGCAATTTATTCCATAGCCCAAAACACCTAGACCCGAAGGCGACTGTTGCGCACCAATAACAAACCCTAGATGAGGCACCGGGCTTAGATCAACAGCCTTCTCCAATATGGCCTGCGTAGTACGATAAGGCAGCGTCTTTTCCGAATCAAAAAGAAATTCTTCGGTTACTTCAGTTTCCGACAAAAGCGTGCCCACGGAGACACCATGTTGCTTCAGTTCTAAGGCGACCAAACCAAGAAGTTGAACCGGCACGGGCCACAATTGTTTTAGTTTTTATCCATGATGTAGCAGTAATTCCTAAAATGTCCCCCAAACTTACCTTAACCGTCCTTACTACGGCAATCTTTTTTGTCTAATCTGTTCAACCAATATCACTTCACTACACTTTGTCATAAGGCTCTCGCAGGTAAGTTCGTTGACGAGAGCGTTCAGATAAGAGCTTAAAGCTGAGTGGTTGATTGTTTAGAAGCATCATTTTCACACAGTGTTGCCGCATGAGCATTCACAAACGTAGGCTCAAGAAGCTAAGTTCTTAACAAGACTAAATGTGGCGCTGCAAAATAATCGTCATATTTTATACCCAATGCCCGTCGGAGCCTTAGGGGACGTGGCATAAATATTATATCGAGAACCCAAAGCTTAGCAAAATAGCTGACGCTAAATTGACAAAAAGAGGAATCGCCAATATGAATTACCGTAGAACTACCACTTTAGCGATGTTATTTGCTGTAATTGCTGGCGCTGCGCCATCCATTTCGTCGGCGCAAGTGCTCTGTTCTCGGGCAATGATATTTCACTCGGATCTTTTGGGTTCGACCATAGCTATTTCAAGAATATTGATCCGCCGCGTACATTTGAGTTGCATGTGCGCTACAACTTCTCGTATTACTTATCGAAAAAAGTTAGCAGAAAAACGGGTTGCCAAAGTAACCCGTTTTTGTGCATAGTTACTCAATGATACTAGGTCAAAAAAAAGCGAGTGCCATACTGTCGCCACCCGGTGATGTTAAGTGGCCATTGTTTGATTACTTTCCTAAGTTACAGGCGCGGCTAGCGCCAATAAGTTTGTGTGCCTTACCTACGCGGGTAGAGTCTTTAGCGTCAATGGGCGAAAGCGCTTGGGTGAAAAGAGATGATATGACGCACTCTATTTATGGCGGCAACAAAACGCGTAAGTTCGAATTTATCATTCCTGAGGTCATCGCCGCTGGTGCTGATCATATTTATACCATTGGCGGTACAGGCACTAATCACGGTGTGGCTACAGCCATGGTTTGCCAGCAACTGGGGCTGAAGTCTACGGTCATTACATTCGATCAACCTGACTCGCCATATGTGCAGAAAAATCAATCGTTGATGCAGATCTTTGGTTCTGAAGTCATTAATTCGGGGTCTATTTTTTCAGCGGCTAGGCGATTTTATTTGAATCCAAAGAGATTAAATGCTGCTTACTATTTTTTGCCGGGCGGCGGCGGTACGGCTGTCGCGACTTTTGCTTACATCAACGCAGCACTGGAGTTAAAGCAGCAAATCGATAATGGGGAATGCCCTGAACCAGCAGAAATTTATGTGCCGGTAGGCAGTTCTTCAACATTGGCTGGGCTTACCTTAGGTTGTGTTTTAGCGGGCATGAAAACAAAGGTTGTCGGCATTCAAATACTGGAATCGCATATTGGTCCATTAGCAACGTGTACCTCGGCTGTAGGTAACAAAATGATGCAGCAAGCTTTAGCGATTATCGCCTCTGACTATCCGCACCACGCGGTGACATTACCATCGGTCATTTTAAAACCAGATTGGTACCAGCCCGGCTATGGCGTGTTAACCGATGCAAGCGAATGCGCAATAGCGAAAGGCAAAGAAGTAGGCTTGTCGCTGGAGCAAACGTACACTGGTAAAACATTTGATGCGTTTACCCAAGCGATTAATACCGTAGCTAACCCAATTTTATATTGGGCAACGTACAGTTCAAGTTCTCCCCCAGCCGACCTTAATCTATCTAATTAAGGTCTAGACTCAACAGTGATGCTATCGGTGTGCTTATGCCTGCAGAGCTTAGCAGCACCGATGGATATTATTACAGGGTATGAAATAGGCATTGCACGTGTCGCTATGTTTCCGAAAATGTCCCCGATTGTTACCTTAACCGTCCTTACCGTGCTACGTTAAATCGATTAATCTAGGTGTTCATTGAGTCGCCTCTCGGTTTAGATCTCAAGTAATTTTTTTATTGGAAATATTAATGAGTAACCAGCAAATCTCTGATAGCAACAAAACCTCTCGAATGGTCATTAGGCCGACGGCATTATGTATGCTGATTGTTAGTGTCTTATGGTTAGGCTCATCCTTCGCCGCACCGGATGCCAGGCAAATTAAATTACTGACCAATAACTGCCTTCAGTGCCATGCAAATTCTGAGTCAACTGCGCCCTTAATGGGTGTCACCAAAGACTGGGAAACAGTCATTGCACAAGGCGAAGAAACCACTATGAAGAATCTTGTTCTTGGCATTCGTGGTATGCCGCCATTAGGTTACTGCAGCGCCTGCTCTGAGCAAGATCTCCGTGAGTTGATGCGACTGGTTGCTGGTTTCCCGGATAAATAGGTTTAAAAAATGAAAAGACGTACCTTTATAAAGCAGTCTGTAGCGGTAGGCGGGGGCCTCACGTTTGGCGCAATGAGCGCATGCAGTCCTCAGGGTGGGGAACCTCAAGCTCCATTGGAGTATGTTGCCGGTAAAAATTTACCATGGACCAATTGGGCAGGCAATCAGGCTTGCAACCCCAGTTGGCGTCACTCCCCCGAAACTGAGGACGAGTTGGTTTCAGTATTGAAATCAGCAAAGGGTGTGGTTCGGGCTGTTGGTGCGGGGCACTCTTTTAGTGCTGTCGTGCCTACTGACGACACACTCGTCTCAACGGATCTACTGAGTGGCCTTGTGGCACATGATGCTGAGGCTTTACAGGCGACTGTAAAAGCGGGAACTAGGCTGCATGATCTTGGGCCAATACTTAATTCGATCGGTCAAGCCGTTCCAAATATGCCTGATATGGATTACTTATCGCTTGGCGGTTCTATCGTTAATTCGGCGCATGCGACTGGCAAAAATTTCGGTTCAATGGGCGCTTACGCCACGGCATTAAAATTAGCCACGCCGGCAGGTGAGCTTCTCGAATGCAATGCACAAAACAACCCCGAGATATTTAACGCCGTTCGAGCATCCGCAGGATCACTTGGGATTGTTACCGAATTTACACTTCAGAATCAAAGGCCATTTACGCTCACTGAAGTTAATAAAATTGAGCCGCTTGAAGATATGCTGGACGATATCGACAATCGTTGTAAGAACCATCGCCATTTTGAGTTGTTTGCAATTCCCTATGCTTCTGTCGGCATTTCAGTTACTACTGATATCGCAAAAGCGGGTGATGAGAATGAGGGTGAAGAGGACCCACAGGCGGTAAACGGGCTGCGCACACTTTTCGATTCACTAGCGTGGATTCCATTGGTGGGTGAAGCCATTTATGATAAAGCTCTCACCATGATACTGGGTAGCGAGGCAAATGTAATTCGCACTGGACCCTCCTTTAAAGTATTTCCGCATGTCCGGATTGTGCGTTTCAGAGAGATGGAATATACGGTGCCAGCGTCAGAAGGCCCAGCATGTCTTAGAGAAATCATGCAGACGATTAAAGATAAAAACCTGCCTTTGAGTTTTCCCATAGAGTATCGCTATGTAAAAGGAGATGACATTTGGTTGTCCATGTTTGAGGGTCAGGACGGTTGTTCGATTTCGATCCATCAATATGGAGATGTCGATTTTAAGGCTGTGTTTGCTGTGCTTGAAGCTATCTTTTTGAAGTATGGAGGGCGGCCGCATTGGGGCAAGCTGCACACTTTGAACTCGCACCAACTGGCCAGTCTTTACCCTCGGCATTGGCAGGACTTTCAAGAAATTCGGCGTAGTCTTGATCCACAGGGCAAGTTAATGAACGCACATCTTAAGAACATATTTGGGAGTTAATAATGGTATCAAGACGTAAAGT
>JBLHME010000124.1:0-5951 GCA_047623225.1 Cryomorphaceae bacterium
ATCGCCATATCGGACACAATAGTTAAGGAGCTAATAGAGGCTGATACACTCGTAATTGGCATTCCAATCTATAACTTCTCCATGCCCGCAGGGTTCAAAGCGTGGTCTGATCTTGCTGCACGCGTTGGTGAAACCTTTAGTTACACTGAGAATGGGCCAGTAGGATTACTGGAAGGAAAAAAGGCCTATATTGCGGTCGCGTCTGGTGGGACTATAGTAGCAAGCGAGATTGATTTTCTTACTCCTTGGCTACGTCACTTTTTAGGTTTCATTGGCATTCAAGACGTCAAGATAGTTCAGGCCGAAGCATTAAACCGCAACGGTGATAAAGCGATCGAAGAAGCTCACACTTCCATCGACGCACTTACGTAACAATTTTGTAAAGGCAAATACTTCTTAGTATTTTACGATTGAATAGGCGGATCATTGAGGGTGGTTGTGGCGGCCGTTAGTGAACTACTCTTAAATAATTATTACTACCATGCGCAACACGAGCAATGCGCTCAAGCTTAGGTCTTAGCCTCTCAAGTTGGTTATTATCTCCGGCTTCGGCCAACAGCACGCTAGTTCTTCGGTGTATATTAATGCTGTCTTCTAGCCTACCTAGCTCACTTAAGACGCGAACTAACTCCTCTGATGTCGCGACCAGCCAATCCGAGGCGACAAAATCGCAGATTTCATCTGATTTCAGCATTATTTCGGACATTTCGAAAGCAGTACCGATACCGTTTAGCGCTTTGTCTAAATCACCAGCTTGAAACTGAGTGCCCGCCCACTCATAACTCCCGAGGCAACGTTTTGTAATCTCAGTTGGGTTTTTTGTTAGCCAACAACGGCAATCGGAACAGAGGAAGGTTAGTTTCATTTTTAACTCACATATATTTGATAATCCAATAATAATCAAACACGACTTTTAATGCAAATGATTATCATTCGCATTAAAATGGCGTGTTTTATGTTGCTAGGGCTTGCGTCTTCAGTTGTTAATTTTTAGATACCTAGTATCGGCTACTAGATAATATTTATTCGACCTTATGTTTACTACCTTAGATAAAAATAACTTTAAATCAGGAGCAAACTAGAGAGGCCGAAACTAGAGGGGCGTGGCTTGCCTTTCGCCTCTATCCTAATTATTCGGGAGTAATGTAAACCAAAATAGTCTCCGATTTTCTTTAAGGTGTACTGCTGGGTTTTATACATTTTTAGTATCGCATCGGCCCTAGCATTGGATTGTGACTCTATCTCGCGCAATGGCAATGCAGGTGAATGGCTCTGCTTTCTCGGTACTTCGTCAAGTTCTTCCGAATCATCCATCATGGTTTAAACTTCATCCAGAAACTGATCGCGTCCAAGCACCGTTTAATTTTTCAAATATGTCCATGGCGAAGGGAGACCATTGCCTTTAGAAACGAAGCGCTTATAGGTAATAATTGACTACGAACGGCGTTTCCCAAACTTAGCCGGCGAGTTCTAAAAGATAACTCTCTTTCTCTACCCGAATCGCTTTATGCCTTTCCTGGAACACATGACCAACACGCTTATGGGTTCGATGAAACAACTGGGAGTAAACACCATTCAATTGCCGCATGACATTGCCAATTGTGGTAGGAGCAGACATCGCCCAATAGCGTTAAAATTTAATGCAGGTCTTCATCCGTCTAAACGATGTTCTCTTGTCGGTCTCCTCTCGACGTCACATTATACAGCCCACCTGAGAAGTCCAGTCTCAGTGATCTAGCTATTAACTTACGCCTTTAAGTTATTGTCTACCTAACTTAGGTCATTGTCTTACTCAATTCAGACTAAAGGCAAAAGGCAAGACGCGGCCCCTATTTTCTAGGGGCTTGTCAGTTACACAATTAGTGGCCTATACGGTAGATGGGCGCGCCCTTGTCTTGCATAACTGGCTCAATCTTTTTGAACACCTTTCGGTACTGGTGAAACGGCACGTTTGGAAACAAGTGGTGAATAGAGTGGTAGTTCTGAAATAGCCACAAGTAGGTTATCGGCGTGTCAGCCCATCGGTTGAACACAATCGTTGAGGTGTTGAGATAGCGCTTTTGGTTGTTGTGCGGGCGATGTACTGCCCAGGCGAAAATCAGCGCAACAATCATCATGCCCAACAAGTTTGGAAGCACACCAAATAGTAATGCTTCAAGCGGAAAGCCTGCCAATGCTATGCCAAGTCTTAGCGCAACCGCGCTGCCAAGTTCAAAAACCACCCGATTTTTGTCTCGCCGAGAAGCGCCCGCCCACTTATTTTTAAAGTACCAATGGTACTCACTCATGGTAATCGTTAACGCGCCCCATAACACCTGGTGAGGTTTGCCATTACCAAACACCATGTCTGGGTCACGTTCGGGATTATTTGTTTTACTGTGATGAGCAAAGTGTGCGGCTTTATGCGCGGTATACGGCACGATCATCAGAATACCGGCACAGCGGCCAAATAGATCATCCACCCAGGTCAGGTCTTTCTGGTTGCCGGAAATATTGTTGTGCACTGATTCATGCACAGTCGTATAAAGTCCGTAGGTCAGAACCGACAACCCAAAGACGGCAAGGCCCGCTGAAACTACACCCACAACACTCAAATAAAGCAAAGCAACGTGGCTCAAAATTAGCACAGCCGAAAAGATCATTGTGGTCCAACTGAATTTACCGGAATGCTGCCGAGCTATTTCCATTGCTTGTCGATCTGGATTAGCTGGTTTTGCAGTGTTGTCACTATTGCTCTGTCGTTGCTGCCTATGAATTGCTGCTGTCATTGTGTGCTCCTGTTGGCGTTAGTTTATTTTGCTCAAAAATTGGTCGTTGTGGGAAAACTGCTTTTCAGATGAGAAAATAATAGAGGGGTCGAGTCAATAATTCTTGGAGATTCGGGACATAAAACAGGCATTTCGTGACATTTTGACGTATTCTGACCAGATTCCGACCCCACTGAAATCAAATTAAGGTCTGTTCTCACAAAATGAACCAGGTTCGACTTGCTGCAATTGATGGTTTTGAGGACTTACTCAAACGCTTGGATGTGAGCGTTGAGGATGTATTGCGTAAATCCAACCTACCGGCTGATTACTTTGAGCAGCATTCGGTTGATGATTGGATTGACTACGACAAGCTCGAGACATTGCTGACTAACGCCGCCGAGATAAGTGGGCAGGTGTGCTTTGCCGCCAATCTGGGGATGCAGCAACACATAAACATGTTGGGTCTGGTCGGCTATTTAATGCGCCAATCGCGCACCGTGGGCGAAGCACTGAAGGAATTTTGCACGCATTTCTCATTGCACGTTAAACACGCAGCGCGGATCGATGTGCTGGTCGAAAATGACACTGCCATGTTGAGTTTTATGGCGTTTGACGAAGGCAGCACTTACCGCCAGTGCAATGAGGGAGCCATCGCCCAAGGCTTGGTCATTATACGTGCATTAAGCGATGCGCATTGGGTGCCGCACTGCTTGCATTTCCACCATGCTTGCCCCGATGCAAAGATCGATTATCAGGGCATCTTCGGTGCTCCGGTGCTGTTCAGCCAGGCACGCAACCAGGTTGTTTTCAGTTCAGCAGATCTGCTACGCCAAATTCCTGAGGCCGACCCTCAGTTAAAAAAAATACTCGCGCAACAAGTTGCTCTGGCAAGCACGCCCGCAGAAGACGATCTTGTTACTCGGGTAGAAAATCTAATTCATCAAACATTGCCGGCCGGTAAGTGTTCTGTTGAAAGCATTGCCAGCCTGCTGTTCGTCCACAGGCGAACCCTGTACCGAATGCTGAAGAAGAACGACACGTCGTTTACTCAGCTGTTAGAGAATGTGCGCAGACGGGTGTCGATGGAACGGCTAGAAAACTCAAACATGCCGATAGCACAACTGGCTGACTACCTCGGTTACACCGATAGCAGCGCCTTTAACCGGGCTTTCAAACGCTTGACACAGCACACACCGAAGCAATGGCGGCAGCTTCACAGAGCGTAAAAAACTCGGGGCTGAACACGAGGCACTTCTGAGAGGTCTTTGTAGTAATCAATTAGCGTCAACTCATGTTCAACGAATTTAACCGAAACGGATCGACTTCAGGTCTGCAGTGATAACATTTGTAATTGCTGGCCGCCAATGCTTTTTACACAACGGGCCGAAGAGTAAGTTAGGCGAGTTTGTTGCTCGCGTAACACTCGGGTATCCGAATACCTAAATGTGTAAATTCGGGCGTTCTGTTTGTCGTTTGGAGCAATGGTCTAGTCGAGTAGTAGCCAAGTTCATCACTGTCATAAAATGTATAGTTTTTGTCAGCCGGAGAGTAATATCATTTGCCCGCCAACGAACCTTCAAAACCAGACTCATCTTCCCCAACCAGTTCTTTATAGGCATATTTACCGGAATCTTCTTCAGTCGTATGGGTCTTGGGGTCACCATACGCACCTCCGTATAGGCGTGTGAGCTCGCGCCACTTTGTATCAGCAAGCAATCGCCAACCCGAGCCCAGCTGCTCACAGGCCTTTTTTGCATCCACCCAAGTATAGAGACGGCCCTTCTCATCACATTTATTCTGCATGTTATCCCAACACACCGAAGCTTCGGTTTTCAGCTTTAGATTGGCAGCTTGCCAGCTGAGCCCAGGCATCTTATTGAAGGTTAGAAAGGATGCGGGTTTCACAGTCGGCTTTTTATCTGAGACCTCCAATTTGTTTTCTTGCGGGGGCTTTGGGTGGTCATTTATAACATTGTTGACGACCAAAATACCCAGCAGACCCACAAATATCAAACCAATAACCGACATGACTTTGGTATTCCAACCACTGTTTTGACCAGTTGCGTCGCTCGCTTTGCTAGTGTTGCTCTGGTCAGCAGACGGTTCGCTGTAACAGACTTTTCCAACTCCTCAATCAAGCCCTGCATCTGGCCTTCAAAACTTCGATTTGATCGAATGCTGATGCCGTTTCTATAAGACAGTTGCACTACATCTTCTGGCATTTGGTCAACAGTAGGCGCGCCACTGTCGCCAACCAGAACAGGAATGACCGGCACATCTCCTCGGGCCAAAGCTGCAGCTACTTCAATTCTGGTATTCGGTGAAGGACCATTTTCGTCCACCAATCAGCTATCACCGATTATCGCGAGGAATGCATCGCAAATATCTAGACGCGAATTAACATGTGTCCGAAAGTCTGTGCCCAGAGGGATATCTTCCACATCCATAAAAACGGATTCGCGCCCGAAATGCGACTGCAAACGATCGAAAATTCAGCCAGCGGCGTCGCGAGAATCGTCTCGTCGATACTATATGAAAATGTTACTCATAGTTATGTCCTTATTCTGGCTTAGCTCTTGAGTATAGAAAGCATAAGCTGCCGATGCACCTAAATCAATAAGTATAAGCCAGCCCTAAAACCACCAACAAAACGGTGCCAGGGAAAAAGGTGTCAGAAAAAAAGTGTCGCGTGTAACTCACGAGGTAATGCATACTCAGAGCCAGTGACGCGAGCGAGCAGACACTGCGAAGGTGATTCCATCGCGTCCATTGCTTGAAGTAGAACGCCCAGGTTTCGGGTTTTGGTCTTGTTGTCGTTACTCACTTCAGCTAGGCCCTTATTAAGCGGAACATTGAAGATAACCGTGCAGAGAAACATACCAAATACGTAAATCAGGCCCGTAGCGAACAGCAACCAACGCCCTGCCATGTCGCCATCAACTAAGGCAATTGTAGTTATGATCACGTATAGAAGGGTTGAACCAAAAAACAGCACCATAAACCACGAACACAGAATGACTTCGTTGATGGCGTTCATTGCAGCCGTGGCTCGTGTGGCACCAAGCTGGGCAAGGGAACGCATTATGAACTCAGAGAAGGTGAAGTAGACGCTGGCCATGAGACCAGCGCCAATCGCTGCGATGGCAAGAAAAACTGCGATCATCGAACCATGCATCACTCCACCTTCCTCATTGGCGCCCT
>JBLHME010000125.1:0-5810 GCA_047623225.1 Cryomorphaceae bacterium
AATAAATCCATAACGCTGGCCAAACGTTAATTCTTCACTCTCCATCACATAACAGGGCATTCGTCGCTCGACCAAGCAATGACGAAACACGCCCCAGCGTCTTTCTTTAGCATCGTACTTTAGAATGTTTATAGCGCGCTCAATTAGATCTAAGCTAGTTCAAACCTGAGAGCCTAAATTTGACTATATCGTGAGCCTGATGATTAAACTAAACGGTTAAAGCTCTTTCACCTGCCGCTAGCCCAATAACACCGGAACGCACAACTTCGACGACATCAACATTCACCAGGCTCTTCATTAATTCGTCTATTTTCTCGCTACTGCCACTCATTTCAAGGATGTATTGATTTTCAGCAACATCACTTAGTGACCCCTTATAGGCTTCAACAATTCGATCTAAGTCTTCTTTTTGGCTAGCTTGAATTTTGAATTTAACCAAAATAATTTCTCGTTCCAAATGCCCGCTTACCGTGATGTCATGAAGAGCAGCAACATCCACCAATTTATTCAGATGCTTTTCAATTTGGTCGATTTTGCGATCATCACCCACAGTCACAATTGTCATACGAGATAAAGTCTCATCGTTGGTTGGTGCCACCGTGAGAGACTCAATGTTGTAGCCTCGCGCTGAGAACAAGCCTGATACGCGTGACAGCGCACCCGATTCATTTTCTAGCAATACAGATATAATATGTCTCATTGTGGTTCCTTAACCTAGCTCTCTTTGGCTGGGCGCAATCGCATATGGTTATGCGATTTACCTGCCTCAATCATGGGGTAGACGTTCTCTTCTCGATCAGTAATAAAATCCATAAATACCAGGCGATCTCTCAGCGCAAAAGCCTCTTTGAGCGCGCCTTCAACATCAGCTGGATCTTCGATCAACATACCAACATGACCGTAGGATTCTGCCAAAGCGACAAAATCAGGCAGTGAGTCCATGTAAGAATTCGAGTAACGTTTTTCGTAATTGAATTCTTGCCACTGTCGCACCATGCCTAAGTAGCGATTATTCAAATTAATAATCTTTATAGGCAGTTCATATTGCTTGCAGGTGCCCAACTCTTGAATGCACATCTGAATGCTGCCTTCGCCAGTTACGCATGCCACATCGGCATCTGGGTGCGCAAACTTCACACCCATGGCAGCCGGTAAGCCGAAGCCCATAGTGCCGAGGCCGCCAGAGTTGATCCATTTATGAGTGTCCGAAAAACCATAAAACTGCGCAGCAAACATTTGATGCTGACCCACGTCGGAGGTCACATAAGCGTCACCGCCTGTGACCTCATGCAATTTTTGCACCACATATTGGGGCTTAATTACTTTACTGGAGGTCTCATACCAAAAGCTGTCAAGGCCCTGCCATTGCTTGATTAGTTGCCACCAATCTTTAATCAACTCAGGATTTATATCACCAGACCGGCGGTCCAACTCTTGGTTGAATTGGTTCAACACCTCTTTGGCGTCGCCAATAATTGCAATGTCGGCTTTGATGTTCTTATCAATGACCGATGGGTCTATATCAACATGCAGAATTTTCGCATTAGGTGCAAAAGTATCCAGCGTGCCGGTAATTCTGTCGTCGAAGCGCGCGCCAATGGCGATAATCAAGTCGGCATCGTGCATTGCCATATTCGACTCATAGGTACCATGCATACCCAACATGCCAATGAAGTTAGGGTCATCATGGGGATACGCACCCAAGCCCATTAGTGTATTCGTGCAGGGAAAACCCAGCTTTCGGACAAATTTGTGCAATTGCTTTTGTGCGTTGGCGATCACCACGCCGCCGCCCGTATAAACAACAGGTTGTTTGGCGTTAAGCATTGCTTCTACTGCGTTCACAATCTCGTTTGGCTTGGCCACAGGGACCGGCGGATAAGAGCGCATTTCCAACGATTGCGGATAAACGAAATCGCCTAATTGGGCTGTGATGTCTTTGGGAATATCAATCAACACTGGGCCAGGACGGCCAGTGGTTGCAATATGAAACGCTTTTTTAATCGTTGGTGCGATGTCTTCCACACTCTGAATTAAAAAATTATGCTTTACGCAAGGGCGGCTAATCCCTACCGCATCAATTTCTTGGAATGCGTCATAGCCAATTAATGGCGTCATTACCTGCCCTGACAACACTACCATTGGAATTGAATCCATATAAGCAGTCGCAATGCCTGTAATCGCATTAGTAATCCCAGGACCTGAAGTTACCAAAACCACACCAGGCTTACCGGTAGACCGCGCAAAACCATCTGCCGCGTGAGTGGCGCCTTGTTCATGTCTCACCAGCACGTGTTTGACATCGTCTTGCTGATGAAACGCATCGTAGATATGTAACGCGGCACCACCTGGGTACCCAAACACGTAATCTACGTTCTCCTCTTTGAGGCTCTTAACTATTATTTCTGCGCCGGTAAACTGCAACTTAATCTCCAATCGATTGGACTCACCTTTTCAGTAGAGCTGGCCCTAACAGCCATTCTGCATCAAAGACAAAAAAACCCGCAAACGGGTGTCTATATCAGCGGCAAATTATAAACTGAGAAGCGTAAAATACAACGCCCTATTACGCCTTTTTGCGGTGCTATTTAACTCCAAACAGCCTAAATACCGCCATTTTGCTGGTTTCCCTCAATTTCATAATTTAAAACATTCATCGCATCGATATAAGTTGCGCATAGGGAAACAGTTAATAGTGCTAAAAGGCCACAATTGTGAGCAATTAACATACAATACCCAGATGCAAACATATCTACTTTCGGACCTTCATTTAACACCCGAACGGCCGACCGTTACCCAAGCATTTCTGACCTTTTTGGCAGGGCCCGCGCGTAACGCCGAGCGAGTCTACATTCTCGGGGACTTGTTCGAATTCTGGATTGGTGATGACGCAGCATCTATGCTCGGAGCAGACCTTATTCTTGATGCTATGGCCGAACTATCTGCTGAAGTGGAATGTTTTTTTATTGCCGGCAATCGAGACTTTTTGGTTCGTGATGCATTTTCGCAACGAACCGGGTTTACCATTCTCAATGATGAAACCGTGGTGGACTTATATGGCACAGCCACACTATTGTTGCACGGTGATAGCCTTTGCATTGACGATATTGCGCACCAAAAATTTCGCCAAGAGATGGTCACCAACGCGTTGTTTTGTGATGCTTTTTTAAGCCTCTCGATACCTCAACGAATCGAACAAGCAAAGCAAGCGCGAATACAAAGCAAGCAGCATAAATCAGAAGTCAGCATGGGCATTATGGATGTCACCGAATCAGCCGTGATGGCTGCTTTTTCAAAACACCACGTCGGACAGATGATCCACGGCCACACACATCGACAAGACACTCATCGCTATAATCCTGACTTAGTCCGATATGTGCTTGGAGACTGGCATTCCAGCAGCAGCATAATGAAAGCCACAAAAAATGGTTTGGAAATCGAAAATAAAAAAATCGAAGGCCTACCAGCAAACTAGCTTTGTTTCATGTCTATGTGCCGTTAAATCAGTTTAATTAGCCACGTGAGGGTTCGGTTGCGTTGGGCTGTTGAGCTTACCGCATGCGATTGCCGATCGCCTAAATTAAATCCAACCTCTACTGTTAAAAGCAATTCCTTGCCCAGACTGTGTAAAAACTCAAAATTTAACGTGGCTTCAGCACCTATGCTTGCAACCGAGTACGATTACTCGCATATTCATGTTTCGTTGACTCTAAGGTCATTTGAAGCCGCCTGATTTATCCTATTGGCCGCGAGCAGGCCCAAACAGAGGACTATTAATGCCTCGATAGCCTCTAGCAGCGCTTTGATACCGATGATATTAATCACCCGCTTCATATTATAAGCGAGAACATGCAAACTCATTTCGGTGCTCACATGTTCCAATTGAGTCATCTGGAAGTGACCCGCACCCATCCAATGTTTTAATGTGCCAAACGGGTGTTCTACTGTTTGGCTTCGAATGCGCATTATCTCTGGTTGTCGAGCCAATCGCTTCTCAACCCGTTCGAGTATTTCTTGGTGCTCCCATCTTGTAACCCATCGTTCCTTGCTCGGCGTACAGTTGGCTTTGAGACGGCAAGTTTGACAGTTTGAACTCCAATAGCGATGGAGGTTTTGCCCTTTCTCTACCGTCGTCATTCGCAACTTTAAGGTGTCGCCTGCCGGGCAGCGGTAAGCATCTTCTTCCACCAAGTAATTAAAGTTGTCTTTTACGTAGAGTCCCTTTGCCCGGTTTCCTAACGTGTACGTTTTCGGCAGATAGGTCCTTATCCCGACGTCTTTGCAGGCCTTAATTTATTGTCCCTTGTAATAACCGCGATCCGCTAACGCGTCTAAATCGGCAACGCCCATCGCGTCTCTCGCCTAACTCGCCATTGAGAACAGCCGGCTTCGACCCGTGTTTTGGGTGGTCACCTCGTGTGCAACAATTAAATGATGATCAACCGTCACGGCTGTTTGGACGTTGTAGCCAACAATCCCCGTTCCCCTTGAATGCATTGATCTTGCGTCTGAGTCAGTCAACGATAATTGTTTATCTGGGTGACTCAATATGATCGGTTCCAACTCCATTAATCGCTTAACCTCTTGCTTAAGTGACGCGATTTTATCTTTCAACGTTTGGCTTTGCCTGTCGGCCTCCGGCTCTGTTTTATCAACGCGATCGAGCCGAGCAAAATATCGATCTATACTTTTCAACCTCTTCAACGCGTCTCTTCAACTTCGCAGGCGTGAAGTTTTTATCTCGGTTGTTGCAGGCTTTAAATTTGCTACCGTCAATCGCCACCTGATTCTGACCGAACAACTCGAGCTTGCGACATAGCTGGACAAACTCGGAACACACTTTCCGAATCGCTGGGCCATTAGCACGGCGAAAGTTAGCGATCGTTTTAAAGTCAGGATGTAATCGACCTAACAGCCACATAAACTCCAAATTGCGGCCCGTCTCTTTTTCGAGAATACGGGTCGATTGAATTCGATTCAGGTAACCATAAATGTAAAGCGCCAACATGGCCGACGGATGATACGCAGGCCTACCTGTTGCTTTAGGTGTCATGCTGAGAAATCAGATTTCTTGTAAGTCCACTATCCACACAAATGCATCAACAACTCTAACCGGGTTATCTTCGTCAATACAGTCTTCGATTCGCTCAGGAAACAGTGTCGCTTGCCCGCGAGACTCGGGGTCGATAAAACGTGTCATTATTCATCTCTAGCGGAAAGGATTTATTATAATACGAATCACGTTTTTACATAGCCTCTGCCCTAAGCTGCCATTCGGTTATCAATCGAGTCTGACCGATTGCTGTCCAAAAATCAGATGAACTAAATGCTCAGGGTTAAATTCGCCCTGTTAACAGCTAGCGGCTTATAAGTGAACCCAATCAATTCTAGTACAGAGTACGTAACCTCGGTTACTGATGCTCGCTCTTCCACTCGCGAGCTGATACCCCGTATTTCTTTTTAAAGGCTTTTGAAAACGCACTCGAGTCATTAAAGCAAAGTCTCTGGGCGATATACGTAATAGGGGTATCACTCTTCGTCAGTAGATTTTCCGCTAGTTCAAAACGACTCTCGTTGAGTACCTCGCTATAGGTTCTGCCCATTACCTTGAGCTTGCGTTGAATGGTTCGTGTTTCATAGGGAAGGCGTAGGGCCAATGCTTCAATGTCAGACCTTCCCAGCGTAAGGTTTTTCTGAATCATCAATTTGACTGTCTCCACAAAATCAGGTTTATCAGCCAGATGCAGGCTTGTGAGGTATTCCGACAGCAGCTCATGAACATTGTCATCCCGCGCAGGCAACTCGTGGTC
>JBLHME010000126.1:0-5518 GCA_047623225.1 Cryomorphaceae bacterium
AGCACATTGTTTCAGCGTTATCTAACGCTTTAGATTCAGACAGGGTGCACCACGCATTCCTCTTTACCGGCACTCGTGGTGTCGGCAAAACCACACTGGCTAGAATTTTCGCTAAAGCACTTAACTGTGAAACAGGCATGAGCGCTAACCCTTGTGGCGTGTGTAGCGCCTGCGAGTCAGTAGTAGTCGGTAACTACATTGATCTGATTGAAGTAGATGCGGCGTCGCGTACCAAAGTGGACGATACCCGCGACTTATTAGATAACGTCCAGTATGCACCCACGCAAGGGCGTTATAAGGTGTACTTGATTGACGAAGTACACATGCTGTCCACGCATAGTTTTAACGCTTTGTTAAAAACGCTAGAAGAGCCTCCTGAGCACGTCAAATTTTTGTTGGCGACCACCGACCCCCAAAAACTCCCCATGACGATTTTGTCACGGTGTATTCAATTCAGCTTGAATGCCATTGAGCAAGATGCGATCAGCAGCCAATTAGCCCACATTCTTGAAGCAGAAGAAATCACTCATGAATCGGCTGCACTGAGGCTCATTGCGCGATCTGCTAGTGGCAGTATGCGTGATGCGCTGAGTTTACTTGATCAAGCTATTGCATTTGGCAACGGAAATGTATCAGAAGTCGCATTGCGCGATATGCTGGGAATGATCGACAGCAATCAAATTGGCAATATCATTTCAGCACTCATTGCAGGTGAGTACGCGGATGTGCAGCAGGTGATTGAAAAAATGGTGCAAAAGTCTTCTGACTTTGCGACTGCAGCAGATGATTTGCTTTCGATGTTACATGCGATTTCTGCGTATCAATTTGCGCCTGGATCGATCGAGTGGAAAGGGTTTAATGGAGATGAAATTGCTGGCTACGCACAGCAACTTAGCGCTGAACAATTACAACTCTATTATCAAATAGTGTTGCACGGCAAGCGTGACTTGCATCTTGCACCTGACTCGCGAACCGGTTTTGAAATGGCCATGTTGAGGTTATTCGCTTTTACTCATAAACAAAAAAGTGGCTCTCAGGTGATAACTGCACCTAGTCAGAGTGAGCCAATTGCTGTTGATCAATCTGTTGGTGGAAATCAGCCTGTAGCAAGTCAAACAACGACTGAGACTCCCGCTGCGGCAAATCATCAAATAACTGAACCTCAGTCCGCTGACGTTAAAATGGCTTCAGCAGATACCTTTCCCCAGTTGCCTGATCATCTTGTAAAGCAGCATAGCGACAAGGTGTTAACTGACAGCAAGCCGCCACTTAGCCCAGTGACTAAGCTGGCTAAATCGACACAGACTCCCGCATTGATCTATCCCCTCTCTGAGCCATCAGAATCCATTGGTGGGACGTCTCCAAATGTGCAAGAAACAATGCCTACTTCTGCGGAGGTTGAGCCAGAGAAAGAAATAAATCCCGTGTCTATCAATGCTGTGATCAACAATATCAGTGCTTGGAGTGACATGGTGAACAAGTTAAAACTCCACGGAATGACCCGACAATTGGTTTTGCATATGTCTCCCCAGGCCTATTCGAACTGCGTTGCTTCCGTCACCATTGATTCTCGTTATGAGCAACTAGTGAACAAAGACCGTGTGGCCGCTATCGAGTTGCAACTAAACAATGCCTGTTTTGAAGAAGTTCGCTTAGACGTGCAACTGGGCGATGTGGATGCCTCGAGCACGGTGGCAGGATTTAATGCTGAACAATCCAAGCAGCGAACAGAAGATACCCGCAGGTCCTTCCAAGACGACCCTAGCGTGCAAGAAATGGTGGCGTTGTTTGATGCGACCGTGGATGTAAATTCAATTAAGCAAGCGTAGGGGGCAAATCCATTCGGCTTGCTAAGTAAACGATTATAAAGAGGTATACGATATGAAAGGTTTAGGCAACATGATGAAGCAGGCGCAAGAAATGCAGGCTAACATGAAGAAAGCACAAGAAGAATTGGCTCAAATGGAAGTAGTAGGTCAATCAGGCGGTGGTCTAATAGAAGTGACTATGAGCTGTCGTCATGATGTTAAACGGGTAAAAATTGATCCTGAGTTGGTCTCGGATGATATCGAAGTGCTAGAAGACTTGGTTGCCGCTGCGATGAACGATGCTATGCAAAAAGTGGAAAGCACTACACAGCAAAAAATGGGTGGTTTAACTGCAGGCATGAATATCCCAGGCTTGAATTTACCATTCTAGGTTAAAGAACAAACTCTATGTCTGATTCGCGTTCTGTAGAGCAACTGCAGTTATCATTGCAGCGTTTGCCGGGCATTGGCCCCAAGTCTGCTCAGAGAATGGCATTTCACTTATTGGAGCGTGATCGCGAAGGTGCTTTTTCAATAGCGGATGCGATTAAATCCGCATTATCCAAGGTGAATCATTGTCATCGCTGTAACAATTTCTCGGAGAGTGAGTTATGTAAGATTTGCTCTTCACCGAAACGGGAAAAAACACTGTTATGCATTGCCGAAACGCCAGCTGATGTTGAGGCGGTAGAGCAAGCCAACGCCTTTCGAGGCATGTATTTCGTACTGATGGGGCATTTGTCGCCCTTAGATGGGATTGGCCCCGAGCAATTAGGCATAGATAGATTGCTACAGTTAGTTCAAACAGGAGAAGTGACAGAAGTGGTTTTGGCAACCAATTTAACCATCGAGGGCGAAGCTACCGCAGATTTTATTGCTGATTTGCTGGCTACCATGCCTCTGAGCGTAACCCGTTTAGCACGTGGCGTACCCGTGGGCGGCGAACTTGAATACATGGATGCTGGGACGCTTAATCAAGCGTTTACCGACCGCCGTTCGGTTTAGGCAGCTGCCTAATACAGCCTCGGAAGCCAGCAGTGAGTGAATCGCAATTTCATCTGGTAAGTGATTATCAACCCGCGGGTGACCAACCTACCGCTATCGCGGCACTGGAACAAGGATTAGCCAATGGTGAGCTCTATCAAACACTGCTTGGCGTTACCGGATCAGGTAAAACATTTACCATGGCAAATGTAATTGCCAACACAGGTCGACCTGCCATTGTTATGGCACCGAACAAGACGCTTGCAGCGCAACTCTATTCAGAGATGCGTGAATTCTTTCCCCGCAATGCGGTGGAGTATTTCGTTTCGTATTACGACTACTATCAACCTGAGGCTTATGTCGCGAGCTCAGATACCTTTATAGAAAAAGACGCCTCGGTCAATGACCACATTGACCAGATGCGGTTGTCAGCGACCAAAGCGTTGCTGGAACGCAGAGATGTGATCATCGTAACCTCTGTGTCTGCGATATACGGTTTGGGTAATCCAGAGGCCTATCACAAGATGATTTTACACGTGAGTGTGGGTGAGGTCATTGAACAGCGCGCGATTTTACAACGCTTGGCCGTTATGCAATACCAGCGTAACGATGTCGAATTGCGGCGCGGTACTTTTAGAGTGCGCGGAGACGTGATTGATGTATTTCCCGCTGAATCAGATAAATTTGCGATTCGCATAGAATTATTTGGTGATGATGTGGAAGCCATCGCTAAATTTGACCCCTTAACTGGCGCGGTGGAAGAAAAGCTGAGTCGTATAACCATTTATCCCAAAAGTCATTACGTTACACCGCGTGAAACGTTGCTGGGAGTGTTGGACCAAATCACTGAAGATATGCGAGAGCAGCACGCTTACTTTGAAAGCAACGGCCAATTAGTTGAAGCACAGCGTATAAAGCAACGTACCGAATATGATTTAGAAATGATGCGCGAGCTTGGATATTGCTCAGGCATTGAGAATTACTCACGTTACTTGTCAGGTAGGGCGCCGGGGCAGGCTCCGCCGACCTTAATCGATTATTTGCCCAAAGATGCCTTGATGTTCTTAGATGAAAGTCATGTGATGGTGCCGCAAATAGGCGCCATGTCTAAGGGGGATGCATCTCGTAAGCAAAATTTGGTAGATTTTGGCTTTCGATTACCTTCAGCAAGAGACAATCGGCCGTTGAAGTTTGAGGAATTTGAAAAAATGATGCCGCAAACAGTATTTGTTTCGGCAACACCGGGCGTTTATGAGAAAACCAACGCACCGGATATGATCGATCAATTGGTTCGGCCTACCGGCTTGGTTGACCCTATTATTGAAATCCGGCCAGTGGAATCTCAAGTTGATGATTTGATGTCTGAAATTAAGCTCCGCTCCGCCGTAAATGAACGGGTATTGGTGACCACGATTACTAAACGTTTGGCGGAAGACTTGACCAAATATTATGATGATCACGGAATAAGGGTTCGTTACCTGCATTCTGATATTGATACCGTTGAAAGGGTAGAAATTATCCGCGACTTGCGCAAAGGCGAGTTTGATGTGTTGGTTGGTATCAATTTGTTGCGAGAAGGCTTGGATATTCCAGAAGTGTCGTTAGTGGCGATTCTAGATGCTGACAAAGAAGGCTTTTTGCGCTCAGCTCGGTCGCTAATTCAAACGATTGGACGTGCAGCTCGAAATGTTAATGGCTACGTTATCTTGTATGCTGATCGAGAGACTGATTCAATTAAAGCCGCCGTCGAAGAAACCGATCGCCGTCGAGAACGTCAAGTTGAACATAATGCTAAACACGGTATTATTCCGAAAGGTGTTGTTAAGCCGATTAGGGATATAATTGATGGATTGCCGGTTGCACCAAGCCAACTCGAAGCGCTGCCTATTGCGGCGGAAGAGATGGCGGAATATTCGGTACAGACGCCTTATCAGTTAGGTAAAAACATTAAGAAGCTCGAGAAGAAAATGTATGTTCACGCCAAGAATCTAGAGTTCGAAGAGGCGGGTAAAATTCGTGACCAGCTGAAGCAGCTGCGAGATTCACAACTAATTTCAACCTTATAGCAACGATTATGCAATTTTTATATAGTGTGTTTGGTTTCGTATTAGCCATTGGTATTTTGGTGACGATTCATGAGTTTGGTCATTTCTGGGTGGCGCGCAAATCCGGGGTAAAGGTGCTTAAGTTCTCAATTGGTTTCGGTAAACCTTTGAAAACATGGCGCCGTAAAAATGATGAGACTGAATACATTCTAGCGGCTATTCCATTGGGTGGTTACGTCAAAATGTTAGATGAACGCGTCGATGATGTCAGTGAAGAAGAAAAGCATCGGGCTTTTAACCAAGCTACCTTGGCTAAGCGCACGGCTATTGTGGCTGCAGGACCTATTGCTAATTTCATTTTTGCTATTTTGGCAATGTGGGCTTTGTATTTGTATGGTGTGCAAGATATCAAGCCCGTCGTCGGTAAAGTAGTTGAAAACTCGTTAGCAGCGGATGCGGGATTTATGAAGGGCGATAAATTACTGACCGTTGATGGGCGAAAAGTGCACGGCTGGGAAGATCAACTGATTTACTTCGTACATAAAAGTTTTAGTGGTAAAACTGTCGATGTGGGCATATCTCGAAATAATAGCTCCGAGATGACCATTCCTTTAGACTTTTCAAAGATAGCAGTGCGTGATATCGGTCCAGGTTTGCTAAGCCAAAAAATCGGTCTGTATC
>JBLHME010000127.1:0-5231 GCA_047623225.1 Cryomorphaceae bacterium
AAAATCCAAACTCACCCTCATATAAGCGATTTCATCAACCCACTTGAGAAGGGTGCCCCCGAACAAACTACCAAAGTCGTTTAGGTCAGCGGGTAATACTATTTTGAAATGTTCCATCTTTTGGGGCTCCGGAGCGTAAAAACTGATAGGCAAGAGGTTAGGCGCGGCTGATATATATCAACTCCATTATGCTTTAGCTTATAAACTGGCAACAAGCGGCAATTTTGGATTTGCAATGAATTAGTTTAACTAGTTCTGGTTTCACCTGCAAAACGATATACTATTGATATGCTTTAAAGTGGAACAGAGGTCGACATGAAGAAAACACCCAGTGATATTCGCTTACACAGTAAATCCAGGTATCTGGAAGTAAAGTTTGAAGACGAGGTATTTAAATTGCCTTGTGAATACTTACGAGTTCATTCTCCTTCTGCTGAAGTGATGGGGCATGGCCCTGGCCAAGAAGTATTGCAAACTGGCAAAGAAGAGGTCAACATCGTTGCCATCGAACCAGTCGGCCAGTATGCTGTGCGTCTTATTTTTAGCGACTCGCATAATACAGGGTTGTATTCCTGGGACGTGCTTTACCGACTAGGGCACGAACGCCAGAAGCTTTGGCAAAACTACCTTGGTAGATTAACTGAAGCGGGTATTGTGCGGCTCCCGCAGGAAACCGATCAATTCTTGTCGTAAACTATTCAGCCTGATTTAACATAGAATTAGATTCACGAATCCAGATCAACAACGCCAGATTAACCATAATGTCAGATAATCAAACTAAAACTCACTTCGGCTATGCAGAAGTAAACGAGGATCAAAAGCAGGGCTTGGTTGGTGAGGTGTTCCGCAATGTAGCCGGAAACTATGACGTAATGAACGACGCCATGTCGCTTGGTGTGCACCGCCTGTGGAAGTGGTTTGCAGTAGCGCAAAGCGGAGTAAAACTTGGCCACAAGGTGCTGGACCTAGCCGCAGGAAGTGCCGATTTATCAATTAAATTTGCAGAAAAGGTAGGCGACGAAGGGCTCGTATTTGTCACTGACATTAATGCCGACATGCTCGAGCAAGGTCGTCGACGTATGGCCGATGCTGGACACGCAGGTAATGTCGAATTTTGTTTAGTTAACGCAGAGCAATTGCCGTTTCCAGATAACTTTTTTGACTGCATAAGCATCAGCTTTGGGCTACGCAATGTGACCCATAAGGACGTTGCGCTGGCAGAAATGTATCGTTGCGTTAAGCCGGGCGGCAGAGTGTTAGTGCTTGAGTTTTCGCAACCGACCAATGAAACGTTTCGTAAGATTTACGATACTTATTCATTCAACGTCATACCTAAATTGGGCGAGATGATCTCCAAAGACCGTGAGAGCTATCAATACTTAGTAGAGTCTATCCGCCAGCACCCACCGCAAGAAGAACTCAAGCAAATGATGTTAGACGCTGGCTTTGATCGCGCTCGTTATCACAACCTAACCGGTGGTGTGACCGCACTTCATATGGGATACAAGTACTAGGCTGATGTTACTGAATATACTAGAACTCGCTATTAATGGTGCTTTGGAATTTGATCCTAGAGCACAGCGCGATTTGGTTAAGCTACATGGTAAAACCATGACCCTAGAAATCAAGCCAATCGCACAGAAAATTTCAATTAGCCCAATGCCGCATGGCTTAGAGTTTGCAAACCAATCAAAGGCCACTGACGTGACTCTTAGCGCGACTATCGGTGCCCTGGTCAAGATAGGTCGCGATGGATTTGATGATGCTGAATTAGAATCGGGTGAGCTTGAAATCAATGGCGACCCAATTGTTGGCCAGCGCTTTGCGCGCATATTGTCGCAACTGGATATAGATTGGGAAGGTCTGTTGGCCCAACGCCTAGGCGAAACACCGGCAGTCCTGATTAGCGGTGGTTTCGGTAAAGCAAAGGAAATGGCGCAAGAATCCAAGAGTATGTTTTCAAAGCACTTGAATAACTTACTGACCAAGGAAATGGGCTTAGTTGCGGCTAAATCAGATATAGAACTATTTTTAGACGACGTAGACACATTGCGTGCAGATGCTGACCGCCTTCAAGCGCGGATACAGCGTATTAAAAAATGCATCTAAACCCGCCACTTAATTTATTATGAGTCGTCTATCCTCCGCCGCGCCGCTACTACGACTATGGCAAATTCGCCGAGTGATAAAAAAGCACGGCCTAGCTGATCTCTTAGACGAACTAAATTTAGCCGGTAGCGCACGCTTGGCTAGCCGACTTGTGTTTGGGTCGGCTGGAAAAACCGCTCAAGATCGTGCGGTGAGAATACGGCTCGCGCTAGAAGAGCTAGGACCTATTTTTATTAAACTGGGACAGGCTCTCTCAACCAGACCAGATTTACTGCCGCAAGATGTCGCGCAAGAATTAAGCAAATTACAAGACCAAGTCCCTCCTTTTTCCGGTAAAGATGCTCTGTCCATCATTGCCGAATCTTATGGCGACGATCTTAATGATATTTTCGAATCAATTGAAGAACAACCTATGGCTAGTGCGTCAGTCGCGCAGGTGCATGCAGCCCAGCTTAAAGAGGGTTTAGCCATAGTCGGCAAGAATGGCGAAAAGAGCCATCAGGTCATTATTAAAGTGCTGCGCCCCGGTGTAAAAGAGATTATCGATCGCGACGTTTCGGTGATGTATTTCTTTGCTAAAAAATTACAACGCCATTGGAGTCTCGCTAATCAGTTCAAACCTTTAGAGATTATTCGTGACTACGACAACACTATTCACGGTGAACTCGATTTGCGTCAAGAAGCGGCCAATTGTTCGCAAATGGCGGCTAACTTCGAAAACAATGATCTAATCTATGTGCCGACAGTGTATTGGGATTACACGCAAACCCAAGTAATGGTGATGGAAAGGATATACGGCACCTCTGTGCGCGATATTGAACAGCTAAAGGCACTCGGCTATGACATGCAGCAACTTGCAGCCGATGGGGTTGCAACCTTCTTCAAGCAAGCATTTGAAGACAATTTTTTTCACGCCGACATGCATCCCGGCAATATCTTCGTTTCAGATAAAGGCAAGTGGATCGCAATAGACTTTGGCATTATGGGCGTGCTGGGTGAGTCCGATAAACAATACCTTGCAGAAATGCTGCTTGGGTTTTTCCATCGAGACTACCGAACGATAGCCGAATCCCATTTGCGTGCCGGATGGATTCCCGCGGAAACTAATATCGCAGAGTTTGAGTCCGCGATTCGTATGGTCTGCGAACCTAACTTTGCAAAACCCATCAGTGAAATCTCCTTTGGCCTAGTATTGATGCAATTATTTCAAACTATACAGCGCTTTGAAATGCCCGCTCAGCCACAATTGGTTTTATTGTATAAAACACTGCTTAACATAGAAGGCTTAGGTCGCCAGCTCTATCCTCAGCTTAATTTATGGGACACAGCCAAACCGTTTCTTGAAAATTGGATGAAGCAACAGCTGTCACCACAAGGTTTGTTGCAAGATCTGAAGCGCGATTGGCCTCGCTGGCGAGCACTGCTAGCCGACCTACCAGAGCACTTGAGTCGGCTCACAGAACAATCAAAGCTCACTGCTCAACAACAGCAGTTTGAGTTAGAACAGAAAGCTAAACACGCTCAGCAACAGCGGTTATCAGCTTTTCATCAGCGTTTAGGATTGGCTATAGCACTAGTATCCGGATTATTGGTGATCGCAACTGACAATACCTGGGTACTAGAATCGCCGCTAACATTGGCTGCTCCCTGGATGGTTGGGGTAGGATTACTTTGGGCATATTGGCAGTCTCGATAGATAGAGACAACGCTGACTAACAAGATAAATGTTTAACAAACACAGTGCGGTTGTATTATTACCGGTAAAGCGTGTATGTTATTAGGCTGTTGAATATTGCAGCCACCTAATTTGGGGCAATATTCGTACTATAGCTAAAGCGAGATTCACCGCTTTATTTACATTATTAAAACCTAGATAAATAGGTAGGAGATAGAATGGGACTATTTGATTTTGCAGCCAATATTGGCAAGAAAGTTTTCGGCATTGGAGACGCAAATGCTGCCGAGCAGATTAAAGAAAACATAGAAGCAAACAACCCTGGTGTTGCTGATTTATCGGTCGCTCTAGACAACGAAATTTGCACTGTCGGTGGCACTTGCGATTCAATTGAAGCCAAAGAGAAAGTGGTTCTAATGACGGGCAACATGAAAGGCGTTGGCTCGGTGAATGGTGATGGCCTAAATGCGCCAGCCCCGGCTCCAGAAGCGCCAGAACCAGAATATTACGTGATCGAGAGCGGTGATACGCTCTGGGCTATTGCAGCGAAGTTCTTAGGAAACGGCAGCAAGTATCCAGAGATATTTGAAGCCAATCGCGAAGTAATTGAAGACCCAGACAAGATTTTTGTCGGTCAAAAAATTCGTATCCCTAAATAGAAGTTTAGTATTCCAGGGCCAATATTGCCCAGCAGAGGCATTAAAAGGAGACGTATCCTTTTAATGCCTCGTTGCTCGCTGTTAGACACGGAAGTCACAAATAGGGCATTTACCCGCCACTATCGTGCTTAAGCCGCCCTTATTGCTTAAATAATAGGCGATTGCACATTGAAATTTCACATTGACAACCCTATACTATTAATCCCGAGTAATTTACTAGGGATTACCCCTTGTTTTTATTCGCGGAATCGCAGATTCCTGAGCTAAAGGCGTTTGAAACGCCGATATTAATTTTGGTTTGACGGTTGCAGAATGAAATTAACAACTAAAGGCCGCTATGCGGTTACAGCCATGGTCGACCTTGCACTGCACGCAAAGATAGATTGTGTGACCTTGACGGAGATTGCTGAGCGTCAGGCTATTTCTCAGGCGTATTTAGAGCAGCTTTTTGGTAGTTTGCGAAAAGCCGGTTTAATTACGTCGGTACGCGGACCAAAAGGCGGTTATCGTCTGGCACGCGAAGATAAACAAATTTCCTTAGCTGACATTTTAGTGGCGGTTGAGGAGCAGATTGATATGACCTGTGGAAATGGCAATTGTGGGCATGACGACCCGTGCTTAACCCACAGCCTTTGGAATAACTTAAGCCAGGAATTATTTAAGTTTCTGGATAGCAAAAAACTCAGCGATTTAGTTCGCAGTCGTTATGTACAAATCATGGCGACCAAACAGGATGTCACTCAGATAGGTGACATCCCGATTCATATAGGTAATCACAATGTCTAAGG
>JBLHME010000128.1:0-4991 GCA_047623225.1 Cryomorphaceae bacterium
TGTATAACAATCGCATTTAATCTAACTCCGCAAGCTGGCCGCTTTTTGGAAAAGAGAAACTCAATGGACATATATGGATACCTCAATAATAGTAAGCCAAGTGATGCCACAAGCCAGGTAAACTCATGTCTTGATTATATCTCAAACACCCAATGGGTTGTCACAAGCAAGATAAAACTGGGTTGCGCTGACATATATACAGCCTCGTTATAGCGGCGTTGTTGCCGCTGGGCCCTGATGAAGATCCGCACCCGAAAGGCCTAAACACCTATGCCAGTCTTGCAAGTCGATTGGCGACTGCTACGACGGCAATATTGCTGTCGCGGCGTTGTTTTATTCTCGATGCCCAACGGCACAGCGCATCGTCTGGTCGTTTATCACAAAACATCAACAACGCTCGGGCGCCATGAATCAGTTGCTTGCATCTGTAAACGCGTTCCAGTGGAACTCGTCTTTGGTGTCAGGCCTAGGTTAACCGGCAGTGAGCGTGCATCGTTAAACTGTGCCCCGTTTCCGTATTTGCAAACGAGTGCGGATGCATTGATTACCCCCAATGCCTGGGGTTGAACATAAAATCTGACAATCTTCGGTTTGTTCTACATAGGCACGTAGCTGTGCCTCAATCCTGGCAATATGGTCTGAGGTTTGTTGCATCTCATTCAACGCGAATTCGAGCTCTGCTTTGAACGAGCCCGAGAGACTGTCGTCATTCATGCCTGCTTGCACAACAAGCAACAATGCCGTATTCAGCCAGTAAGCCTCGTGTTTGGTTGGTGAGACCAGTGTGGTTACGCACTAGCCGTTCACCGACACGAGGTAGGCTTTGAGTATCCTGTTGGTGCGTAGTCGTGATCGGCACAAAGCGAAGCTTTGGCCGAAACGAGGCCTCTATAATCGCCACCGCATGATTTGCATCAGTCTTATTGCCACGCGTGAAAGGCTTAACGTGCTGCGCTGGAATGAGTTTTACCGTATGGCCAAGGCTTTGAACGCGCGCGCCCAATACTGGGATGAGTAGCTTGCTTCCATGGCAACGGTCGAAGGTGGTTGATTGGCCATCAATGAGTGAGGTGATGCCCGCTTTACTTGCCGATTAGATGTCAGATTGCCATTGTTCATGACGCCGACTTGAAACACAGCTTTTGCCAAATCGAGCCGAATTACAGTATGATTATCCATCTCATCACCCATTCTAAGGGAAAGGAAAGTTTTGCCATAAAATCGGTTTGCAGGTGAATTCATGCGCTGATCTGGCGAAAACCTAGCGTTACAGGCAGCGTATGCTGAGCGTAGTAGCCTTGATTCGAGGATTCCTTACTTTTAGACGTGACGGTGCCTCGCAGAGAGCGATAGCGGCATGATTGTTTGTGGGCTCAGCGAAACAGTCGTTGACTGGCCTGGATAGACGGAATGCGTTGACAATGTTTGTCAGAGCATACTTGCCTGATAGTATGTTCGGAGCCAACCCACTACTTGGCCTGAAGCTCAAACTCAGTGGTGAGTATCTTCCGGGCTTCCCCGTCTAAGCTAAGTCGTTGCAGAATAGACGGTAGGTCACATTCCATCGCACCGCGCTTATCACCACGAATAATACGCCCCGTCCAGTCGACTAGCTCAAGATAGTTTTTTAGCTCAAACGGAATACCAACCGGGGGTTCGGTGCAGCTGGGTGTAGGCTTCACCTATGGCGAGTAGCTCAATTCCTTTTTTAACCGAAGTGTGATCTGACAACTCAGGCGTGAGCGCCATTTTCGAGCCTATCGGCTTTAGATCAACATAGACCATGCAAGACATTAGCGCGCGTTCGTCCAATAACCCCTGACTCTTAAATTTACCTAACGCGGGTAGGACCAACCTAACTAATTGGTCCCCAGAACGGCGAATTGGCGATTTGCAGCTAGAGCGAACAATGTGAGAATTGAAGACCCTGCTTAGGCCCCCTACCTGGCAAGAATTCAGGATAGATTCACATTTTTTTTACATATCTATTAGATTAATTTGACCTTTCACTAAATGGTTCACGCATTATGAAACAACAACTATCTCGATGACGTTTTACATGACTAATCTAAATTGCCAATTAAGCAGTACGCGATCGATGACATTGGTGCTGATAGCATCTGTGATTGTCTTTAACTCAGCGGCGCTCGCCAACGTCATTTCTATCTCAAGCGGTTTAGCGACCCCGGTAATGGAAGCGGGCATACCGCAGAATGCTTATATTCGGGTGGCATTAATGGGCTTTGAAATGGACGAGGGCTTTAAACGGCCACCTTTGAATGTGGCGATCGTGTTGGACCAGTCGGGTTCAATGGCTGGGGATAAAATAGCCCGCGCACGTGAAGCCGCGATTATGGCGGTGGGCAAGTTATCGGGTGATGATGTGGTGTCGATAGTGACTTATGACAGCACCGTGAACGTGCTGATTCCCGCCACTAAGGTTAGCGATAAGAATAAAATATACACCGCTATTAACACCATTGCACCGCGTGGCGGCACCGCTTTATTTGCGGGTACTAGTAAGGGCGCTTACGAAGTGCGTAAATTCCTAAGTCATAAAAGCGTCAACCGAGTAGTGCTGTTGTCGGATGGATTAGCTAATGTTGGTCCAGATTCACCCTCTGAATTAGGTGCGCTGGGTAAGGCCTTGGCAAAAGATGGTATGACTGTTTCCACCATTGGATTGGGTCTAGGTTATAACGAAGACTTGATGACAGAGTTAGTTGACTACAGCGACGGAAGCCATGATTTTGTAGAGAATTCGGCAGATCTTGTGCGGATTTTCGATCGAGAGTTTGGTGACGCCATGTCGGTAGTGGCACAGGGTGTCGAGATTGAAGTTGTTTTTGATGAGAGTATAAGACCAATTCGCATTATTGGCCGTGAAGGCGAAATAATTGGTAACCGTGTCTTCACACGTATGAACCAACTTTACAGCGCGCAAGAAAACTATGTGGTGCTTGAAGTCGCATTGCCTGCCCAGCAAGTGGGCCAACGACTGCAAGTCGCCAAGGTTAATGTGCAGTACAACAATATGGCGAGCAATAAACGCCTGCGCTTGTCGGACCAAGTGTTTATTACGTTTACGGCTTCTAAACAACAGGTCATAGACGCGATAAATACCCCGATATATGAGGCAGCAATAGAACAGATCGCCAATGAGGAAACCGAAAAGGCACTGGAGCTACGTGATAATGGCGATGTACGGGGCGCGGCTGAACTACTAAAAAATAATTCGAGTTTTCTGCAGCTGGCCGCTGATCTTATATCTTCACCAAAGTTGCAACGACAAAGCCGCCAGTCATTGTACGAAGCTGCTGCAATTGAGAAACAAGAAGATTGGAATAAAACCCGTAAGACCTTAAAAGAGAAGTCGTATAAACGCGCTAAACAACAAGAGAAGGATGAAGGTGACCGATAGCACAAAACGCTTCTTGCGTGTAGGCCGATGTGACTATTTTAGTGTACTGAAATCGTCAACTGAAATAGCAATGCATGCGCTTGGCTCGCGGAAATTCTGCACGGTCTTACTGTTTGGACAGCATAAACGACTGTGAAACATAAAGTCCCAGTTGTCCTAATCTTACTGATTATAATACCGCTCATTTTGTTGGGTTGGTTAGGTGCGCGTTTGCAGAGCAGTGAAAAGCTTCTAGTAGAGCACCAGTTTCAAGAATTGGCGGATTCACGCTTACGTGAATCCGAGCAAATAATTACAAGCTACTTCACTGAACTTGAAAATGAAGTGTTAGCCAGGCTAAATCGCTTCAGCGAAGGGCGGTCTTTCGGAACGGTGAGTGTTGAAGGAATTCGTAACTTAGTTCGCCGAACATCTTTGTTCGATAATTTTTTTATGCTGGACGCCACTGGTTTTCGTTTGTTTCCGCCGCAAGACCAGCAAGTCTCAGACGCAGAACGAAAGTTTGTCAAGCAAACTCAGCAGCTCTGGTTGAACTCAGGTGCTTTTCGCCCAAGTTCACGGAAAGAGGACATGGAAGCAGAATTGGTGATGGGTAAAGATAAAATAAACAGGGGAAATAGCGAATCTGGCGAACTTAGCAGTCTTAGTCGGCGCGATGGTAGGTTAGCCGCATCAAGAATCGCAGAAACACTCGCGCCGGACGCGGACTATGGTTGGACCGTGTGGGATGTCGGCGCGCAAGCGCAGACATTTTTCTGGTTGCGCGATGCTCAACAAAACCTTATCGGTGTAAAAGTCTCAGAGTCGGAATGGGTTTCTGGTTTGATCAATCGCTTACCGGATGATCGCACCGCCAGGCGACTGCTCGGCGGCGACCGAATTAAACTTGTTAATAGGAAGCAACGTGTTATTTATCAGTGGGGGCAGTTTGAAGACGCGTTGATAGAGGGCGTGCAAGCGCGGGCGCAACGCCTGTTGGATCCGCCCCTAGCTCGCTGGCGATTGCAGTATTATGCGTCACAAGATCAAGCAGTCGATGACTTACGACGGTTCTTTTACTTGTTGGTATTCATTGTGCTTGGGCTGGTATTAACCAGCTTGGGTAGGTACATGTTGCAGGAGTATCGCCGTGAAATGAAGCTGGCCTATCAACGCGTGACGTTCGTTAATCAGGTGTCGCATGAACTTAAAACACCGTTGACCAATATTTGTATCTACGCAGACTTAATGGAGTCACAAGTTGCCGACGGGGATTTAACCGATTATCGATTGGCGCAAAAATACTCTAAGGTATTATCCATTGAGGCTCAGCGATTGGGGCGGCTAATTAATAATGTGTTGACTTTTGCTAGCACTCGAGAAAAGCGAATATGCTTGAGCTTCAAGGCTGGCATCGTCGATGATACTATCCATAAAACGGTTCAAATGTTCAAGCCAGCGTTCGCAGCAAAGGAAATAGAGATTGAGTTGGACTTAAATGCAACGAAGCAGGTTTTATTCGATCCCGACGCATTAGAGCAAATAATTCATAACCTGATGGGTAATCTTGAAAAATATGCATACGGCGGCA
>JBLHME010000129.1:0-4917 GCA_047623225.1 Cryomorphaceae bacterium
AGAGTCTATCCGCCAGCACCCACCGCAAGAAGAACTCAAGCAAATGATGTTAGACGCTGGCTTTGATCGCGCTCGTTATCACAATCTAACCGGTGGTGTGACCGCTCTTCATATGGGATACAAGTACTAGGCTGATGTTACTGAATATACTAGAACTCGCTATTAATGGTGCTTTGGAATTTGATCCTCGAGCACATCGCGATTTGGTTAAGCTGCATGGTAAAACCATGACCCTAGAGATCAAGCCAATCCCACAGAGAATTTCAATTAGCCCAATGCCGCATGGCTTAGAGTTTTCAAATGAATCAGATTCTACCGACGTCACTCTTAGTGCGACTATTAGCGCCCTGGTTAAGATAGGTCGCGATGGGTTGGATGATGCTGAATTAAAATCTGGTGAGCTTGAGATCAATGGTGACGCAATTGTTGGCCAGCGCTTTGCGCAAATATTGGCTCAATTGAATATAGATTGGGAAGGACTATTGGCCCAACACATAGGCGAAACACCAGCCGTGCTGATTAGTGATGGTTTCGGTAGGGCAAAAGAAATGGCACAGGAATCCAAAAGTATGTTTTCAAAGCACTTGAGCAACTTACTGACCAATGAAATGGGCTTAGTTGCGGCTAAATCAGACATAGAGGTCTTTTTAGACGACGTAGACACATTGCGCGCAGACGCTGACCGCCTTCAAGCGCGGATACAGCGTATTCAAAAAAGCATCTAAACTCGCCACTTAATTTATTATGACCCGCCTATCATCTACCGCGCCGCTACTACGCCTATGGCAGATCCGTCGGGTAATAAAAAAGTACGGCCTCGCCGATCTCTTAGACGAGCTAAATTTATCTGGTAGCGCACGCCTTGCTAGCCGTCTTTTGCTTGGCGCGGCTGGTAACCCCCCCCAGCAGCGCGCGGTGAGAATACGGCTCGCTCTAGAGGAACTCGGCCCAATTTTTATTAAGCTGGGACAGGCTCTTTCCACCAGGCCAGATCTGCTACCGGTGGATATCGCGCAAGAGCTAAGCAAGTTACAAGACCAAGTCCCGCCGTTTGCTGGTAAAGACGCTTTATCGATTATTGCTGATGCTTACGGCGACGATCTTAACGACATTTTCGAATCAATCGAAGAACAACCCATGGCCAGTGCCTCGGTCGCGCAAGTGCATGCAGCCCATCTCAAAGACGGTTTAGCGATCGTAGGACAAGATGGTGAGAAGAGTCATCAGGTCATTATTAAGGTGCTGCGCCCTGGTGTAAAAGAGATTATCGATCGCGACATTTCGGTGATGTATTTCTTTGCCAAAAGATTACAACGGCATTGGAGTCTCAGTAAACAGTTTAAACCCTTAGAAATTATTCAGGACTACGATAACACTATTCACGGTGAACTCGATTTGCGTCAAGAAGCGGCCAATTGCTCGCAAATGGCTGCAAACTTCGAAAACAATGACCTAATCTATGTGCCGACAGTGTATTGGGATTACACCCAAACCCAAGTAATGGTGATGGAGAGGATATACGGCACCTCTGTACGCGATATAGCGCAATTAAACGCGCTCGGCTATGACATGGGCCAACTTGCAGCCGACGGAGTTGAAACCTTCTTCAAGCAAGCATTTGAAGACAATTTTTTTCACGCCGACATGCACCCTGGCAACATCTTCGTTTCAGATAAAGGCAAATGGATCGCAATTGACTTTGGCATCATGGGTGTGCTCGGCGAGTCTGACAAACAATACCTTGCCGAAATGCTACTTGGCTTTTTCCATCGAGACTACCGCGCGATAGCCGAGTCGCACTTGCGGGCCGGGTGGATTCCCGCGGATACCAATATTGCAGAGTTTGAGTCAGCGATTCGTATGGTCTGCGAGCCCAACTTTGCAAAACCCATCAGCGAAATCTCCTTTGGCCTGGTCTTAATGCAATTGTTTCAAACCATACAGCGCTTTGAAATGCCCGCTCAACCACAATTGGTTTTATTGTATAAAACACTGCTTAATATCGAGGGCTTAGGTCGCCAGCTTTATCCTCAGCTTAATTTATGGGACACTGCCAAACCGTTTCTTGAGAACTGGATGAAGCAACAGCTGTCACCGCAAGGTTTGTTGCAAGATTTAAAGCGTGATTGGCCTCGCTGGCGAGCGCTGCTAGCCGACCTACCAGATCACTTAGGCCGACTCACAGAGCAATCAAAGACTGCCGACTTGCAGCAGCGGTTACAGCGAGAACAGAAAGCCAAACACGCTCAGCAACAAAGGCTTGCCGCTTTTCACCAGCACTTAGGATTAGGCACAGCACTCCTGTCAGGCTTGTTGGTAATCGCAACGGAAAACTCTTGGGTGCTTGAGTCACCGCTAACATTGGCTGCTCCTTGGATTGTTGGGGTGGGACTACTTTGGGCATATTGGCGATCTCGCTAGATAGAGACCACGCCTACTAAGGATGGGCAGTGCCTAAACAACAAATTGCGCTTGCGTTATTACCAAAAAAGCGTCCAGCTTCTTAAGTTGACGAATGCAGCGCTCAACTTATATTGGGGCGGCATTGGTGCTAAAACAAGACTCGACGCTTTATTTCGGTCGTAAAAACTTAGATTAATAGGTAGGAGGTAAAATTTGATTATTTGTTTTTGCAGCCAACACCGGAAAAAAGGTTTTCAGTATTGGAGATGTAAATGCAGCCGAACAGATTATACAAAGTATTGAAGCGAACAACCCTGGCGTTACAGACTTACCGGTCGCTCTAAACGGCGAAACGGCTACCGTCCGTCGGCCGCACTTGCGATTCCATTGAAGCAGAGAAAGTGGTGATTATGACCGGCAACATGAGACGCGGTGGCTCGGTAAATGATGATGGCCTAACTGCACCAGCGCCAGAACCGCAGGCTCCCGAGCCTGAGTACTACGTGATGGCGAGCGGTGATACGCTTTGGGCGATTGCCGCGAAATTCTTAGGGAACGGCAACAAGTATCCAGAAATATTTGAAGCCAATCGCGAAGCAATTGTAGGCCCAGACAAAATTTTTGGCGGTCAAAACATTCGTATTTCTAAATAGAAGCTTAGTATCCCCGGGCAAAAATTGCCCAGCAGAGGCATTAAAGGGGACGTCTCCTTTTAATGCCTGGTTGCTTGCTATAAGAAACGGAAGTCAGAAATAGGGAAATTACGCGCCACTATCGCGCTTGGGCCCCCTTATTGCTTAAAAAATAGGCGATTGCACATTGCAATATCACATTGACATACCTATACTATTAATCCCAAGCAATTTACTAGGGATTACTCTTTATTCGGGTTATCCTAGATTACCAACTGAGGGCTCTAGCTCTCCTATTAATTTCGGTTTGACGAAGACAGAATGAAATTAACTACTAAAGGTCGCTATGCGGTCACTGCCATTGTGGACCTTGCATTGCACGCGAAGATCGATTGCGTGACTTTGACCGAGATTGCTGAGCGTCAGGGTATTTCTCAGGCGTATTTAGAACAGCTTTTTGGGAGTTTACGAAAAGCCGGTTTGATTAGTTCCGTACGCGGGCCAAAGGGTGGTTATCGTCTGGCACGCGAAGAAAAACAGATTTCCTTAGCTGACATTTTGGTGGCGGTTGACGAGCAGATTGATATGACCTGTGGAAATGGCAATTGTGGCCATGACGACCCATGTCTAACCCACAGCCTTTGGAATAATTTAAGCCGGGAATTATTTGAGTTTCTGGATAGTAAAAAACTCAGCGATTTAGTTCGCAGTCGCTATGTACAAATCATGGCGACCCAACAGGATGTCACTCAGATTGGTGACATACCGATTCATATAGGTGATTACAATGTCTAAAGCAGTAGAAGTTCCTGAATCTCACGAAAAGAACCGCGACCTAAAAGAGCTAGTCAAGCGCGAGTATAAAGAGGGCTTTGTCACCGACATTGAGTCTGACACCATTGCTCCCGGACTCAACGAGGACACGGTTCGACTGATTTCAGCGAAGAAGAACGAACCCGAGTTTATGCTTGAGTATCGTTTGAAAGCGTTTCGTCGCTGGGAGAAAATGACAGAGCCTGATTGGGCGCATATCGATTATCCAAAGATTGATTTGCAGGCTATCTCCTATTATTCAGCACCGAAGGAAATGCCTAAGCTTGAAAGCCTAGACGACGTTGACCCAAAATTATTGGAGACTTACTCACGTCTAGGTATTCCACTTGAAGAGCAAAAAATGCTGGCTAACGTTGCAGTAGACGCCGTATTTGACAGCGTTTCTGTGCGCACTACTTTCCGCTCAACCCTGTCTGAAGCTGGCGTTCTTTTTATGCCAATTTCAGAGGCGGTGCATGATCACCCTGAGCTGATTAAAAAATACTTGAGCTCGGTAGTGCCTGTACAAGACAATTATTTTGCGGCGCTTAACTCAGCGGTGTTTAGTGACGGCTCATTTGTCTACATACCAAAGGGCGTGCGTTGCCCAATGGAGCTTTCAACGTATTTTCGTATCAACGAAATGAATACGGGCCAATTTGAGCGCACGCTGATTATTGCCGAAGAAGGCGCTTACGTAAGTTACCTAGAAGGTTGTACAGCGCCTCAACGTGATGAGAATCAGTTACACGCTGCTGTGGTTGAATTAGTTGCACATAAAGATGCCGAGATTAAGTACTCAACCGTACAAAACTGGTATCCGGGCGACGAGAACGGCAAAGGCGGAATCTTCAACTTTGTGACCAAACGTGGTATCTGCAAGGGCGATAACGCTAAGATTTCATGGACCCAAGTAGAGACTGGTTCAGCCATTACTTGGAAATACCCAAGCGTGGTTCTGCAAGGCGATAACTCGGTAGGCGAATTTTACTCAGTGGCATTAACGCATAACAAGCAGCAAGCGGATACTGGCACGAAGATGATTCATATGGGCAAAAACACGTCTAGC
>JBLHME010000130.1:0-4844 GCA_047623225.1 Cryomorphaceae bacterium
GCGAACGTTCGTAAAGGCGCTAAGTTTTTAACGCTCTACGGCCTACCGGACCCGGCAAGTACAGGATAGCTGCGTCAAAAATACGAAGTATTGGCAAAAACGCCAACAAAACTAAAAAATATTCGCACTTGATGCACTAAATACCTCTCAAAAAATGCAATTACAGAAAACCACATCAAAAGACGTCAGTTATGCTGAGGTCTCTAGTTAACAATCACACCATTACCATCTTGCCACCCGCAGCATAAACCGTTCGTCCTTAGCAGAGGCAAATAGCAAACGCCCTAGAATGATTTTTCAAGAAACGTTTTACTATCTACTTGGGCAGGTGCGCGATCAATTGCCTAGCAAGGATGCCAATGAAATGGTGCGGTTAATTGATTCAAGCACAATCGACTCAAACCTTAATCAATTTGAATGGGCTCAATTCCGTTTTACTAAAGCCGGCATTAAGTTCCATACCATCTATACCCCTCAGGCTCAGGTGCCTGTTTACTTCGAAACAACTACGGCTAAAGTGAATGACAGGAGGACGTTGAATAAGCTGCCAATGATGTCTGGCATGACGTATGTTGTTGATCGTGCTTATAATGATTACAGTTGATATTATTCATTGGGCCAGCAAAACTCGGTTTATATTGGCCGAATGAAAACGAATGCTTGCTATGAGGTTGTCGAAGAATTGGCCGCCCAAGGCGAAGGAATAATGAGTGATGTACTGATTCAGTTATCAAGCATGAAGGCTTGGAAAGATTGCCCAATTACGTTAAGACGCGTCACATTCACGCGCTTGGAGGACCAAAAACAGTTGGTTTTTATCACCAATGATTTGAAACGATCCGCCGAAGACATTGCCGCTCTGTAGAAGCAACGTTGGCAAATTGAGCTGTTCTTTAAGTGGATAAAGCAAAACCTTAAGATCAAGCGATTTATCGGACGCAGGGAGAACGCCGTGATGATTCAGGTGTTGGTTGCGATGATTGCCTACCTATTACTACGGCTTACTCAATTGGCTGGATATAGCAGCTTATCTCTACAAAAAATAGCCAGATTAGTAAGCCTTAACCTGACCAGTCGTAGGCCTATTTTAGCATGGTTGAATCCTTCGACAGCATGGCCTCCAGCTCGAAGTGAAAGGGGAAACAAGTGTCTTTAAACCTTGGCTTTGCTTAACCGGACAGTAGTGAGTGAAGTTACTATCGAAGTGGAAAAAGATAAAGTGTACAAAATAGCGGTTGACGGCAACAATGGTGAGGAAGGTGTTGTTATACTAAACTATGCCCTAGCAGTGGTAGAAGATGGCATTTGCATACCCATCAAAACACCGAGCGCCAAAATAGCTGTTATCTGCTTATAAGCCAGAAAGCAGGTGACTGTTTAGGCTGCCTGCTTTTTTACATGGACCAACAACAAAGAAATTGCCGCCGGAGTCATACCCGGAATTCTCGACGCTTGACCAATGGTCGCAGGTCGGTGATCTTGTAATTTTAGCCGCACTTCGTTCGATAAACCGCGCACACCTTCGTAATCTATCGCCTCTGACAGCACGGTGCCTTCTTGCTTTGACTGCCGCGCCACCTCATCTTGCTGACGCTTAATGTAGCCGCCATATCGAGCTTGAATTTCTATTTGTTGCACTGCCTGGATGTGCTCAATACCTTGGTCACCCTCATTTAGGGTTATTAAGTTTCTGTAGTCTACTTCTGGGCGAATCAGCAAGTCATATAAATTGTGTTCTCGCTTTAACGGTTCGCCTAATACTGCTGTCGCTTTCTCCCTATCCACTGTTTCTGGGCGTAGCCAAGTGGTTTTTAAGCGCTGCGTTTCTTGTTCGATAATCTCACGTTTTTGATCGAAAGCTTGCCAACGTTCTTCGCCAACCAAGCCAAGATCGTAACCAATTTTGGTTAGACGCATATCCGCGTTGTCTTCTCTTAACTGCAGTCGATACTCTGCCCGCGAGGTGAACATGCGATAGGGTTCTTTGGTGCCTCGATTGATTAAGTCATCGATCATTACGCCGATATAGGCTTGATCTCGCGCAGGCGACCACCCATCTTTGCCCAGTACATTACGTGCTGCGTTCATCCCCGCAATAAGGCCTTGTCCAGCTGCTTCTTCATAACCGGTGGTGCCATTTATCTGGCCCGCAAAATATAGGCCTTCAATTTCTTTGGTTTCTAGCGATGGCTTTAAGTCTCGTGGGTCGAAAAAATCATACTCAATGGCATAACCCGGGCGCGTAATTCGCGCGTTTTCAAAGCCCAAAATAGAATGCACTAAATCAATCTGTACATCATAGGGCAAACTTGTGGAAATACCATTGGGGTAAATCTCGGTGGTTCTTAAACCTTCTGGCTCGATAAAAATTTGATGGCTGTTTCTATCCGCGAAACGAATAATCTTGTCTTCTATAGACGGACAATAGCGGGGACCCGTGCTGTCTATTTTGCCTTCATCACTATAAATAGGAGAGCGATCTAATCCACCTCGGATAATCTCGTGGGTTTTTTCATTAGTGTGGGTGATGTGACAATGCACCTGATCTGGGTGTTCACTACGTGATCCCATAAACGAGAATACTGGCCGCGGGTCATCACCCGGCTGAGAATCTAGTTGTGAATAATCAATCGTCTTGCCGTCTATGCGCGGCGGTGTCCCTGTTTTTAGACGATCCACTCTAAACGGTAAATCTCTCAACCCCGTTGCTAGGTGCTCTGATGAAGCATCACCCGCTCTACCTCCGCTATGTTGATCAAGCCCAATATGAATCAAGCCCCCTAGAAAAGTACCCGCTGTCACAATAATTTTGGGTGCGTAAAAATTAACACCCAATTTTGTTTTTAGCCCAATCACCTTTGCGTTCTCTACCAGTATTCCCGCCACTTCTTGTTGGAAGGTACTCAAGTTAACTTGCGTCTCCACCTTTTGGCGAATAGCCTGCTTATAAAGTGCTCTGTCAGCCTGCGCGCGGGTAGCACGTACAGCCGGCCCTTTACGTGAATTAAGAATTCTAAAGTGGATGCCCGATTGGTCTGCTGCCCAAGCCATTACACCGCCTAGCGCGTCAATTTCTTTAACTATGTGGCCCTTGCCAATACCCCCGATAGCAGGGTTGCATGACATTTGGCCAATGGTTTCTATATTTTGAGTAATCAGTAATGTACTCGCTCCCACTCGCGCAGAGGCCAATGCCGCTTCAACGCCGGCATGTCCACCGCCGACCACAATAACATCAAACTGTTCCGATACACTCATGGCTTATTGGCCATCAGCAAAATCTTCTGCGTAATAATCATATTTCGACAAAATACTCTGAGTAAACTTCCACGCATTATTAAAGCTTACTCCGCTGTCGTCATCTATGATTACTTTGGTGTAGAGCTTCTGCCCGTGTTGTTCTTTTAGTGCTGCCAACTGAGCATGTAGTTCCGCAAAGAGGAGGCGCCGTTGGTTTACGTCTTCAGCTGTTTTCAAATGATAGGCTTCCACCCCGGTTTCCAATGAATATCTTACATCAACCACTACTTTACCTGCCGTACTACGAGCAGGCCGGATCAGTTTACGATATTGCCCTTCCAAAGAATCATACTCCTCTTGCAGGCTTTTATAGCGGATTGAGGCTGTAGAGACCTGAGACTCTAGCGCCGCCACCGTTTCTCCTCGGTTGGTGTATAGCAACTGCAACTTTTGTAAATCAGCCAGCATGGTATCTAACTTTTGTTGCAGGTCGGCTTTAGAGGTTTGTAGTCCTTCTAACAATAAGCTCTTATTGGCAACATCTTGGGTCAGCGTTTCATTCTTTTCCGATTCTGTTGTCAGCTTAGTTTTTAACGACCTCAGCTGCTCACTTAGACTAATGACCCGACTGGTTAATCGCAATCTATCTGCTTCTTTTTGCTCGATGGTTTGAACACCCTTTTCAACATCTACCAGCAAACCTGATTTCTCAGCGAGTAATAAGCTGATTTTTTCGTTAAGCACGTTTTTAGCTGTTACGGTTTCCGATTCGAAATCTAACAGCTTCTTGTTTGTTAAATTTAAGGAACCCAATATTTGTGAGTTTTCAGCCGTTAGCTCATCACGCAATTTAGTCAACAAAGAGACTTCTAGGCCTAATTCTTGAACGATCTGCTGCTTGGTTTCCAGCGCACCTTGTAGGGTTTGATTCTCGTCATCCGCCACATTCAAATCGGCCTCCATACTTAGAATGCTCGCTCTGACATGCGCTAACTGTCCTTCCAGGCTGCTACTTTTAGTTTCGCTTAACAGTACTTGAGCGGTGGCGGCATCTTTTGACTCTAAAGTGCTTTTTAGTTCTTCAACTAGTTGCGCATTCCTAATGAGAAATGCCAATAGCACCATTAAGAATATCATCACAATCACTGTCATGATGTCAGTAAAAGCGGGCCATATGCTTTCTTCGCTGTTAGAACCCGTTCCAGCATGGGTAATTCTTAAATCTACAAAGTTGCCGCCGCTCATTTTTTTGTTAGCCCAACTAGTTTGCTTGTTTGTCTAACAACTTTGTTAGTTGCTCGATCGCTGCGGTATTCCTAGCCATAATATCAGCCTGCTGCTTTGTCATACTCAGCAACACCTCTCTAAGATTATGCGTCTGTTCTTGATCTGCACGCAGATTGCGCTCTAATTGAGTCACAGCCAAAGCCATTTCGGTGGCGGATTTACTGTAACCCGCTTGCGAGCCATCGAGCTTTTTCAATAAGGCATTGGTAGCCTCAATAGTTTGGCCATATTCTTTTAACAACGCATCTTGGCTAATTTGTAAATGCGGCAATAACGTAGTGGCCGTCACCTCTTCAACTCGGCTGATGAGATAAGTT
>JBLHME010000131.1:0-4810 GCA_047623225.1 Cryomorphaceae bacterium
GTGTGACGCTAGCGAGTGCAGGATGTTACCATATTTAGCTCTATTCAACGCCTATTGGGCAAGCAAAAAGCCCTTAAAACCGATGTCGATTGACTGGTCAAAATACAGTTTGCTTGAACTCCGAGAGCACGCCACCCACACATTTCGTGATGGCGGAGGCTCGCGCCCGGATGTTTTCTTGGTCGAAATCGAAGGCCAACTTGCGGTCCTGAAAGATCAGGGCGGTGCTGATAAATGGTTCGCTCTGCTTATTGGCCCGTTATTGAATTGGCGAGAATGTAAGGCGCTCACACGATTGGACTCGGTGGAGTGCGTACCTAAGCTGCTAGGCAAGCCTAGCGCACGGGCATTTCTAATGACTTATCACGAGTCCGAGCAAATTACGCGATTACAAAAGCACCAACCTGAGTGGCCGGTCTTCTTCGATGAATTGCGCAGGGCAATTGATGAGATTCACGCCGCAGGTGTTGCTCACAATGATTTGCGTAATCCTACAAACACATTAGTGGGCGCTGACGGCAAGCCTATATTAGTGGATCTGGTGGCGTGTTTTTGCCGCGGCCAATCTTGGAATATTATTAACCTTTGGCTGTTCAATAAGTTTACTCAAGTAGATCTATCGGCAATCACCAAAATCAAAGGCCGCCTTGCACCACAATTGCTCGATGAAAATGATCTGGCAGCCGAACAAATCGCGGGGAAATTCGGCATGGTCGCCCGAAGCTTTGGTCAATGGGTGCGCCGCGTATCGCGTAGAATTTTCACCGATTAGTCTGCAGATCGCACTAATCGATATTGCAAATATGCGGCAATTGAGAAAACCAGAAAACCGCATAAACTTAATTCAAGCGGTTCTGTGGTCTATCAATTAAGCCAACAAAGACCGTTAGCTTGCTGTTTGATCCTTGCCATCATCTTGGTGTTTACTTCGATGATTTTCTGGCCTACAAGCCAAAACTGCGTCGTCACGAGGAGGCGCAAAACAAACCCCAGTCAAAGTGACGCCGCGTCGTGAAACGAATTCACAAGCTTGATCAGCGCTCAGATCAGCACAGGCTTCGATAGCCTCTTGCGGCGGGCCATGATGCCCTTGCTTTTTGCCTCGCTGGCCGTCTTCGCCAGCAAACGCAGTAGATGATAAAAGCACGGCTAATGAGAAGGCTGCCAATAGCTTTAAGTCAAGTGATTTGAAATTTGGTTGCATGAATTAGTCCTTTATAGAATTAGTTAGTAAATTGTCAGTGCAAGTAGTCTATGTAAAGACAAAGGAGCTAAGATGGTTTGAATGAGGAGTAAATGCGAACTTTATTCAAGCTTGTAACCAACGCCGTAAACTGAGTGAATAAGGTCTTGATCGCTGGCATCAAGTAGCTTTTTACGCACATTCTTGATGTGCGTATCAATGGTTCTATCACTCACCACACGTTGATCCAAATACGCGTGAGACATTATGTTTTCGCGGCTGAAAATACGCCCTGGTTGCTGTGCCATTACAAACACCACTCTGAACTCAACCGCAGTAAGCGTAACGGCATATTCATCTATCTTGCAAGACAAGCGTGCAGCGTCAAGCGTTAAAGAACCATATTCCAGACGATCATTGTCTTGCAAAACTTGGCGGTCATTCACTAGGTCAACGCGGCGCAATATATTCCTAATTCTAACCACCACTTCGCGCGGGCTAAAAGGTTTACAAATATAGTCGTCGGCACCAAGTTCCAGACCAAGCAGACGATCAATCTCATCAACCCGCGCGGTGATCATCACAATTGGCACATCAGACAAACTTCGTAACTCACGACAAATTGCTAAGCCTTCTTTGCCAGGCAACATCACATCCAGGATTACACAGGCGGGCTTGGCGGCATTGATGACCTCAATCGCCTGGGCACCATCATGCACCATGCTGGTGGCGTAACCAGCATCACTCAGATAGTCTCTCAGAAGTCGCGCAATCTTAACTTCATCTTCGACGATGACAATGTGCTGTTTTTTGTCACTCAAAATTGCGAGCACCTCATAACGATTTGTCTAAAGGAAATTCAATTCTAATGCAAACGCCACCTAGAGGTGATTTACAGGCAGTGATCTCACCCCTATGCGCTTGCACGATATTTCGACAGATGGTCAAGCCTAGGCCAGCTCCAGCCACACGCCTACTGCGCGAACTGTCTTGCCTGTACAGAGGCTCAAACATTTCTTTCATGGCCGCTTTATCAACGCTCGGTGCGCTATCTTCAAAAGCGATCAGCGCTGAATCATCATCTATTTTCAGGGAGATCAGCATTTTTCCAGGCCTGTCTGTGTAAGCCAGAGAATTGTTAATCACGTTAGTAAACAACTGCTCAAGACGATTCAAATCGGCCGAAATCAATGCACTGCCTTCGCAGTGGAGAATAAGCTCCACGCCGGCTTCGTTAATACGCGCTCTATTCTGCAAAACCAGCGACTCAAGTACCTCAGCTATGTTCACCAGTTGGTGCTCGTAACGTAGGCCACCGATATCGGATAGAGATAATTCATACAAGTCATTGATGAGGTGACGCAGGCAATCCACCTCGTGACCCAGCGATTCAACTTGATTTATATCCAAAGGTCGCAAACCATCTTTAATTGCTTCTATTTCGCCCGCGAGAATTGTTACTGGGGTTCTTAGCTCATGAGAAATATCAGCTAACCAGCGTTTACGCGAACTGCGATTTTGTTCGAGCTTGAGCGCCAATTGATCTATGTCGACCATCAAAGCACCGAGCTCATCATTACGCTCACTGTCTAGGCGATTGGAATAGTCGCCTCTAGCGAGGTAGGCAACGCCATCCTTCATCTTTATCAACGGCGCAAGCAGCATACGAACTAACCACCATGACGCTAGGCCAGCAATTAGCAGAGACATGACAGCAATCAAAATACTGGCACGGGTCTGTTGCTCCGAAAATTCAGTTTCCAGTGAGGCATCGGTATTTATTTGCACCACTGCTTTCAATTCAGCAACAGTTTCTCCATTGATTAGAATTGGAACCTTAACCACGTGAAGCCCTATCGGCAGCTGCTGAGGCCCTGCAATGTGGCGGCCCTGAGAGTCAACTAGGTTAGTGTGGTGCTCCTTATGTGGTGGCCCACCCTTGCGACCATTATCACCGCGGCGCGGTGGTGGCGATCTTCTAAAGTTGGATTGTTTATCCGCCCTAGGCGGTGGCCGGCGGAGTTCATCTCGACTCCTTGGCCTCGCTGACAACCTCCGACCCCTGGGATGCCACTTGTCTAGAATTTGCTCAAATATTTGCGGCGAATCTTCGCCCCATGCGCTGTCATTGGCCACATAATGCGACGCCAAATCAGCCGCAAGGCTAATTAGTCGCCGTTCTTCTTGGGCCCTTACATAATCTAGAAAACCCTGCTCAAAACTCCATCGCGCCAACAATAAAGTCGCCACCAAAACCAAAGTGGTTAGGCCGACAAGTGCGAGAAAGAGTTTGGTTGAAATGGATTTCATTGCGCCCGAGTATACCGTCAGGCAGCTGTTTGTGTAGGCTCGAAGTGAGAACTCCTTATCTTCTACACAATTGCTGGTCGGATCATTAGCTCATGATATTAGTAAGCAACATAACCAGATTTTCAGAAGTCCAAGCCCACAAATAATGATCCAACAACATCACAGCGAATAGATACATTAAGTACTTAATTGAATAATAGAATGTCTTTCTGGATAGCTCATCGCTGTAATTTTTGTATAGCTTCCAAACAAAAGTCATAAAGCGCGCGTTTAAGTACAGAGCGGCAAACAAATATATGCCACCAAACATGTGAATAGTGAACGGCAGCAGCGTAACAGCTACTAATATATACGTGTAAAGAAGAATCTGTAATCGTGTGAACTCTTCACCGTGAGTGACTGGCAACATGGGGACACCTGCAGCAGCGTACTCTTCGCGCCGATAAAGCGCTAAAGCCCAAAAATGCGGTGGCGTCCAGGCGAAGATTATTAAGAACAATAGGCATGCTTCGGGTGAAACGGTATTGGTCATTGCGACCCAACCCAGCAAAGGCGGTGCAGCTCCTGCAGCTCCTCCGATTACGATATTCTGCGGTGTCGCTGGCTTTAAAAACACGGTATAAATTATTCCGTAACCAACCATCGACAAAAAAGTTAATAAGGCCGTTAACACATTGACCCACTGCACCAAAACCACCATTCCGAGCATACAGAGCAATGCCGCAAAAACTACGGCTTGCCATACGTTCATACCGCCAGTCGCGAGGGGCCGGTTCTGTGTGCGCGCCATGATTGCATCGGCTCGCATATCGATAATTTGGTTCATCGCAGCGCCCGATGAAGCGGCCAAGCCAATGCCAATAGAGGCCATCACTACGACGAAAAGATCAGGCATCCCTGGAACTGCTAGCAGCATGCCAACGATCGCAGTAAACACAATCAGCATTACTACTCGTGGTTTGGTCAAATCATAGTATTGACGAAATGCAGCACTTAGAGTGTCGGCTTGTTTTGCAACGGTATTCATAGAATTAGCCAATCTGCGACGCTTTGAGGAGCCGCTTGATGTCCTTTTTTATAATGTTTGGGTCGGCACTGGCTGGATACGACATCATCAGATTTCCTGCAGGGTCGATAATATAAAAACGATCTTGTTGAGCTTCTGCGGGAGCCTCCTTCAATTGAAGAACTTTAGACCACGCTTCAAAGGCTTGTGCCTCAACTGCATAGGATTCAACGGGAGAGTATTTGGCAGCAAGGTCTGAGGCCGATATCGGCGCAAGATTTGTGTGCATGAACACGGTGCGAATGCGCGTC
>JBLHME010000132.1:0-4731 GCA_047623225.1 Cryomorphaceae bacterium
CTTCTTAGAAAACTCGGCGCAAAGCTAGTACAGTACTAGTGTCTCTTGGCTGGAAACAAATTAAAGAAGTTGTCTGTGGTGATTTCTGCGAGGTCTTGCAGGCTTATACCTCTCAAATCAGCCAGAAATTGTGCTGTATGACGCACATTTCCTGGTTGTTCCATTTTTTTATGTTAAGAATCAGCAGCCAGCAAAATTCGACCAAAAGGACATTTGAATAAATTTTTATTACAACAGCCTACAATTGCCTTTTAAACCACTGAAAACGATTTGAGCGCATATGCCTAGAAATCACAGTCAATTGTTTTCAGATACAACCGACCTATTCCGCACCCTAATTTAGACGCTCATGGTATTTCTTATCTTATCCTACTAACGAACCAATCGATTCTAAGACGGCATGGTAAATTCAACCGTAGCACCGCCACCTAGTGGTAATCCTAGCGCTGCCCAAAGCATGGTGAGTATTAGGCCTGTGATCAACATCCAAATTGAATACGGAATCATGGTCGCGGTTAAGCTGCCAATACCAAAGTCTTTTTGCCAGCGATTGGCAAATGTTAAGACTAGTGGGAAGTAAAACATTAGCGGGGTAATTATATTGGTTGCACCATCACCGACTCGATAAGCGGCGGTTGCCATCTCGGGGCTGATTCCACTGAGCATTAACATAGGAACGACCACCGGTGCTAAAAAGGCCCATTTTGCGCTGGCTGAGCCGACAAAAAGATTCAACAGCCCGGTAAACAAAACCATCACACCCAGCACTGCATAGATTGGCAATTGCGACGTTTCAATCGCTGCTGCGCCTTTGATCGCGAAAATTAAGCCAAGATTTGACCAATTGAACATAGCTACAAAGTGCGCGGCCACAAACACCAACACTAAGTAGTAACCCATATCGCGCATGGATTCAGACATCATTTTGACTATATCGCGATGATCCTTAACGGTGCCAACAGCTTTGCCATAGACCCAAGCAGTGGCCAGAAACAATATAAAAAAGCCGCCGATCAGTGATTGATAGAAGGGTGTCAAGCGGGCTTGGAATGAACAGTTTCCAGCAGCTAACAACTCATCTGGGCAAGCGCTCTCATTTACCAGCGGAGTTCCAGGGCCAAATGTGAGCGCTAGCCATGCTGCTACCACCACCAACAAAGCGATACCAGCTAACTTAAGCCCCCTTCTCTCTTGATCACTTAGCGCTCCTTTCACTTCGGGGTTAGAGCTGGCTATGTCAGCGGCATCTATGTCCCAAGGGCCAAGCCGGGGTTCAACAACTTTGTCGGTAACGTACCAAATGAGAGGCACGTAGATAAATAGCATGGTGGCAATAAAGTACCAATTACCGGCTATGTTAATGGGGTAATCGGCGACTAGTATATTGGCGGCTTCAGCAGTAATACCAAGCAGCAAGGCATCTAATTGGCCCATCACCAGATTAGCCGAAAAGCCACCAGACACGCCGGCAAAAGCGGCGGCAATGCCTGCGATTGGGTGCCGCCCTGCGGCAGCAAACATCAGTGCTGCCAATGGAATTAAAACCACATAGGCAGCATCTGCTGCAAGATTGCCCATCATGGCTATAAACGCCACTAATGGAGTCAGCAGGAACTGAGGGGCATTGCTCACAGCCGCTCGCATGGCCGTTCCGAACAAACCGCTTCGCTCAGCCACACCAGCACCGAGCATGACCGTTAACACCATGCCCAATGGGTGAAAATGGGTAAATGTTTTTGGCATCTCTACCAACAAGCGTTGCAGATTATCGGCTGACAGCATGCTCTGAGCCATTATTGTGCCGTCTGCACCAATTCCGAATCGAGCCTTTTGTGCATCAGGCATGCCGGATAATATTTGTGGGCTTAGTGTTTCTGACACGCCCAAGGCAGTCGCTAGCGCTGACACAAACACTATGCCGAGTATCAAATATACAAATAGGAAGACCGGATCAGGTAAGGCGTTTCCGGTGCGTTCAATCCAGGCTAAAAAGCCTTTCTGATTCGCAGTGTTGGTGATGTTCGATTGGGGCATACAACAAAATCCAGCGTTGTTAAACTCAGATGTTGTTTTATACCATCAGTCACATCAAAATTTAATCAGCATCAAGCCAATCGTTGCGCGGGGAACAATTCGAAGAAGTTATTGGTAGTAGCCTCAGCCAATTGCTCTAAGCTTATACCTCTCAAATCAGCCACAAATTGTGCTGTATGACGCACATTTGCTGGCTCATTCATTTTTCCTCGTAATGGCACAGGAGCCAGATAAGGGGAATCAGTTTCCACCAAAATTCGATCGATAGGGCATTTGCGTGCAACTTCTTGCACGTTGGTGGCGCTTTTGAAGGTAACAATGCCTGAGAAGGAAATATAAAAACCGAGGTCTAAAGCCTTTTGAGCAACATCCCAATCTTCGGCAAAGCAGTGCATAACACCGCGACACTGATCAGCACCCTCTTCCTTTAGGATTCGCATTGTGTCGTCTGCGGCACTTCGTGTGTGAATAATAAGCGGCTTGTTAACTTCTTTGGCGGCTGCAATGTGGCGTTTAAATCGGTCACGTTGCCAGGTCATATCTTGGTCTTCGATTCTAAAATAATCTAAACCGGTCTCGCCTATGGCTACAATTTTTGGGTCTTGTGCAATTTCCACCAGCTCTTCAACGCTGGGTTCCTTTACATCTTCGTAGCATGGGTGCACACCAACCGATGCAAAAATATGCTCGTGTTCGTGCGCTAAACCAATAACCTGGGGAAAATCTTCTAAATTAACCGACACACACAGCATGTGAGAAACATCGTTCATGCGGGCATTTGATAACACCTCGGGCATGCGCTTAGCCAGTTCTTCAAAGTTGATGTGGCAGTGTGAATCTACGATTTGCATAATGGAGTCTGCTTGAAAGGGCTAAAAACTACTAAATAAAGAAGGTGTAAAAGAAGGTGTAAAAGAGGGTGAACCGCCCTACTCCATTACATGGTGTGGGTCGCGCGAGTGAGTGAAATTGAAGCGCCTAATTTGCTTTCAATTAGGTTAACTGTTTTATGCGCACCCTCGCCTATAAACTGCACCCCCACTCCGCGAGGGCGATTACCAAGCGCTCCGACTGGGCTGACCCATATAACCTTACCAGAGATATGAACAGGCTCAACTTCGTCGATTATCTTGACCAACAAAAACATTTCATCGCCAAGCTTATAGTCTTTTTGGGTGGGCACGAACAAACCACCATTGGTCACAAACGGCATATACGACATATACAATGCTTGTTTATCTTTAATGGCTATTGAAATGACCGCATTGCGTTCTTTCTCAATACCATTTTTTTGGGCTTTATCGTTCATAAATAGTTTATACAGCTAAAATCAACAGCGCTCAAGCACCTTAGCATAGAGCCTGAAATGCCTGCACCCTGTGCAATGATCATTCTACACCGGCAGGCCACGAAACTTAATCGACAGTGTTTCTAATACCAACTGCTGATCAACCGTGGTGGCGAGCATTTTCTTTGCGTAAACAAGCTCGTCGATCACATCAAGCAGTCTTTCTTTTGAGAGCTTTTTGCTAATCGACATTATCCAGCTTCGTTGCACTGGAAAGAACACTGTTTTAGGATTATCGCTCAAGCTTGCGCGCAATAAATCAGTGCTAAGCTTTTGCAATATATCCACGCTCACCGACGCACCGATTGACTGCCAGTTTCTTGCGACTTGAGTGGCTTCCGACCGTTGCGTCCACAAGCCATTCACATCGGTAAAGACGCTTTTCAATGACTGTAAATAATTGGATTCATATAAGCTGAGTGCACGCAAAGGATGATTGTTCGCCATTGCCAAGTGATTGTCGATTTCGTCTTCGGGCAATATACCCTGAAGCGCTAACCATGCTCGAGCGGAGTCAAAGTCAGGCGCCTTGAAATTCAGCAAGCTACAGCGGCTTCGAATTGTCTTGGCGAGCTTTGAAAGTTCATCACTGACCATCAAAAACAAGGTGTTTTGCGGAGGCTCTTCTAGGCTTTTTAGTAGAGCGTTTGCTGCACTTCTGTTCATAGTCTCGGCCGCATAGATCACTATTACACGAGTGCCGGCAATGTGCGGGTGTGTAACCAAGGCTGCCGATAACTTTCTAATTTGATCAATGGTAATAGTTTGTCTTGGCTTCTTGCCTGCATGCGGTTCAATATAGCGCCGCGCAAAGCTGCCCACTAGGTTTTCTTGAATCTGCGCTTCTGGCATTATCACGTGTAAATCGGGGTGAGAACCAGCACTGAATAAAGTTGCTGATTGACTATGTGTTTCGGTCATCACAAAATGCGCCAAGGCCATCGCAAGGTCTTTTTTGCCCAAGCCAGCATCGCCATTAAACAACAGGGCATGGTTGGATCTTTCAGGCTCCAAGGTAAGGTGCTGCCAAAGTTCTTGGTTCCAAGGGTGGATGGTTGGTTGAAAACTAGCCATGAGCGCCACCAAATTCCGTCAGAGCTTTGAGAATTTGATCTTTAACGTCTTGCAAAGACTGACTAGCGTCTATCAGCTTGATTCGCTTTGGCTCTGCGGCGGCGCGTTGCAGATAGCAGTCTCGCACTTTTTGCTTAAAACCGATTTGTTGTTTCTCAAAACGATCAGGCTCACTGCGCTGCCCCGCCCTACTTTCACCAAGCTCAACCGGTAGATCTAGTAGAAGTGTTAAATCAGGCCGCAGACTGCCTTGAATGCTTTGTTCTAGCTTGGCA
>JBLHME010000133.1:0-4675 GCA_047623225.1 Cryomorphaceae bacterium
GCGACAACCTTGTCGCTTTTGTCTCTGCCGCGCGTGAGTTAGCAAAACAAGCCGAAGAACGCTATCCAGGGACACGCGTGGCGCTTACCGGTTCGGTGATGATGTCTAGTACATTCACAGAAGCCGGGCGTGCTGACGCAAAAACATTGATACCCGGCATGTATCTTATTTTGCTGATTGCACTGCTTTGCGTTTATCGCAGCGTTAGCGCGACAATAGGCACTTTTTTGGTGGTTTCAGCCTCTACCATAGTGCCATTAGGATTTATGGGGTATTCGGGCATACAACTTACCTCTATTACCATTATAGCGCCGATTATAATTATGACTTTGGCCGTTGCAGACAGCGTGCATATTCTTATGACCATGCTCAATTTAATGCGTAAGGGGGCTGAAAAAAAACAAGCCCTGCGTGAGAGTTTAAGGTTAAATTTTCTTGCTGTTTCAATTACCAGCGTTACCACGATTGTCGGCTTTTTGTGTTTGAACTATTCTGATTCCCCGCCTTTCAAACATTTGGGTAATTTAAGTGCGATTGGTATCGTGGCTGCCTGGTTTTTCTCTGTTCTTTTATTGCCAGCCGTAATGACTGTGCTGCCTCTCAAAGTTAAAGTTCGTGCTGGTCAAGGAGACGATGATGGTTCTCGCGGCGCCATGGCGGCGCTCGCGCGCTTCACTACCAGTCACAGCAAGAGCATATTAGTTGTTTCCGCAGTTTTAAGCATAAGCCTGATTAGTCAACTTCCAAAACTAGAATTGAACGATCATTTTGTTAAGTTCTTTGACAAAGAAATGCAGTTCAGAGTTGATACCGATTTTGCTCAAGAACACTTAGGTGGAATGTTTTTTATTCAATTCAACCTACAAAGCGGCTCTGCTAATGGCATTAACAATCCGAAGTATCTGAAAGCCCTCGATCAATTCACCACTTGGTTAAGGGCAGAGGAACTTGTCACCTCTGTTTTTAGTTATAGCGATATTGCCAAACGATTGAATCGGAATATGCATGCAGATGATGACGCGTTCTACCGCGTTGCTGACAATGCAGAGCTCGCTGCACAATATCTATTGTTATACGAGTTATCGCTGCCCTACGGGCTAGATCTCACTGACAGGATTAATCTCGATAAGTCTGCCACACGGGTTACCGCCGTGCTAGGTAATCCTACGGCCAGCCAGGTTAGAAATTTTGCCGAACAGTCAAAAATCTGGTTAGCAACAAATACCTACGAAGCAATGAGATCAGAACCAACTGGCACGCCTCTGCTATTTTCATATATTTCAAAACGCAATATAGAGGGCATGATCAATGGCAATATTATTGCGATAGTCGCAATCACATTGTTGATGATTGTTGCTCTCAACCATATTGGCTTAGGTTTGCTTAGTATGTTGCCGAATCTATTGCCTGTGGTGCTTGCGCTAAGCGTCTGGGCGTTGTTGATTGGTACTGCCGGAATGGCGACCACTATTATTGCGGCCTCTTCACTTGGGATTGTGGTCGATAACACCACACATTTTTTGAGTAAATATTTACGCGCTCGCAGAGAAAAAAGCTATTCCAAATTTGAGGCGATTAATTATTCGTTCGAGACTGTTGGAGTGGCAATTATTGCCAATGCGTTTGTGTTGATGTCTGGCTTTGCGTTGTTGTCTTTATCAAATTTTCAGCCTAATTTCCAAATGGGCGTGCTGACTGCATTAACCATAGCAATTGCCTTGGTAGTAGACCTTATTTGTCTTCCTGCATTGTTGATGATGGGTAGAAAGGAAGCCACCACAGACAGCTAGTGAACCCCTTTTTTTGGCTTAGATAAGTCACCAATTTAATTCAATGCGTGGAGCACAATGGATCTTCTTGATTTGTTCTTATTGGGGCAGGCTTGGCCGCTATGAAGAACATCTTTAGCGAACTTAACAGGCGTAACGTTTTAAGTACTGTGCTGTTTTATGCAGCCGCCAGTTGGTTACTGATCCAAATTTCCGAAAGGTGTTACCGGTATTCGATGTGCCCGACTGGATACTGCGCTGCATGAGATTCGAGTGGATATTGTTGATACCTATATGGCGTTAAACGAACCTGAACTTGCATGGTCGGAAGTTGAACGGATGCTCGCAAGCGGCTACGGATTAACGCCTTGGAACTTACAACAAGACCTGGTTTCGCGCTACCATTTTGGCGAATCACCTGAATACCAAGCCCTTACTAAAAACCTAATAATTGTAGCTCCCCTTGAATTGCGCAGTAATCACTATGTGCAGGCAGATTGACCTAATTGCAAAAATCCAATTATTTCCTTGTCCTGCGACCGCACCACTCACTATCCGATAAAGGAACCCGCTAAGAAACCCAATGAATAATAATACAGAGCAAGCCCTCAGTAATTTTGATGCTATTTTAGTTGGAGTGATTCTACTCTCGGTTATGGGCGGAGTAATTGCACTGTTTGGCAGCGATTCCTTATCGGGTGCGACTCAAGTCGCCATGATGGTGATTGGATTTCTCGCTTCATTGATCGGCCTCAAAAACAAAATCAGTTGGACTGAGATTGAGCAAAGCATCATTACGTCATCGTCAAAAACAGCAGGGCCGATACTCATATTTTTGGCAGTTGGCGCGCTGATAGGCAGCTTAATGTTATCCGGTGCAGTGCCTACACTTTTGTATTTTGGGCTAAACATCCTCTCGCCCTCTTACTTTTACCCAATGGCCTGCTTGATTTGTGCGTTGGTTGCTATTTGCATAGGCAGTTCCTGGACCACTGCCGCTACCATAGGCGTGGCGCTGATTGGAGTGGCCTACGGTTTCTCTCTTTCACCGGACATCACTGCTGGCGCGGTTATTTCAGGTGCCTATTTTGGCGATAAAATGTCTCCATTGTCTGAGACAACCAACCTCGCCCCATCGATTGCAGGCAGCGAGTTATTCGAGCATATCCGTCATATGTCTTGGGTTTCGTTGCCCAGCTTTGTCATTTCTCTCACACTATTTTTGATTATCAGTTTGAGTGGGTCGTCAACTCCTGGTGATCAAAGCGGAATTGATGCGTTTCTATCGGCCTTGGATCAATATTTTGAAATATCGTGGATTAATCTGTTACCGGTGCTACTGCTTTTATGGCTTGCAACACGTGAGACTCCAGCATTCTTGGCAATTATGGGTGTGTCTTTGCTGGCTTGTGTGTTTGCAGTTTTGTTCCAATACGATGCTTTAGTGCGCTTTGCTGGTTATGTCCAAGGCGATTCAATTGTGGTGTTGGCAAAATCGCTTTGGCAGGTACTTTACGCTGGTTTCAATATTGGTACGGGCAACCAAGATGTTGACTATTTACTGTCACGCGGTGGCATGGCATCCATGGTCAACATGGTGTGGCTAGTCATCGCCTCTATGATGATGACGGGGGTGCTAGAACGGATAGGTTTTATCGCCGCGCTACTGCGTGCAATGATGAAGCTTGTGCGTTCTACAGGATCATTAATTGCAACCACCATGGCTACCTGCTTTGGAGTAAATGTACTTACTGGAGACCAGTACATGTCGATCGTGGTGCCCGGCCAAATGTGGAAGTCTGAGTTTGAAAATCGCAAGCTTAAAAGCATAAACCTTTCGAGAGCATTGGAAGATTCGGGAACACTAAGCTCGCCACTGATTCCCTGGAATGGTTGCGGAGTATTCATGGCCGGAACCCTTGCTGTGGCAACTATTAGCTACCTACCCTACTGCTTTTTTAATTTGATAAATCCAATTGTTGCGCTAATTTTCGCCTTTTCAGACATCAAGATAGCGAAGATCACATAGTCGAGCGTTTCATTGCTCTACTTAGCTCTTACGTAGTATTTAAAACTCAATCACCAGCAAGCAATTGCTTCTGCTCCCTTAGGTTCAGCTACGAGGGTAAAGAGTCTCGGTAAAACCATCCACCGCAACCATCTGCCCAGAAATGTGTTTACCAAAGTCCGAGCACAAAAAACAGATTAGTTGGGATATTTCCTCCGGTTCCACAAAGCACTGCATGGATGTTCCAATAGCATACAGGTTGCGAACCTCTTGGGGCTCTAAGCCGTCGGCATCTGCGTGAGCTTGAACAACGCGGTCCAGTCTGTCGCCGTTTACATTACCTGGAACAATGCCATTTACTCGAATATTGTCGGGCCCAAGTTCCATCGCCAATGTTTTGACTAAACCACTTACTGCCCACTTTGCAGCCACATAGGGGCTACGATGTGGGTAACCAAGAATGCCTGCAGCAGAACACATATTGATGATCACTCCCGATTGTTGTGCCTTAAAAACCGGCACCGCTCTACGACAGCAGTAAAACTGAGAATCTATACCCACAGCCATGGTCTGCCGCCATTCATCGTTGCTAATATCTTCTATTGGCTTGGTTGGGCCGCCTATGCCTGCATTGTTTACAAGTATGTCTAAGCCACCAGCAATGAAATCATCGAACATCGCATCGACCGCGACTGGGTCTGAGACATCGCAGTGATAGGTGGTTATTCCTTCAGGTAGAGTGTCGAGCGTTGCTTGGTTGACATCGCAAGTGAAAACCTTGGCTCCTAGGTCATGCATTGCCAAGGCGGTTGAACGGCCCATGCCATCGCCACCAGCGCTAATAAATACGCGCTTACCTTCGAGTTCTATTTTCATTATTTCCCCTTACAAAGATCAC
>JBLHME010000134.1:0-4639 GCA_047623225.1 Cryomorphaceae bacterium
TTAATCAAGGTTTGTGCAATTACCGCCTGAATTGATTCCGATAACATTGATCGCACCATGGATTTTTCTTCGGCGGGAAAAACGTCAACTACCCTATCAATGGTTTTCGGTGCCGAACTGGTATGCAAAGTAGCTAACACTAAATGGCCAGTTTCAGCAGCGGTCATCGCTAAGCGTATGGTTTCTAAGTCACGAAGCTCGCCGACCAAAATAATATCAGGATCTTCGCGCAAGGCTGAGCGCAGAGCATTGTCGAAACTGTGCGTATCTTTATTGAGTTCCCGTTGGTTGACCAAACACTTCTTACTTTGATGGACAAATTCGATAGGGTCTTCGACAGTCAATATATGCGCTTTGTGCTTGTCGTTAATGTAATCAACCATTGCCGCAAGAGTGGTTGATTTACCAGAACCGGTAGGGCCAGTTACCAACACCAATCCGCGAGGCTTCATACAGATTTCGCGAAAAATTTGCGGTGCATCCAAATCATCTAAGCTAAGTACCACTGATGGAATGGTTCGAAAAACCGCGGCGGCGCCTCGATCTTGGGTGAAAGCGTTGACACGAAAACGCGCTACATTGGGTATTTCAAACGAAAAGTCTACCTCAAGGTTCTCCTCATAGGTCTTTCGCTGCTGATCATTCATGATATCGAAGATCATTTTCAACACTGTTTCGGAGCCTAAAACTGGTAGGTTGATGCGTTTCATGTCGCCATCAACACGGATCATCGGCGGCATTCCCGCAGAAAGATGTAAATCTGAAGCCTTATTTTTGTGACTAAAGGCCAGCAGTTCTGATATGTCCATTCCTTCTCCGAGGTTTTCTGCGATACAATTGCTGGTTAAGGGTAGCGCACAAGTATAACCAGCAATAGATCTCATGAGCAATCTTGATTACGCAGCTAAACAGCTGAATAAGATACGAAATCGCATTAATGACGCAGCGCAAGCTGTGGGCCGCGATGCAGATTCGATTCGCCTGATCGGGGCCAGTAAAGTTCAACCGCCTGAACTAATTGCCGACTTTGCCACAAAAGGCCTGCGGGATATTGGCGAAAACTATCTGCAAGAAGCTATTGATAAAAAAGCGCAGCTTAGCAGGCAGGACTTGCAATGGCACTTTATTGGACATATCCAGTCAAACAAAACCAAGCTTATTGCGCAAAATTTTGATTGGGTGCACGGGGTTGATCGCTTAAAGATTGCAGCACGACTGGGCCAACATTCATTGCCGGCTGAGCCGGTAAATATTCTAGTACAGATAAACCTCGATGCAGAACAATCCAAATCTGGTGTTGTGCCAAGTGAGGTTGCGGAACTGTGCGACCAAATTTCGCAACTCAGCAACGTTAGCTTACGAGGTTTTATGACAATCCCCAAACCTCGAAAGGATTTTGATGCGCAAAAAGCGGCGTTTCAGACTGCTCAAGAACTGATGTTAAGCACAAATCAACGTTATGGCCTATCACTGGATCAGCTATCTATGGGAATGTCTAACGATTTGGAGGCGGCTATCGCTGCTGGCAGTACTATGATCCGTGTCGGAACTGCGCTTTTTGGCGCACGAGCAAGCCAACACCAATAAACTAATAGGCTTAGCGGTTCGCTACATTTCTCAGTACAATCAACCTCACCTTCAAACCTTAAAAATATAATTATTTAAAATGGTGAATCAATCAATTGGTTTTATCGGCGGCGGCAATATGGCCACCAGCCTCATTGGAGGCCTTATTAGTGGCAGTAACATCTCTGCCGAACAAATATCCGTGTTTGAACCCAATACTCAAAAAGCGGAAAGTTTGGCTCAAGAATATGGCATTTTTGCTGCGCAAGATAATTCCAGCTTAATTGCAAGATCTCAGATTGTGCTGATTGCTGTTAAGCCCCAAGTGCTTGAACAAGTATTAACGCCGTTGGCCGATGATTTTCGCGCTACTAAACCATTGATCATTTCAGTGGTTGCTGGCATCACTGCCAAGTCAATTGAACGCTGGCTGGGGCAATCATTTGCCATAATTCGAGTTATGCCAAATACGCCTGCACTAGTGGGTTCAGGCGCTAGTGGCTTGTTCGCCAATGCAATGGTGAACTCTGCGCAAAAGACCATCGCCCAGCAGCTGATGAATACAGTGGGCGTTTCGGTGTGGGTGCCTAAGGAAGCCGATATTGATAGCGTTACCGCGTTATCAGGCAGTGGCCCGGCTTATTTCATGCTTTTCATGCAAAGCCTAATCGAAGCTGGGGTGGCCGCAGGTCTCGAACCAGAGACGGCGAAGACTCTAGCCATCGCAACGACTAAAGGAGCTGCAGAATTAGTCGAATCAAGCGATTTATCATTGCAGACGCTGATTGACAAGGTAACGTCTCCAAAAGGCACGACCGAGAGTGCCTTACAAGCGTTCCATGCTGCTAAGCTGCCTGCTATTGTTAACAACGCATTTACGGCCGCTAAGATACGATCAGAGGAACTTGCCCAGGAGCTCGGTTAAACATATGCCCTATATACAAAACGCCACTGACTTTTTGCTTCAATCGATAATCGGTTTTGCTCTTTATTTGGCCTTGCTGCGATTTTGGATGCAGTGGGTGCGCGCGAGTTTTCGAAATCAATTTGGCCAATTTGTGATAAGCCTGACAAACCCTGTCATTATTCCATTGCGTAAAGTTCTACCCAACATTGCCAACGTCGACACAGCAACAGTGGCGCTCGCCCTGATTTTGGCTGCAATTAAGATATTTGCCTTTGTTAGTTTGCGCGGATTTGAGCCGAGCGTTTTTGAATATCTTTTGATGAGCGTAGGCGTGGTCATCAAAGCAAGTGTTTATCTATTCTTGCTTGCGATATTCGTTCAAATTATTGCCAGCTGGGTGAATCCGCATTCACAGCACCCAATTCTGAGCGTGGCGCGCTCAATCAGCAATCCGATTATGGCACCTGCTAGAAGAATAATACCGCCAATCGGCGGCTTAGATTTGTCGCCGATAGTGGTAATTCTATTCTTACAACTATCTCTGCGTTTGCTAGTGGCTCCGATACTGCCACTGCCCATTTAAGCCTTCGATCGATAATGCCTAATAGCCAATCTATTGGCTTGGTAGAGCCTAAGCTCGCCGAGTTTCAAACTCCCTTAGCATTAGAAAGCAAAGGGGTGCTCGAGCGCTACACCCTGGTCTATGAAACCTATGGTGAGCTGAATGCCAATAGATCCAACGCCATTCTAATCTGCCATGCCTTGTCGAGCGATCACCATGCGGCCGGTCATCACGCAGGAGAAGATGAGGCCTCTGGCTGGTGGGAGAATCTTATTGGCCCCGGCAAGCCAATTGACACAAATAAATTTTTTATAGTTTCGAGCAATAACCTCGGTGGTTGTAACGGCAGCACAGGGCCCTCGTCAATTAATCCAGAAACTGAGCAACCTTATGGACCCGATTTTCCTATTGTGACTGTGCGCGATTGGGTAGAGGCACAAAAGCGACTAAGCGACTATTTAGGTATTGAACAATGGGCCGCTGTAGTTGGCGGTAGCCTAGGCGGCATGCAAGCCGTGCAGTGGGGTTTAAGCTACCCTGAAGGCCTACGCTATGCAATTGTTATTGCTTCCGCGGCCAAGTTGAGCGCTCAAAATATTGGCTTTAACGACGTAGCGCGGCAAGCCATTCGCACCGACCCAGACTTTCACAACGGAAACTATTACCAACACAACACCAGCCCTAAGCGCGGGCTGCGAGTAGCAAGAATGCTCGGCCACATTACCTATCTCTCAGACGATTTAATGGCTGAAAAATTTGGCCGTAACCTGCGTAAAAAATCAAAGTTTGATTATGAATTTAATCCTGAATTCGAGGTGGAGAGCTATTTGCGCTATCAGGGCGATCAATTTGTTAATCGCTTTGACGCCAACACTTATCTATTAATGACTAAAGCCTTGGATTACTTTGACCCGGCTGCTGACCATGATGGTGACCTATCCAAAGCCTTCGCAAATATTACCGCCAGCTTCTTGGTGGTTTCGTTCTCCAGCGATTGGCGATTTTCTATTGAGCGATCGCGCGAGATTGTTCGTGCCTTACAAAGCAATAAACTAAATGTGAGCTATGCAGAGATCGATGCCCGGCACGGCCACGACTCGTTCTTGCTCGATATTGAAGACTATACACAAGTGATGTTCGCCTACCTAAATCGCATTGCTAAGGAGTGTGAGACTGGCAATGGATAAGAAACTTAACAACTCCAACTTAACTCGGCATGATTACAAAATAATTGCCGATTGGATCGAACCTAACTCGCGAGTAATGGACCTTGGATGTGGCAACGGCGGGCTATTAAGGCATTTACAAACGCGCAAGGGAGTCACTGGCTACGGGGTTGAATTGAACCCTCAGATGATCTCTACGTGCATCGACAATGGCATTAATGTGATCCAAACAAATTTGGATCGCGGGCTGGCTCATTTTGATTCTGATGCCTTTGACTATGTAGTGCTCTCGCTAACGCTACAGGCTATGCGCAATCCTGAAGTTCTGCTCAAAGAAATGATGAGAGTGGGCAAACAAGGCATTGTGACCTTTCCAAATTTCGCACATTGGCGTAATCGCTGGCAAATCGCTGTGGGTGGTAAAATGCCGGAAAGCGA
>JBLHME010000135.1:0-4582 GCA_047623225.1 Cryomorphaceae bacterium
CCATTGTCTGCTTGGGTTGCCTGATTTTGATTTAGGCTTGAGGTGTTTACTGAATCAGGGTTCAAATTCGCAGTATTTTGCTGCGTGATGGCCTCTGGTGTGTTCATCGGCCAGAACATAGCAGCGGCACCAATTGCGACTACCGCTAAGGCGGCCATGGCGATTTTGGCAAAAGGTAATTCATCGCCGAAGGAAATTCCCGAGCCGCTATTATCAGTAACCATGCGGTGCATACCACCATACGGATATTTATTTTCTTCATCTTCATCGTCATCGTCATTACCCACAGCAACCAAGCGGTGAGCTGCAGCGCCTCTCGGCACTCGATAAACGGTAACTTCTTCAGGAATGCCCCTTAGTTTATGCGTACCAACCAGTTCGTTTGAGACTTCGGCCTTGTTCATTGACAAGTAGATGGCTTCAGTAAAATAGACTTCATTGGCCGGAGTCATCCCTTCTAGACGAGACGCGACATTAACCGGCTCGCCAAATACGTCGCCACCATCAATGCGTACTTCGCCCGAGTTTAGAGAAATACGAATCGTTAGGCGCTCAGGTTCTGGGACAGTCTGATTGTACTCCCAGAGTGCATCATGCATGGCCATAGCGCAGTGCACCGAATCTGTAGGAGATTTGAATACGATTAATAGAGAGTCACCAATTGATTTGATGCGCTTACCGCCGAAACGCTTTGCAACTCCGTGCAAAAGCTTTTCATTTTGGCGCAACATAGCCTCGTTTTGGCCCCTAGACTGCGTCGACGTCAATTGTGTAAAACCGACAATATCGGTAAACATAATGACTAAATTCTCAGCTTTGCTCATGACTATATTACTGGTTGGTTTCCCTAGATGGCCCCATCCTTAAACGCGTTTGCGCATCAGAGCCCAATTCACTTCTACCCGCAATTAGTATAGTCAGAGCACGGTATTGAAGCAACGTCCGAACGACAATTGTCTGTTCTGTGTGGAGTTTCGCTATCGAGCGGTCGTTTGTTCAGGTTTTAGCACAGTTTTGCACCATCTTTAGCGGTTGCAAAACGGTCAACAATGGCTTTGTCTGTGTGCATTAGGGCGCCAAGGAGGATAATCTATCGAGCGCATGAGATAGGTATGTCGACACGCTCAACTAGCTTGTGTAATAAGCGATGCCAAGTTTTCCTGTGTCACTCGCGTGCGCAGCAAGCGATATGGTAAAAGCACTGCAAGCTTACTAGTTACTCACCAGAGACAAAAATTCCGATCTGGTTGATTGATTACTGCGAAAAATACCTAGCATAGAGGAGGTTTTCATTGAAGAGTTTTGCTTCTCTACCCCACGCATCATCATACACATGTGCTTGGCCTCGATAATTACGCCAACTCCCTCTGCACCGGTTACATCGCGCACTGTTTCGGCGATTTCGGTGGTCAACTGTTCTTGTATTTGCATTCTTCGGGCAAACATGTCGACAATTCGAGCAATTTTAGATAAGCCGAGAACTTTGCCATTTGGGATATAAGCAACATGGGCCTTGCCGATAAATGGCAATAAGTGGTGTTCACACATGGAGTAGAGCTCAATGTCTTTAACAATTACCATCTCGCGCGAATCGGAAGGAAATAGCGCGTTATTGATAACGGTATCCAAATCCTGTGCATAACCATGGGTTAAAAATTTCATTGCCTTAGCGGCGCGTTTTGGGGTGTCGATCAATCCGGCGCGAGTTAGATCTTCACCACACTCGGTAATTATTTTTCTATATGCGTCTTCCATTATTCGGTCTCGGTGTTGGCTGCTAATTCAAGAATAGAATTATGCAATAAAAAGGATCTTTGGGGTGTGAAGTATAACGTTGATCAAGCGTCCGCAGCATTGTTAATAGGCTGATTAAGCATGCATCGAAATTTTTCGCCATTTTAGGCCAATGATCGGCAATCTTATCTCTGGCTTTAGTGAGATTTTGTTGAATTTGAGCTATTTATTCCGCTGCATGTCTTGATGACGTGTGACACAGACACTAAACTTCTAGCCTAGATAACACACCTCAGAAAAAAAATGATCCACGACCGAATTGAATTGTCAGTAGAAAACCATGTAGCACACGTGCAATTGGCGAGAGCCGATAAAATGAACGCGCTGGACAATAAGATGTTTGAAGCCATTACGATGGTGGGTGAGCAAATTTTGGCGGACTCAAGTATTCGAGTGGTCGTTTTATCGGGGCAGGGCGGTAACTTTTGCGCGGGTCTGGATAAATCGAATTTCGAATCCATTGTCGCAAAACAAGGCCTTGCACTCGATCCTGATCAACCTCCCGTTGGCTTGAGCGCTCGAACCAAGGGCATTGCCAACGACCCTCAGCATATTGTTTGGATGTGGCGTGAATTGCCCATGCCGGTGATTGCCGCTGTTGAGGGAGTCGCTTTGGGTGGAGGTTTTCAAATTGCTCTTGGTGCCGACATGCGCTATGCCAAAGCGCAAAGCAAATTTTCAATACTAGAGCTAAAGTGGGGCTTGGTTCCAGATATGAGCAGCACACAGATAATGCGGCACCTAGCACCCGATGATGTGATTAGGGAGCTTACTTACACGGCGCGAATTTTCAGTGCACAAGAGGCTAAGCAATGGGGCTTCATCACCGACATTGTCGATGACCCTGTCGCTCATGCATTGAGTCTGGCAAACGACATCGCTTGCAAAAATCCGCACGCGATACGCGGCGCAAAAAAAATCATAGATTCGGCAAATTACCAAACCGCTGCGGAAGGTCTGCTAATGGAATCTCAAGTTCAAGATGGCATTATTGGTACGCCGAATCAAATTGAGGCAATTATGGCCGCAATGCAAAAACGCCAACCTAAGTTTGAAGATTGATTTAGCCGTTTGCTGATCGTTTCGCGTAGCTTAGTGCAGCCTCTGTTTGAGTACTATTGGCGACATTTGAGCTTAGAGAGTCAATAAATTTTTTCACCTCGTTCCAAGCAGAGACTCCAGAGCCCACGTGCATATTAAAGAGATGCCAATCGTGCAATTGGTTTTGCCAAATTTGCAAGGTAACATCAGAACCCCCTGCGCGCGCTTTGTTGGTATAGCGAATTGATTCTCCTAAAAGCATTTCACTCGAACTAGCGTGAATGAGGGTTTTAGGCAAATCAGTCAGATCCCCAAAAAGCGGCGAGCTTAGGGGGTTAGCTGGGTTCATGCGTGCTGCGAAAAGTCCAATCCAGTTGCGTATGATTCGTGGAATGCGCAATAGAGCGCCCAAACCCTCACCCAATATTCGATCGGTTTTAAGGTTTGCACTTATCGTTGGAGAAGCCATGGTGGCGTCCAAGGAGGGCGAAAACCCGATCACCCCGTCAGGCCGACGAATAGAGAGTGATTTGGACCAGTTAGAGAGCATCATTGCAAGATTGCCACCCGCAGAGTCGCCTGCGATTATCAGTAAATCCAAATTTTCAGGGCCATCTGGGCCGTTTTCTAATATCCATTTATACGCAGTTTGGCAATCTTTGATTCCCTTACTGCGACTGCTCTCGGGCAGCATTCGGTAATCAACGGATAATACTGCAGCGTTTGCAAGTTTTGCCAGCTGATCGGTAAAGCGCCGATGGCCTTTCGGGCTGCCTAAAAGAAAAGCGCCACCGTGCATAAATAGAATACGACGGCTAGTGGTGCTGTTGGTCGCTAAGGTCCATTCGCATTTTACGCCGTTAACAATGACTTGCTTGAATTCAGAGTCTGTCTGTAAATCGCTGGATAAGTTATCAGCAAATTCTCGCGCTTTGGCCAGCCCCGATTTCATTGACTTTGTTGCTAAAGTTGCTTTTCTAAGACTTGCGATACTAGACATAAACTGAGCATCGGCGGCCGAATCGTCGGCATGTTGTTCAAAGTTCTCGCCAACAGGCGTGTCGTAACCAGACAGATCGGGGCCCGAGAGTACAAACTTTGAAATCAGATAGCCTCCCAATGTCCAAAACAAGGTGATCCAAAATAGGGCAATTAGAAACATAGTTGACTCTTAGCAGTAGTATTAAGGCAATTAGAAGCCATTATAGCCTCAGCAATAGGCAAGTTAAGTTACAAACTGTAAATTAACGGTGCTCTTGGCGATAGGTTAACGGCGTGGTCCCGGTCCAACTTTTAAACGCGCGGATAAAAGCACTGGGCTCAGAAAATCCCACCATGGTGGCTATTTCCTCGATTTTATAGCGTTTGCTGAACAGAAGGTTGATTGCAATGTCGCGCCGAGTTTGCATTTTAATTTCTTTGAAGGATAAATTTTCAGATTGTAGGCGCCGATGCAAAACCTGTTGGCTTAACTGAAAATGTTGTGCTGCTTGCTTTAGCGTAGCCTTATAATTGCCCTGCTTAATGTTTTTCTCCAACCACTGGCGAACCTGATCACTAATCACGCGGTAGTTCTTAGGCTGATAGAGTAGCGACAGATTTGTTCCCAGTAGATATTGATCAAGAGTTTCTGGTGTTTGCACAATTTCCATATCCAAAAAGCGTGAGGCAAAAACCAGCTTGCAACGTTCGTGCCCATAGCTGATTGGTGCGCCGTAGAACAAGGGCTCATATTCCGAGCTATATA
>JBLHME010000136.1:0-4444 GCA_047623225.1 Cryomorphaceae bacterium
GATGCCCTTTCCAATCCATCCAAGATAAGGTTCAGACCGAAATCAAATTCCTCAGCGAAATCGTAACCGGGTTGAAGCACATGTTGAGTAGTTAATTCCATTAGATGCGGGTATTCATTCATTGCAGTAGCTTGCATGATGGATTCAGCCAGTTCACTCATCTGTTCTCCTGATGTGGCCGGTAGACTCGCTTCCTGCATTGCAAATCCGTAGATAAAAGCATCGATCAAAGCATAGGCATGCGCGGTCATCTCGACAGATAGCCCACCGTTTCGCAGACAAGCGATAACCGCATCATGCTGGCGCAATGTAGCAATGCCCGGCGATCTCCTCGATTCCATCAACGGTACAGCCCATGGGTGTGTGGCGAGTACCGCGCGCGCCGATGCTGATCTTAGCCGTACCGCGCTCTTCCAGTCTATATCAATTTGTGGGAGATCGATCTCACTGAAGACCATATCAACCATTCCATCTATAATCGCCTCCTTGTTCGGCACATAATGGTAGATCGTCATTGGCTTTACACCCAGCGCTGTAGCCAATTTACGGATGGTTAGGGCATCGACTCCCGTTTTGTCTGCAAGAGCCACCGCACTACCGATGATGCGGCCTTTATTGAGCGATTGACGTCGCGACCCGACTTTGCTCAAAGAACTAGTCTTCATAGATATTTACTCGCTTGGCTCATTATCATACTTTCGATTATTACGTGGAATTGCTTAAAAACTTGTTTACCGTACTTAGTACGATTATACTCCAACAACATACTGTACTTAGTACGAAAATACATTAAATAATACAGAGTTACACATGCACACAACATCATTTGAATCCAATAGCCCATCCGACATGCTTAGCCATAAACCAACCTCAGGAGCTATTACAGCCCGACAAAAAAACATGCGCGCAATTGTTCACCGATCTTACGGAACAGCTGAAGTTTTGCAACGTGAGACAGTTGATGTTCCCTCCATCGGCGAGAAGGAAGTACTCATTGAAGTGCATTGCGCAGCTCTTGATCGTGGCACATGGCACCTGATGACTGGAACGCCTTATCTGATCAGAATGCTGGGGTTCGGTTTCATGAAGCCTAAGCAGCCAATACCTGGGCTTGATGTTGCCGGCCGAGTCGTGAAAGTTGGTAGTGGCGTAACACGGTTTGCCGCTGGTGACGAGGTCTTTGGCGTTGCCAATGGATCATTCGCCGAATACACCGTGGCCAACGAAGAAAAATTGGTGATTAAGCCGAACAACATAAGCTTTGAAGCGGCTGCCGCGGCAACCGTTTCTGGTATCACTGCGCTTGAGGCATTGACCGATGTTGGCAAGCTACAGGCGAAGCAAAAGGTCCTTGTGGTAGGTGCCTCAGGCGGCGTCGGCACTTATGCTGTACAACTCGCCAAGGCTCTAGGTGCGCAAGTCACCGGCGTTGCGAGCGCTTCGAAAGCTGATTTGGTTTATTCCTTAGGTGCTGACCATGTCATCGACTATGAGACAAATTATCTTGCTAACAGTGATTGTCGATATGATCTAATCATTGATATTGGTGGTTGCAACAAGGTGTCCAGTCTGCGCAGTGTATTGACACCCCAAGGAACGATTGTTTTCGTGGGTGGTGAAGGCGGCAATCGCTTCACGGGTGGCATCGGTCGCCAGGTGGGGGCGAGCTTGCTATCCTTAGTCCTTGAACACCGCATGAAAATGTTCGTCAGCAGTGAACACCATTCGATCATGCAGAGGTTTAGTGAATTCATTCAATCTGGTGCGGTAACACCAAGTATCGGCCAGCGCTTTGATCTTGACGACATACCTGCAGCAATGCACCAGCTTGAGTCAGGCGCCACGCGCGGCAAGACTGTCATTAGAGTGCGCTCGTGACACTAATGCTTGGCTTGTAATGCTCGCTCCGAGCGTATAATCAATCGTGGTACCAAGGAATACAAAACAGTGACTACCGAAATTCAGTTTAATAGACATTCTTCAACTCTAAAGCTGCAAATCGTCGGTGCGCTGATCATTTTACTATTTGGCCTTTATGGTGGTGGAAGTGCACTGGCATCAAACGGCCAAGTGTCACTTGGCTTAGTCTTGCTGCTGACCAACTCAGCTGCCGCGATAGTGATAGGCGTGCTGCTTAGGTCTGTTATTGCTTTAGATGCTCCGTTCACAGCAAACGTCTATCTCGCCGCGAGAGTAGTCGAAGGACTGCTATTGGGGGTTGGCGCTATCGTGCTAGCTCTGACAGATAACGTAGAACTCAATTCGAATCTTTATCGACTCGGCATGATTGCCCTCGGTCTTGGCAGTATCGGGTTTTGTCGGTGGCTACTTTGGTCAAGGCGCATCCACGCATTGCATGCTTGGTTGGGTCTTATCGGTTATCCCCTTCTGGTTCTGGCGATGATTGCCGGCTTCTTTGGATTGGAAGTTTGGTCCTACGTACTGCTTGTGCCGGGAGCGATGTTTGAATTGACCTTCGGATTGTATTTACTCTTTGTAGGCTTGGGTTCTAAATTATCGTAAACTCATGGTTTGACCTATTGGCAATTTTAAAAAAGCGGTCAATCTGCCATCACACCGCCAAGCACCTGCTCTAAGTTTCGATGTAAATGACTAATTAACTTCTCATACTTACCAAAGGTCAAATGACTGTTGGCGTCGCAGGCTAGGCCTTTTTGAATTGATTCAACCATGTCCCGATCTTCCCTTAAACCTATGGCATTAAAGTCTAGATCGCGTTTGACTTCAGCCTTGGCTTGCGGCGTATCGGCGGCGCCTCGATTGCTTAGTGTCCAGGTTCGCACCAGCGTTTTACTCACTGTTACTGGTTCCAGAACCACAATGCTTGTGAAGTGTGACAGTGTAGCCAACATAACATTTGGGAATAGATTACTAACTTGCGTTACGCGGCCGTCTAACTGCCATTGATCGCTCGGAACGTCGACCAACTTCTCAATACGCCTGAATGGAAAAGTGATACGCCCATTGCGCCCGAACAACTCAACTAGGTTTATATTGTCGTACCCATAAGGATAAAAGGTGTTTTTGTGGGCGGGTTTGATGTGATAGCCCTCTAAGAATGATTCAGCGAAAATCTTCCAGTTGGCATCAATAAAATATTCACCTTCGTCGAGTACAATTTGGTCATCGCGAATAAGCTTCGGAACATCCTTTAACGGTTCCCAACAATTCGAAGTTGGATCTTGCACCACGTAAACAAGGCCATCTTTTTCTCGCGCCTCAACAGAGACTAAGCCATTGCAAGATTTGTCTACATCTGGAAATCCTGCTTCATGAGTGATGTTAATTAGTTCACCGTCGAGTCGATATACCCAGCCATGGTAAGGACAGACAAACGTGTTGGTTCTGCCGCTATTTTCGGCCACCTTCATGCCACGATGCCTGCAAGCATTTTTAAAAACGCGAACCAAGCCGTCCTTATCTCGTGTAGCTAGTAAAGGTACACCTGCCGCTTCTCTGGCGAGATATGAGCCTGGTTCAGGCAGCGCGGATGAGGGGCAAAAGACTACAGGCCATCGCTTAAGCAAGGTTTCGCGTTCCAGCATAAAGCGTTGCGGGCTGGTGTAATTCAACACCGACTCACGCCAGACGCCATCGGCTTCGTCTGTGGTGCCGTTCTCAATGTGAGTTAATAGCTGTGCGATAACTGCATGGTCATCTAATATTCTTGGCATTAGTTTCTCTAGAGTATGTGTGAAGAATAATTCAAACTGAGTAATCCTATCCGCGGATATTCAAAGGCGGTCTGCGTCGCTGCCATCTATTTTCTTTTAACATCCACACATATTAGCTGGATTAGCACCGCCGATCACGTCTGGTTTGAGAGTCAAAATTTATGATTTTTGTCTGTTGGAACCGGTTAAGAGTATTCAAGAGCGCCAGACGAATGTCAACGTGAACCGTTTTAGGTACGCATAGCCCGGCTGCCCTACAGGTCAATAAAAAAGGCGGTGGAAATTAATCCAACCGCCTTTCAGACTAATCATATTTTTAGTCGTTTACTTCTTTTTACGCAACTTTAAAGCCATTTCTTCAACCTTCTCAGCTGCTTCTCTTAGACGCTCGGGGATATCAACAAAAGTCGACAAGCCACCGCCAAAACGTTGTTTGAATTCTTCAACGCGGTCTTCCAACGTGTCTTTGCCTTTGCTCACAGCATCGTCTAAATCACCTTGTATTGATTTACCACGCTTTACTAGCTGGCTAAATACCTTTTGGCCTTCGGCGTTGATCTCTTCGTATTTACCTTGAACGTCTTCATAACGCTCGGACAGTTCTTCATAAGTACGTGAATAAGCGCCTAGACCAGCTAGCCAAATATTCTTAGCCATCACTTCGGCTTTATCCCCGCTCAAACCACTAAGATTGTCTTTCAACATTGATTGCAATTGCTCAATGCGGTTTTCAACTGAATTCGCAGCAG
>JBLHME010000137.1:0-3922 GCA_047623225.1 Cryomorphaceae bacterium
AAAGGTCTGAGCTAAGGTTGCGCTCAGCAGTTTGACTAATTAGAGGTATAGGTGTCGATTGCCATTGGTGCGTGCGGCTCACTATCACCTGGCACCCGATCTACGGTTTCGGAGTAAAGCGTGATTCTCCAAATCTGATGGAAATGCGCATCATAAGCAAGCATTGCCTGGGTTAGATCGATGCGCAGCTCTGTATTAATCATGCTGGCGGGAAGCAATGGATCTAGGGCCAACAGATGGATAACTTCTCCGCCCAAAATAAACGACTCTGCAAGGGCCGTCGAGTGATCGGCATTTTCCAGCCTTTGCATACTAGTCGTTAAACGTTGGGTGTAACGACTGTATTGTTCTTCCAACGCGGCCCTGTCCCATAGAGTCTCTAGCTCTAGCTTCTGACTATTTATAGTTAGTTCAACTATCTTTGTAAAGATTAAATCGGATATGCCCGAGACCGCATTTATCAGTTCGTTGACGCTGTCTATAGAACGGGACAGATTATCAGGGCGGACCCACATTCGAGTTTCGATAGGTCTAAACCCGAAGCGGAGGAGAGACTTATCTAAAGCCAGCCAATCCTTTTTTTTTATTGCAGGTGGAGGCGTAACGCATAACCAATGGTCATTCCAGTCAGTGACCCTTTGCTCGCCTCTGGTCCAGTCATCAATCCAATTTCGTAGCGGGTCATAACGGCGCGTCATTAAGTAAAAGCCGCGGCTATCAGTTTCAATCAGTCCGCGAGATACAAGTCGAGAAAGATTTACTCTGACGGCATTCTCGCTAATGTCAAACATGCCCGCGATTTCAATTAGCTTCTTAACGGGCCAGGCGTTCGACGTGCTAGTGCGCAGCAGATCCAGCAGTAAATTCTTAGCAGTTACCAGCCTGACTGTATTCAAAACTAAGCTGGCTGAATACGCTTAGTATCCAGTTCGGTAGGATGTCTCGTGACATGACGAATCACATCTAAGTAGCTGGCAAATACCTTGGTATCTTTAAAGGCATTTCGTGACATGAGAAGCTGGTGCAAGGCGCCTAACTTATAGGCTGGTACGCCCGCGATAAGATGGTGCTCCATATGGTAGTTCACGTAATTTGGTGCAATAAAAAGACGTTCTATTAAGTTTGCATAAGTGGTGCGGGTATGAAGTCGGGCATCACCGCTAAGCGAATCAGGTACCGCAGCATGTTCTGCGATTTGTCTGAGGCGAATAAGTGCCATATAGACCGTCATTGTTGAGCCAATCCACAACAGATACAGCCATGCACTCAAGGTGAAGTGTAGAACTATGATCATTGATAGTTGTGTTAGCCACATGCTGATATAAGGTTTTGATTGGCGTCTTATAGCTGGGTCGGAGCTGAAAATACCGATAGTTGAGACCATTTTTTCAGCTATATACCGATACCCAGTTTGGCCAGTAAGGTCACGGATCATTTTTCGTTTAAAACTGGCCTTTTCTACCGGGTAGGCAATGTAATTGCTCAAATCTGTGTCATCTGTAGTGCCGGCATAGAGGTGATGCTTTGAATGACCCAAGGAATACTGTTTGAGGTCATCAAATACCGGCTTTGCCGCAAGCCATTGGCCGAAAAAGTTGTTTAACTTTTTGCTAGCAAATAGACTATTGTGCCCACATTCATGCATTATTACGCCAATCCCGTGTTGGCGACCTGCAATTAGTACCAGAGCAACTAGGATGCTAAACGGATTGGTCCAATAATAGACAAGTGAAAACGCACCAATAACGATTAGCCAATTACCCGCACCCATAGCGGCTGCGCGCCAATTGCTTTTACTCGTACATTGGCGAATTTCTTCCGGTGTTAAATAGTCGCGAGCTCTCAAAGTGGTGCCTCAGTTAAAAAGTGCTGATAATTCTTATCAGCATAAACACCAACATTACACCAATATTCATTATATGTAAATATTGTAATATATATTGGGTTTTATAATTGCAACTGGTCTGTTGCTATACCGTAAAAGCGCGGTTCAATTCATAGGGGCAGAGTAAGCATTCAGTTTACGTTATCATTAGTAGCATGATTCGAGCATTTCTCAAACAATTAAACGCGCCGTTCCCAGACCACCTTGGCGGCCTTGAAAACCTGCGCTATATGATTGCTGTAGGCACCTTTGTGGCGCTTTTTTTGTACGTGCTCAGGCCGTTTGGCTTGCACCGCGAAACTGGCAATGTGGCGTTGATTTGTGTGTCGTATGGTTTGATCACTGTGGCGTTTGGTATGAGCTTTCATCTAATTTGTCGATATGTGTTGAGGCTGCGGACCCATGGTGCGAGTTGGACTTTGTGGAAATGGATTTTACAGTCTATATGCATGGTGACGTGGATTGCGATTGGCAATTTTTTGTATTTATTTGTGGTTGACGAAACTCGATTTTTGAATCTTGATGTGTTTCTTGGGATGTTGAAAACAACCATGGTTGTGGGCTTTTTCCCAGTGGTCGTATCTGGGCTGATCGTGCAATTGAGAGCAGCAAGGATTCACCAGAGAGATGCCGCTGACATTGCTCTACCTGAAGCTAGTTTGGAGCCAAATCAGACGTTGGTGAGTTTTGCCTTGTCTTCGAATGATAATTTGGAATTAGAGTTCGGTCAAATTCGCTATCTCGAAGCAATGCAAAACTACGTGTCGATCTATTTTTTGCGTGATGGAGAGTTACGCTGTGAATTGGTGCGCACCACCATCGCAAAGGTAGCGACTCAATTGCACAGCTCGTCCGTAGTGCGTTGTCATCGTTCGTTCTTAGTGAATATTGAAAGTGTGCGCAAGGTCAGCGGCAATGCGCAGGGCTTACGCCTAAAGCTTGATCGAGTGAGTGACTTCGAGGTGCCGGTCTCAAGGCCCTATATCGCGGAGTTGCGCGCCTTGCTCAACCGCTAGACTTTGACAACCGTCCCAGCCCGACGCTGGGCGCGTGCTAGTTGTCACATGGTCTTGTTATCCGTCCCAAACAGCTGGCATGCCATGAGAACCAATCATAAGGTAGATTTATCTGTAATCATTTTTATCTGGTTTACCCATGGAAATAATCGCAAAAACCCTTTTAGCAGGTCATATTGGAGCTGGTTTCACCAGTTTAATTCTTTTTTGGGTGCCAGTATTCACTCGTAAAGGCGGGATTAATCATAGGCGCGTTGGCAATTATTATGTTTGGGCCATGTGGTGGGTAGTGATAAGTGCAGCGCTACTGAGTTTTAAGAACGTATTGATCGGCGACATGCTAATGGCGGCATTTTTAGGCTTTTTGGCCTTAATCACAGGCAAGCCCTTGTGGTTGGGCATTAGCGCCCTGAATAATAAATCGCATCAAAGCCACGGCTATCGATGCGCCCAATTAATAATGAGCGGTCTTGTGGTTGTTTCAGGCTTGGGCCTAATTGGGTATGGTGTGGCGCTCGGCGGAACTGGGGTGGCGGTGTTCATGATCATTTTTGGTGTGTTGGGTTTGGCATCGATTTTCGATTTTGTCGCGAATTTGGATAAGCATGCGGTGCCCAAGCATTGGCTCGAAGAACATATAGCAAGCATGTGTATTACAGGCATAGCTGCACATACAGCATTTTTGGCTTTTGGTGCGCAAAGCATGTTCAGCCAGCTTTACGGCAGCTATTGGTCTGTGGTGCCGTGGGTGGCACCAACAGTAGTTGGCATAATTGGTATTCGTGTCGCGATTACACGCTATAAGTGACAAGGACGAATCTCAAACACAAAGAAATCGCTTAAAAGTGTTAAACTCATCGGCTACGTCCGATTAATCAACATATAAAATTAAGGATCACGCTATGAGTACCTCACAACAATTATTTTCAAATATCACTTCAGCCGGCAGTCTTGAATTTTCCTTGCAGGAAGTTGATATGCCTGAGCCCAAGTCTCACGAAGTGGTAGTAGAAATGCACGC
>JBLHME010000138.1:0-3899 GCA_047623225.1 Cryomorphaceae bacterium
ATGCCTTCAATTTTATTGATCTAGGCGATGCTTTTTGCACTGGCTCAAGCATTATGCCGCAAAAGAAAAACCCGGATGTGGCCGAGCTGGTACGTGGAAAAACCAGCCGCGTTAACGCCAACTTGCACGGCTTATTGATGCTAATGAAAGGGCAACCATTAACCTACAACCGGGACAATCAAGAAGACAAGGAACTGCTTTTTGATTCCATCGACACCACACTAATTTGTTTACAAGTCTACGCAGCGATGATTCCGCAGATGACCGTTAAAAAAGAAAACCTATACCAAGCCGCACTGGAAGGTTATGCCACGGCCACTGATTTAGCTGACTATCTCGTACGAAAACAGGTACCTTTTAGAGATGCTCATGAAATAGTCGGAAAGACGGTAAATTACGCGATCAGCGAAAAACGCCGTTTAGATCAAATTGAATTGAGCACATTGCAATCATTCAGCCAGCATATAGAGGCCGACGTTTTTGATATTCTAACTTTAGAGGGCTCAGTCAATGCACGTGACCACATTGGTGGCACTGCCCCCGTTAGGGTCGCTAAAGCAGCGCAAGCAGCTAAGCAACGTGTCGCCCAAGTACAGCAACAATTTAAGTAACCACGCGCGACACAACCGTTTATAATTAACCGGCTTCGCTTAATCATTTCGATCCCATGAAAAATACAATATTCACGCTACTCACTATACTAAGCTTAACCCTGTTATCTGCTTGTGGCCAAAAAAGCAGTTTATATATCCCAGTAGAGCCTGAGATTATTGCGGCTGAGACAGAAGGCGCAGCAGAAGACCAAAGCGAAGAAAAGGCCGAATAGGCCTCCCCCACAAATATGGATCATTTTTGTTATCGCGGCGGCGAGTTGTTCGCCGAGGAACTAGCGGTCGATGAGTTGGCACTAAAGTATGGCACCCCGCTATACGTTTACTCACGCGCCACCTTAGAAAAACATTGGCACGCTTTCGATCAGGCATTTGGTGACTACCCGCATAGCATTTGTTATTCCGTCAAAGCCAACAGCAACTTAGGCGTTTTAAACATCTTAGCGAAACTGGGTTCTAGTTTTGATATTGTATCCGGCGGTGAATTGTCACGGGTTATCGCAGCGGGTGGGAACCCTGCGTTGGTGGTATTTTCAGGAGTGGGGAAACTCGACTGGGAAATTCGTGAAGCCCTGAAAGTAGGCATCCAATGTTTTAACGTTGAGTCCGCACCTGAACTAGAGCGCATAGCAAATATTGCGACAGAAATGAACAAGGTGGCCCCCATTGCCATTCGGATTAACCCCGATGTCGATGCGCAAACGCATCCTTACATTTCAACTGGCATGAAGCACAATAAGTTTGGAGTGAGCATTGATGAAGCGATCACAATGTACCAAACGACTCACCACCACGTTCATCTGAAAGTTGAAGGCGTGACTTGCCACATTGGATCGCAGCTCGTGGAAACACGGCCTTATGAAGACGCCATGGACAAAATGCTGAACTTTGTTGCTAGCCTAAATAGCCAAGGTATCGAGTTAAGTCATATCGACTTTGGCGGCGGTCTAGGAGTACGCTATAAAGACGAAGAGCCCCCTTCACCCGCTGAATACTGGCAGGCAATTCTCAAAAAGCTGCAAGCCCACAATATTGAAATCCCCGTAACCATCGAACCCGGCAGAGCCATTGCTGGCAATGCAGGTATTTTAGTGACGCGAATTGAATATCTAAAACAAGGTGAAGTTAGCCAATTTTGTATTGTAGATGCGGCCATGAATGACCTCATACGTCCCGCGCTCTATAGTGCCTACCAAGAAATCATTGAAGTCGATCAAAATACCGACAGCGATCCACAACAATATGACGTGGTAGGGCCTATCTGTGAATCCGCTGATTTTTTGGGCAAAGAGCGTACTTTATCGGTTGCCCAAGGCGGCTTACTAGCGGTAAGAACAGCCGGAGCCTATGGCGCCGTGCAGTCTTCAAACTACAATACCAGAGGCCGTGCAGCGGAAGTAATTGTAGATGGCAGCAGCGCCTACATAACCAGGCAAAGAGAAACGATAGAAAGCCTGTACGAACTGGAATCAATCATACCCAACAATCAATAACTAACGCTTAAAACAGGGCCTAAGCAACTAAACTAGGTAGCTTGCCTTTGCCTGAAATGCGTTAATAAATTGCTGGTAGAACTATCGTGGGCTCTTTGGGCTTCACCTGAAGTTAGTTCGAGGTCCAGCGCTTCGGCCAATTTTTTACCCAGCTCCACTCCCCATTGGTCAAATGAGTTCACGCCCCATACCACTCCCTGCACAAATACTTTGTGTTCGTAGAGGGCTATCAAAGCGCCCAAATTTTCCGGAGTTAATTCATCTAACAACAAAGTATTGCTAGGCCGATTTCCTTTGAAACTTCGATGCGGCGCCAAGGCAGGTGATCCTTCACATTCAGAGGCCACATTTTCAAACTCTCGTCCGCGCATTAATGCTTCGCTTTGCGCTAAACAATTTGCGAACAATAGTTGATGATGATTGCAATCTGGACTGGTGATCGGGTGTTTAGAATTAATAGGCACGATGAAATCTGTGGGTATTAATTGCGTACCTTGATGCAATAATTGAAAGAATGCATGTTGCCCGTTCGGACCAGCAGCCCCCCAAATAATAGGCCCTGTATCAACCTTCACAGATTCGCCCTGCATAGTAACGGCCTTGCCGTTACTCTCCATATCGAGTTGCTGTAGGTGGCTCGGCAGCAATCGTAAGTTGTGATCGTATGGCACTATAGCCTGGCTCGCGGTGCCATAAAAATTGCGATACCACACACCTAACATTGCCATCATCACTGGAATGTTGTTTTCAAACGGCGCGTTATAAAAATGCTGGTCGATAGCATATGCGCCGTCCAACAGATTTAAAAATTGCTGTTTGCCAATCATTAGAGCAATCGGTAAGCCGATAGCAGACCAAAGAGAGTAACGACCGCCCACCCAGTCCCAAAGCTCAAACATGTTGCTTTCGCTAATACCAAATTCACGTACTTTATTCGCAGAGGATGATAGCGCTACAAAGTGTTTTGCGACATGTTCTAAATTATTGCCTGTTTGTTCTAAGAACCAGGTTCTTGCAGCGTGTGCATTTGCCATGGTCTCTCGCGTGGAGAAACTTTTTGACGCAATGATAAACAAAGTTGATTCAGCTTCTACATCGGCCAACACCGAGCAAATATCCGCGCCATCTATATTCGCAACAAAATGAGGCCGCAGTTGATCTGTCCAATACGGCTTTAATGCTTGGGTCACCATCTTTGGGCCTAGGTCAGAACCGCCTATGCCAATGTTCACAATATGGCGAATGGGCTTGCCGTTATAACCTAGCCATTGTCCCGATCGTACTGTTTCTGCAAAATCAGTAAACTGATCTAGAACACGGTTGATATCAGGCATCACATCCTTGCCATCAACAAAAACCGGGTTGCCTTCACGATTACGTAGCGCCGTGTGCAACACCGCTCGTTCTTCCGTTTGATTGATTGGCTCGCCTGAAAACATCGATTGAATCGCCGCGTTCAGTTTAGATTGCCTTGCCAAATCGAGAAGCAGTTTGCTGGTCTCTGTATTGATTCTATTCTTAGAATAATCAAATAGAATTTCTTGAAACGAGATCGAAAACGCCGAAAAGCGATCGGGTTCATTTTCAAACTGATCACGCATACGCACATCCTTGGTCTCATCATAATGAGACTGCAAAGCTAGCCAAGCGGGTGATTTTTCTAAAGAAGAAGCCAAGTGTTGGACGGTTTAAGTTTGTTATTGTAATGAGCTACTACCGGAGTAATAGCCAGCGGATTATAGCAAACACTAGCAACGAATTACGGGGTTTAGTCGCAAGCTTCAATGGTGATCAT
>JBLHME010000139.1:0-3762 GCA_047623225.1 Cryomorphaceae bacterium
ACCGACTTGATATAAATGCGCTTATTACTGCCGCTAATAGCGCGGTGATGACCACTAATATTACAATTCGTTTTGAGTCCATAAAACCATTATTGCATACAGGGGTAGATCTTATAGGTCGCGAATAGCGAAAAAAGTTAGAATGGTTGGCCCGTAATGGTTGCCAAATCTGTGGTCCTTTTTTGGATGATTGAAGAAGCTTAGATAGTGTAAGATAACGACAATAATTTAAGACATAGAGAAAATAAAGATCATGAATAAATTACTAACTAGCCTGCTGGCTACGGCGCTGGCTGTATCCGCCTGCTCTCCCTCTGAGTCAGAGATCCAAAAAGCGCAAGATTTGAAATTTGATGCAAGCAATCCTTTTTTCGCAGAAAGTGATTTGTATTTGAAGATTCCTGCCTTCGACAAAATAAACAACGAACATTATGCGCCGGCCTTCGAGGCCGGTATGAGCTTACACCTTGCAGAAGTAGACGTAATTGCCAACAACCCGGAGCCAGCAACAATCGACAATACCTTGATTGCACTTGAAAACAGTGGCGCCGTTCTGGATCGTGTATCCAGCGTTTTCTTTGCCCTGGCTTCGGCTAACCTGAATGATGAGATAGATGCTTTACGCGGCGAGATGGCGCCTAAGTTATCAGCTCATTCTGATTCTATTTTATTGAATGGCAAGCTATTTAAGCGCGTAAAGGCCCTATACGAGCAGCTTGGCTCTATGAAGGTAGACCCAGAAACTGCCCGATTAGTCAGCGAGACCTATAAAGACTTTGTGCGTCTTGGGGCAGATTTGTCGGATGCCGACAAAGAAAAGTTGAAGGCGATGAACTCTGAGTTAGCAACACTGCAAACTCAATTTACTCAGAACGTTCAAAAAGAGGTCAATGCCAAAGCCATTATTGTTGAATCTAAAGATCAACTGGCTGGCTTAGGCGATGCCCAAATTGCGTCTGCTGAGTTAGCGGCCAAATCAAGGGATTTGGAAGGTAAGTATGTACTGCCACTATTGAATACCAGCGGGCAACCATCAATGTCATCGCTCAGCAACCGAGCGCTACGTGAACGTATCCACAAAACGTCATTAGCACGGGGCAGCAGTGGTGGCGAATTCGATAACCGCGAAATACTAAGTAAAATTGCTAAGCTTCGCGCTCAACGTGCACAGCTAATGGGCTTTGCGAACCATGCGGCTTACTCATTGAGCAATAAAACAGCACAAACAACTAAAGCTGTTAATGACCGACTTGCGATATTGACACCTCCAGCAGTCGCGAATGCCAAGCGAGAAGCCGCAGATTTACAAAAACAGATCGATGCCGAAGGTGGTGATTTTCAATTGGCTTCATGGGACTGGAGTTATTACACCGAGAAAGTTCGTGCCCAGAGGTACAATTTTGATGAGTCGCAACTAAAGCCCTACTTAGAGATGGAGAATGTACTGGTCAACGGTGTTTTCTATGCTGCTGAACAAGTATTTGGCATTACCTTTAAAGAACGCCCAGACTTAAACACCTATCACCCAGACGTAAAGGTTTGGGAAGTATTTGACGCTGACGGCTCGACCCTCGCCTTGTTTATCCAAGATTTTTACGCACGCGAATCAAAACGCGGCGGCGCCTGGATGAACGCCTATGTATCTCAATCACACTTAAAGGGAAATAAGCCAGTGGTTGCTAACCACCTTAATGTTCCAAAACCACCGGCCGGTGAACCTACCTTGCTAACCTGGGACGAAGTAACAACTATGTTCCATGAGTTTGGTCATGCGCTACACGGCATGTTTTCAGATGTCACCTATCCGTCTTTTGCAGGTACCTCAGTACCACGTGATTTTGTTGAGTATCCATCACAAGTCAATGAGATGTGGGCTGATTGGCCGCAGGTCTTAGCCAACTATGCTGTTCATCATAAAACCGGCGAAGCGATGCCTCGAGAATTGTTGGATAAAGTGCTAGCGAGTTCTAAGTTCAACCAAGGTTTCACGACCACTGAATATTTGGCAGCGTCATTACTTGACCAAGCATGGCATCAGATTGTGCCTGATCAAGTGCCAGATGTTGACGGCTTCTTAGCCTTTGAAGCAAAAGCTCTGAAAAATGCAGGTGTGAGCCTTGATGTAATACCACCACGCTATCGCAGTACCTACTTCTCGCACATCATTGGCGGCTATTCTGCAGGCTATTACTCTTATATTTGGAGTGAGGTCTTAGACGCAGATTCCGTTGAATGGTTCAAAGAGAATGGCGGAATGAAACGTGAAAATGGGGACCACTTCCGAAAAACCTTGTTGTCACGCGGCGGCTCTGAAGATGCGATGATTATTTTTAAAAATTTTCGTGGTGCAGAGCCCAATATTCAACCACTATTAATTCGTAAGGGGCTCACCGGGAATTAATACCGTTGAATCGTTAATCTAAAGACATACAAAAAAGCAACGTAAGTAAATCACGTTGCTTTTTTACTGAACGCTAGGCCATTGGGACTCTGGCAGCGATTAATCGGAGCCTCTGTAGCTAGAAGACCTGTTTAGGTCTGCTTATTGGTAGTACATTCTAAAACATACGACAACTTTTGAAGATAGCCATGAACAAACCAAAGTCGACATCTTTGCCGAACATACGCGGCCAACTACGCACCCAAATACATGCCGATGAAAACCTCTGTGTAGAGGCCCTGCTGGTAGTCTGTGATGAATCGCCTTGGTTGACTCAGACTATGCGCGATCAGGCACGACAACGCGCCACCGAGTTTGTCGAAAATTGCCGTGCGCAGGGAAGCAGGCACAATATATTGGATGCTTTTTTACAAGAGTTTAGTTTGTCCAATCAAGAAGGCATTGCGTTAATGTGTTTGGCCGAGGCGCTGTTGCGAATACCGGACAAGGATACAGCTGACGCTTTGATTAATGAAAAAATCTTAGCGGGTGATTGGGGTAAACACTTTCGCAAGTCGGATTCAAATTTGGTCAACATGGCGACCGTTGGGTTAATTCTGACAGGAGGCTTTGTGCGTCTGGAAGAAAATTTCAGTGGCAATCCATCAAGTTGGTTGCCCGCCATCAGTAAGAAGGTCGGTGAGCCGGTGGTGCGTAAAGCAATTCGTCAGGCCATGGGTATCATGGGTGGGCAGTATGTATTGGGCCGCAGTATTGATGAAGCTGCAAGGATAGGTCGTAAAGATAATAGCGAGACAACTCGTTTCTCATTCGACATGCTTGGCGAAGGAGCACGTACGCATAAAGATGCGCACAAATATTATGATGCCTATTTAGCCGCGATTCACTCGATTGGTAAGATGATCGACAATGGCGTGGCTGACAGCGTTATTGAAGCAGACGGTATTTCGGTAAAGCTTTCAGCCTTGCATCCTCGCTACCACTATTCTCATCATCACACGGTAATGACCGAGCTATTGCCACTGTTGAAGGAGTTGGCTATTACCGCTCGCGGTTTTAACATTGGTTTTACCATTGATGCAGAAGAATCAGAGCGCCTAGACATATCCCTCGATTTGTTTGAGGCTTTGGTCCGCGACCCTGATCTGGATGATTGGGACGGTCTTGGTTTGGTGGTTCAGGCGTATCAAAAAAGAGCACCGCTGGTCATACAATGGTTGGCAACTCTGGCGCGCGAGAATAGCCGTCGCTTAATGGTGCGCCTGGTTAAAGGCGCTTACTGGGATCGGGAAGTAAAGTTTGCTCAAGAGATGGGCTACTCCGATTACCCAGTTTATACCCGCAAAGTGAATACCGATTTA